>CAZCBH010000003.1:154061-173687 GCA_964496875.1 uncultured Candidatus Obscuribacterales bacterium | reverse complement strand
CCGGAGCCCGACGATGAAGAGGATTCCGGTAAAGAAGACTGAGAATGGCTAAAGGCTGGTTACAAGTATTCACTCGCATACACGAAGTACCTGTAGCCCGCAAGATCTACATAGCTCTTTTCGGCATGTTCTTGTACACCCTTCTTATCCACTGGTCGGCGCGGGAGCGTTTTGTCCAGCATCCCACCATGGACGAGGGCGGTGGCATCGCCGTCAGTCTGCTTATCGGTGTACTCCTGGTTCTGAGGACCAATTCGGCCTATGATCGCTGGTGGGAAGGGCGTAAGCTCTGGGGACAGCTTGTTAACGATACGCGCAATCTGGCTTTGAAATTCAATGCGTTTGTCAATCCCGATCCACTTGAAGCCAGGCATTTGAGGGATTGCCTTGCCGGTTTTGCAATCGCTTTAAAAGAACATCTGAGATTCGGCCTTAATCTGAATAGGCTGAGTGGTTTTGAGAATCGCGTCGAAGACCCTGCGCATGTTCCGGCGTTTATTAGCCAGGAGCTCTATAGACTTTTGAAGAGCTGGCGTCAGAAGGATAGAATCGATGGCTTCGAGATGATGCAGCTCGATACGCATATCAAGGCTCTAATGGACATCTGTGGTGCCTGCGAGCGTATTCGCTCAACTCCTATTGCTCTTTCTTATCGAGCGGTACTGCGACAGGGTATAGGGCTTTATCTCATCTTTCATCCCTGGCTGGTGACGCCGGAACTGGGGCTCTGGGCCGTTCCGGTCAATTTGATTACCACATACTTTCTGGTCGGGCTGGAGCTGATAGCGGAATGCATCGAAGAGCCTTTCGGAAAAGGCGACGATAATCTGCCGCTCGACCAGATCTGTGAAAATATTGCGAAGAGTCTGGACGAAATTCTTGGCAGCACCACTGGTGATACTGCCTTCGAAATTGCTTTAGACCCTGATGCTGCCGCCGCAGTCCGGGCAGAAGAAGAATGAGGGGCTGACTGGTGTTTCGCAGTGCGGACATTCGCGCAGACCTATTTCCTGGTCTGTGGTCGGATAGCGTCCTTCTAGAATCTCTTTATATTGCTTGCCTTCTGACCAGTTTTTGATTTCGCGAGCCCGGTAAACCGGCAGCGGATGGGTGTGCCAGAGTTCCCAGAGAATCTTGTAGAACTTGTTTATTGTGCTGTAATCGAGATCTTCGTAAGAGTTCGCCTGCTTGAGAAATTCCGCGCTATCCATCTGTTCGTAGATGCTCCAGGATCCGCCGGACAGCTTCATGTGCAGGCGGATGCAGGTGTCTATGTCCTGGGCGACAAGAAGTTCGGCCCGGTCGGCGGTGAGCTCCGCTTTTCTTGACCAGTCATATAAAGCCACAACCAGACCTATTTGAGCCAGGCTGCCCCGCATTCCGAAGAGCTGTTCGAAGAAGTTCTTGAGAGCGTAGGCGATGGTCATATAGAGGACATGGCCGGCTTTGACATGACCCAGTTCGTGTCCGAGGACCGCTCTCAATTCATCTTCGGTGAGCAGATCCACCAGGGAGGAATGGAGCACTATCATGGGGCGTTCGACCCCTATGGTGACAGCGTTGGGTTGCGGATGAGAGACGAGAAACAGATCCGGCTCCTGGACATCGAGTATCTCGATCGCTTCTTTGTAAAGTTGATAGATGCGTGGACATTGTTTGGGGGTCACATGCACCGCTCTGCCCAGGAACTGCATACGGAAGATTCTTTCGGCGCCCAGCTCTATTAAGCGAGCGAAGAGTTTATCCAGCACCGGGATCTTCTTGAGGGCATCAAGGGCTGCCCGGTCTGCGGGATGCTCGAAAGCGCTCGACGACAGTCGGGGAAATGTTTTTCTTGATTCGGTTTTGGCAGAGCTCATATGAGTTTGACTTCCTCCGTCAATAAATCTCTTCTCTAGTTCTACCCTATTGACTAAATCTTTGCTCGAAATTAAAGCGCTTGATTACGCGCCGGGTAAAAATTCAGGAATTCCCCCAGGTCAGTTGCTCGGCTCGCTGTCGGGGCTCGCGCCGGTATCTACTGCCAGGATTTCCAATCCTCTGCCGGCTACCAGAGTTACCCTGGAGCGAACCGAGACCGTGGCCGCTGCTTCGATAACCGGAAAGGACTCTTTCTGTTGTGGCTGGGTAGGATTTTTTATGTCTACCAGGGTGAGCAAGGCTTTGCCTTTTTCGTTCTGGCCTATGGTGGCCACACAGCTGCCTTTAGCCGAGACAGCCGTTCCGTTATGGGGCAATGGCGTGTTGCCGACTATATTCAAGCCTTCGTCCTGGTTCGAGAGTACAAGCAGGAAACCTTTTGAGCTTTTATCGACGGTGGTGGCTACTATATGCTCGTCGAGCAGCCAGGCATCGCGCACCGCGTAATTGTCGAAATGGCGTTCACCTATCTTTCGAGCATTGCCGCCGGCGGCATCGAGAGCCCACAGGCAGATGTCATTGAGGTCGAACAAAAGTATCTTGCCGTTCATCACTTTGATCCGGGTGTAATTCCCGGGAACGTCTACCGTGGGCTGGGCATCGAGGCTATCGGAATACACTTTGAAAGGATGAATCCGGGTGAGTTTGCCGTAGGGCTGAATAACATAGGCCCGGTGCTGTTCTTTGTCGAAAGCCAGACCTTTTCCTTCCATTTTTTCTTCGGCTACGGTCTGGTCTATTTTCTCCATCTTTTTCAGAAGAAGAGCGTCTTTGGTCAGGCAGAGAATGAAACTGCCGGCGCCGACCATCTCTTTGACCGGGGTTGTCATAGCCGTTTTGCTCTCTATGCGAGGATTCTCCGGGTCGGAGAGATCGTACTTAATCAACTCTCCTGCTGAGAGCACGGCAGAGTTGCCCCAGCTGGCCATGTCCGAGGCGCCCATCCGCGGAATCGTATAGAGATATTGGGGAAGCCAGGCCCCTTTTACTTGCTTCAGGGTTTCGATGCCGGACCATCCCGATGCCAGAAAAAGGGTGGAGCCGTCTGTGACCAGGCAGCTGTTATCTGAACCTTTGCGCCGGGCTGTGTTCCGGGTTATCTCCGTGGCGGTGAGGAGATTGCCGTGCGGGTCGATGCTCAGGCTTAGCAGACGAGAGCCCTGTTTGCTCTGTCCGGAGACCAACACCTCTTTGGATGTAACCACCAGGGAGGTTATCTTTTCTAGCTGATTGAGAGTGACCCCCGCCACCACATCCGGAGCGGGCTTGAGGGTGATAGAACGAGCGTCCGGCTTGCCGTTCTTATCGCTTCCACCAAGCACGATCAAATTTTTGTATCTGGAGAGAAGTTGATAATCACCTTGCAAATCGAGGTTCTTGTCTAATTGGGGCGAAGTTTTGCTCGTCAGATTTATGAAGCTGACCATGGATTTGTCGCCGTCCGATCCAAGGGCAATTAGCTGTCTGCCGTCAAAATCCAGGTCCGTGACAGGCAGTTGAGTTGTTATGGTGGAGACGATGTTCAGGTTGTCGCCTTGATCGCGTTTCTTTCTAGTGTCGATTACCAGGATGACGTTCTCGTTGCTTTTCGACTTCCCGGCGATGAGGATAAGATTATTCCTGGCTTTGAGCAGTCTTCCTTCTCTCATCTCCGTGATCGGCTGGGACGATACCACCGATGGTTCTTCCATGCGGCGGATGTCGACGGTTCCGAGTAGGGTTTCGACAGTCTCTCCCCGCAAGGATTTGTTCACCAGGCAATAGGTGTTGGTTTTGTAGCTCGATAGTGAAACCAATTTTTTACCGATGCCTGTAAGCTCTGAAAGCAATTTCGGTTCGGTATTTTTCTTGCCTGCGTTCTTGAAATCGACAATGGAGAGTCGACCATATTTGTTGGCAATCAAAAGTCGATCCCGCTTCAAGACCTCCATGAAGTCCGGAGCGATTGCCGGCGGCCATGGCTGGTTGGCTATGATTTGCGGACCGGCGCCCTGGGTCGAGGGGTGTTTCTTCTTCCGCCTGGCTTCTGCCGGAGCCGGTGCCATCAGGGTGAAAAGAATAAAAATGAAGGTAATTGAAAAAAGCAATCTACCGACAAGCAGCGAGTTACGTCGGGTAAACATCACGATATGGCTATAACTCCTCGATTCGCTCGATTTATTTATTGGAGAACTTTTACTAAAATTCCACCTATCCACTGAATACAGATTATTGCAACGATTGGCGAAAAATCAATGTTTCCTACCGGCGGGATTATTTTTCGAAACGGTGCGATAACCGGTCTGACTATATCATCAAGCAGCTTGAAAGGTTGTGATCCCCAGTTGATCGCGGGGAACCAGCTACAGACACACCAGATCAAAAGTAGTAGATTGAATAGTTGAAGCAGGTTTATTATTAGTTCGGCAATTGGGCTCATGCTGTCACCTTATTAACGGAATTAGGCACCCGGATTTGAGGCTGATTGTAACATTATATCTGTTTGCAACCAAACTTACCAAAGAAGCGAAAAGAATTTCCCGTGTATAGTTTAAAAAAGAACCAGGAACAGGAGCTTATCGAGAAGATCAAGGACTGGACGGGCTCCAGGAGAATAGGCGATGATTGCGCCGTATTGCCTGGTGGGGCTCTTGCCAGTGTCGATACTCTGGTGGATTGCGTTCACTTTCGAACCGGCTCCATCTCATTTCGTGATCTCGGCTGGAAAGCCGTGGCTGTCAATCTCAGTGATATCGCGGCAATGGCTGGACGACCGCGTCACATTCTGGTCAGCATATCGGCACCGGCTTCTCTTGCCGAGAGAGAACTTGCTGAGCTTTATCAGGGTATCAGCGATTGTGCTCGAGCCTTTCGGGTTGAGGTGGCAGGCGGTGACCTCACCGGAGGTCCTGTGTTGTCACTTTCGATTACCGTGCTGGGAGAGGTGCACGAACAGGGGGTTCTTTTGAGGAGTGGTGCCAGGCCCGGTGACTTGCTCGTCTGCACGGGAGATTTTGGCGCCAGCGCCGCCGGTCTTTTCCTTTTGGAGCAAGGAGAATGTGGTGCTCAGGCTTCTAATGTTATTGAGCGGCACTGTCGTCCGCAGCCCCGACTTTGTGAGGCCTGGGCTCTTTTGAGAGCCTGTAAAGGCCGCGGCGCTTTAATAGATTCCAGTGATGGGCTTGCCGATGCGGTGATTCAACTGGCAATCGCTTCCGGGGTTTCGATTGCGATCGAGGCTGAAAAGGTACCAGTTCATCAAGAATGCATCGAGATTGCTGGCCTTGCCGGGCTCGATCCTTTAGACTGGGCACTCTACGGTGGAGAGGATTATGAGGTGGTGGGTTGTATCGACAACGATTCTTACAAGATTCTTGAGAGCTATGGAGAATATAATCCTTTCCGGGTCATAGGATCTGTGGATTCTGTGGATTTGAAAACAGATTCGACCGTGCCCGACCCGCAAGCTCAAATCCGGCTTGCTGACAACCGATTGATAGAGCTGGATGGGCAAAGATCCTTTCAACACTTCGATAACAAACCTGATTGAGGGCTGGAGCGGTGACTAATACTAAAGCGGTTGAGATTCTGGACGGAAAAGAAGTAGCCAAGTCTGTGCGAAACGACTTGAAGAAAGAAGTAGCAGTTTTTTCGGCTGCCGGGCATCGAGCGCCGGGGTTGGCTGTGGTCCTGGTCGGTGACAATCCGGCCAGCGAATTGTACGTGCGCAACAAAATTAAAGCCTGCGCCAATGTCGGCATAGAGAGCTTCTTGAGGCGCTTCGAAAAGGATGCCACCGAAGAGCAGGTGCTTGCCTGTATCAAAGAGCTGAATCAGTCTGATACCGTGGATGGTATTTTGGTGCAGCTCCCACTTCCCGATCATCTCAGCGAAGAGAAGATTCTCGAAGAGATTGATCCCCAAAAAGATGCAGATGGTCTTCATCCTTACAATCTCGGCTGCCTGACCGCCGGTGTGGTCGGCTTGAGACCCTGTACTCCTGCCGGGATCATTACTCTGCTCGATTTTTATAAAGTCCCCCTGGAAGGTGCCCGGGCGGTGGTGATTGGTCGTTCACAACTGGTGGGCAAGCCGGCTGCATTGCTTCTATTGGAGCGAAATGCCACAGTGACTATCTGTCACAGCAGGACAAAAAATCTCGATGAAGTGGTCAGGCAGGCGGATATTCTGGTGGTGGCAGTAGGGCGCTCCGAATTTGTGCCCGGTTCCTGGATCAAGCCCGGTGCCGTGGTGGTCGACGTCGGTATCCACTATCACAAGAGCGAAGATGGTGGCTCTAGAATTACTGGTGATGTCGAATTCGACAGTGCTTCGGAGGTGGCTGGAAAGATTTCGCCGGTCCCCGGCGGAGTGGGTCCGATGACTGTGGCGCAACTTCTTGCCAACACTATCTGGTCGTATAAAAAAAGGCTGCATCTCGACTAGTATGGAAACACCGGCTGTACGAAAACCGCTGCCCCAGTGGTCACGACTGCTGATTTTGATGGTCAGTCTGATGTTTGTCGGCTCCATATACGGTATCGTCTCCGGAGCGATGGCCTTCAAAGCGACCTTCGAGCACTCTCAAGAGGCGCCCTATATCAAGAAAGTCGCCAGTGGAATCGCCGGTTTCCCCGATCCGCTGCCGGCAGGATATGAGTATGTTTTTGGTGCCGATCTCGATCTTTTCTGGACTACTAACCTGAAATTCGTCGGAGTTGATTACGCAGCAGGTGAACCTGAATCCGGCAGCGTAACCAAGAAGAGCGACAAGGACGGAATGGAAAGCAAAGACGAGAGGGAAGAGAAAGAAAGAGAAGACAAGAGAGTCGAGGTCAAAGGAAAACAGCAAATTCTCTTCTTCTCTTGCAGAGGCAAAGGAGAGACCGAAGAATTGTTGGATAGTGCTTATCGAATCGGTCTGAATACTCATGGTTTCTCAGGCAAGTTCACCAAGCCGGTATCAAGAGGAAGCTGGACTTTTCAGGGGGCTACCATGCCCTACATCATAGGCGAGGTGGAAGATCCTAAAGACGAGAAGCATATGGGCCTGGTGGCTTGCATGATTTCGCCCGAGAAAGAGAAGATTCTGCTTCTTTACGCTGTACAACTGGACGATGAGAAAAAGTACGACATCAATGTCTGCATGAATCTGCTCAAAGAAATGTCCGGTTTTTGATGGTGTCTTGAAAACTGCCGGTTTGAAAGGGGTCTGTTCTTGACACCGGATATTAGGAAACAATAACCTTGCATCCGATTAATCGCCTGTGCCTAATCGGCGTCAATAGTCCTATACTGTCTGGAGCAGACTTAGTATTGACGGATACGGACGGATAGACTATCCAAATAATGATAGGAGTTTTGAAATGAGCAGTTCGGAACATCACGATCCAAGCAGAACTTGGTTGACCTTTTTCTTCGTGTGTTTCGCGATGTCAGTTTTCGGCATAGGTCTCTATGCGCTCTATGCCCACAGCACCCAGGATCCCAATGCGGTGCCTGCTGAGCCCAGTGGTGGTCATGGCATGCTTCTTCCGGGAACGGATTTGAACAACTACAACCTCCTGTTTGCTTAAGTTTAGTTGGCTTCATGCAATCGGCTGAGATTATTGCCATCGGCACGGAGATCCTGCTGGGGCAGATAACCGATACCAATAGTCGCTTTCTCAGCGAAGAGCTTGCACGTCTTGGTATAAACTGTTTTTTTCACACCACCGTAGGTGACAATCCCGAGCGTATCATCGCCTGTCTCAAGCAGGCCGTCTCTCGTTCAGATATCGTGATCACTTCCGGAGGACTGGGTCCCACAGCCGACGATTTGACCATGGAGTGCATAGCCGACGCTTTTGGTAGTGAGCTGAAAATGGACGAGGCTTTGCTGGCTGAGTTGAAAGAGTTCTTTGCCGGGCGGGGTTATAAAATGCCGCTTTCTAACAACAAGCAGGCCATGCGACCTGTGGGAGCGAATATCTTGCCGAACCCTCGAGGTACGGCGCCGGGCATAATCTGGCAGCTGGATCGGGCGAAGCTTATAGCCGACGGACTGATATCCGGACAGGGTCAGGAAACTGGCACCAGCACTATTATCACATTCCCCGGGGTTCCCCACGAGCTGCGAGCGATGTGGAAGGAGACCGTGGCAGGCTTTTTGTCCGAGCAGGTGGTTGGTGAGACAATCTATTCGGTAGAGTTGAAGCACATTGGCATTGGTGAGTCTAGCCTGGCTGAGAAGTATGCCTCCCTGCTGGAAGGCAAGAATCCTACCGTGGCGCCATATGCGGGGCGGGGTGAGTGTCGTCTGAGGGTAACAGCCAAAGCGTCCAGCCGGGAGGAGGCGGAAAGACTGGTGAAGCCGGTTGTGAATCAGATCCTCTCTGAAAGCGGCTCTCTCTGTTATGGTAGGGATGATGACTCCCTGGAGTCGGTTGTCGGCGAGTTGTTGAGGCGCAGTAAACTGACCGTGGCACTGGCGGAGTCCTGTACCGGTGGTCTGGTTAGTACCCGATTGACCGATGTACCCGGTTCCTCCGACTATATCGGTCTGAATCTGATTACTTACTCTAATGAAGCGAAGATGAAAGAGCTGCAGGTGCCCGCGGCAGTCCTGGATCACGAGGGTGCTGTCAGCGAGGCTTGTGCCAGGGCGATGGCCCAGGGGGTACGACGCAAGACCGGGGCGGATATCGGTCTTTCAATTACCGGAGTCGCCGGACCCGGGGGCGGCTCGGAGGAGAAACCTGTAGGCTTGGTCTACCTGGGGATTGATAGCAGCCAGGGGACGGATACAAAAGAGCTGCGTCTGGGCAGTAAATCGAGCCGGTCGGAGATTCGATACCGGACGGCAAACGAAGGTCTCAACTTGTTGAGACTTTATCTGCTGGACAGGCGGGAAAAGAGGTTTGAAAATTGACAATTTGGCGTAAGTTTAGCTATATATTGCAAAGGTATTAGTTCTTTTCTGAGAAGTCTCGAAATCGCCTATATGTCGAATGATGAAAAATGGATTGATGGGATCGCAAAGGATAATGTGTTTCACCGCCGACTGAGCGATCTTAGAAACACGTCTATCAACCAAGATCATATTGCCGCTCTGGAAGAGTTGAACAAACCCCGGCAGCAGACAATGTTCTCCAGTCCGGAGCCGCGTAAGAAAACTATTCTGAGCCACGATGATGTCATCCGTATCGCTTTTTATGACGACGGTACTCAGGCTTACAATTTCCGTTATTTAGTACGCCGCTTAGAGCGCGAGATAAAGCGCTCCAAGCGATATAATCGGGCTGTTTCGGTGATGATCGTGGCAATAGAAGGTTTCGACAAAATCGAAGAGTCCTATGGAGTCACTGCTCTTGATCTGGCGGTGACAACGGTGGCCGATATGTTGATCGACCTCACTAGGCAGGAAGTGGATATGGTGGCTCGTTACGGAAACAACAAATTTGTTTTGATGCTTCCGGAGACTCCGGGAAGTGGAGCGGCTATTCTCGCTGAGAGAATCAGGAAGAAGATCGAAGTGACCCCGGTAGAGTATCGCTGGCACAAGCTCTATGTGGAAGGCAGTATCGGAATCGCTTATTTCCCCGGAATAGGTTCCGATGCAGGAGAGTTGATTGCCAAAGCCGATCTGGCGACAGATATGGTGCTGGAGAAGGGCGGCAACGGTACAGCTTTCTGTCCGGTTTGAACTGCTAGAGAATTAGCATGGCATCACCATAGCTGTAAAACCGATATTTTTGCGCAATCGCCTCTTTATAGGCCTTGCGAATTTGCTCTTTGCCGGCAAAGGTTGCCACCAGTACCAGAAGGCTCGAACCGCTCAAATGGAAGTTTGTCACCATGGAATCGACGAGTTTAAACTGGTGACCGGGCTTTATAAACAGGTTCGTCTCCCGGTTCTGGCAGGGGCGAATGGCGCCGCCTTCAGCGGATGACTCCAGCGCTCTCATACTTGTCGTACCGACAGCGATCACTTTTTTGCCGCTGGCTTTGACCTGGTTTATCTTTGAGGCAGTGCTCTCTTTAATTGAATAAAGTTCCGCCTCCACCGAGTGCTCTTCAATGGAGCTGGTTATTGGTTTAAAAGTGCCGGCCCCGACATGAAGGGTTATATGTTCGACGTTTATGCCCTTAGCTCTCAAAGAATCAAATACGGTTTCCGAAAAATGCAATCCCGCAGTCGGTGCTGCCACTGCACCTGGTGCGCTGGCGAAAATAGTTTGATATCTTGAGAGGTCTTCTTTTCGTTTTTCGTCCAGGTCATGATCTGCCGGACCAAGCTCTCTTCGGATGTAGGGCGGCAACGGGGCGTGTCCTGCTTTAGAAAGAATAGATCTCATATTCTCATTTGTCAGGAAATTGATAATCAGTCTTTTGTAACCGTCTGCATCTTCGATAATCTCTTCGATCAATATCTCTTTGACTGTCTTTTGTACCGGGCCGGTACCGGATTCTTCGGGAGTTTCTATGTGGAGATACTCACCAGGTTTGATCCGACGCAGAGGCATGCCCATAGCTTCCCAGAGATGATTGTTTCTGGTGCAAGCTTTGATCAGTTGAATACGGACCTCTCCACCGCTACGCCGCCTGGCTAGCAGTCTCGCTGGCAGAACCCTGGTATCGTTTACTATCAGCAGGTCTCCGGGATTCAAATAACTGGCGATGTCTGAGAACCGGCTGTGGTGGATCTCAGACATCGCTCTGTCTAAAACCAGGAGTTTCGATTCATGGCGCACGGCCAGGGGTTCCTGGGCTATGAGTTCTTCCGGAAGGTCATATCTGAGGTCTTCCAGTGTAAAAGTATCCTGCTCTATTCCGGTGCCTGGTTTGCTGTGGTCTAGCGTCATTGTTTCTGTTCTTAGCCGAGGAAGTGAATATACAGTAAAGGCTACTATTCAGAACGGTTTTGAAAGCTTATTCGTTTACGATTGTTACCATGAATGGAGATACGAAGCTATTGAGCTCTTCATCGTGAATAAATGGTGAGTTTATGCAGATGTTCCTTAATTTGCCTTTTGACCAGCGTTTCCTATCCAATCTGATCCAGAATAGAATTAGATAGAGTTGCAGATATCTGCGGCTGATTCCATGAAAGATTGCTTTTGTGTATTCTATGAACCGAGAAGGAGCGTGCGGGTTAGCGTCGTTTCTCCCGCTGCCACGATTTTGATTGTTTAGTCTGGGCCCGATGGAGGTTGCAGTTTTGATTCTGAATCGCTCTCCGGGCAGTCTTTCTAGTATTCCCTCAATTTCCATAAACGTTATAGCGGCGCTTGCATCTCCGGCAGTGAGACCGATGTGAGCACAAAGTTCGTCTATGTGAGCCGAGCGTGCCGAATCGGCAGAGCTTTCAGCAAGGTAGTGATATATAGCAAGTTGTGAATTGGTCGTCAGGAATGTATCGAATACGTTTTTCGCATTGCAGTCAGCGAAGGGCATTTTCGGAGATATCATCCGGGAATCGATAGAAGTTCTTTCGAAGATAGAGGGATGCTGCCAGGCGTCAGTCTCTTTGCTCCTTCTCACAAGCACGGGGGCAAATCCAGGAGATTCGATTTCGCTGTAGTCTTTCGGAATTAGAGCTAGATTGGAGATTACAAGAGAGATCTTCTTGAAGATTTGAGCAGCGCCTGTCGCGCTGATATCTACCAGTTGATGAAATCTGTGGGCGCTAATAGAGATTCCTTCTTCCAGGAGATAGAGTGCTGCTAACCATGCTCTGGGTTTTCTTATTCGGTTGAAAAAAGTTCCTGCGGTTATCCAGACAAAGCTACTGCAGTTATTGCAGCGCATGGTCCTGCAGTTGCTTGTCGCACTCAATTTCTCAGAGCCGCATTCATGGCAGCCGATGCGCTGCAGGCGGCTGTATATCTCTTGCCAGCATTGATCATCTGTGGGAAATTCTTTCTCAAATGCATTCCACACGGATAAAAGATTTTTTTCAGTCTCATCATTTTTAAATTCTGAGGGTTTGCGGTTCATGAGCGGCTGGCCTCCTTTTCCTCTTCCATTGTTTCTACGAAGTAAGGGGAGGTTTAGTTCAATTTTGCAGGAAAAATTTTTACTATCGCCTTGAAATTTAAAGTGTTAACAGTTTAAATTCCGGGTCGAGAAGTGCTAGCTGAAATTCCAGGTATTGTGACTATTAACAAGAAGTCAGTAGTAATAGAAATCGCACATGAGCTGGGTTTTCATCATGTCGCCATTGGTAGTATGCAACCGCTCAAGGATCAAGAAGACCGATATCTATCTTGGATTGAAAATGGTTTTGCAGCTTCTATGAGCTATATGCAAAAGAACCTCAGCCGCAGAATGCAGCCCGGATATTTTTTTGAGGGAAGCAAATCGGCAGTTCTGGCTTCGGTTAGCTATTATTCTGAGCGACCTGCAATCGAGCCATTCCAGGGAGCTGTTGCTGGTTATGCCGTGGGTCTGGATTATCATGCCGTCTTTCGCCGAAAGATGAGAGAGTTGAGGGACAAAATCGCGGTCGAGTTGAATTGTTCAGTTCTTGGAAAGCCTTTTATCGACAGCTATCCATTCTTCGAACAAGCATACGCAGATCGCCATGGACTGGGATTCATAGGCAAGAATTCTCTTTTGATAATGCCTGAACTTGCAGGCTCCTATTCTTTTATCGGAGAACTTTTCCTCGATATTGAGTTGGATGCTGATGGTCCTTATCAGGGAACTTGCGGAAAGTGTTTTAGATGTGGTGTCGACTGCCCCACTGAAGCCATAGTAGAACCGGGCGTTGTCGATTCGAATCGCTGTATTTCATATTTGACGATTGAAAATCGAGACGGTATCCCACTTGAACTGCGGGAAAGAATGGGGGACTGGGTATTCGGGTGTGACGTCTGTCAGGAAGTATGTCCATACAACCAGCGACCTGTCAGGACACCCTGGGTTGAATTTGAACCTCAGTCAGGGGCTGGACATTATCTTGACCTAGTCGAGACACTGGCGATAGGTAGCGAGGAGGTGTTTCAGAAGAAATTCGGCACAACTGCGCTTAGGCGTCCCGGAAGGCGAGGCATTATTCGAAATGCCTTGGTGGTCCTCGGTAATCAGTTTGCTGAGATTGTGAATGGGTCCTCGCGCTGGCAGGGAGTTACTTCTTCTGAAGTCGAATCAGTCAAGCAATCGGTATTTGATTTTGCTTGCCGCACGGATGATGAAATGCTTCGGGAGCATGCAGCTTGGGCGGTTTTTCGCTCCGGCGATGTGTCGCGCTTGAGTAGTCTTGAAAATAGAGAAGAGAAGCCGGACTTAAAGGAATGTTTGCGGAACTATCTAGATCTGCTTGGTTGAGATCATTCAATTCAGTTCAGTTCAGTTCAGTTCAGTTCAGTTCATTCCGGCGGTTAGTCCGCCGTCTATTGGTATCACTGCGCCGGTTATGTAACTGGCTTGGTCCGAGGCAAGAAAAAGCACAACAGATGCAACTTCCTCTGGCAAACCCACCCGCTCCATAGGAATGTTAGCCATAACAAATTTGTTCAGCGCTTCTTTACCACTGATACCCTCTCGACTGCCGACCTCTTCGTTGAACCTTTCACACAAAGGGGTTTTTATACAGCCCGGACAAATACAATTCGACCGTACACCAAGGTTGGCGTAGTCCATGGCGATGGACCGGGTCAGATGCACAATGCCAGCCTTTGATGTGCTGTATGCAGCATTCAATCTAAGTCCTCGTATGCCAGCATCGGAGGCGTTGTTAATCACCACGCCGAAGCGGTTGTTCACCATAACTTCGAGACAGGCTTTCGTGACCAGGAAAGTGCCTCTCAAGTTTGTTTCGATGACACGATTCCACTCGGTTACTGAAGTTTCCAGTAACGGCGCCACAAACTCAGTACCGGCATTGTTGAAAAGAAAACTGATTGTGCCAAATTTATCGACTGCTTGTTTCTTTATCCTTTTACCAGTCTCTTCTTGGGCGATATCTCCTTCGATTGCAAGAAATCCCCGGGCGCTATCTGCGATCGGACCGAGTTCTTTTTCCAGCGATTCCAGCGCCCCAGCGTTCACATCTACAGCCACCACGAAGGCTCCTTCCCTGGCAAAAGCTAACGCGGTAGCTCTCCCTATGCCGGAGCCGGCGCCTGTAACAACAGCTACTTTCGATTTGAATTTTGGCTGGGACGACAACTTCTATTCTTTTGACTTGTTCGGATTATTTATCAATTCAGTCAGCGAATCGATGATCACTTTGTCCGCTTTATGCTGCCAGTCCAGTGCGGTCAGAAGCTCGCTCCTGGACATCAAACCTTTGGACAACAAAATTTCGCCAAGGGGTCTGCCGCTCTTCTCCTGCTCGTTGATTAGATCTTCGAGCTGATTAACTGTGAGCTTTCCATGTTTCAAGAGGATCTCCCCGAGCTTCTCCGGACGGGTCAGGATGTCCCACTTCTCTTCTTCTGTCAAAAAGTCCTGATCCTGCTTCGAACTATCGGCTTCTGCCATCGACTTTCATCCTATACTCGTACAGATAAACCTTATCATTGTAAGCCGCGAGAATGAAGCGAAACCTAAATCCAATTTAAAGTTGTCGAATCAGGCTTTGGCCGGTTGCACCCTGGCTGTCTGTTTCTTTTCTCTCCAGTAGACAAGCAGGCAGCTCGCGTTGAAGATAGAAGAATAGGTCCCCGAAATCACACCGATGAGCATCGCCAGAACGAAATCTCTGGTTGTCACTCCACCCAGGAAATAAAGCGCTGCCAGGGTGAATACCACGGTTAAAGAGGTATAAATCGAACGAGTCAGGGTCTGATTGACACTGTCGTTCGCCACATCACCAAAGGTCTTTTTGTGCTCCTCTCCGGTCTCTTTGTTCTTCACTTTGCTACCGACGAACTTGGCATTCTCTCTGATTCGATCAAACACGACGATGGTATCGTGCACGGAAAATCCAATTACTGTCAGAACAGCACTGATGAAAAGGCTGTCTACTTCCGTTCCTATCCACAGCCCCATCACCGCATAGATTCCGCAGAGCACAATCACATCGTGAAACAGGGCGACGATGGCACAGAACGCATAGTCGAACATATAGCGCCATGAGATATAGGCGATCATCATACCCAGGGTGAGGAAAAGAGCAATAAGTCCGTTAGTGAGCAGCTCTGGTCCAATCGTTGCCGTGACCTTGTCCACCGAAAGCGGCTTGAAGTGTCCTATCTCTTTTGTCAGCGTTTCGTCCAGACCGCGTTTCTGTTTCTCATCATCGAGCGCTTTGGTGCGCATGACAATCACCTCTTCTCCGGAGATGAAGGCTTGCTGCACCTGAGAGCCGGTAAGTCCGGTCTCTTCCAGGACGTTTCTGACTTTATCGAGCTCGACCGGTTTGTCGAACTGGTACTGCAAAATGGAGCCTCCGGTAAAATCGATGCCGGGTTTCAACGGCGATCCGAAAACGGCACAGGACCAGATGATTCCGACCAGACCAGGAAGCGTCAGCAGGAGCGAAATACCGAACCACCACTTGCGGTATTTGACTATGTCAACATTAATACCTTTCACACTGCCTCCTTGCTCTTGAGCCTGGATCCTTTGCGGTCATATTTGTGTCCGAAGAGACCAAGTTGTCTCGGTACCAGATGCAACATGGTTCTGGTGGCTGAAATCGCAGTGAACATTGAAACCGCCACACCGATGGCAAGGGTTACGGCGAAACCTTTGACGATAGAGGTTCCGAACATCATCAAAACAGCGCAGGCGATAAGGCTGTTGGCGTTGCTGTCGAGAATCGCCGAGAATGCTTTGCTGAAGCCTATTTCAATCGCCGAGTGCAATGAGCGGCCCGATGTCAGCTCTTCTTTCGTTCTTTCGAAGATCAGAATGTTCGCATCCACCGCCATACCGACCGAGAGGATGAAGCCTGCAATACCGGCCAGTGTCAGAGTCACTGGTATCGCCTGGAATATCGCCAGGGTGGCTATGGTGTAGAGAATCAGGGCGATGTCCGCCACAAGTCCGCTCCAGCCGTAGACGATAACCATGAAGACCATCACTGTGGCTATGCCGATCAAACCGGCTACAAGACTTTTGTTGATTGAATCCTGACCAAGGGTCGCACCCACGGTTCTCTCTTCGAGAATGCTCACCGGTACAGGAAGGGCGCCGGCATTGAGTTTCAATGATAGATCCACAGCCTGCTCTTTGGTGAAGCTGCCGGTTATTTCACCGGTGCCTCCGGTAATGGGCTCACGTACATTGACCCCGCGATACTCCCTGAAAGGCAGCGGTCTGCCGTCGGCACCGCGGTCGGTGGGCTCTCCATCGAGAAAAATACCTATCTGTTTGCCGACCAGGCGCTTGGTCAGCTGGCCGAATTTCTTGGCGCCTTCCGGCTTGAACTCGAAGCCGACCTTCCATGTGCCACCGCCCACCATCGGAGTTGCCTGCGCTCTTTTGAAATCGGCACCGGTCAAACCGACATCTTTCCAGACCGGCTTGCCTTCTTCGTCGAAAACCGGCATGCCTTCTTCGGTATAGGCTAGCTCTTTGAATTCGAGCATGGCGGTGGTACCGATTCTATCTTTAGCCTGCTGGGGGTCTTTGATACCGGGCATCTCTACAATCAGTCGATCACGACCGGCTCGCTGGACAATTGTCTCTGACACGCCGAGGCTGTTGATCCGGTTGTTGATAACGGTTTCGACGCCGCGCATCACTTCCGGTGTTATCTCCGGCACCAGAGGAGAAGGGTCTGCCCGCAGAAGAAGCTGGGAGCCCCCTCTTAAATCCAGACCCAGTCTCAGGTTGGTAAAGACGGTATAGACCTTCTTGCTGCCGAAGGGCATTTTGAAGTCGGTGATTTTTTGCAGGGTATTTCCGGTCAGGGCTTTGTCATAAATGGACTTCTGCAAGTCTTCCCGGGCGTAGTCGTTCATCTCTTTGAAGCGAGGATTGGTGATCATTCTCTGTTGCACGGTGATGCTGAGCTCTTGAGGAGGCAGCTTGGATAGATAAATCCAGTCATCGACCGCAGATTTGGAGCGGACCTGAAAGAGTGTGGTCAAGGACCAGATCAAAACTCCTACTACGGCAAGCGGCTTCCAATCTTTGAAAAGCCCACTTATCCAGGACATAATTTGCCAGTTCCCCGCCATGACTATGAATAACCTCTGTATTTTTCAGAAGCTCATTCTAACCCGTGCAAGCGCAGAACACAGGTAATGGTAAAGGATGTGGCCTAAATCCCTTTCATCTCGGGTCATTTTGACTCATTTTAGTAAAATCAGAACCAGCCGCATATATTGAATTGCGGTCAAAAAGCTATGCGGTCGCGGTGTGTTCGATAGCGATTCGGCAAGGCGGGTCTAGGAAAAAATCCGCTTTTCTTTTTTTAATTGAGAAGTCAGGCAGTAGAGACTCTATCCCCGCCCTTTTGCATGGCAATTTCCAGAGCGCGAATGCCCTTTTCAATCAGTTCGTCGTGCTCGCGGGCGTGGGCTGGAAACGCAGCCAGACCGACACTGGCTGTTACTTTGAGATTGTGCCAATTGTGCGTGATTGACTGGGTCGCCACCCTCTGTCTGATTCTCTCTGCGACTATGGCCGCCCCGGAAGCGTTGGTCTCCGGGAAAATCAGTGCAAACTCTTCGGCGCTGTAACGAGCCGGAATATCGACGTCTCGGATTGCGCCTTTCAAAACATCTGCCACCACTTTGATGACGGCATCGGAAGTGAGGGCTCCATATTGTTTGACCACGTCCTTGAAGCCATCGATTGCGACCATGCATAGAGCTACCGGTCTTTTATAGCGCTTTGCCCGCTTCAGTTCGTCTTTGATCTCTTTGGTGAAAGTTCTGTGGTTGTAAAGGTCGGTGAGGCTGTCGAGAAGCGCCAGGCGCTCTATCTCTTCGCCCTTGACCGCAGCGAGGCTCTGTTCGGTGGAAGTCAGCAATGATCGCTGCTCCAGTTCTTTGACCCGCTCTATAACCTGGCTGTCCATGAAAGACCTGGCCCCGGCTGCTTTAGCCTGGTTTGGGTTGTCGAGAACTCTGCAAAACATGCAGGTCCTACCGCTACAGATGTGATCAGTTCTTCCGACCCCGCCCATTGGTGTATCTACCCTTCCTTAGAAAATTTGGAAATGACTAGGTTCTATTGCTTCTTTTCCCGCTGCCGGGTAAGTCGAAACTAGTATAAATGAAACCCCGGTCAGCCTGCCACTTTTTGCGCCAGATTCTCGAGGGTACCGTTTTTGACAACAGTCCGGCCTTCCACATAGACATCCCTGACCCGGTAAGCCCCTTTAAAAAGAGCGTCTAGAACTTTGTCCCCATCTGCTTCCTGGTTGTCATCCTCTCCGTCTTCAAGAGAGCGTTCCAGAACGACCAGGTCGGCAAGCTTACCGGGCGCAAGAGAGCCTATTCGATCTGCTGCACCGACTGCACATGCCGCATCAATAGTTATCAGTCTGAGTGCCAGCTCCAGCGCTTCGGTTCTTGCAAAGATGCCCGCTTCGGTCAGAAGCTGCACCAGTGCTTTCGCTTCATCCAGCATGGAGAGCGATTCGGTGGAAGCGAGGCTATCTGTACCAAGACCTGTCTTCAGTCCCTTTTCGAGAAAGTGTTCCAGGGGGGCTCTGCCATTTTCCAGATTGCGGTTGCTCCGGGGGCAATGCGCTATAGAAACCCCGGCGCGAGTTAATAGATTCAAATCACCCGGACCGAGGTGGACGCAATGGGCTGCGATGAATTTATCACTGATGCAGCCTTCGGCTTCCAGGCTCTGCACCGGGCTTCGACCCCGGCCTCTCCAGGAGATTTTTTCGATTATTTGCTCTCTTTTGGCTGCTTCCTCCGCTGGTCCCGGCAGCACTGTTCTCAAGTAGCTGTCCAGGCGGCTGTGACCGGTATCCGTCCAGGCGAGTTCTTGCGGAGATTCGGCCAGATGAGTGAGAACGAATTTTTGTCGTTCTTTCGCCCAGGTAATGGCCAGGCGGAATAATTCCGGTGATACTGTATATAGTGAGTGTGGCGATATCGTCAACTCGATAGGTAAGGCGCCTGAGCTCCTGGTTGATCCGGATAGCTCTTGCAATTTTTGCAGTTCCTGTTCCAGGTCTTCCAGGCGCTTTAGCCAGTGCGCGAAAACCTGCGAGGCAGAGGCTTCGTCCACTCCGAAAAGTTCGAGTCCGACAATGCCTTTGAGACCGACCCGCTGCATAGCCAGGGCACTCTGACCGGTGTAAGAGCTGTCTACCAGAAAAGTTGTTCCACTGAGAATGGCTTCCTTTGCTCCTTTTGCTGCCGAACGCTCGAAATCTTCCCTGCTCCATTTGCGGGTGGTAGCTACCAGGCTTTCGATCCAATCGAAAAGTGGTGCGTTTTTCAGAAACGGAGCCTCGGAATAATCGAGGTGACTGTGTAAGTTGATCAAGCCTGGAATAACAATGGTCCCTGAAGAACTCTTAATCTTTCCCCGGGAGCGGCATGCTGTTATCTTCCCGTCGGCAATCAGTAACTCCCCGTTTTTAACAGGAGGACCGGTGACCGGCAAGAGCCAGTCTGCTTTCAGGGATAGCGTTTTCCCCATGGAATCTCTATTTCCTATGCTGTGGTAATATTTTGCCTGCCGACTGTTAATATAACCGGTCCAGTGCTTAGATCCGAATCTTTTCCGAGGTTTCTGCCGAGGAGGATCCGTGTAGACCCGACAATATTAACTTGATGATATTGATCCGGACATTGATCTGAAAATCGATCCGAACAT
>CAZCBH010000003.1:85997-153961 GCA_964496875.1 uncultured Candidatus Obscuribacterales bacterium | reverse complement strand
ACATTGATCTGAAAATCGATCCGAACATAGATCGGGAGGAGCAGCAAGCTAATTGAAGATTAACCTTCACGAGTTGAATTCGCTGCCGCAACGACGTTTGCGCTTCGGTTTCAATGAGAATCTCACCGTGGAAGGGGCGGTCAAGCCCGTGGTCGGTGAGTTGCTCGTATCATCCAGTGTGGGCGGTATCCGACTGTTGGGGACGGTCAGTACTTTGCTCAAGCTCTCTTGCCATGTTTGTCTGCGCCCTTACTTTCAGGCTCTGACCGTCGACATCGATGAACAATTCGCGTATTTAGATCCTCGGGAGGAAGAGAATGCCCCCCGGGAGAAGGAATTGCTGAAAGACGACTTCTTCGAAGCCCTACCGGCTGACGGATGTCTTGACATCGACGATGTTGTGTATCAAGCTGTAACGTTAGCAGCACCGGTTTTTTGTCGCTGCGGAGAGGATTGTCCTGGTTGTCCGGATGCTCCTGAGTCTGACTGTGTAAGTGATTCAGGCGATAACACCCCGGCTCGTGTCGACAAAGGTGAAATAGATCCCAGATGGAAGAATTTAAAGACTCTGTTGCATAAGCAGGAATCTGGAGAAAATTCGTAGATAATATACAGTCCGACTCGTTTGGAGGACCAACTCAGAATGGCTTGCCCTAAGAAGAAAACATCCCATCAAAAACAGCATCAGAGAAGAGCTGGCTGGAAAGCCGGTGAAGTAACCCTCTCCAAGTGCTCCAACTGTGGAGCCAACGCACAACCTCACCGAATCTGCCCCGAGTGTGAATATTACCGGGGGCGCCCTGCATTCAAAAGAGACGCTATATTCTAAAAAACGCCAGTCTCACGGGGTCGGGTTAACTTTCAATTGCGGAGCTTAGAGCGCTCATGATTCGAATTGCCATAGACGCCATGGGTGGTGATTATGCCCCCAGAGAGGTCGTCCATGGTGCTGTGCTTGCAGCTATGGAGTACGGTGTCGCCATACAGTTAGTTGGTCCAGAAGAAGCTGTGCTGGCTGAATTTCGCCGTCCTAACGTTCGCAAGCTCATGGACGGCAGAGACCCTGAGTCGCTCAATATCAGTATCATCCACGCCAGCGAAGTGGTGGACATGGGAGAGAAACCCAGCCGCGCGTTGCTCAAGAAAAGAAACGCTTCTATTGTCGTGGCCACGAGGCAGGTTGCCGAAGGCGCTGCCGATGCTCTCGTGGCCGCCGGTTCGACCGGAGCCGCTGCCGGTGCCGCCCAATTGGGTCTTGGCAGAATTGCCAATGTAGAGCGGGCTGCCATCGCCTGCACCATGCCGACTATTCATCCCCAGCGCTGCATTATGCTGGATGTGGGAGCCAATGTGGAATGCACCGCCAATCAGCTTTTCCAGTTCGGCTTGATGGGTTCTATTCTTGCTAAAGGTTTGCATAATATCGAGAATCCGAAGGTAGGAGTTCTCAATATCGGTACCGAAGATACCAAGGGGACCGAGCTGGTCAAAGAGGTTCATCGGATGTTCTCCCAGACCGATCTGATTAATTTCATCGGGTTTGTCGAAGGACGAGATTATCCGATGGGCAAGGTCGACGTGGTTGTTACCGATGGATTTACCGGCAATGTCTCCTTGAAGACCGCCGAAGGCATCGCCAGAATGGTCGGCTTCATGCTTCGTCAGGAGTTGATGAGTTCGGTCCGGGGCAAGATTGCCGGTGTACTGGCCGAGTCGGCGATCAAGGCTATGAAAGCCCGAGTAGATCCGAACGTTGCCGGTGGTGCACTACTGGTCGGCGTAAAAGGTGTTTGTGTTATAGCCCACGGCGGCTCCCGACACACCGCAATCAAGAATGCTATTCGAGTGGCAAAGGATATGGTGCTCGCCAACATAGTGAGCCGGATCGAGACCACGCTCAGCTTGAGCACTGCAGGTAGTGTTAAGTGAAATTTCCGGTTGGTGCAAGAATTATCGGTGTCGGCGCCGGTCTTCCGGCATCCGTTGTAAAGAATAGCGACCTGACCCGATTGGTAGATACTTCTGATGAGTGGATTACCACCAGGACCGGTATAAAAGAACGCCGCATCGCTCTTGATACCGAGACGACCTCCGGGCTGGCTATCGAGGCGGCAAGGGATGCTCTTGGATTTGCCGGTATCGAGGCCGATACCATCGATCTGATTATTGTAGCTACTTCAACCCCGGATGATCTTTATCCTTCTACTGCCTGCAAGGTTCAGGGAGCAATCGGAGCTGTTAATGCCGCTGCCTTTGATCTGGAGGCGGCTTGCACCGGTATAGTCTACGCCCTTTCGGTCGCCCATCAGTTTATCGGGTCCGGTACCTATAAAAGAGTTCTTGTAATTGGCGCCGACATTCACTCTCGTTTCCTCGATTGGGAAGACAGAAATACTTGTATTTTGTTCGGGGACGGAGCCGGAGCCTTTGTTCTGGAAGCTGACGAAGAAGGCGAGACTGGCATATTGTCAACATATTTGAGGGCGGACGGCACCGGAGCCCATCTCCTTTCGATACCGAATACGGGGACAGCCTATCCCCACAATGGCACCACGCCACCCAGAGCGGTGGAGCGTTATCTGCAGATGAACGGTAAGGCAATCTACAATTTCGCAGTGCAAAGAGTGCCCGAAGCGGTGAAGACTGCTTGTGAGAACGCCGGCATTACGGTAGAAGATGTGGACTTTTTAGTTCCGCACCAGGCCAATATCCGAATCATCAAGTCGGCTGCCGAACGCCTTGGCATGTCGGCGGAGCAACTTGTCACCAATGTCGATGAGATGGGCAATACCTCTGCTGCATCGATTCCTCTGGCTCTCTGGCAGGCCATTCAAAGAGACCAGATTCGAGTGCCTTCCACTATCTGCCTGGTGGGATTCGGTGCCGGTTTGACCTGGGCTTCGGCCATAGTCAAATGGACCGCCAGAGATCAAAGGCGTCTGCATAAGAAAACTGAGAATGCCGGAGAGGTGAGAGAGAACCGGGAAACCCAGGAAGTTCAGGAAGTTTAGGAAGCTCAGAAATAGGAGTGTCGATTGATGGCTAGCAAGGGTAAATTGGTCTGTTTGTTTCCCGGTCAGGGTTCCCAGTCGGTGGGAATGGGGCTCGATCTCTATGAGAGCTATGAGGAAGCCAAAGAGACTTTCGCAAAGCTAGATCAGTATGCCGGCAGGTCTTTGAGTCAACTATGTTTCGAAGGACCGCAAGATGAGCTCAAACGGACAGTGAACACCCAGCCCACGATAATGGCAGCGTCGCTAGCTGCCTGGAGCTGTTATCAAAACCTCAATGGACCCAAGCCCGACTTTGTCGCCGGTCACAGCCTGGGCGAAATTACCGCGCTTGCTGCAGTCGGGGCTCTGGACATGGAAGACGCGGTGAAGCTGGTCGAAAAGCGGGCATCATTGATGGAGTCCTGTCCCAAAGGTGCTATGGCGGCTGTTTTGAAAGTGGACCCGGAAGTGCTCGAGAAGATCGCCCGGGCAGTATCGGACGAATTCAGGGCGGAAGGCAAGTCGGAAGCTGAGTCGACTGTGGTGCTCGCCAATTTCAATTCGCGGCAACAGCTCGTGATTTCGGGCAGCCCTGAAGCGGTTAAAGCTGCTTCGGCAAGGGTCAAAGGTGAAGGCGGCAAAGCGATTCCTTTGCCGGTCGGTGGTGCTTTCCATTCGCCATTAATGGAAGAGGCCGCTAGCGAATTCTCGCACTTACTTTCTGTTTGCGCACTTAAAGCTCCTGCCTGTGAAGTGGTTCAGAACTTTGATGCCCGCGGCAGTCAGGAAGTGGCTTCGATAAAAGAAAAGCTCGATATGCAGATGCGCAGTCCTGTGCGCTGGTACGAGTCGGTGGAATTCATGATCGAGAATGGTGCCGATACTTTCGTCGAGATAGGACCAGGCAATGTCCTCACCGGACTGGTCAAGAAAATCGATGAGTCGGTCAGGGTATTTAATATAAACGACAGTGAAAGTCTAAAAGCGACGCTGAGTGAACTCAGCGCCGCTCGGGTTTAATCTGTTTTTGAATCAGCTAACCGAAACTTTGTCGCAAACCGGTTTTTTGTCGCGGCTGACGATGATGTTTCGTTTGGCCAGCTCTTTGAAGAAATGGTCAGGATTGACGCAGACTTCCGGAGGAAGCACGCCTTTATAGTCGGCGGTCATTTTGTCGACTATCATTTGCGCCACTATCGATGGTGGTACACCGGTGTTCATATCGGCTCCTCCGAATCCGCCCGGGCGGGTATCGGTTTTGGCCAGCGCTTCCATGGTGATGGTTTTATTCTCGCCTTTTGATTTGCCCGTAACCACCACTCTAAGGATCTCGCAATCTTCGCCGGCACCTTCCGGCTTTGGAAACTGCTCGATCATGGCTGTGAGGATTTTGCGAGGATGGAAGGTGCCTTCGCTTGTTTTAATCGGCTCTTTCGAGCCGAAGCCGAGTTCGACCAGGAATTTGACTTTGTCGTGAAACTCCTGACCGAGCGCCAGTTTGAATGCGGCGTTCTTAATGCCTTTTGATTTGAATGTATCCGGAATGGTGGCGAGCTCCGAGTGAATGGTGTGAATCACCGATTGCTTGCCGACCAGCTCTCCGAAGTCGACAGTCTCATCCACCGAAATAGGCGCTATGGTATCGATTTTTCCGTCCTTAAAGATGATCGCGTCCATGGTGTATTCATCGAGAATGGTGTCGAGCATGTAAGGAGGGAAGAATGGATGCGAATCATCCGGCTTTTTCAACTCTTCGCCCGCGCAGTAGATTATTACATCTTCTATACTGTCCAGATCTCGGGCGGCAGCGGCAGCCATCACGTTAGTGGTACCAGGGGTGGAGCCCATGCCCAGGATGGCGAGCCTGCCTTTCTCGGCAAAGTCTTTTTGATATTCGAGCTGTTTGATTGTTTCGTGATAGAGACCGCCAAGATCTAGATAGTCGGCATCGGCTTTAAGAGCTGCTTTCATCACGGCCCGATTGAAGTAATAGGGGGTGGCGTTGACCACCACGTCCATACCTTTGAGTGCTGTGACCAGGCTCTCTTCGTCCTTGATATCGACCTTCAGGGTGGTGACATGACCTTCTTTGATGCTGTTTTTAAGCTCATCGGCTCTGGCCAAGTCCAGGTCGGCGATTACGATCTCGGTATCCCGGGCGGTTCTGGCCAGGTCTTGAACAGTGATTCTGCCCATTGCTCCGGCTCCGCCAAGCACGATTATTTTTGCCATATGCTTGCTCCATCCATCTATCGATCCAGTAAATTCAGTGCGGAGCTAAGACAATAGCATGAATCGTCTCTAATCGTTTTGACTATTTTTACAAGCGCTTCTAGCGACCGTAACTGTAGGCGTTACCGGTACTGTTGCTATTGCTGTTTTTGTAGTTGTCGCTCTCTCCATAGGTCATGGCGCCCCCTGAGGAGTAGCTGTACCCGTTGCCGGAATTCGCATTCTGTCCCGGGTAGTAGACATTCTGCCTTTGCTGGTTGTTGACCTGGTTGCTACCATTGTTGCGTCTGACCACCGGTCTGGGCTGGTAGAGGCTGTTGGTTTCCAGATACGGAGCGCCACCTTGATAGAGGTTGTCGCCGGCGGTTTTGACCGTTCTGCCCAGATTGACCTGGGGTAGGAGTGGATTGGGACGGTAGCCGTTGCGCACAACTCCTTTGGCAGAGTCAGAAATACAGCCGGGGCTTATATAGGAGGAGTCGTGGTTGCTCAATCCGATGTTGTTTTGATTTACCACACGGCTGGAGCCGTAGCCATAGTGATAGCCCTGGGCCGATACTGGGCTCATCGAGCAAAGACCGGTCAGGACCAAAAGTGTTGTCAGTATAGAATTTCTAGAAACGCTCATGCTTTCACCGTTCTGGGGCTGGGGTCTCACTTCTATATACCCGGAAATAGAGGAGATAGTGCTTGGATAATTCAGATAGTAAGGAAGACGGTTTCCAAGTTATACCTAAGAATATCACAAGCTTTATAGATGTCAAGCGACGCCTGGCGCTCCGCTTTAAGAGAATGAAGAAGAAATGTTCAAGTTTGCCCCGGTTTGGAGAGAATCTTGGAACAATGTATTCTTCAAATTCTTCTGACTCTTCAGATTCGTCAGGCTCTTTCGGGCAGAGTCAATTAAATTGTGATGTAATCGGAATTCGAATAACAAACAGGCAGGCGTTTATGGTAACCAAACCAGTCTCAGAGCAAGGAACACGGAAAAAGCTGCTTATTTATTCTTACTGGCTTACTCTGGCGCTTCTGATTCTTACTGCAGGCTTTCCCGAAGCATGCCAGGCCAGGGTTGTTTTATCCGGGCTTTTTTCAGACCACATGGTCCTGCAACGAAACGCCCCTATCAGAGTTTTTGGACAGGCCGACCCTAAAGAGATTGTCGGGGTCGGAATAGGAGAGAACAAAGCGGTGGCTTTCGCCGACGAGAAAGGGCGCTGGCTTGCCACCCTCAAGCCGATGCCCGCCGGCGGCCCCCATGAGTTGACTGTGGTGAGCGGAGACCAGAAGACAGTAGTCAGGGATGTACTGATCGGTGAGGTGTGGCTGTGTTCCGGTCAGTCTAATATGGTTTTGAGCAATAAGTACTCTCATCTCGATGAGGAGATCGCCGGCACAAAATTCGACAATCGAATGCGCTTCTTGAAATTGCCTCCCAGGGTCTCAGCCAGGCAAGAGTATGAGGTCAATGCCAGCTGGAAGATTTTTGACAATGATACCGCCCCTGGTTGCTCAGCCGTGGCCACCGCCTTTGCTCTTAAAGTGCAGCGCGAAATAGATATTCCGGTGGGGGTCGTTGTAGCGGCGGTGGGTGGCAGTCCGATTCAGCCCTGGCTCAGCCGCGACGGGCTAAATTCCTATCCTGATGGCAGGGGTCTGATCAAAAAAATCGACTCTATCGAAAAGGGACTTAAGGAGAAGAACTTCCCCACGCGCAACCTGGTTCTCAATGCCCGAGAAAGCATGAAAAAGAAGATTGAGGAAGACCCGGCAAGGCAGCTATTCTTGTCTCCGACTACGCTGTATAACACGATGATCAACCCGCTGACGCCCTATTTTTTTAAAGGGGTGCTCTGGTATCAAGGGGAGGCGAATGTCTACGAATCCGATGATTACGGCTTCTTTCTCACCACTTTGATTCGTGATTGGCGAGCCCGCTTCGATGAGCCTGAGATGCCATTTCTCTACGTTCAACTTCCCCCCTATGGTGCCAAGCAACTGGTTCCGGTCAAAGCAAGCCCTGTGGCCGAGTTGCGCTTTGCCCAGTCCCGGGCGGTGGTTGTTCCTTATGCTTATATGGCGGTGACTCTCGACTGTTGTCACGTTAAAGAGCCGGACTGGCATGCTTGCGACCGGGCCATGATCGGCCGGCGACTTGCTGATATCGCCCTGGCAACCCAGTACAACAAGCCATATCCTTACAAGTCGCCAAGTCTTTTCACCCATGATCGAAAGGATGATAGAGTGGTTCTTCATTTTCGAAATACTATGAAGTCTCTGAAGACCGCAGGCAGTCGGCCGGAAGGTTTTGCGATCGCCGGTCGCGATGACAAATTGTTCTGGGCGAACGCCGAGTTGAAGGGGGATTCGGTAGAGGTCTGGTGCGACAAGATCAAGAAACCTTTGAAGGTCTACTATGCCTGGGCCGACAATCCCCGGGGCAATCTCCTCGGGCACGGTGATCTTCCGGTGGTGCCGTTCGAACTGGAAGTGGAATAATATATCCGAAGAAAGGAATCATCCAGGATTGATCAATCAGACAGAACATGCTCAGATTTTTGTCCAGCTTCTGGTCGGTGCAGGACTGATAGATAGAAGTGAGTTCGCCGATTTCAAAAAGGTCGCCAGAGATCTCAATATCCCTGTTATCCAGGCGATCATGAACTCCGGTACCATTCCCAAAGAGAGGCTCAATCTAGTCGGTGACGCACTTGGCCGAGTGCAGTCGAAGCAGATATCGCCCGATCTTGCCATTAGAGCTCTGCGGGTGGCTGTCAAAAAGGGTATCGGTCTTGGCGAAGCGATAAACGAAGCAAAAGACCTTCATAAAACAACCCGTACCGTAGTAACTGCCACAAACGATCTCACTAATCTATTGCTGGACGCCAATGTCTTGAAGAGGGAGCAATTGGGACCGCTTCTGGTCAAGTGTCACGAATCATCTATTATGATCGGTCAGGTCCTGGTTATAGAAGGTATGGTATCAGTTACCGGATTATTGAGCGCGTTGCATGTTCTCACTCTTGTCAGGGAAGCGGGGCTTTCCCGGGACATAGCAATCAAGGCTTTACAACAGGCTTATCAAAAACGAATAACCATAGAGCAGGCACTTTTCGAGATGGGCAAGTTCGTCAGACCCGATGCCAGGCAGGTCAAAATAGGAGAGCTGTTTTTGATGTCTTCTCTGATAAGTCGCGAGGACTATGCCGAGTGCCTGGAGATAGAGCTGTTCAAACAAAAGGATTTTGGTGAGACTTTGTTGGAAAGGGGTCTCGTTAATCGAGAGATAAACTCCGCTGCGGTACATCTGCTGGAAGCTGTTGCCGGAGGAATAGCCAGACCCTGCGAGGCCGCCCGGGCGTTAGCCCTGGTGGCAAAGAGCAGCTCTGAGACTAGAGTCAACGATGCGATTCACTCGGTTCTATCCGATAGAGAAGAGCTGGATAATTTTAAACTGGGAGATTTGATAGTCGATGCCGGTCTCTGTTCACGAGAGGATCTGGAAAAGACTCTGGCGGCGAACTCCGATAGTGCCATCAAAGTAGGAAGTTGTCTTATCAAATCCCAGCTGATAGATGAAAAATACCTCTATTCTGCCCTCAGGTTACAAACGGCGCTGCGTCAGGGCTTTCTTCCCAGGACCAGAGTAATCGAAGTGCTGAGGCACTGTTATTTGCAAAGAAGTACTCTCGATCAGGCTTTCATCGACCTCAGCGTATTCGTTCCTTCGCGAATGCAGTGGTCCTGGGTCTGAAGCTTATTTCTCTTCCTGGGTAATACCGAAATATCCGGTGCTCAGCTCTTCATTGAGTTCCGAGACATCCAGCTGTCTGCGGAATCGAATGTCTACTGCCGAGCCGCTCACTTTGTAGAAGGGGCGCGGGCCTCTTCCGAAGGGCACCGCTTTGACGTAAGGCGGCTTTGGATTGGCGGTTTCACCGAAGTCCGACTGGGGGGCTATGGTTGGCTGGTAACCTATCTGTTTGCCTTTGTTATAAATTCTTGCCGTGCCGCCTTCCTCGTCTTCAAGGGCGACGGTCTCCACCACTACAAAGGGAAACTCCGCGCCCGGGGGGCGCAGAGGCGATTTGTACAAGGCTGACAAAACCGGCATGGCCAGAGGCTCTCCACCGTGCTTGCCGCCGGATAGACTGCCGTGGTTGCGAACATTGTCTCTGATGTATATGTCATAAGCCGCTTTCAGCACCACTTTCTTCGGTTTGGGAGTGGTAGGCAGATGGATGGTTTTCTCTCCGACTTCACTAAAGGTGAGGGCCGCTATCCCGCGACCGGTGAGCTGGTTTTCACTTGCAGGGTAGAGGGGATAAGGCATTATGATCTTGCTTCGATAGTCGATGATTCCATCATTGCCAAACTCGAATATGTGAACGATGCCTGAAGAGATAGGTTGCAGGGTTGCGTAGGAACCACCGTGGATAAGCGGAGCCTTCCAGAGAACGTTTTCGGGTCTGGCTCTATCCAGGGTGACCTCTTGCATGTTCACTACCGATTCGATATCGGCAATTGCTCCGGCTCTTCTAATCCAGTCATAGAGAGCGAGGCGCCAGACATTGGCTGTGGGTTCCCAGTCGCCGACATTGTTCAGAGGCCATTTATAGCTGTCTAGAAAAGATCCGGAGTCGATTGGGAAATCGCCACCTCGGGCGGTTACCAGTTTCATCGGTTCTAACTCGGGATTATTGAGCTGTTTATTCAAATAGATATCGCGGGGGCGTTTGATCTCGGGCGGTTGTCCATCTGGAAAGCTTATGGTGAGAGCGCCAGGGGCGGATCGGAATTTTGCGCCTCCAGCCGGTTGGGCACAGGCGGTTTCTGCGACCTTTTTAGAACCGGGCTCCAGTACTTCTAGTTTTATGATGCTCGGAATGAAAAATGCCAGATCATCAGGTTTTTCAATCCAGAGACTTTTTTCGATTACCAGCGGTTTTTCGCCCAGACCGGCAAGGATAAAGCTTTTTTCGTCATAGACTGCATCTTTGTAAGACTTGTAAAAGCCCTTTTCCGTAGAAGGAAGCGGAGTGTCGGTCAGAGCGGGTTCTTTGAGGCAGCCCAGAGAGAGCTTTAGTTCGGGGTATTTGATTTTGCCGTTTTGAGCCCCGGCAAATTTGACTTTGCGATAGACGTCGTTTGCAATCGCCCGTGGTTGCACCAATTCATTGTTTCGGTCCCGGCACTGACTTTCGGCAGCAAGCGATCTTTTGAGTTCATCCACCAGTTTGTCTTTGACTCTCAGAAAGGCTTTGTAGTCTTGAGCAGCGAACTCTTTTATAAGGGGTTCCCCTAATTTGTCGGCGATTATCATGTCCAACCTTATGGTGGCAGCAATTTCGTTGATGCCTCGGATTGGTAGAGAATATCCGTCCCTGGCTGCGGCCATGGTTCCGTTGGCGGGTTGGCTGGCAAGAGAGATATATCCGAATTCATCGGTGTTTACAACGATCCGACCGAGCCCCTCGGCCGCAGCCAGGGCCGCGCTTTCTACAGGGGAGTGATTGGTTGCTTCGGTGGCGCTCTTGCCACCGCGGCGAAGCAAAGAGACTCCCAATAGCAAAAGTGCTGCTGCCACCACAACAAAAAAGATCAGGCTATTGAAAAGAGTTCGCCCGGATTTATTCCTTATCTGCATCCTTACCCGATAATTTACTTTTCGAGATAACCACATATTGCTTCGATAGAGGTATTCACCGGGTTATGAGTTTGCCGTCCGGCATTATCCTTCTAGCTTCTCCGACTACTTTCGATCCGGTCCACCTTTTGTAGGCGAGATCCTGCTTGTAGTCGAAAGCTATTTCTTCACCGGATAAATCTACTCCTTTTTCATTGTCCCGTCCACCGTACACAGTGGTGCTCAATTCTCTTGCCGCCTTGAAATAGCCGCTACGAAGCTCGTCGGTATGTTCCAGGCAGTAGTCGGTTGTCATATATATTACCAGGCCTCCGCCGATAATCATGACCAGAATCTCGACCACAGTGCGTAGCGGAGACTTTCGTCGACCGGTCAGAGCGGCTGTCCTGGTAAATTGCATGGCCAGAGTGTTCTCGACCTTTACCTGATTCGATTTGAGATGCATGTTCTGACGCATTTCTTCCTGGAGCTCTTCTAGAGATTTTGCTTCTTTGCTGCTCAACCATTCATCTTTATCTATACTGAACTCTTGGTCCAGATCAGGCACGCTGAGATCTAGTTCGTCATAGGCGCTATTTATCCATTTTTGAATTCCGTCTTTCAGATCTTTAATAGAGTCTATTGAGCGAGACAAAGAGGTCTGGGTGTTGTCCAGAACTCTTTTTAAGACAAGATCGAGGCTCTCCACGCCGAAAATATCCGGACGAAGAAAGGCTACGGATTCCAGTTTCGGTCTGGATTCTACGAGTGAGTCGTTGGCGATGGAATCGAAAGGCAGTTTGCCTGTAGTCATCTGATAGACAAGGGCGGTGGCGGCATATATATCCAAGTTTTTTGAATCGGCGAGAGACCTGGCTATATCCTGGGTTGGGAAAAGTCCGCTCTCATAGCAGCTATCCTGATGATGTACTGCTTTGAGGGTACTGGTCGCCAGGCCGCAAAGTTTTATTCTTATCTCTCCTTCTTGTTCCAGAAACATGATGCTGTCGGCGCAAATGTTGCCATGCACTATTTCGTTGGCATGCAGATAGTCGAGAACATCACAAATTTGAATGGCAGCGCTGGCAATTTGCTCTTCAGTTTCGATAGCTCTGATCTGCTCGAGCAACATGCCCATGGTCGGCGCGTCTACATATTCCATGATGTAATATGGATAGCCGTTGCATTCTTGATAGTCTAAGAACTCGGGAAGATTCTCATGCTCGAGACGGCTCAGTTTCTCCACTTCGGCCGCGAATGCAAGCACCATATCTGGTTGCGGATTCTTCAGCGTTTTAATGGACACCATGCGGTCCATAGACAGATCTTTGGCCAGAATGACCGTAGTCAACTCACCGGTTCCGAGCGTTTCCAGAACCACGTACCGATCCAGGACAATACTGCCTTTGGCGGGGGCCAGTCCGTTGCCTTTTTGTTCTTCTTTTTCTACTGAAAGCTTGGTGTTTACCGCCTCGGTCGAGACCGACTCTTTCGGGTCGGTGGTGCGCTCTTTTTCCAATTCCGGAGTCGGCGTTTTATTTGAAGCTTTGCACTCCTCTCCTGATTTTTCGATGGAACTCTTCAGGAGTTTTAGATCTGTGAGGAATTCTTCCACCGAATCGTAGGGACTCTCGGCGCCGACTTTGAGAGCTCGTCTGAAGGCGGAGTCCAGTAATTTGCTATCGTTGATGGACGGGCAGGAGTCTTTTAGAGATTCGTACTGATAAGAACTGACACTCTGCAGCGAGGCGATTACCGGTAGTCTACCGGCTAGCAGTTGATAGCCGCAGACCCCAAGAGAGTAGATGTCATCCTGGAAGTCCGCCTTCTTGCTGTGGAATAGACGCGAACTTTGATAAGGAGAGCTCTTAGAAATTACACCGTGCTCGATTAGCAGGTTCTGGGCTTTGCTCAGCCCGAAGCCGCCCAGCATAGCCAGTACTTTTTTGTCTTTTTTGACCAGGAAAATGCAGTCCGGTGTGACCCGTCCATGAATTATAGATAGTTTGTGCGCTTTGGATATTGATTGTCCAATCTCTATAATGATTTCCAGGGCAACTGCAGTGGACAGGCGCTTACCCATCTCGAAGATCACCGATAGGGGCTTGGATGATGGTTGCAGCTCTTCGACATAGAATGGAATAAAGCTGGAGAGCAGTTTGACCGTGTGTTCACCGGTGATCTTATTCAGGGCTCCAAGCCCCTTTACCTCTGACATGAAAGACTTGATCATCTCGGGTTGGAAGTAGCGCGGTGCACGAAGCCTTACATGAAAGCCTTCTTTGAGGTCTACTGCGGCATAGCTGACCGACAGGTCATCTTTGTCCATCAATGTTTCGATTTTATATCGGTCATGGTAGGTTTTGCCGACCAGAGATTTGAGCTCTTCGTCGGATTTGAAAAACTTACCGGATTCGGAAAAGGAAGCTTCTATTGCTTTTCGCTTCTGTGTTGAAGTCACGCTCATGTTTGCATGCCTGCCGTATTTAAAACTGCCAAAATAGCTCTTAATCCTTGAATACCACAATTTCGCCACAGCCAGTGGTGTCATTGTCGACACCAGCTGAAGGCGAAACCCCTTTGTTGGTAATGATTTTGAGGGTGTTCGATTTATTTTCAAGCTCCGGAGAGGGAGAAAGATCACCTTTAAAATCCCGCCATCGAGCGATAGATAAATCCCTCATTTGTGTGAGGGAGAGCTACTGACTGGACTGGGAAAAATCCCTAGAGCCGGTGATGCAGAGGCGGCCTGCGCCATGAAAGGATGGTAGTGGAGTATACGAAAATGAAGATTCGTTCGAGAAACAAACGGAACAGGTCAGGGATGCTGGCGGAAGCAGTCTCATCCCTGGCTCTACTATTGCCGGTAATGTTGATCATTGTTTTTGTAGCTATTCAAGGAAGCAATGCTTATGTGATCGCCAGGCATATGAATCAAGGCGCGATGATAGCGGCTCGTAGTCTGGCGGAAGAGTACCTGGTCAATAACGATATCGTTACTGACACGGCCGCTCAAGACGCAATTTTTTCTGAAATCCGGCTCAAAGACATGATCTCTGACAATAGCCAGTTCACCATCCCTAATGGAGGGTGGCAGACGGCAACCGATCCCAAGACCGTCACCGTTGTCTGTACTTACTTGCCGGGAGTAGGTAATCCGGCTAATCCTCCTTTTCCCAATCCGGATATTCTCGGCTTGGGAGGGAATTTCAAGATCTCCATGGCGGCAACCTATCGCATTCTCGAGTGAAATCCATATAAGAGGATAAGAGGGACTGATTTTGGTTTGTAGCAAAGATAGAGCCAGGACCGTATGCTTCAGGCGACGCCGCCTGCGCTCCTGCCGTGGGTCGCTCACGGAGACCGCTGCTTCCATCGCTATTATCCTGCCTATAGCGCTCATTTTCGGTTTTGTCGCCTGGCAGGTTTCCCAGGTCTACATGATCAAGACTACCTTGAATATGGCGGCTCAGCAGGCATCTCGCCGCCTGGCTATCAATTATGGTAAGGACCCTACAACCGCAAGGGCTTTTCCGGAGCAGACTTTTGCCCAGATTAAACATATGGGAATAGTTCAGAGTCCGGATCAATTCAGCATTCCCCTTGGCACTGCCGGATGGAATGAGAATGCCAGCCCGCCAACAGTGACCGTACAGGTGGAATTTCAAGGAGGCAAATATGGACTGCCCCCTTTTCCTAGCCCAGATCCGCTTGGTCTGGGGAAGGATTTCAAGATAACCGGAGTAGGCAAAAGTAGGCTCGAGTAACAGATAACAGGAGCGAGGTAGATGAAAGTCAGGTATGTCAGAAAGAAAGTCAGGAATCAGGAGGGTGCCATTTCGGCGGTGCTTCTGATTGTGCTGGTGCTTGTGGTGGTGGTCGGCGCCGCATTCTCGTTCGACTATGGCAATGGCCTGGTCGTCAAGGAGAATTTACAAAATGCCACTGATGCCGGTGCTCTGGCAGGAGCGATAGAGTTGGCCCGGGACCCGGTTCAAAACGATGATAAGAATCGGGCAGAGAGTTATGCTTACAGTGTGGCTGCCATGAATAAGGCTGGCAATGAAGCCGTCTCCTCGAGCACTGCAGGGACATCGGTGAACATTTCGATGAGTCCCAACACCATGCCACGCACCCTCACTCTGCAAGCCACCAAGACAACCGGAAATATCTTCGCCAGGTTGATAGGTTGGAACTCCATGCCGGTGAGCTCCAGATCCACTGCTTCGGTCAGCCATGGAATTTCCCAGGTCAAGCCCAATCAATTGATGCCGATTGCTATAAGTCTTGACTTCCGTCCTTCAAAAGGTGCTCAAAAGGGTAAAGCTCTCCAGGATGTGGCCGGTAACGGTCAGCCTTTCACGATGGTGCTTAATCCGCAGAACAGCAAGAATTCAACCTGGTTGAAGAACTGGAGCGGCAAACAGAATCCGCTTCTGACCTTCGGTCAGGATCAGCTGATCTTGAATGGAGTCAAGGCCAGCCTGGTGCAGGATCTCAGTCCTGGTGACAAGATCAACGTTCCTATCATTACCGGCGGTCCTCCCTTCAATCAGTCCAGGACCATAGTCGGTGTCATCGGTTTTGAAGTGACAAAGATCAACTTTCCCCTTGAAATAGAAGGAAGGATTATCGATCCGCTAATTCTGGAAGGTACTCCAGGGCAACCCATACTATCCGGGGTTGACCAGAGCGGTGTGAACTTCCTGGATGATCATGCCGCCTGGACTATAAGTTTGACTGACTGAACGGCAAAGTATCCGCATGCTCTTGTTGCTCAAGAGTTGATGCGGATAAAAAGGGTGACGGCCGCGCCACCGGTCGTCACCCTTTTTATTGTGATTGTATGCAGTGCTGTATATCTATTCGGGTTCGTATCGGGGTTTTTGTGGCGCTCTTCTGGTGGACTATGTGGTATCAATCGCATTGATGTTGCAATGCTTCCATGTCCGCTCTACTGCTGCCTTTGTTGGCGCTTGGCAAGGTCCGAGAAAAGTATTGCCTTCTGGAGCCTTGATCTCGAATAGCCTCTAGCGGCAAGGGTTTTGGCTGTTTGACTCGAAGTCCGATAATTGTTTTGACACTAATTACGGGGGCGAGTTCTTGACGAGTGGTTGCCATGAACACGGAAGCAGTAAGGCTTTGCGGTTTCCGGGTGTATATATTTTGGGTGACGTGGTCTTAAAATATTAGCGTTATTTAATAGTGTCGTTTCATGCGCCAGTTGCCGGTTTTACGGATTCGCTATTCAACAGACGTATTTTCCTTGTTTCACCTCTACAAAGGTCTGGAATATTTAAGCTATGATTCCAACATTAGATTAGGTCATAGCAAGGGAGTGATTACTATATGAAAAAGGGGTTGACCTTACTTGCCGCACTCGCTGCCGTAAGTACAAGCACCTTTATGAATGCACCTGCTGCATACGCACAAGGCGCCACTAATGTTAGTGAACTTACCGACGTTGTTGGTAATGAATGGGCATACAACGCTCTTAAAGAGCTAGTCAATCACCCATGTCACATATTAGTAGGTTATCCAGACAGAACCTTCCGCGGCCAAAAGTCCGCTACCCGTTTTGAAATGGCTGCAGCCTTGTACAAATACGAGCAGTGCATCGTAGAGCGGCTCAATCAGAAAGCCGACAAAGCTGACCTTGAGAAGTTCGCCGCTCTTCTTGAAGAGTTCAGAGGCGAGCTCAACAAGCTCAAAGCCAGAGTCGCTGATCTGGAAAGACGTATGAAGTTAGTCGAAGACAAGAATGTCGAGCAAGACATGAGATTGGCCTACGCTGAGCGCCAGAAGGGATTCCTCTGGGAGCGTGTTGTTAAAGGTACGGCCGTCGATGTTCGCGACATTAGCGTTGGTGTCGGACGTGGTGCCCGCGCAATTTACGAGTACTTGTTCTAAAGACTCGTATAGAACAATCTTGGACCTGACCTAGTCTACGTGACTCCCGTCGGCAATCTGATTGTCGACGGGGGTTTCGCGTGCCAATCTGATTTGCTGCTGGTTCTGGTTCAAGATACGAAGGCTGGAGAATGTCTTCAAAGTCGGACCGGGAAAAGAGATTTATCGAAAGCTTGCTCTTAAAGGCAGGCCTTTGTGCTTTGCGCTATTTTGATTCTGGGCTGGAGGTGACTCGCAAAGGCGACGGCAGTCCGGTTACCGAAGCCGATAAAGAAGTCGAGAGTCTTATCCGAGCCGCCATAACCCGGGAGTTTCCCGCTGATGGCATTCTAGGAGAGGAAGGGGAAGATGTCGAGGGTGGTGGTCGCCGTTGGATCATCGATCCCATCGACGGGACCATGAATTTCTCTCGAGGTATACCGCTATTTTCTATTCTTCTTGCCCTGGAGGAAGATGGAGAGGTAATAGCCGGCGGAATCTACAACCCGGTCTGGGAAGATTTATTCGTCGCTGTCGCCGGGGCTGGAGCCTTTAAAAACGGTGAGCGGTTGCAAGTATCGAAAAGGACCAGACTGGCAGATGCGCTGGTGGCCTTCGGAGGTCCGGATCGGATGGTTGAAAAGGGACTCTGGTCAAAACTGGGCGAAGTAGTCGGCTCTACCTATCGGCAGCGGGGTTATGGAGACTATCTCGGTTTTGCCTATGTTTTCGAGGGGCGAGCGGAAGCCAATATCGAAGTGGATTTGAAGCCCTGGGATCTGGCGCCGATGAAAGTGCTTGTCCAAGAAGCCGGGGGAGTTTATCGCGATTTTGCAGGCGGCAGCTCTATTTACCAGGGAAGCTGTATAGTCGGCAATAGCGAAATAGTTTCCGGGCTGGAGGAGATTTTGCAGGTTGGTCGATAAAAAACTACTGACAGCCCGTTTGGAAGCCGCCCAGCGTGTGGCTGACGCAGCGGCGGCTATAGTCAGACCTTTATTCAAAAACGACTCTTTACAGGTCGATTATAAAGAGGCTGTCTCTCCGATAGTAACCCAGGCCGACCGGGATTCGGAAGCGGCGATGCGCCTCATCTTAGAAGCCGAATTTCCTGACGATACCATCATCGGCGAGGAACACGGCGTCAAAGACGGAACCTCGGGATTTGCATGGATTCTGGATCCTATCGATGGCACCATCGCATTTTCTGTCGGCAAACCGGTGTTCGGTACTTTGATAGGGCTTGCCTGTCAAGGTGAATTTGAGCTGGGGATTATAGACCAGGCTGTTCTCGGTGAGCGTTTTCTGGGTTTGCGCGACGGTGGTTCCAGCCTCAATGGCAGTTTACTTACCACTTCCGGAAGGACAGAATTGAGCCGAGCAAAACTTGCATTGACTTCGCCTTTGAAAGACCCTGGTGTGGATCGGATTATCGAGGCGGTTCACGTCACTAGTTATGGTGGCGATTGCTATAACTATGCTCTTCTAGCCAGCGGTTATCTCGATATTGTCATCGAGAGAGGGTTGAATCTCTACGATTATGCCGCTCTGGTGCCGGTGGTAGAAGGAGCCGGCGGTGTGATCAGCAACTGGCAGGGACGGTCTCTTACCCAGGGCGGTGGCAGCGATGTTGTCGCTTCCGCGACGAGAGCCCTTCATGACCAGGTATTGTCCATGCTCACTTGACAATGGGCGCGGCACCGGAATATACACTGGGCATATCATTGATTAGAAAGTACAATTGCAGCCTGGAAGAATTTCGCTTCGGATAACAGGGCAACCCATGGACAGGACCGGCTGGTCGAAGACAATCAGATTCAGGATGGCGCTGGCGATGACCTTTACCGGTCTTGTCGCTATTGTTGTCTCGCATCTGATTGCTTTCAGCAGCAATAACGATGCTTTTGGACTGTTTCTCAATCTTCTGCCCTGGTATCTGCCTCTACTTATTCTACTGGTCTTCATAAACTGGTTCATCGCCGGTGTGATTCTCAAGCCTCTCAATCAACTTTTGAAAGCGACAACTCAACTGGCTACCATGGACATTCGCGAGCGTCTTGAAGTGGATGCCAATGAACCGGCAGAGACTCTGGAGTTGCGTAAATCTTTCAATAAACTGTTGAACAGGCTGGAAGAGTCTTTGAATATTCAATGCCAGTTCGTCGCTGATGCAAGCCATGAACTGCGCACGCCTTTGACCTCTATCCAGGGCTACACCAAACTTTTGATGCGGCGAGGCGATAATATCGACGCCAACTTATTGAGCGAAGCTCTGCAGACTGTTTCGGATGAGTCGGGGCGATTGATTCGACTTGTTTCGGACCTCTTGCAATTGGCGCGCGCCGATGCGGGGCAAGAGATAATCAGCCAGCAGGAAGTAATTGATCTGCGCGAAGTTCTGACCAGTGTGGAAGACACGGTGGTGATGGTGGCACCGGAGCAAATTGAAGTTCAGTTCATCATGCCAAAGACGGCGATTATGGTCAACGCCGATCAAGATCGATTGAAACAGGTTTTTCTCAATCTCTCCAATAACGCCATCAAAGCTACCCAGGCGGGCGGCAAGGTGACCGTCACGCTTCGCTCCAGTCGGGGCCAGGCCGTGGTCAGGGTAATTGATACCGGTATTGGTATCGCGCCTTCTGATCAACAGCGCATCTTCGATCGATTTTATCGAGTGGAGCGTTCTCGAACACGTAGTAAGGTGTATGGTGGCGGCACCGGTCTGGGTCTGGCTATAGCCATGACGATAATCAAAGCCCATGGTGGCACCATCGAGCTGGAGAGCGAGCTCAATAAAGGTTCTACGTTTACCGTCAGATTACCTGTATACGAAAGCAAGCCTGTCGAGCTTGCCGCCGGTGGAAATGGAAACGAAGAGGTCGCTGACAAGTTAGAGGAAGACGATAAAAAAAAAGTGACGGAGCCTGATGAAAAGGTCCCGACCAGCTCCAACTGATAGCCGGATGAAAAGGAAGTTCTCTATTTCTCCTTCGACCAAGAGTTTTTTATTGCTTCTAATCTATTTTTTCGGTGTTGTGCTCTCTTGGATCTTTGTGGAGATGTGCAGCCGCAATACCGGCTTTGCCGACTTTCGGCTCTTCTGGGGAGTAGGGGACGCCCTGAGCCGTGGACAAGTGTCCTCGATTTATCCGCGATTGACTGATACTAGTTTCGATACCACTTTGTTCAATCAAGGTGTGCCGTTTCTTTATCCTCCAAATTTTGCTGCGTTTTCTAGAGTGTTTGCTTTTCTTCCTATGGTCCAGGCTTATGCCCTGACCAGGGCGATTCTGGCCTGCTCTTTTCTTGCAGCCGGAGTCATCTTATATCTACGAGCCAGAAGCGAAAACAAGACCGCACCATATGCGCTTCTGTTTTTCTTGCCGGCGCTGCTGTTTTTTCCGGTACAAGAATCTATTGGTATCGGTCAGTTGTCCGGATTTCTCTATGTGCTTTCCATCTCTCTTGGGGTGGTTTTGCTCGAGGGCAAGAAGCCGATGCTTTCTGGAATGTCCTTCGGGCTTCTATGTTTGAAGCCGCAGCCGCTTGCCGCTATCTTGTTTGTATTTTTCTGTCTTTCTCTTTTCGATCCGGCGATGAAGCGTCTCAGGCTAAAATTCTTCGCAGGATTCTCGCTGGTAGCACTGATGAATCTGGGGGCGGCTCTTGTCCTGTTCGGTTGGACCGGAATATTGGAATGGGCCCATAGTGTCAAAATCTGGATGGAGTTCTATGTCTGGGGAGATAGAACTTATTTCGAACCGTACTGGCTCATCTGTTCCTGGCCGATGATAATTGGCAGACTGGTCAAAACTCTTTATCCTCAACTGTTCTTTCCGGCTCTGCCGACTATTTTGAGCATGCCTGCGCTTTTGATTGAGCTGGTTTTCATCTATTTGCTCTCGCGATCCAAAAAACTCGACTTTTCAAGCAAGTTAGAGTTGCTGCTCTGTCTTGTTCTCTTCAGTTTGCCTGTGATTTCGCCTTATATGAGAGTTTATGATCTCAGTGTCTACGTCATTTCGTTTTGGTTTCTTTTCTTTGGAAGCGTAAGCAATCTGGAGAAGCACCAGATCAAAGGAGCCCGACTGGTTTCAACGGTGGCGATTTTGTTTATCGCGATAGTCGATCTGCATCTGGTTCTGGTGCCGCAACAGTTGAGGACGGAGTTCCAGCACGGTAATCTGATTGTAGGGGGAGCCTGCCTGCTTCTCTGGGTAAGCTACGTTCTCTATATAGGCTTTGGTGTCAAAGCCATGCGCAAATAAAAAGCCGGTCGCAGTTATAACGACCGGCTTCAATGTGTTTTCTTTTGAGAACCTCAGGAAGCAGCAGCTGCTTCTTCTTTGGCCTCTTCGGCTGCGCCTTCGGTAGCCTCTTCGGCGGCTTCTTCAGGAGCAGCGCTGGCAGCAGCACCGGCGCCGGCGGCGACTCTGGGAGCCATGGCTTTGGCGACTACGCCTTCTGCCGGGTTTAGGATTCTTATCTTCTCTTCGTCGATATTCAGATCCTGGAAGTGGATGATATCGTCTGCTTCTTTGAGCTTGGAGAGATCGCCTTCGATGAAATCGGGGATATCGCCGGGGAAACATTCTACGTCAGCGGAGAGGGCAACTTCCATGAGCTGGGCGCCTTTGACGACAGCCGGAGCGGTGCCTTTCAATTTAATCGGTACGCTAACGGTCAGCTTTCTGTCCAGTTTTATTTTGTAGAACTCGACGTTGAGAACCTGACCGGTTGTGGCTTTGCGCTGCACCTTACGGATAATCACGCTGACTTTCTTGCCGTCTTCGTAATTTAGATCGATCAGGTGGGAGAAAGCTGCTGCAGGCAGTCTGGAGAACTCCTTGGCGCAGAACTGCAGATTGACGGAGTCGAATTGAGGACCATAGATGGTGCCTGGCACCATGCCTTCTCTCCGCAGTTGATTAGGAGTTTTCTCCTCTCTTGTGGCGACGCTTAATAAGTATTTATCCATGACCTTAATCCATCTGTATCTGACTGTTCGCAGTCTTCTGTCGCCGGGGGCGACTGGAAGAATTACGCTGGGGCGAAAGGATTCGAACCTCTGAATGCCTGGACCAAAACCAGGTGCCTTACCACTTGGCGACGCCCCAATATACCGTGCAATGCTGCATTCTATTGAATCAATCGGGTCGGTGTCAACTTTTCGGGGCGAGATATGAACGGTAGATGAAGCTGGATTTCTTAAATTAAAGACGGTTTATTTTATGGTGGATTTGAGCTGACCGGCGGCATCAACCAGAGATCGGGCAAAATTGAGGGATTCCTGCTGGTCCGCTTCTCCGCTTGCCATCTGGGCAAGCGAATTGAGCCTTTCGCTTTCGTTCAAATTTGAGACTCTTATTATCGTCTCTTTCTTTGATTGTTCTTTACAGACCTGAATATGATTGTCTGCCACCGAGGCGATTATCGGATTGTGAGTGATGGAGAGGATCTGGTGAGACCTCGCCAGGCGGGCGAGCTTCTCTCTGATGGCATGGAGGGTCTTGCCGCTCATGCCGGCATCGATTTCATCGAAGACCACTGTGGCGACCTGGTCTTGTCTTGCGAAAATCGTTTTGAGCGCCAGCATTATTCTAGACAGCTCTCCGCCCGAGGCGATTTTTGAGAGCGGCTTCGGCGGCGTGCCCACATTGGTTGAAATCGTGAACTCGACACGATCCAGCCCTGTGGGACCAGGGCTATCCAGCTTTTCGAACTCTATCTTGAATACTGCTTTTTCCATGCCCAGATCTTTGAGCTCGAGCATGATAGAGGCTTCTAATGATTTTGCCAGACTGGCTCTTTTTCTGGTCAGCTCCGCCGCCAAGGTCAGGGTTTTCTCTTTTGCTTGGGCCAGTTTTTTTTCCAGGGCGCTTAGCTCTTCGGTGGCGTTTTCTAGATGCTCTATCTCTCGGGCAAGACTATCGCGTAGCTCTATAGCGTTCTTGAGCTCCGGACCGTATTTCCGTTTTATTGATGCCAGAATCGCCAGGCGCTCTTCGACCCTCTCCAGGGTTTCGGGATCAGCGTCGATACCGTCGCCGTAGCGGCGCAATTGCTGGCAGGCTTCTTCGGCGGTGGCAAGACTGGTCTGAACCAGCTCCCGGACCCCTTCGAGGCCTGAGTCGAAGCTCACCAGGGAATCAACCAGGGAAAGTGTGGATTGCAGTTTCTCTAAAACACATGTGGACTGACCGCGGCCGCCGTCATCGAAAGAGCCGCTCAGGTTGTCTACGGATTCTTGAATGGATTCTTCTATCTCTTTTACGTTGGAGAGAAGGTTCCGGGTCTCTATCAGCTCATCGTCTTCAGTTATTGAATCTAATGACGCTTCGTCGAGCTCATTGAATTGAAACCGGGCAAAATCGAGTCTTCTCTCTCTTTCGTCCTCGCTAATCTGCATGCCTGTCAGAGCACTCTCCAGCTCTTTGAAGTTTTGATAGGCGGCTCTGAAGCTATTGAGCAGCTCTTGATGTTTCTTCTCGGCGATTCCATCGAGTAGACCGAGCTGGGTCGAATTGTTCATCAGGGTGCGAATCTCATGCTGGGCATGGAAAGTGATGAGCAGGTTGCTCAGATCCTTGAGCACGGAATGATTGACGAGAATACCGTTGATTCTTGCCCTGGAGCCGGATTTGGTCAGCTCTCGTGAAATGACAAGATCCGGTTGCTCGCTGTCGGTAAGTTCTTGCTCGACCAGCCATTTTCTTGTCGCTTCACCCGGCTGAATGGTGGCTTCTATGTATGCTCTTTCGCTGCCGTGTCGAATATAGGAAGCGTTGGCTTTTGCACCAAGGACGATGCTGAGCGCGTCAAAGAGAATGGATTTGCCCGCGCCGGTCTCGCCGGTGAGGACGTTTAAGCCTTCCGTCCATTTGATATCTATGGACTTTATGATTACGAGATTCTCGATATGTATGCTCTTTAGCATGTTCGTATATTCGTCCTGATGGTGTTACTTCTGGTGCCCTTAACTTGCACCAACAAGTATAATACCAGTCCCGAATTTTGGAACAGGTAAGCTCTGCGATTTTGAGGGTAAAGCTGAGCTGCGAGAATTTTTAAAGATAAAATCAGCTCACAGGCGCAAGGGTCTGGATGCTTATATTGGCGGCAACTTGTTTAGCCACTTCGGTAAAGGCCCGGGCGACAGCGCTGTCCGGATCTGATGCCACCACCGGCTTGCCACAGTCTCCGCCTTCGCGAATTCTTGTATCAAGCGGAATCTCGCCCAAAAAAGGCACGTCGTATTCTTCTGCCAGCTTTCTGCCACCGCCGGTGCCGAAGATATCGAATCTCTCTTCGGAGCCCGGAGGCTGGAAATAACTCATGTTCTCGACAAAGCCCAGCACCGGGACATTCATCTGCTGGAACATGGCGAGTCCCTTTCGACCGTCGAGCAGAGCCACTTCCTGGGGGGTGGTGACGATCACGCCGCCGGATACGTCGGTGGCCTGGATCATGGTTAGTTGAGCGTCTCCGGTGCCCGGAGGCATGTCCACTATAAGGTAGTCGAGCTCTCCCCAGTCCACGTCGGTGAGGAACTGTTTGATCGCTTTGTCCAGCATGGGACCACGCCAGATGAGCGGGGTGTCCTTGGCGACGAAGAAAGCCATGGAGATGCATTTGATTCCATAGTTTTCGGCCGGGATGATGCGATTGTCTTTGGCCTGGGGCTCGTAATCGTCCACGCCCAGCATAAGCGGGCAATTGGGACCGGTGATGTCGGAGTCGAGGATGCCTACCCGGGCGCCGAGGTTTTTGAGAGCGACAGCCAGGTTGATAGAGACCGTGGTTTTGCCGACTCCGCCTTTGCCGGAGGTCACGGCGATAATATGCTTGACTCCTTCGACCTGTAGTTTGTCCGAGTTTCGCTTTTGACCGGCCACGGTGGCGTCGGTCTCAATCTCTACCGATTCGGCACCGTCTATGGCCATTACCGCTTGTCTGGCATCGCCCTCTATCTTCTCTTTCAGGGGACAGGCAGGCGTGGTCAGGGTGAGCTTGAATGATACCTTCGAACCATCGATTTTGATTGCGGAGATCATGCCCAGGCTGACGATATCCTGATTCAGATCGGGGTCCATCACCGTAGAGAGAGCCTTTTTGATCGACTTCTCTGAAAGTTTATTTGAGCCAAACATAGTCTTCTATTGTTTCCTGTCTTTGAAACGCGCTTGTGTCTATATGCAAGACGAATTAGATAGGATATCTGTTTTTACGTGAACTTGTCCGAACATAATCAAAACTTCTGATTATTGCTCGGCAATCCGTCATATTTTTAACATTGTCCTGACTGTCAAGGGGAGGAGGGATCTGGTTCCAGCTCCAGTTCCAGGTCGGTTTTTTTGAAGAGTTCCATAATCTCGTCGTCTCCGCCCAGGGTCAGATTGGCTTTGATATCGGTGTAGATTTTGAAATTGCTGTTTCGGGATATCCACTGTCGGTAGGCTTTCTCCAGGGCTTCCGGGCTGACGTTCTTCGATAGATGGATACTGAAAATCAAGAGCCTGGGCAGGTTAGAGAGGCTCTTTATGCCTTGATCGGTGAGCCTGGTGTTTGACAGATATAGGGATCGCATCTGCTTGTTTTCGGAGATCCATAAAGCACTGCTGTCGCTTACGGGGATATCCATCAAGTTCAAAAACACCAGTTTCCTGAGGTTGTAGAGGGGCTGCAAGTCTTCTTCTTTGAGGGGGATATAGGCAAGACTGAGGTATCTGAGTCTTGGCCAATTTTCAACTATGGTTTCAAGACCTTTTCGCGTTACTCCGTAGCAGCGACTGATTCTGATGTCGTTCAGTCGGGTACAGGGTTTGAGTAAATCTATGGCGCGGTCGCCTACTTTTGTGTTGTCCAGGAGAATCTCGTTTAGAGTTTTTATCTTTGCAATTGGGACAAGAGCCTGGTCGGTTATCGGGGTGCCTACCAGATCCAGTATTTTCAACTTTAGGCGCTTTAGATGCTCCAGGTCTTCGTCTCTGATGTTTTTGCACGAGTTGAGCGAGAGGTAAGTCAGACCGCTGGCATTCTCCAGATAGGAGAGGCCGACACCATCTATGGTGGTAGACTGCAAAACCAGATCTTTCAACGTTTTGATCTTGGCTAGATATTTATAGGCTTCCGGTACGAGATCGGTTCCGGTAAGATCCAGATACTTTATTGGCAAGGTCTCGAGACTGCGAAGACCGCTTCCTCTTATTTTCGTACCTTTCAGAATCAGGCTGTCGAAATTGATATTGCCATATTTTGTAGCGATGTCGGCCAGGTCCTCGTCCGTTACATTATCTTTGGCAATCAGGCTGCGCTGGGTGCTATCCATATAGCTGACGCGGTAGTCGCCGAAAGTGAATTTCTCCTGCTCTTTTGGCTTTGGTGCAAGAGATGCTGTCATGGGTTTCGGTTTATTATTCAGGGTGTAGAATGCGACAGAAACAATTAGTAGAAGCGTCGAAATAGAGATAAGAATTTCTCTGGTTTTTATTTTTTTTGTCTGGGACTCAACTGCTTCCTCTGCAATTTGTTCCGCGGCTTCAGCCTGCAGGCAACGGACCAGATCGCTCTCCAGTTCTTGCATAGATTGTTGGCGACTTTCTGGATCTCTAGCAAGAGCTTTTGCCACCACTTTTTCAAGTGCCGGTGTGCATTTTGTTTCAGGGGCGCTCTGGGAAAGAGATGGTGCTTCCAGGGAGGTTTTTTGCTGGAGAACGGTTATTGATTCTCCTGTGTGAAAAGGTGTCCTGTCGGTGAGCATCTTGAAAAGAATGCATCCCAGTGAGTAAATATCCGACCTCTCGTCACCGGCTTTGCCGGAGGCTTGTTCCGGGCTCATATAGAGCGGCGTGCCGATAATAGAGCCCAGTCGAGTCAACCTTCCTGAGCTCTCCCCTTGGCTCTCCCGTCGCGCCAGACCAAAGTCGATTATGGTGGCATGGATCTTTTCTGGGTATCCGGAGATGATGATGTTGGCGGTTTTGAGATCGCGATGGATTATGCCTCTACTGTGGGCATGGCTCATGCCCCGAGCAATCTGGCAGGCTATCTCTACCGCTATCGCTTCCGGGAAGACTCCTTCTTTCTTTTGAATTTCTTCCAGGCTATCACCATCTATATAGTCCATGACTATGTAGGGAAAGTTCTTGGCAGTCAATCCGAAATCGAGAGTACCCACGATATTCGGGTGGGACAACTTGCTCGAGGTTTGGGCTTCTCGCTGGAATCTGATGAATGCCTGGTTGTCGTCGAAGGTCGATTGAAGTAGCTTGATCACCACTTTCTTGTCGAGTATGGTGTCCCGGGCGATGAATACCTTGCCCATGCCGCCCTGGGAGAGAAAGCGGTAGTTTTCGTAGCGGCTTCCCAGCGCTTTCTCCAGCTCATTTATGTTGTGATCGCGATTCTCTTGCAAGGTCGGGTCTGCTACTTGAGGGCGAATATCGACAGAAGCAACTCTTCAAACTTTTCGCGCTGTAAATCTGCCGCCATTTTTACTTTTCTGCCACCGAATAAGGTGGTGTGGGTTTTGCCCATGCTCTTGCCCGAAACTGCTACGTCTATCTTGATCTCTTTGAATTCGAAGAGTTCCGGCTTAATTGCTGCTGCTGCCGTGATCGTATCCCAGAAGAAATACTCGAATCCTTTTACCAGGGACCAGAGTTTTGCCGCCAATTGAGAGGCTTTTGAAGTGGGGGTCTGGTTGTCCAATCTATCGAGGAATTCTTTGGTTACCGGCAATCTATCGGTCAGATCGAGGGTGATTAACTTGAGAGGGATTTTTGTGCCGAGGATTTTTTTGAAGGCTTCGGGATCGGCGTAAATGTTCCACTCAGCGCTGCCGTCATGCCCTTCTTCTTCGACATTGCCATCGACGTTTATGGCACCGCCCATGATGATCATCTCGTCGACTTTCTCTGCCAGCTCCGGTTTCTCTTCGAAAATCTTGGCGATATTGGTAAGAGGACCGGTGGTGACGAGGGTGAAAGGCACCCGAGAATTGGCCAGGCAGTCTCCGAAGACCACTTCGGTTCTTCTTGGTCGACCGACTTGATAGCGCTTCTTCAGATAGTTCTCACCGAAGATGGGCAACTCGTTTATGATATGGCTTTCGCGACGCCAGTTTTCCGGAAATGGATTGGGCATATCTTCCGGGCAGAGCGAGATTTCGGCTCCTTCCAATTCCAGGAAAGTGGCTATCTTTACCATGGCTTCGAAAGCTAAATCCGAATAGCAATCACCGTTGGTTACACCTACGGCTTGCAGGTCCACATCCGGGGAGAGCCAAAGCAGCATGGCGCTCAACAAATCATCAACGTGTCCATCATGATCGTGCAGGACCGGTCTTGACATATAAAAGCTGTTCCCCTGGCAACTTGCCTGATTACAAAAGAGAGTTTACTAACTACACTTAAGAATTGCATTAGCAGGTCAGGACTTTTGTCACATCTTTACCAGGTTTATGGTGATATCAGAGAATGCCGAGTTCCATCTGGGCGTCTTCGCTGGCCATGGTTTTGGGGTCCCAGCGGGGGCTCCATACCAGCTCGACTTTCACCTCTTTGACCCAGGGAAGCTTCTTGACTGCCTGGTGTGCCTGCGCTTGAATTACGCCACCCAGAGGGCAAGCCGGACTGGTCAGGGTCATTTTCACGGTGACGTTGGACTGGTCTATCTCGATGCCATAGACCAGGCCCAGATCGATGATATTTACCTCGAGCTCAGGATCTTTGACTGTTCTGAGGTTCTCTCTAACGACGTCTTCTTGCAAGCTGGTCATCATTTTTTGACCCCTCCTTGTTCAGTCTCTGCGCTTTCGAGTCCTTCAATCAGTGTATTCCAAGGAAGGAGCGCACATTTAATTCGGACAGGATATTGTTTTACTCCCTGGAGGGCTTCGAGATCTTCCATCTCTTCAGGAAGCTCTATCTGGCTCTCCTTATTGAGCATCATCGCCTTAAAAGTATCGATTATTTTTCGTGCTTCGGAAACAGGTAGTCCCATTATCGCTTCGGACATCATCGAACCGGATGCGGTGTTTATAGAACAGCCGTGGGCTTCCATCTTGATGTCTTCGATGGTTCCGTCCTTGACTTTGAGATAGAGAGTGAGCTCATCGCCGCACAGTGGGTTGACGCCTTCGGTAGAGCAAGTAGCCTCGGCAATCTTTCCGTGATTGCGCGGGTTATGGTAGTGATCGAGGATGGTTTCTCTATAAAGGTCGTCTGCCAGATTCATATTCCCAGAACCTTATCCACTGTTTTCATAGATTCTACAAGGAAATCCACTTCTTCCCTGGTATTGTAAACATAGAAGCTGGCTCGGGCCGTACCATGGATACCCATGCTGGTCATGAGCGGCTGACAGCAATGGTGTCCTGCCCGCACGGCAATACCGCTTTCGTTCAGGATCTGACCCAGATCGTGGGGATGAACTTCGCCGTAGAGGAAGCTGATTACACCGCCTCTTTTCTCAAGCTCTTTTTCCCGGGGACCTAGGATTTTCATCCCAGATAAGCTGTTCATGCGGTGCATGGCATATTCGGTCAGTTCCAGTTCGTGCCGCCGGACATTCTCCATGCCCAGTCTCTCCAGATAATCGAAAGCCGCTCCGGATGCGATTACGTCGGCAACATTCGGGGTGCCGGCTTCGAATTTCCAGGGTAGTTCGTTATAGCGGGTGCGGTCTGTTTTGACGATGCTGATCATATCGCCACCGTACTGGAAGGGAGGCATCTGATTGAGAATCGCTTCTCTTCCCCAGAGTACGCCAACGCCTGTCGGACCGAGCATCTTGTGCATCGAGAAGACCAGAAAATCGCAGTCCAGCTCCCGAACTGAGGTGGGCAAATGGGCGACACCCTGGGCGCCGTCCACCAGAACCAGAGCGCCTTGTTTGTGCGCCAGGGAGATGATCTCGTTTAACGGCGTGATCGTGCCAAGCACATTGGACATCTGGGTGACGGCAACCAGTTTGGTCTTTTCGTTAATAGCCGCTTTCATTTCGGCCATGTCCAGTTCACCATCGGCGGTGAGGCCGACGATTACCAATTTCGCATTTTTGCGCTCGGCCAGAGCCTGCCAGGGCACGAAGTTGCTGTGGTGTTCCATGATGGAGACGACAATCTCGTCCCCTTCGGAAATATTGCTGTCGCCCCAGCTATAGGCGACCAGATTGACCGCTTCGGTGGCGTTGCGGGTGAAGATGATCTCCTTTTCCGATGCTGCGTCTATAAATAGTCTCGCCTTGTTTCTGACGTTCTCAAAAGCATCGGTGGCCTCTTGAGAAAGAGTATGGATGCCTCGGTGAACGTTGGAATTATAGTTCTGGTAATAGTCTACTAAAGAGTCGATAACCGCCTGTGGTTTCTGGGATGTGGCGGCATTGTCCAGATAGACAAGTTTATTTCCGTCTATGACCCGGTCTAAAACAGGAAAGTCTTTTCTGAGCTCGAGACTGTCGAACATAGGTTTAGTGGATGATTTGCCGGTTTTCGTATTCATTGTTACTGTGTTCATCATTAGCCTTCGCTGTCGCCTATCCAGATCTCTTCTCCGCGCATCTCTACCTTATAGATAGGAATCGGAAGCACCGCCGGTAGACAGAGAGCTTTGCCTGTTTTGAGATCAAATCGCGCTCCATGTCTTGGGCATTCGATCTGATGGTCGGTCAATTCTCCTTCTCCGAGCGGACCGTCGTCGTGACTGCAGAGGTCTGCGATGGCAAAGATCTCACCTTCCACATTGCAGACAGAGACCCTCTTTCCATCGACTTCGAAGACCCTGGATTGTCCGCGGGGAATCTCGGATATGGCGGCTACTCTCTGAAAGGTGACAGCCATGGTCTATGCTCTTTCCTTGTGGATCTTGGTTTTAATCAGGTCATGAATCCAGTCATTTGCCACTTTGTCCGGAAGGGATTCTAGAACTGTGTCGAAGAATCCGGCAACAATAAGCTCTTCTGCCGTCTTCTTATCGAGACCGCGAACCATCAGATAGAAGACCTGGTCCTGATCTACCGGGCCGACTGTGGCACCGTGGGAGCACTTCACGTCATTGGCGAGAATCTCCAGCTTCGGTATGGAGTCGGCTTTGGCGTTCTTGCCCAGGAGCAGATTCTTATTGGTCTGATAGGCGTTTGTTTTCTGGGCTACTTTATCGACTTTGATATTGCCCTGATAGGCCGAGACCGCTTCGTCTTTGAGGGCGACTCGGAAATTTATATCGGATGTGGTGTTGGGAGCGGCATGCTCCTGGATGGTGTTGTAGCTCATGTGTTCGTTCATGTCTCCGAATACGACTCCGAGCATCGCGCCATGGGCTCCTGCTTCCAAAAGTCTGGTGGAGATCTCGGACTTCAGCTGATAGCCGCCTACTCCAACGGTGAGGGTGGAGATACTGGCGTCGGCTGTGACATTGCCGGTGGATTTGCCGACCATGAAGCAGTTGTCTCCAAGCGCCTGGACCTCTATGTAAGAGACCGATGAGCCTGCTTCGGCATGGATCAAGTTTCGGGCATTGATCAAAGACAGCTTTTTGACTTCACCGTCAATGGTGCTATCCAGTTCGTCATCACAGACGAAAGCGTTTACCACGGAGACTTTGGAATGGGGGCCTGCTTTGATCAAAACGCGGGGAAAGAGAGAACAGCCTGCTTCGCCTTTGTCCAGTTTGTTGACCACAAGAAAGGGCTTTTCGATAACCAGATTGGCGGGGATCTCTAGATAAGCGCCGCAATTGAAGAGGGCTTCTTGCATCCAGTCGAATTTGTCTTTGCTCTCGTCAATATTTTGAGTTTCGCTTTCGAAGAGGGTCTTCAAAGACTCGGCATGGTTCTTAATCGCTTCATCAATGGGCAGGAATACCACACCGGCTTTCTCCAGCGTCTCATCTAGATCGACTTTCCATGAATTGCCGGTGGTGGAGAAGACCGCTCCGGCTCTTTCGGAGAAGCGCTCGAGTACTTGCTGCCCGGTCTTGCTGCCAGGGCTCTGGAAAACCGGTGAGGAGGTCTTGATCTCTGCTAGATTCAGATTGTCCACCCGGGTCTTGCGCCAGGTGTCGGATTTGATAGAAGGGTTCGGCGACTGGAGAAATTTCTCCAGGGCGTTTACACGTAGGGCTTTGAGCCATTCCGGTTCGCCTCTGTCGATTGACAGGTTGTCCACACCTTCTCTGGTTATTGTACTCACTGTGATTGACTCCGACATTTTTACCGTTCTTTCCTATCTATCCTACTGAGCCTTCCATCTCAAGCTGGATGAGGCGATTGAGCTCGACTGCGTATTCGAGAGGAAGCTCTTTGGTGAATGGTTCGAAGAATCCATTCACAATCATGGCGGTGGCTTCTTCTTCTTTGAGACCGCGGCTCATCAGATAGAAGAGCTGCTCCTCGCCGACCTTAGAGACAGTAGCTTCGTGCTCGATGTTCACATCTTTCTCGTCGATTTCCATGGTCGGATAGGTATCCGATCTGGAGTCTTCGTCGAGAAGAAGGGCATCACACTTGATCGATGTTTTGACGTTGGTGGCACCGGGATAGACTTTCACCAGTCCTCTATAAGAGGAGCGACCGCCGTTTTTGGAGATGGATTTCGAGACGACGATTGAAGTGGTGTCAGGCGCACCGTGGACCATTTTTGCACCGGCATCCTGATGCTGGTCGTCGCCGGCGAAGGCCACTGACAGCACCTCTCCGTGGGCTCTTGGGCCCATCAGGTAGATTGCCGGATATTTCATGGTCAGTTTGGAGCCCAGGTTGCCGTCCACCCATTCGACCTTGGAGTCTTCGTAGGCGACAGCACGTTTGGTGACCAGGTTGTATACGTTTTTCGACCAGTTTTGAATGGTCGTATAACGAATATGGGCACCGGGCTTGGCTATGAGCTCGACCACTGCCGAGTGCAGAGAGTCGGTAGTGTAGACCGGTGCTGTGCAGCCTTCGATATAGTGAACGAAGCTGCCCGGCTCGGCGATGATAAGAGTACGCTCGAACTGACCCATGTTCTCGGCGTTGATTCTGAAATAGGCTTGCAGCGGTATTTCTACCCGGACACCCTTGGGTACCCAGACGAAGCTGCCACCGGACCAGACGGCGGAGTTGAGGGCGGAGAACTTGTTGTCGGCTGCAGGAATTACCGAGGCGAAGTGCTCGCGCACGATATCTTCGTGTTCCCTGAGACCGGAGTCCATGTCGAGGAAGACCACGCCTTGCGCTTCAAGATCCTCGCGTATGGAATGATATACGACTTCGGACTCGTACTGGGCGGTGACACCGGCGAGGAACTTTCTTTCGGCTTCGGGGATACCGAGGCGGTCGAAGGTGTTCTTGATGTTGTCCGGTACCTCATCCCAGCTCTTCTCTCCTCTTTCGGAGGGCTTGATGTAGTAGTAGATGTTCTCGAAATCGATTTCGTTGAGCAGTTTGGTATTGCCCCAGGTCGGCATGGGCTTCTTGTTGAAGATATCCAGCGCCTTCAAGCGGAATTCAAGCATCCACTGAGGCTCTTTTTTCATCTGGGAGATCTGGGTGACAATCTCTTTGGTCAAACCCCTTCCGGATTTGAAGATATAGTCTTCTTTGTCGTGAAATCCGTACTGGTAGTCTTTTCCAATATCGTTCAACTCTTCCATTTTGGGATCGTAGGCTGTTTCGGCAGACATAGTTGCCTCCTTGATGCGGTCGGGGCTAAGCGGTGGTGGACGCCAGCTCCTGAGTTACCCAGTCATAACCATGTTCTTCCAGCTTGGTGGAGAGTTCCGGACCGCCCGAGAGAACGATCTTGCCTTCGTGGAAGACATGGACGTGGTCCGGTTTTACATAGTTCAAAATTCTTTGATAGTGAGTGATCAGCAAGATTGCCGAATCTTTAGAGACCAGTGAGTTGACCCCTTCCGACACGGTCTTCAAGGCGTCGATATCGAGACCGGAGTCGGTCTCGTCCAGAATTGCCATCTGGGGATTGAGTAAAGCAAGCTGCATAATCTCGAGGCGTTTCTTTTCGCCGCCGGAGAATCCGTCATTGACGTAGCGGGAGAGGAACTGTTTGGGAACTCCCAGTCTGTCCATCACCTCTTTGAGCTCTTTACGGAACTCTTTCACCGGGATCTCCTTGCCGCGAACCGCTTTTACCGAAGCGCGCAGAAAGTTGGAGACCGATACGCCGGGAATGGCAACCGGATACTGGAAGGCGAGGGTGAGACCCAGGCGGGCACGTTCATCGGTGGGCATCTCGGTGATGTCCTGACCTTTGTACTTCATGCAGCCCCCGGTCACCTTGTACTTGGGGTGACCCATCAGGGTATAGGAAAGAGTCGATTTGCCGGAGCCATTGCGGCCCATGAGGGCATGGGTCTCGCCGGCATTAATTACCAGATTGACACCTTTGAGAATCTCTTTCTCTTCCACTTCAACGTGGAGGTTTTCGATAGATAGAAGGGGGCTGTCTGCACTCATTTGAATTTGCCTTTTGTTTCCTGTTTATCTTCTGGATTGGCGCCGGAAAGACTTGCTCTCCAGCTGTATATAAACCGTATGGTTGTTGCATAAATATGGATCGTACTCTTTTTCGGGCGACGTTCTCTTGGAATCGACCTTAAAGTTTCTGAAGCTTTGTATTTATGCCTTTTACAGATATAATAGTATCAAAAGTATCTAAAAGCAATCAAGGTCTTAATAATCCTTTTCTATAGCGATCTTGAAGAGCGTGCCGCTATCAGGCGATTTCCGGCTGATGACAGGTCGAGGACCGAGGGCAATGGTCAGAATAATGAAACCGTGAGGTTTTCGCCGACTAAACAAAGCGCTGAGGTTTTTATTAGAGTTATTTCTGCGTCTGGAGGCAGAGCTGTTACAAATGATTACGCACCGGATGGGCGATGAGCCTGGTAGCACCCAGGATGTCATCCTTTTAAATCTTAAGAGACAGGGTGAGATGTCGGTCAACGATCTCTGTCGGGCTCTAGGTATTACGGCCATGGCGGTGCGCCGACACCTCACTGTTCTGCAGAATGACGGATTTGTCGAGTCCGAGATCATTCGACAGAACAGGGGCAGGCCGAGCTATCGGTATAGGTTGAGCAAGAAGGCCGAGTCTTTATTCCCGAGTGGATATCAGGACCTGGCCAGGGACTTGCTCGAGGCCGTCCGGGAGCAATCAGGTCCGGCCGGGGTTATGGAGCTTTTGAAAATTAGAAACCAGAAGCGATTGGATCGACTTATGGCCAGGGTCAAAGATCTTGATCTTCCAGAGCGGGTAGAGGAAGTCTCGCGGATCTTTTCTGAGGACGGTTATATGACCGAGTGGGAGAAGATGGATGACGGTAACTATTTCATCTTCCAGCGCCATTGCGCACTTCATGATGTGGCCAGCGAATTCAGGCAGGTCTGCGCCCTTGAGCCTTCATTAATGGAGCAGCTTTTGGGCACTAAAGTGACCCGCGAAAAATATATGTTGAACAACGATCCGGTTTGCGGCTACGTAGTCTATAGCAGTTAGATTCCGCGAAGCTCCCAGTCGCTGGTGGGCAGCCTTGGCGTTATCGTGGATAGTTTGACGAAGTTGGCGGCACCCCGGGCTGCGATGGGCAGACCTCCGGTGATTACGATATTGTCTTTGGCCGCCACCAGGCCTTTGCTCAATAGAATCTGTTCGACCATCGAGAGAGTAGAGATGGAATCGCTGACTTCGGTGAGCATCAGTGGTGTGGTTCCCCAGAGCAGGGTGAGCTGGTTATAGACATGCACATGCTGGGTGAGGGCGATAACCGGCGCGTGGGGGCGCAGTTGAGATATCAGTCTGGCTGTGGAACCACTTTTGGTGAAGGTGGCTATCAGCTTGGCGCCGGTGTCCACGGCCATTTCGCAGGCAGCGTGGGCGATGGCATAGGCGGTACTTTGAATGTCGTGCTCGCGAAGCTCTTTTGTGTCCAGACAGGCTTCTGTCGAATGGGCGATTCGCTCCATCATCTGGACGGCTCTTACGGGATAGCTTCCTGTAGCTGTCTCTTCCGAGAGCATTACGGCATCGGTCCCATCCAGGATGGCGTTGGCTACGTCCGACGCTTCTGCTCTGGTTGGGCGCGGGTTATTGATCATCGAATCGAGCATCTGGGTCGCCGTGATTACCGGCTTGCCTTTAGCATTTGCTCGTCTTGTGATTAGCTTCTGGGCCGGGGGCACTGACTCGGGTGGCATCTCGACACCGAGGTCGCCTCGGGCGATCATGACACCATCGGTGACATCAAGAATTTCATCCAGTACTTCCAGGGCTTCCGGTTTTTCCAGTTTTGCGATCACCACCGGTGGAGGCCAGTGGTCTCCGATACATTCTCTGAGATCGAGGATGTCCTGTTTGTCTCGGACGAAGCTGAGCGCTACGAAATCCACTTCGCATTCCAGACCGACTTTGAGGTCTTCTCTGTCTTTTGCTGTCAATGCCGGTATGGAAAGTCTCACACCGGGAATATTGATGCCCTGATTGTTTTTGAGAATGCCGCCGGCTATGATTTCGCATTTGCAGTCGGTGCCGTCGGTCTCCAGAACTTTTAATTCGATGATTCCATCATCAAGAAGAATGGTGTCTCCGGGCGCGACTTCGGCGGGCAGCGGCTCGTATTTTGTGTAGACGATGGTTTCGTCGCCTTCTATCTTTCTGTTTGTCAGGGTAAAGGTTTTGCCCGCTACCAGATCAACAGGTTCATTGTTCTTTAGTTTGCCGGTCCTTATTTTGGGACCGGACAAGTCGAGAAGGATTCCTAATGCCTGATTGAGGTTGTTGCTCAGCATGCGCAAGTCTTTGACCAGGTCCCGAATGAACTGGTGCTCGGCATGGGAACAGTTGATTCTTGCAACATCCATTCCTTCTACAATCATTTTCTCCAGGGTGGGGAGGTCCCGGCAGGCCGGACCGATTGTAGCTACAATCTTTGTTCTAGCCACTTTTGTGGTTGTCTCCGTCTTCGGTGGGTTTAAGTCGATAGCCAAAACTGCGAGTTTCCTTACTTTGTATTTTGTGGGTGGGTGACCAGCACCTTATTTGGTGCGGGCAACGAAGTCGCTTTTCGATCTTTCCAGGTTTTCGAGGTTGATATCCTGGAAGCAATTGTCAGTGGATTCGTAGCTCTCCAGGGTTTCAGCCGAAACTTTGCCTTCTTCCAGCATGGAAAGCAAGGTGTTGAATTTCTCTAAATGTTTGTTGAATCGATCAATAGCATACTGTTTAGCCTGACCGGTGGTTACCAGAAACGGCCAGTCCGAAGACTGGACCAAAAGCAGTTCTCGAGCAGCCTGCTTTAATGCGCGTTTTTGCAGGTCATTGGAGCCTTTGTCTGTTTTTTGCAGATTTTTTTCGAGGCAAGCTTTGAAGTCTGACTCTGCTTTGTGGATCTTTTCCCACATCCATTCTGTCTCTTTGTTGAGCCAGACCTCCCAGGCTCCGCCCGAGCCCCATGATGATGCCGGCAATTCCAGGGCATGCTCTGGTTTGTTCCGGCTTATGTAATCGCCCGCTTGCACCAGGGCTATCTTGGTGTACTTATTCAGTTTTCGTATCACTTGCTTGATGAATTCCACCCCTTCGAACCACCAGTGCCCGAAGAGTTCGGTGTCGAAAGCAACCAGCAACAAGCCTGGCTTACCTGATTCTCTGAAGTGATCGTGGAGATGTTTTTGAATAAGACCGACATAATGGTCGGAATTTTCTTTGACTCGTTCGGCGGCAATCTCAGGATTGTAGAGATGTTTTTCTCCCAGGTTCGTCTCTTTAGAGGTCAGCTTCCAGTAGTTGAGACCGGATCGATCGTCTTTCTTGTGAAATTCACGATAGTTGCCGTCTCCGGGATAACCATGATCCTGGGACCATACTTGGTAGCCCGCCTCTTCATGACGACCCATGACAGCGATGGGATACTCTTTCAGCCAGAAAGCTTCGAACGTGTCGTAGCCGGTCTCGGGTCTTTTCGGTGCCGGCTCATAATCTATAGAGCCATAGGGACCGAAGACTTTTCGAAGTTCGGCGGTCTGTCCCCCTTTGACTACGAAGGACTCGGTGAAGAAGTATTCGATGCCGATTTGATTGAGATAGTGTCCGATGCCGGGACGATTCTTGTCTGCCGGTCGGTAGGCGCATTCGGGCAGCCAGAATCCCCTTGGGGTTTTGCCGAAGTGCTTCTTGTAGGTATTCAGTCCGGTTTGAAACTGGAGATTGAGAGAGGTGTCCTCTTCGAGGAGAGGCGAGAGGCAGTGGGTGGCGCAAGAGGTTGTAATTTCTATTATGCCTTCATCTTGAAAGCCTTTCAACGCACCGACTATGTCTTGGTTCCAGCGTTGGGTAAAGGAATTCAAGGCACTGGCGTACCAGTTCTGGTAATAGCGGGACAGATGAAGGAGTTCCGGATTGGGTGATTCGCCGCGGGGTTTGAACCGGGCTTCGTCAATTTGGGCTGCTTCTATCTTGCGGTTGCAATAGGAGGCAAAGCCTTCTTTCATGTGCTCGTCGCTGAGCTGCTCTGCCAGTACCGGTGTAATGCCCAGGGTGAGATTGGCTTTGATGCCTTCATCCTTCAGTTCGGCTATGGCGTTGAGAAGGGGAATGTAAGTCTCGGCCATGCACTCGTAGACGCTCTCTTCTCCAAACGGCCACATCCCTGCTTTTCGATAAAAAGGCAGATGACTGTGCAGTACGAATACGAAAGAACCAACGCTCAAGAGACAACCTGCAAAATTTGAATTGCTTCGGAATATATCAACTTGGGTAGGCTTTTGCCACCTGGATGACCGCCATCATTTACTAATCTTGAAAATGCTCCTGGCCTTATATAGGATAGTTACAATGTTTTTTCACTTAGCGGTTTTTTCAGGATAGTTCTCGATGACTGATTCAGAAAGCAAGCCAGCCGGCAAAAAAGAGAAGAAAGATAATCCGGTGGAAGAGTTTCGGGGAATGGTCAAACGTGCTCCTGTGCGTCGCAAACCTGCTGAGCCGGTCAGTACAGAGAAGACGGATAACAAAGTAATCAAAATGTTGGACAAGAATCCCCTGGGCATGACTTTGCCCGAGATGGCAGGAGGTCCAAGAAAAATCGGTCGTATCCGCACCTTGCGTCCGATGCTGGCGGCGGCTATCAAGCAGGGTCTGGTCATGCCGGTGAGCCAGCGTTCAGGGCATACCGTGTATCGGCTGGTCAAGCATATAACCAACCGCTGAACTTACTTATTCAGATAGCTCTGGAATGACCTGATTACTTTTTGTTTGTCTCCCGGCAACCGCACTGTTTTTTGTCTGGACCGCTCACCCTTTACTAAAGTTACAGAGCTTTTGGTTGTCGAGAGCACCCGGGCAAGAAAGCTGATCAGGGCATGATTGGCTTTGCCTTCCAGGGCTCTCTCCTTGAGGGAGATCCGCAGTCTGTCCTCTTTGACGTCGAGGATTGCGTCTTCTTTCGATCCTGGTTTGACGATCAATCGAATGGTTGTGCCCCGGGAGTCTTCTTGAACTGCTTTTTCCAAATCTTCAATCGTTATCATTAATAATGACCCCGAGCCGGATAATATACAGGTAAGTCATCTTAATAGGATCGAGCCGGGAGGAGAAGACCATGGCTGTGCAAGCAGGTTCCATCACAGTAGGAACAGACCAACCATTTCTGATTATCGCAGGTCCCTGCGTGATTGAGAGTTGGGAGATAACGATAAACACCGCTACCGCCCTTAAGAAACTTGCCGAGACACACGGTTTTTCTCTAGTCTTCAAATCATCTTTCGACAAAGCCAATCGTACTTCGGTGGACTCCTTTCGGGGACCCGGGCTGGAAGATGGTTTGAAGATGCTAGCGGATGTGAAGAGGCAGCTTGGTCTAGAAGTGCTCAGTGATGTTCATGATGTGGAGCAGTGCCGAGCCGCCGGCGATGTTCTTGATATTCTTCAGATTCCTGCATTTCTCTGTCGTCAGACCGATTTACTGGTGGCGGCAGCCAAAACCGGCAAGACTGTTAATATAAAGAAGGGTCAGTTCGTGGCCCCGCGAGATATGACTCATGCAGTGAAGAAAGTCGAGGACTCGGGCAATCGGAACATTCTATTGACAGAGCGTGGTACTTCATTTGGTTACAACAATCTGGTGGTAGATATGCGTTCTCTGCCGATCATGAAAGAGACGGGCTATCCGATTATCTTTGATGCCACCCATTCAGTGCAGCTTCCAGGTGGCGGAGGCTCGGTTTCGTCCGGACAACGTCAGTATGTGCCCCATCTTGCCAGGGCGGCTGCCGCGGTCGGAATCGATGGAATGTTCATGGAAGTGCATCCTGAGCCACAATCGGCTAAGAGCGATGGACCTAATCAGGTGGCTCTTTCCCAGGTGGAGGATCTGATAGTGCAGGTCCTGAAAGTGCACAACCTGAAAAAACAACTGGAAGAGCTCGAACTTACCGGCAGTGGGAAACCTTTGAACAGTCAACTCAAAACCAGCACAGCAAGCAGTAAGTGAAAAAAGCATCCGCAAGCACCAAACCACGTAGACTCCTCACCATGGCACTTTGCCTGCTTTTGCTTTCAGGGGACTCCGCTTTTTGCCAGGATTCGAATGAAGCGGCAAAGCGTTCTGCTCAAGAATCTTCCGAGAACATTTCCTCCCTTGGTCAGAGTGCCGATGACGGGGATGAATTCCCCGGAGAAGCGGATGCTGATAGGTCTGGTCAGGGCGGCGAAGAAGAATCTACAGCGGAGCAGAAGCCGGAGCCGGAGACGGTGGAAGAGAAAGACCTTACTCTCTCCGACATCGTTAAGAAGACGCTTGAAGCCTATGGTGGTGAAGAGTCTCTCAAATCTTTGATGGATAACGCTCAGGTCTTCGGTAAGCTGATTCCGCCTAGCCCAGCCGGAAAGAAGCAATATTTCGCTTACCGCAAGTTTCGTAAAGGTGATCGATGGCGTGTAGATCTGGAAGCTCCACCTTCCCAGGCAGCTTCGGTGCCGGTGAAACGGGTGCTCGCCTTCAACGGTCTTGCCGGATGGCGCTCGGTCAGCGATGCGGTCTCGGATCTCAATCCGGTCAGACTGGCTCAGCTCAATGACGACAACGAGTTTCAACCGGATCTTCTTGCTGTCTGGGGCAAAGAGAGTCCTTTTACTTTCCGGCTTCTGGGCAAGACCACATTTCGCCAGGTTCCGGTCTTTGCCGTGCTGGTCTCCGCCAAAGACGGTCGGGACTGTACTCTGTTTATAGATCAACGTAATTTTCTGGTCGATGGTATCAAATATAAAACCAGGTCGACAAAAGAGGAAGAGAGACGCACCGTCACGGTGGAATACTCGCAGTATAGACCCAGCGAAGGCACCATGTTTCCTTTCCATCAGACTCGCTATATAAATGGGCGGCTTGCTTCGGAACTCTCCATCGCCAGTGTTCTATTAAGCGAGCCTGTGGCCGATGCGCTTTTCGATCGGCCCCAGTCCGCGGGAAAGATCTCATTAGCTGCGCCAATAAAGGTTAATTTCAGCTATGTCCAGAATGAAGTGCTGGTAAAAGGACGTGTTAACGGTGGCGAAGAGCTGCTCTTCCTTTTCGATACCGGAGCCTCTGATACCATCATCGATCGCAGGGTGGCGGCAGAGCATTTTCTTGCTAAGCAAGGTAAGCAGAATATGATGGCTTTATCCGGCAAGGTCGATGTCGATATGACCTCTTTGAAGCGTTTTGAAATGGGTAAGTTGATTCTCAACGATCTTGACGCCCGCATAACCAGTCTTGCTTACCAGTCTCAACAGCTCGGTAGACCGCTTGCCGGAATCATCGGCACCAATCTAATCAAGAAATTCGCTGTGGAGATTGACTACGGTACCTCGACCCTGACCTTCTACGACAAAGACACTTTCAAGCGACCGGCCGATGCCGATACGGTCACTTTCCTTCAACCCAATGCGCCTGTGGTGAGCGTACTTTTGAATGGAAAAGCGAGCCTGCCCGTGTTGATAGATACCGGTGCGGCCTTTAATAATCTACCTCGCACAGTAGCTAGAAAGCAGCTTGGAACAGGAGTCGGTCAGGCGAGTTATTCTACCGAAGGTACCGGCCTCGATGGCTCTAAATTGAAACTTGGCAGTGTGGTAGTCGGCTCTGTAAAGCTGGGCCGGCAGGTGGCCAGGAATGTCAATTTCACCTATTTCAATGTGGAGGATAATGCCGCAGACAAGGCCTCGCCCAGTACCAAGATCGCCGACGGCAAAGTGGTGGAGGAGAAGGGCGGTTTTTTCAAAAGTAAGAACATAGGAATTCTAGGTAATCCTTTCTTGAGAGACTATATTCTAATAGTGGATTATAAGTTTCAGCGTCTGCTTTTGAAGCCTAATCCGGTGGTGCGGGTCAAGGAGCGTATTGAAAAGGCACTAACGGCTGGAGACGACAAGCTTGTTATTCATCGGGATTATCGAGCCGCCGAGGATCTCTATCAGAAAGCATTATTGACTGCCACCACCAGCAAGGATGTCCGCAGCCAGGCCATTCTCTGGGGGCGCCTGGGCAACCTTAGAAGAATGATGGCAAAGGATCTTTCCAGACCAGAGCACACAAAATCCTCTTACGAGTATTTCATCAAAGCGCAAAACCTTGCCCTCGAATGTGGTGCCAGCGATGTACGCGGCCGCATCCTGGCGGACTGGAGTCTTCTTTATGGCGATCATGGACAGGTTGCCGAATCGACCCAGACTATAAATCAGGCTTTGTTGTTGGCTCCACAGGATCCACAGGTGAACGTGGATTTCGCCATTCATCTATACCGAAGCGGACGGTTGGCCGAGATGCAGAAGTATATTGAGAAAGCCCTTTTTGCAGAGCCTTCCAACTGGCAGGCGCTGTGGTATCAATTCAAGCTGGCGGAGAAATTCCTTGATTATCCCAGGGCTCTCAATACTCTGAAAGAGATAAAGAAATATTATCCTTGGTCGAAACTGGTCGCCAAGAAGCAGAGCGAGATCCAGGCTAGAATGCAAGCACCTAATACATCTCCCAGACCTAATTTATGAGGAAGCCCTTTCCTTGACTGCATTCCTCAGCTTGTCGTACTTCTGACCGAAATAATATTTGCGCATCTCTTTATAGGTTTTTTCGAAATTCCATCCGTCTCGACTGACTCGCCAGATTCCTATCATGCAGCCGGTGCGATCAGAGCCGTGTTGGCAATGGACAAAAACCGGTTCGCCTGTCTCTCTTCCTTTTTCTATTGTTGAAAGGGTTGTGGCCACCTGCTTTTCTGTGGGAGCCTTATCGCTCATGGGCAGATTGATATATTTGATTCCCAGTGCTTTTGCTTTCTTTTCCTCGTCCCGGGCTGCTTTAGTCGGGGCTCGCAAGTCGATGATTGTTTTGATGCCCATGTCGGAGAGTTTTTCCATTCCTTTTATAGATGGTTCGCCACCGCGATATAGAAATGGATGAACCTTGTGAAAGTTCGGCAGGTCTTCGGCTTTCTTGGGCTGGGTTTTAACAGTACCGGCTTTCTGGTAGTCTTCCGGTGCAGCTTTGGCAGGAAGTGGACTGTAGATTCCCACAGTTACAATCAGGACGGTTGTGTGCACAATATTGGCAACCGAGAGGGGGCAAAGTAGCTTTGCTTTGCCTGCTCGGGAGGCAGGGAACTGCAAGACTTGTTTAAATATAGTTAATAATTGCTTTTCCATTGAACTCCGTCCGTTGTTTTGACGTCTTAGACAGTGTAACCAAACCGTAAGGGTTGGAGATGAAATTGGACCTTAATGATGAGGCCCTTGTCGAAAAATTTCGACAGACTAAGGATAAGACATTATTCAAGTCCTTGGTGCGCCGATACCAGAATCGAATCTATAACGCGGCGTACCGCATGCTTGGCAACAAAGAGGAGGCTGAGGAAGTGGTGCAGGATACCTTCATTAAAATGCATCAGAGCCTGGATAAATTCAGAAACCAGGCCTCCTTTGCTGCCTGGCTTTTCCGTATCTCTCACAACGTCTCCATCGACCGATTGAGAGCAAGGCGGCGTAAAAACAAGTCAGGGTTTGCTCTCTTCTCTTTCACTCCACTCTCTACCCTTGGTGGCGATGGTGATGAAGAGAGGGGAGGAGTGGTTCAGCAAGTGGCAGACGAAAGACCCGACCCGCAGCAGGAGATAGACCTGGGCGAAGAGTCGAAAGTAATCGAGCAATCCCTGCGCCTATTGCCGGAGAACCAGAGAGCGGTTTTGATTCTCCATGACATAGAAGGATTCTCCTATCAAGATATTGCCGAGATCATCGGAGCCAATATCGGCACTGTACGATCTCGGCTTCATTACGGTAGGCAGAAACTCAAAGAGTTGCTCCTCCCCTATTATTTTGATACTAAAACCAAGGTGACTGAAAATGAGCGGACCTGAGAAAATGCATTTCCCGAATGGTGAAAATAGAGAAGGCTGTGAGCAGGTAAGGGAACTGCTCCATGACTTTCATGACGCCGAGCTGTCGGCTTCGGAGCGTGATTCTGTCCAGAGTCATCTTGATGGTTGTGCGGCCTGTCGCAGCAGTCTCGGCGAGATCCAGTCCCTGGCAGCTTTGTTGCGGTCACTTCCCCGACAGGAGATGACCCGGGATTTTGCCGATGTTCTCGCCGATCAGATTGACTCTTCGGGCCGCCGTGGCAGGGTACTTCCATTCAAAGCCACTCCAGCGTTGATTGGAGTCGCTGCGGCGGCATGTCTACTGGTCCTGGTTTTTTCCATTCCGCATTTGTCCAATTCGGGCAGTGGTGACTCGCCCCAGGTCGCGAACTCCGGTGGCGAGGGTCAGTCTGTTTACCCGACCACCAGCGGAGCCACCGTGGCCGAGGTGAAGCAGAACGAAGAGGTGGAACAACCCATTGAGCGCCTGACCGAAGCTTCGCCTGTCGATCAATCTTCTTCGACTTCGACTTCGACTTCGAATTCGGCACCGGTGCCGAAAGTGGTGCCCGAGAAAGTTGCCGAGGTCAATAAGCCTGAGAGCGTTCCATTAGCGGTTCAAGATAAAGCTCCGGATATGGTGGCGCTCCATCAGGCTGAAAGTGCTCCGGTAGTTCAAGATAAAGAGCAGGTACAGCTCCTCGCCAACGAAGCGGTAGTAGCCTTCGATGGTGATGAGCCGGATAATCTATTCTCACAGATGGGAGTAGGCACAGATGAGGATGGTTTGTATGCTATCAAGCTTTAAGCGGCTGAATAAACTGACGGCACTTTCTGTGGTGCTGACCGTATTTTCAGTGACACCAATTGAAGCGCTGGATTTGAAAGACGTCTCAATCAGGGGATTTAAAAATTCTGCCTACAGTTCAAGCCGACTGATCGCCCAGCGAGATATAGACGATTCCAACCGCCTCGATGGTCGTGTTTACAGTGTTCAAAGTGGAGCAGAGCCGAATGCCTCTCCTGGTGGCGCCGGCAGTATGTCCGGGCGATTTCGTAAGTATATGCAGACCGGTGATGAGTTTCCCGGTGCTGGTGGTGGTCAGGACAATGGTATTCGCGGCGGCGGCATGAGGAGGCGCTTACAAGAGAAGCTCCAGGGGATGAGTCCGGATGAACGTCGACAATTCGTCCAGCAACTACGTCAGCGCCGAGGCCTGGGCGGCGGGAATATTCCTCCTGACGCCATGCCGGACGTCGGTACTGGTCAAGGTCCCGGTCCGGGCGGTGCCGGTGGAGCAGGTCGCTCAGAAGTTCTCCCGGGCAACGACATGCGGAGAGGCCTTCGAGAGCACAACACAATGAGCGGCGGACCTGGCAGAGCCGGCAGCCGAACTCGGTCCGGCGGGATGCAGGGCGGCAGGCAGTGGTTTGGTAGGCAACCTATTCGCCTTGACCGGCTGAATCTTTCGGAGAAACAGAAGCAGCGTATTCAGGCGATGAGGCAGGGCAACGCAACTCGTGCCAGGGAAGTGAACAAGCAACTGCGGTCTAAAAGAGCGCACTTGAAAGAAATGCTTTTCGATCCAGGGGCGTCTCAAGCACAGATTCTTGAGCAACAGGCAGAATACAGCAACCTGCGCAATCAAGCCGATGAGATAATGCTCAACGACTTTCTCGGAATCAGGTCGGTATTGACGAAAGAACAGCTCGATAGATTGCCTGAGATCAAGCCGGGAACCAGATCGGGAACCACTGCCAGGAAAGGCTCCAGGGCTAAGTAAAAATTCGACTGCTATTCTCCGCCACTGGGCTTTGATTTCTTTGGCGCTGCCCAATCCAGAATGAAATCCGGTTCGTCGGGAACAGCCGGCTTTTTGACTTTTTTCGGTGGTTCCTTTTTCTCCGTCTTTTCTTTCGTTTCTTTCTTGACCTGAACGTGAGTCTCGAGTTTGATGGACGATGGCGGAGGAGCGAACATCGGCGGAGGCACCATCGGCGGTGGTGGAGGCACCATTCCGTTGGTGCGCTTAGCCGGTCTGACAGCTGTGGTTTGTTTGATAACTGGTTTTGGCACCGGCGTGGATTTCGGTTCAGAAACGGGTTTGGGAACGGATTTCGCTACCGGTTTGGCAACTGGTTTCGCTGCGGTTCTAGTCACTCTGGGCTTACTAACAGCCGGCTTTGGGGTCGGCTTCTGGGGAGGTTTTATTTTTACAGCTACCGGAGCAGGAGCGGCAACCGGAGCAGGCTCTTGTTTCGGTGGTGGTGTCCTGTGGGCACTGTTGAGCATCGCGACACTTAGCCTGGGCAAGTTATTGCCACCGGATTTAATGCGTTGCTGCCATTGCGCGATTAGAGCGTTTGTGTTCTTCAGAACGCTATTGCTGAAATTCTTGAGTTGAAAAGCTTCCCAGGTACAGGCCAGGTTGGCTGCTGCGGAGTCCTCGCCAGAACTTCCCGCCCGGGCCATCATCAGCTTGACGAGTTCTCTCTGGGCTTCAACCGACCCCGGATTATTCTTCAAGGCTGTCGCTACCTCGGACATGGCCTGATCTACTTTGTCTTGCATCAAATAGAGGTCGGCCAGCTTGACCCTGGCTTGAATACTGTTCGGTTTCGCTTTGACGGCAAGTGGCAGATAGCGCGAAGCGCGGCTGAAATTACCTTCCTCCAGGCTCATGGTACCGAGCTCGTAGTAGATGTCTGCTACGAAGGCCGAGTTCTGTCCATATTGCTGAATGCCCGAGTCTATGGCTTTCTTGTAGAGTTCTGCCGCATCTTCGAATTCTCCGACGAGATAACAGTCGAAAGCTTGCTGCCTTAGCAGATTGGGATTCTGAGGAATCACCGGCCTTCCATATTTCTGCGCCCAGGCCGGAGCGCATCCTAAACCAGGCAGAAATGCCAGAATCAATAAGATCAGTAAGCCTATATAGGCTCCTGAAGCATTTCTCTTGAAGGTCTTTTCTGGCATACTTTCGCGTGATGAGAATTCTGAAATATATCTTATATTGTAAGCGTTTGTTTTGATCTGTACATAGTGATCTGCCTAGTTTTTCCGATTTTCTCCCTATTCTTGCTAGAATCTCAGGTTCGAAAAGACTTCGGATGGATTTGAATTTCCGTCCCCGGTGGAGAATCTCAATGCGTCGTACCAGGCAGAAAGGTCGTAGTCACAGAACTTCAGAGGGCTCGAGCTCAGCGGCTCCTGCTTCGAGCGAGAGTGCGCCGTCGGCTAAAGTCTATTTACCCTTCGGACTCGATATCAACACTAATCTGGGCGAGGGATTCGGGCGTTATCGCATCGACGGAGAAGCCGATGTTCTACCTTATGTCACCTCGGCAAATATTGCTTGCGGCGCCCATGCCGGTGATCCGGTCCTCATCGAGGAAGCTCTCGAAATGGTCCGCTATTACGGACTTTCCCTCGGGGCTCATATCGGTTATCCCGATCTCGCCGGCTTCGGACGGAGAGAGATTCATCTAACCACGGCGGAGCTGAGAGCTTCGGTGCTCTACCAGCTTGGCGCTCTGTCGGGAATGGCTCGTACATTGGGTTTTGAGATTACCCAGGTTCGCCCTCACGGCTATTTGTATCGACAGATGTCCCAGGACATCAGAGTAGCAACGATTGTTGCCAAGGCTATTCATGAAATAGATCCCTGGTTGGTCCTGATCGGACCAGCTACCAGTTGCATATTGACCGCCGGAGAAAGAGCCGGTATTCGTGTCGCTATGGAAGCCTGGGTCGACCGAACCTATGATGCCAAAGGGCACCTTCTCCCTCACACCCACAGCAGAGCGATCATCAAGAACCCCAATGAGATTTTGAAGCAAGCTCGCAATCTCATTTATAAGCGGCAAGTGGTCGCCAACGACGGAACTATTGTCAAATTGGATTTCCAGACCATCCATCTCCATGCCGGAATGACAGATGCCGAGAATGTGGCAGAAGAGGTTCGTCGCCTGCTTCCGAATGCCTGCAGTCTGACCTCGGAACCCTATTCCGTGGAGCAAGATTCTCAATCACCGGAACTGGCCTTTTCCTGATAATCAGGGCAATCTTTTATCGGGTGGCACGATTTCGTCGTACCAGCTTCCGTAATACTCAGGATAGTCTTCACCGGTGGTGGAGGTTATGGTTTTTTCTAGAGCTTTCTTAATCGCTTTTCTGCCTCCCCGACGATAACGGCGAAGCCATTCCAGCTCTTTTGCCTGTACCTTGACGCCTGCTTTTATAAGCTCTTTGACTATCATGATTTCGTGGACGATGGCTTCGGTCTCTTCATCAAGACAGCGATCGATGAATTCCTGTCTGCCGGTTACTCCGGGAACCGGATCTACCGTGGGTCTAACCAGGGCGTGGACGAACTCATGGGCGATACTTATCAATTTGTAGTTGCGAGGGCACCATTTGCCTATGTAGATGGTGCGCTTGCTTCGGTCGTAATAAGCCCGGCACGGACCGTTGACCAGCCGGATCTTGACTCCGTCTGCCCTGATTCTCTGGATGTCCTCAACCAGGGTCGGACATTTTTTTGCTGTCTCGACAAATTTTTTTCCGAATTGACGTCTTAGATTGCGCACGTTTAAACTTTTAATATTAAAAATAGAAGTATCACCCAGTTATATTAATTCTATAGCATTTTGATCCGAAGTGAAAGCGGGCAAAATTCCCTGAATGCAGCTATTATCGGCGCTTGTCAAGAATTTTGGCGTTTTCTGGGATTGCTTAAATTTCTATAATGTTCTTGGGGGACCTTCTTCTATTGCTCATCCCGCCCGGATTGCGTTCTGGAGGCGCTAAGCCCGGACTGATTATGTCGCTTCGATTCTGCGAAACTTTTCGAGTTTATGCAGGTTAACTAACAACATACGGCGTACCCTTTCAAATAACACTGTGTTCGCCTTTTTCAAGTATCTTTGTAATACGGGTAAGTTTCGATTTCGGGAATTTCGGCGTTGGTTTCACCCAGAAAGAAAGGTAGCTTCAAGCCTCGGGCAGCTGAGTCCGAGTTGCTGGATCTTCTTTTTCGAGTTCGCAGGCATCTTGCAGAGGCTCCCATTCCGATCCAGGCTTCCACCCTCAATCAGGTCACTCGTATTCTGGTCGGTTGTCACGATATCGGCAGGGCTGCGATTTTTCGTCGATATCGCCGTTCTGATTCCAGGTCGGATAAGAACAGGCATCTCGAATTTAGCTGTATCGCGGATTCGGAACGCCTCGCTCCGGAAAGAGAAGATTTTCTGACTTTGAAGAGAAACGGTCGATGCATGAAAAAATTGCAGGAAGAGGCTGCGGTTTCGTTAAAAGAGATTTTTGAGGAAATGAGGCCGTCGAAGGCCTTTGTCGAGGATTTTACCGACGCCGAGTCTATCAAGCTTTATCCGATCTTCAGTTGCCAGAGGGATCTCGACGGTTTCTTATTGATCGATGCCAGCGCCGAATTTGGAACGGGAGCAGGCTCAGGAGATTCTCTCGAGCTATTCGCCAGGTTGCTGGCGGACAGCCTCGAAATCGGGGTCGAACGGGAACCTGCTTTCGATCTGTTCGCTTTTCAAGAGTGGTTGTTCAAATCTTTCGCCTATCCAGTATTTTTGATTGATACCAAGAATAAACGTGTGGTCAAAGCGAACCGGGCGGTGGAGAAGATCTTCAGTGCCTATGATGCGGGCTCTCCCTCCAATCTAATCAATCTTGTCGAGAGCATTGTGGACAAAGTCGGTCCGCGCAATCCTTTTGTTTGGTGCCGGGCTTACCTCCCAAATTTGCAGGGCGATTTCTATGTGGTCGCGTCTTCCTTCACGGTGAAAGAGCCGGATCATGTTTGTGCCGCTTTGCTGCCCTCCAATGATAAGCACTGGGACTTCGTGCGGCTGCTCAAAAAGATGTCTGGTGGCGATCTGGCAGCGGAAGCCGCTCTCAAGCAACTATACTGGGATAGGCTGATGCGTCAGGTTGTGACCCGCTTGCACTCATCGCTGGATTTGAATATAGTGCTGCAGCTTTTGGTGGATAATTTGGGGCAGTGTTTGAATGCCTCTCGCTGTCTGTTCGTGAAGACTGATGCTTCATCGCTGGTGGTATCACATGAGTATTCTGATCCCAGCATGTCTCCGCTGGGACTCGGTCGTACTGCCGGGTTCCCCGATGCGGTTGTCGGTTTGTTCAGAAGTGGTCCCTTGTCGCTCACCGATGTGACGGCGTTGCGAAATGGCAGCACCATATCCGGTTCTGATGTCAGTTCTATGCTGAACGCCGGCATCAATAGTCTCGCCGGGGCCCCGCTGGTCTGTAATGGAGTGCTTTTCGGGGTACTTATTGTCATAGAAGAGGGCGATAACCGGGATTGGACCACCAACGAGATGGAGTTGATCCGGATGTCGGCGCGCCATGCCGCCGTTGCCGTAGAGCTTTGTATGGAACATCAGAAGGTGAAGGACCAGCTCTATCACGCCAGCACCTTTCGCCAGGTCGAGGCGCGCATGGAGCCGGAGAAGCCTCAAGCGGCGCCGATACGAACCAAAAGCCAGACCAAGGCAGAGTTGCCTCATCTTTCTAAGCGGGAGCTGGAAGTATTGCGATTGATCGCCTCCGGTCTCTCCAACAAAGAGATTGCCGGAAGGCTTTTCCTTACGGCTTCCACGGTCGAACTTCATGCGTCGAGGATGCGAAAGAAACTCAAGATGAAGAGTCGCACTCAGCTCGTGAAATATGCCTGCGATCATGGCCTGGTTTAACAGGACGACTTTTCTATTAGAGTCGCCCTCTGGTTTTCACATCTAAGTAGGCGTCCACCAGTTTGTCCGAAAGTTCCTGGGGCGGCGCATCTAGAATGAGGCACCCGCGTCTTTGCAGTACCGATAAGGCAAGTTCTCTCTGGGAGAGCAGGTCGGTGGCCACCGCTCGTCGATAGATGGAGTTGACGATCTCTTCCTTCTTCGCGTCCTCTCCATGCCTTTGATTGGCTACCTGGGTGATCTGTCGGTCTTTCAAAGTTACACAGAAAGGCAAGTGCTTGCCGCTCAGGCTGGCAAGACCCGAGAGTAGATAATGAGAGCCAATTGGATCGGTAAGATCGGTGAGAACAACTATGAGCGCTCGACCTTTTTGGGCTGCTGCGAAATAGGAGAGCATACCTACATAATCCGGTTCCACCATACGGGGCTCCACATCAAAGGTGGACTCCAGCAACTTCTTCATATAGCCTTTGCCTCTTTTGGGTGGCAAATAGAGCAAAGGTTTGTCGGCAAAAATCCCCAGACCGACCTGGTCATTGTGGGTCAGTCCGGTAAGAGCCAGGCAGAGTGCCGAGTTGAGGGCATGATCAAAGCGTTTCAATCCCTCCAGATCGGAGCACATCATCCGTCCTGCATCGAGCAGTATCAAGAGTCTCTGTTCTTGTTCTATCTCGTAGGTCCGCACCACCGGGCGGTCTCGGCGAGCGGTGGCTTTCCAGTCGATCGCTTTTGTGTCATCACCGATGGTGTATTCTCTCAGCGAGGCAAAGTCTGTTCCCTGGCCCCGTTTGCGCTGGTGGAGCTCTCCGAGTTCTGTAGAGTGAGCCAGCTTGATCGAAAGGTCATGAAGCTTCTTCAGGTCGCTGAAGACTTTTATCTTTTCAGGGCACTTAATCACTCTTTGTCGCCAGAAAAGACCGCCCTTGCTGAGAAAGCGCACAGTGATATTGCCAAATTCGTATAGTCCCCTTTTGTAGGGAGTCAGTTCGTAGCTCAGGGTGCTGACAGAGTTTCCCGGCAATTCGAATTCGAACTTATCGGCGCTTCGGTTCATGCCTTCCGGGCTGTCGTCTACTAAGCGGACTTTCAATGTTTCGGAGCCGGTGTTCGTTATTTTGATCACCACCTCATTGTCCCTACCGATGGAGAGTCTATCCTGGACGTGTCTCTCGGCCTCAAGAAATTTACTAGATGGGCTCTTTCGATAGTCGACAATTACGGCGATCAGAAGAAGCAGATTCATCCCTGTGCCGAGATACTCCAGGGGTTTCCACATACCGGACAGGGCAAATGGTATCAATGCCAGTATTAAGATCAGATAGAGCCTGTTGCTTGCGATCATCGACGATTATCTGGGGACCGGTACTTGTCTCAATAGATTCGCGATTACCTGATTGACCGTTACTCCATCCAGCTCCGCCTCCGGTGTGAGAATCAACCTGTGACGCAAGACAGGCTCGGCAACGAATTTGATATTGTCCGGAGTGACAAAGTCTTTTCCTTCGATGGCGGCGTGGGCCTTGGCTGCTCCCAGCCAGGACAGCGCCGCTCGGGGACTTGCGCCTAGTTGCAAGTCGGAGAGATTGCGCGATTTCTGCACCAGATTGCTCAAATAATCGATGATGCTGTCTTCGACTTTGAAGTCTTCCAGCTTCTTGCGTGCTTCGACAACTTCCTCTGCGGTGGTTATCGGCTCCGACGCCGGGCTGTGTCGGTTATAGTTGCCGGATTGCCAGTTGCGCAGCATCTGTTTCTCCGCTTCCTGATTAGGATAATTGATACAGATTTTGAGCATAAATCTATCGACCTGGGCTTCGGGAAGCGGATAAGTGCCTTCGAATTCGATCGGATTTTGAGTTGCCACCACCATGAAGAGCTCAGGCAGTGCTTCGGTTTTACCTTCGAGGCTGACCTGTCTTTCTTCCATGGCTTCAAGCAGTGCCGATTGGGTCTTCGGAGTGGTTCGGTTTATCTCATCTGCCAGGAGCAAGCTCGTGAAGATAGGACCCTTCTTCAGGGCGAAAGTCTTGGTTGTCAAATCGTAAATGCTCGTGCCGAGAATGTCGGAGGGCAACATGTCCGGTGTGAGCTGAATGCGGTTGAATTGCGTTCCTATCAGTTTTGCCAGGGTCTTGACCAAAAGCGTTTTGGCGGTTCCCGGGACACCCTCGAGCAATATATGTCCATCGGCCAATAGTCCCACCAGTACCTGGTCTACCACCATCTCCTGGCCCACGATGACACTGTTCAATCCGCTTCTCAGCTTCTCGAACAGTCCGGTGACACTTGCTATTGACAATGAAGTTTGGTTGGCTTGTTCTTGCATGGCTCTTGCTCTAGCGGGCTCCTTTACTGTCGGCATCCGTGATTTTATCGCATGTGGCGATTATTTTTAGCATCTCTTGATCCGGTACGCTTCTCGATTCGACCAGTCTGTTGTACTCCTCAATCAGGCTCTCCAAATCTACATCCCTGCTGATAGGAGAGTTCTTCCAGGCATTAATAAGCATCTCGTCCTTTTCATGCGAGGATACCCCGAGCAGTTTAGAGACTTTTACCCGGAAAGAATGAAAGAGAATCTCCAGAACAGGAGCATTGGCTCGAGCTCTTCTGTAGGCGTTAGCGAGACCGTCGATGAAATCCATGTTCGAAATTCTGCGCGCTCCGGATATCTGGATTGCGGCTCCGAATCGCTGGGCTCTGGAGAAAAATACAACCAACGCTATCAAGATCAGTTGCATGGATACCAGACCGAATGGACCTCTGGAGAGGTAGGCGAAGACGTTTCTTCCTCCGGTAAATCCGTGCACCCTTTCGTCAAAGTAGATGGTTTTACTGACGGTGCTGCGGTTGGCGGCAGAAAGTCTTCCCTGGAACCAGTTCTCTAGAAGTTGAAAGTTGTTCCAGTTTTTGGAGTCTGAGATCAAATCGTTGGAGAGCATACCCGGTGCGCTGGCTAGAATTACCCGGCCGTCCCCATGGTTGATCATGGTGATCACCGGTCCGGAATCATCCGAAGCCAGAGAGGTTCCGCCCAGCAATCTGGCCGAAGAGGTTACCCTGATAGAATCAAGATCCGAGAGCCAGTCAAAGTTTTTATCGATTTTGACCTTCTCTTTGTTCAGTTGCTTGACTGCTGTTTTTACCGAAATTTCGAGCTGACTCGGCAAAAATCGCGACTGTCCCAGCTTGAAATCATCTAGATAGACCAGGTCGTTGCCTTTTTTAACCCAGTTGAGAATTTGCTCGACCTCATAATCTCTCAGGGATTGAATTGGCGCGGTTATCACCAGGCATCCCTTGAATTCCGATAGCTGGCGATATGGATAGACCCAGCGTTTTGGTTTGTGACCGAGACGATTGAGCAATTCGTAGAGTCCGCTCAGGCCGCTCTGGCGCTTGTTGTAGGTAGAGATCAGAATCGACTTTTCCGGAACCAATTTGTTGAACTCGTCATCGAAAGCGCCGGATGCATATACGGAGACAAAGCTAATAGCCACCAGGGCCAGTACCTGCCACCATAAATGACCGCGATTAAAACCAAACTCGACCCGGGGGCGGAGTTGGCTTCTGCCTTCGCTGCTAGTGATTTTTACCTCTTCTTGCATCGTATTATATGAATTGGTTCTCTATCCCTATCTTCACTTCCTGTTTGTCTCATTTTCTATTTGCAGTGATAAATCCTGGCAGGTCTGATAGTCTGCGGCGCTGGCAGCATATTCTCCGAACCAGATCAAGTCGACAAGGTCGGCAAGTTCTCGAAAAGATGACTGAATTTCTTTTCGAGAGGCTAGCGCGTACCAGTATTCGTAATTAGAGCGAGTTGGCGTGTAGGAGAGAACGCTCTTCTCATCGAGCAGGTAGAGAATGCTCAAATACAGTGCCCGACAGGCTTTGTTCCAGTCATTTCTGTTTTTCAGCTCCTCAGCCCTTCTTCTCCAGCCGGCGCTATCGAGCAACTCCTCTACTTCTTCTGCGCCTTTGAATGCGGCGTTCGAGAGCTTTTTCGCCTTATTCATTCTGTTGACCGCTAAAAAAATCACCAGACCGACGCTTATGCATCCTGCGATTATCAAGCCGATCTGCAGAAGATCGGACAAGGCGCTGGTGTCGGTCGGTCCTTGAATGGGGCGGAAGTGACGGAGCAAATCATTGATTATTCTCATGAGTTCGCTCCAGAGGTGCTGAAGAGATTTTATGAACTCGGGAGTCTCCTGAAAGTTGTACTCTTTAGATAGTTCTTCCAGTACCGGTGCTACGTCATTCCTGCTCATGATAAGCGCACCTCTGAGACGGGGTCGGTGTCTTTGCCCTCGAGGTGCATGATTACGTCTACTGCTTCCTGCCGCAGTCTGAGGTCATAGTAGAAATAGCCGAAGGTCAAAGACGAAATGGGCCAGATAATCATCTCTACCAGGGGTTCCCAGGCAGAGGAGATTACTTGCCAGAGAATCGGGATTTCTTCGGCAAGATTGAGGTCGGCGCCGACTCTTAGAGCATCGAGACCAATAAGCACGAAAGGTGGCAACCAAAGAGGGATAGAGATGAAATAAACCGTTATCGAAATCATCAAGCCCAGATAGAGAGTTCTGAAAAAGGCTTTGCCTGCCAGTTTGAATCCCCTCGAAATCATAGCCGTCAGTCCGATTTTTTCGCAGGCTATACCGGAGAGAACAATGAATTGAACATAGTAGATGAAGCTCAGTGAAAGAAAGCCTACTATGAAGCCGAAACCGAGACCGGTGGTGGCAACGAGGGCAAGTAATGTATCCCTTTTGTAGAGCATGCCTGATGCAATCAGCTCAAGCAGCCAAAGACCACCAACAGCACTCATAATGAAGGAAAGGACCACGAAAATACCAGCCACCGACCACTGTCTGCTCTTCATGTAATCGAGCGCTTCGGTAAGGGAGTCGGAGAATCCGTTGGCTATCCTGACGAAAGCGAGCTGCCTTACTATGATCACCCATTTTGCCAGGAACAAGATTGTCAGCCCCACAAAAGCAGCCACCGCAAGACCGATCTGCAGCGGCAACTTGCCCTCGACAACAGGGATGTAAGCTGTCGCTGCCTGGAAGAGAACTCTGCCCACCATGCAGATTATCGTCGGCCAGATCAAAATCGGCACCCAGGATCGGAGGTTGAGTCGATAGACACGGATGGCGCGGCCGATCATGTCGCCCACGCTCATCGTCCGCTCTAGGATGTCTTTTCCCAAACTCGATTCTCCAGGTTCATCATTCTACTTTATGCCCTCTTTGAGATAAGCCAAGAGAGTATTGCCGACTCTCGGACTAAATCCCAAGATTTCTATACGTTTCTGTCTGAATTCTGTCTGATTCTGTCTGATATTGTACATATCGTTCCCGAATTTCAGCTCCTGTCCTTGCCTCTATTGCGGAATTCTTGTTCATGTTTAAGCGGAACCCGGCCGAAAGGTTTGTACGGTGATGCATTCTTGGTATGAAAATGAGAGATACTTAGATACCGGTGTAGCTGATTTAAGTCGGGAGCAATGGTAGAGGCTAGAGACCGCAGACGTCTCGTTCAGATGCTTAGCGGCGTCAGAGACTTGAAGAGAATTCTCGAGACCACAGTACGTGAGCTCGGGGATATTTTTGATGCTGACAATTGTCAGGTGATTTTGAGCAATCCTCTTGATCCCAATGTCACTTCCATATGCGAGTTCCGGGCCGATGACGAGCCCACCGATGGAGCCAAGGTGACTGTTCCTCTGGTTCTGCAGGGCCGCACTTTCGGCTCCGTTACCATGAGTCGCCAGAACGAGCTGTCTGTAGCCGAAGTGGACGAACTCCGGGTGATGCTCGGTGATCTTGGCGACATTATACGGCTGGCCCAGATTAACGATGTGGTTCAGCGCGATACCTTCCGAGAGACCTTCCTGGTAGAAATCGGAAACGTCATGTCCTATTCGCTGGGCATCGGCGATGCGCTTTTCATGGTGGTCAACATCCTGGGTAAGGCTCTGGCTGTCAGTCGTTGTCTCTTTATTTGCACCGATGATGCCAAGGCGGGATGGAAGTGTTATGAGTTCTGGCAGCAGGATAAAGTGAAGAGTTGCCAGGACTATTACTGGCCTTCCAACGACTCTCCCTTTGTTGCCCAGGCTCTGCTTTCGAAAATGCCCCTTACCGTCTATGAAGGTCAGGAAAATTCCTATGTCTCTCCGGTTCAAGAAGAGCTTCAATTCATAGGAGTGAAGTCTCTTCTGGGAGTCCCCCTGACCAGCTCGGAAGGGACTCATGGATGTGTGATTCTTCAGCAGTGCGACTACAGACGAGCCTGGACCAGGGCCGAGATAGACATGGTTCAGAATGTGGCTGATAGAGTTGCCGAAGCCTTGCTCAAGCTCCCCGCCGAAAAGAGGGTGCGGGAGCCCATTATGCAGCTCCATCAACGTATAGTCGAAGCGCCACCGGATTCTGCCAGCCAGACATCGATAGACCGAAGAAGGGCATTGAAAGGCGCTCTCGGCCAGCAAGCCATTCCCTCGGCTAGAAGCGTTCCGGCGAAGCCGGCCCCTGCGCCGACTCCGACTCCAGCTCCCGCTCCGACTCCAGCACCGGCTCCTACTCCAACTCCAACTCCAGCACCGGCACCGACTCCGACCACAGCGCCTCCCCCCGTCGCAGAGCCAACGGCGCCACCGCCTCCGACCACTGCACCAGCCGCTACGGCTTCGCCAACGGCCGAAGTCGCTCCGGCTCTTACTCCGGAAGAGGAGAAGGCGAAAGCGCGGGCTGATCGACGAGCCAGGAAAGCCCTGGAAGAGACCCTTCCTCCTCCGACGATTAAGCCTGTTACGAGCGCGAAGTCATCGGATGCTCTTGCCACACCGGCTCCGTCTTCTACTACAGGAATTAGAGAGTTTGTTCTCTCCCAGAGCGATAGTGCCGCCACTGTGGAAGCAGAAGCCGCTCCTCCACCGGAGGCAGATCCATATGCCGATCTAGACTTTGGTGATTTCGGCGAAATAGAAGATGCCGCCGGTGATACTGAATCCAGTGCGGTGGCAGTGACTGACCCCCCATCCGCGACCGTTCCCTTTGTAGAATCCGGGGGCGAGACCGCTCCGCTCGAAGCGGTTGCTGAAGTGGTGCCCGTGCCTGAATCCGCACCAAATGCGGTGGCGGCTCCCGAGGCTGCACCGGCAGCAGAGGCTGCTCCAAAAGTAGAAGCGCCTGTAAGCAAATTCGGTGATTTGGATTCTATACCTGCTCCTAAGACGGCTCCTGAGTCGGCAACGCAAGCAGTGGAGCCTGCGGCGGATAGCGCCAGTGCCTGGGGTGACCTCGATGCCATTCCCACTCCTGCTAAAGCGGCCGATGCCGGCGGCGGTGGGCTGAGAGGTTCTATGCTAGGTCGGGCCAAGGCTTCCACAGCGCCCAGTCCGTTGATGTCGTCGCTGCGCAAAGGCGGGCCTGGTTCAGCGCCACCGGCGGAGGCTACTCCTGCGGCTGCTTCTGCTCCTGCGGCTCCTTCAGAGCCGCTCGACGAAGAGGCCGCCAAGAAGAAGATAGAAGACTTGATGGCTGCCGGTGATGCTCGCTCAGACTATATCTTCGCTACTCCTGGTCTTGACATGAGGATGCTTGGAAGAATCGATGGCTGGGTCAGCCAGATTGAGCAAAAAGACAAGTATTTGAATGGACACGCCAAACAGGTTGCCGAATACGCCGTGGCAATCGCCAGGCAACTGGATGTCAAAGAGGATGATGTGAATATCATTCGCCAGGCCGCCCTGGTGCATGACCTTGGCAAGCTCGGTATCGCCAAGCCTGTTTTGCAGAAAAAGGAAGACGAACTTCAGCCGGACGAGTTTGTACTGAAAATGGGGCATTCCGTCGCCGGTGCCGAGTTGCTCGAATCTTTCCCTGACCTGCAGCATCTAGCTCCTATTGTTCGCGCTCACCATGAAGAGATTGGTGGGGAAGGTTTTCCTGAAGGTCTCAAGGGGGATGAGATCCCACTATTTGCACGGATTGTAGCCGTGGCAAACGGCTATCACGAACTGGTCGCCGACAAGGTTTTCGAGAAAGGGCTCGATCCCAAGGATGCCCAGGAGCAGATGGTAGAAGAAGCGGGCAAGCTTTTCGATCCTACCTTCGTAGAGGCTTTGATTCAGTCCATTAGAGACGGCAAAGTACCTGCCTCCATGTAAGAAAGTCATGCAGTAAAAGACCCGGTACATCAGAAAATGACCGGGTCTTGAATTTGTTATCTACTCTGGAGAATTACCTAGCTGCCGAGCAGGTCGGTAACGTCCATTCCCTTGAGGGAGAGGCTTATCTTGTGCTCTTTGGGGGCGAATTTCTTGATAAGCGCTTTGATCTCCTGACCGACCTGGACCACTTCTTCGGGTTTGATGTTCTGTTGCTCGGACATCTCTACCGTGGGGAGCAGGGCGTCCACTCCCGGATAGATTTGAACGAAGGCGCCGAAGGACTGGATTTTTCTCACGGTACCGGAGATAACCCGACCCTCTTCGAACTTGTCTTCGATCTCCTGCCAGGGATCAGGCTGCATCTGCTTGAGGCTCAAGCTGATATGACCTTTCTCCTGGTCGACTTTCAGAACCTTGGTGGTTACTATCTGGCCGACTTTGAGGACATCGGAAGGATGGGAGACTCGCTCCCAGGAAATTTCGGAAATCGGAAGCAGTCCGTCGAGTCCGCCGAGGTCGATGAATGCACCGAAATCTGCGATACGAACCACTTCGCCAGATACAATCTGACCGGCTTGCAGGGTGTTGAGGATTTTCTCTCTCTGGGCTGCTTTCTCTTCTTGAACAGCCAATCTCTGGGAGAGGATGAGCTTGTTTCTCTTGGTATCCGTCTCCAGGATCTTCATCGGAATTTCCATACCGATCAATTCTTCGGCGGTGGTTCCTTTTACTCTCAGCTGGCTGGCCGGTACGAAACCTCTGAGGCCGTAGACATCGACCACGACGCCACCTTTGACCACATTGGAGATTTTGGCGCGGATGGTCTCGTCGTCTTTCTTCTGCTCTTCGAGTTTGACCCAACCTCTGGCCTGGGCGACTCTTTTCAGGGAGAGGGTCAGCTGACCGTTTTCATTCTCTTCCCGCAGGATGTAAAACTCGTATTCTTCGCCGATTTTGACAACTTCGTCGACATGGTCGACGGGCATGTTGGAAATCTCTTTATAAGGAACAAAACCTTCGGACTTGGCTCCGACATCTACGAGCACACCATCGCGTTCGATGCGAACCACGCCGCCCTTGACTATGTCTCCCTGTTGATACCTTATTTGAAGGGTCTCTTCCAGAAGTTTCTCGAATTCTTCTCTCAAGGGGTTCTGCTCTACCTGTTGCTCTGACACGGGGTTAGTTTCTCCTTCGACCTGTGCTACTAGGGACATCTGGATTTTGATTACCTCGTATTCGGTCGGATTTTCTGGACAACGATACAATCGGTTTGCTGCCCCTCCATCTATATCTCTTGCATTGGTCGAAGCCTGTGTTCATGGTTCAACCGGTATGCGCAATGTATATGAAGGTCCAGATACAGCTGGCCGAAAGCACAATATAGTGTATGCATCTACTGCACTTCAAGTGTTGTCCGAAAGGTTTTACTCTTTCTTTTACTTTGACCTGGTCGAATTAATTGAAAACCATTCTGTAATAAGCTATTCGGGGAAATTTGCCCCCTGTAAAACGAACTTTTTGTTTGTTCAAATTTGAAGAGGAGCTTATTTACAGTTAATAAAACCTCGAGCCTGGGAGCCGGGTAAGCATATGGAAATCGTTCGCAGATGCAAAGCATATGCGAATGCAATCGTTCTTGTTCGCCCTTTCTCTCGAAGTTAATGGTATTTTGCGGGGCTTTATATGTGGTGGTATCGCATTCGGCATCTTGTCGATAGCTCTATTCGACACCTTGTATAGTGGCGCCCTGCAAGGTTTCTCATAAAGTGTAGTAGATAGGTCCAGTTGCCTATAATTCAAGAATATCGCCTGATATTAAGACTGCTCAATTTGCGAGCCACCCTACGGAATTATCCGAATATCAATCCCAAAAACTCAATTCTCTCGAGGCAAAGGCATGAATTCTATGAAAAAAGCACTATTGATAGGGCTCTCGGTAGCTCTACCTCTTTCTCTCCAGTCGGTCTGTCTGGCTAACACGCTCAATGTTGAATCGTCAACCACCGAGTCCGATGTGGCTTCGCAAGTCCATGCTGCTAAGGACAGGCTCGAGACCGCTAAAGTGAGATTGGAGATCGCCAAGAAACAAGTGATCGCCTCCAAAGCTCGGTTGAAAGCAGCGGAAGCCGAGCACAAAGCGGCTCAGGCTAACCACGAAGCTAGAAACCTTCAACATGAAGCTTTCAAGTTGTCCGAATCTTCCGGATTGCCCGCGATTACCAACACTCAAATAGAAGAGAGCAAGCAACGCTCTCTGGCTTCTCGCTTCCTCAAGAAGCCTGCCGGCGGCGAAGAGGCGGTGACACCGGAAGTGGCGCCGGAGGCTCCCGCCGCAACTCCTGTCGCTCCAGTCGATCTTTCCAATACCAGAATTCAGCAAGTTGACTTCAACGCTCCCGGTTATGAGAAACCGGCACAAGAGTCCAGTGTACCTTCTGTCCCGCACTCTTCTTATGCGCCCAGCCAGAAGTTGTCGACCGGTAATGATATGGGCACTGGTCTGGTGGCGAACTCCCCCGGACTAGAGCAACCGCCCATAGTGCCCTAACTCGTTTTTATCACGATTAACGCACAGCGAAAGAGCCCCCTCGGGGGCTCTTTTACTTTATTGTATTAGTCTTAGACTTATGTCTTAGTCAGAACTAGAATTCCTGCTCTTTGAGCTTTTCGAAGGCAAGGCGAGCTGCTTCTTGTTCGGCCTGCTTTTTGGAGGAACCGGTTCCGGTGGCAATGGCGTCACCGGCGATGCTCACCGCAATGGTGAAAGTGGGCTCGTGAGCAGGTCCTTCGGAGTTCAAGACTGTGTAGATCGGCAGTCCCTGGGCGCGTCCCTGGGTGTATTCTTGCAAAATCGCCTTGTGATTCTCGTAGGTTCCGTCTCTATCAATTTCGGTGGCATGACTGCCGAAAAGACGAACGATGAGGTTTTGAACCGGAAATAGACCAAGATCCTGGTAAGCTGCGCCAATAAGCGCTTCGAGGCAGTCGGCCATTATAGAAGGGCGCATCTGCACCTGCCTGCCCAGCAGTATGTACTTATCCAGGTTGATCTCCCGGGCTATCTCAGCCAGGACTTTGTCGCTTACAAGAACGGCTCGGATTTCTGTCAGTTGCCCTTCCATATAGGTCGGGAATCTATCGAGAAGATATTCGCTGACGACGAATTTGAGCACTGCGTCGCCGAAGAACTCCAGTTTCTCGTAATCTTTGAGACCGGTATTCTCCACGGCATGGGAGCTGTGGGTGAGAGCTTCATTGACCAGGCTCATTCTTCCGCAATTGAGGCCGAGTCTGGAACAGAGTTCGTCCAGCTCTTTCATCCTTCTAGGGGTGAGTGCCGCCTCTGACATTTCTTCGCCCGGTACCATGCAAGTCGCTACATTTCTGAAAGATACACCGCTCTTCAACTCGATCCGCTCCACTTTATAACCTGTTTCCAATCGTCAAGATACAGTAATATCGTCCCTTCCGGGCTTATTGTTAACCATTGTTTCATGACAATTTTGGATAAAAAGTATGAATAGCTGAGCAAGGATTAAAAGCTAAATTTCGGTAATATGCTGAATCCGGTATAGGTGGCTCCAGCAGTGGATTTCCTCTATTTTAGCTCCGGCTTTGCCTGGTTGACAAGCTGTGCTCTCTGGCTGGTAATCGAGCATGAATGGCGGTCAGGATGCCAGCTTTGATGAAATGTAGAGGGGCCGGATCATCATTACGCCGCTATAATTTCGGACTGGGAGTTATCATCTATCTCCTGCTATCCTTAGCACAACTCTGATTTCAGAGAAATTCTCTTGAAAAGCGGGGCGACCCAAACTTAGTAGTGCCAGTCGAAAGTGGTGCATCATTTATGTATGAACTTCAAGTAAGTCAAATCTTTATCTTCGTAATCGTCGGCTTTGCCCTGCCTGCCTTGGGAATGATCGGGCTGGCCTGGGGACTTCAGAACGTTCTCGGATACCACACTCCGAACCCGATTAAGAACCAGCCTTATGAGTGCGGAATGAAGCCTCTTCAGGAAGCCATAGTGCAATTCGATGTTCGATACTATTTATATGCGCTCCTCTTCATCCTCTTCGATATAGAGGTGATTTTCATCATTCCGTGGGCGCTGGCCACTGACAATCTGAAAAACATCTTCGGTCAGGAAGCGCTGCTTCTGGGACCACTGGAGATTCTCGTGTTTCTGATCATCCTTACTTTCGGCCTGGCATATGCCTGGAAGAAAGGCGCTTTAGAATGGGAGTAAAGCTCAATGCCTGAAGAACCCAGAAGCCTATCCACCTCACAGCTATCTCTTCCCGTGCCGGAAGAGCTGAAGGATACGGTTACACTCACCTCGGTCAGCGCATTTACCGAATTCCTCTCCACCTTCATCAGTCCGGTGGCAAACTGGGCAAGGTCGAGAGCCGTATGGCCTCTCACTTTCGGTACATCGTGCTGCGCCATCGAAATGATGAGCGTCGGTATGTCGAAGTACGATATATCTCGTTTCGGTTCCGAGGTTTTTCGTGCCACCCCGAGACAGGCTGACCTTATTCTCACCGCCGGTACAATCACCAGAAAAATGGCTCCGGCTTTGATCACGCTCTATGAACAGCTTCCCGAGCCCAAGTATGTAATCGCCATGGGCGCATGCACCGTCACCGGCGGTATGTTCAACGATTCATATTCAGTGGTGCAGGGTGTTGACCGGATCATTCCTGTCGATGTCTACCTGCCTGGATGTCCTCCTCGTCCGGAAGCGATTCTCGATGCCCTGATCAAATTGCAAGAGAAAATCCGTACCGAGACCTGCGCCAAGCGTGCTGCCAGAGCCTATCCCCAGCGTGCCGTTCGTTTTGTCGACTACGACACGGGACTTCCTATGGAAGATTTGATCGATGAAGTTAAAATGGAAAATCTCCAGTCCGTAATCGAAAGCAGCCCGGCTCCCACCGAGGGCGGCAACTGATAGAGGAATTAGAAGCAAATGGCAGAAGAGAAAGAGAAGAGTACCGAAAAGATTGTCGAAGCACCGCCTGAGCTAGGGCGCTTCGGTCAATTTCTGAAAGAGCACGGCATAGCTTCCGAGAAGCTTCCCGACGCTGCCGGTGGTATCGAAGTGATCAGTCTGGATGCTAAAGATCTTCAATCGTCTTTGAAGATTCTGCGAAGCAGCGAAGAGACCAAGCTGGACCTTCTCATTACCGTGTCCGGAGTGGACTCCCGTCAGAGCGGCGGAACTTTCGATTCTGTATATCACCTCTGGTCCTACGATAATTTGAACGAGCTGGTCATCAAAGTAAGAATCAAAGCCGATGAGGTCGAAGAAGATTCTCTACCGGCGGTGCCTTCAATCACCAATATGTGGCCTGCCGCCAACTGGCACGAAAGAGAGACATACGATTTAGTCGGGATCAAGTATCTCGGTCATCCTTATCCCCGCCGGATCTTGAATCCCTGGGATTGGGACGGTCATCCGCTGCGTCATGATTATGTGCAGATAGTTGACGCTCTCAACGACAAAAACCCTCATTCCTTCCGGTAAAGCAGTAAGGTCCTTTGATTATGTCCACAGAGATCAAATCCACAGAGTTAAAAACCGATGAGATGATCATCAACATGGGTCCGCAGCACCCGGCTACCCACGGGGTTCTCCGAATGCTGCTCACCCTCGATGGTGAATTCGTCAAGCATGCCGAGCCGGTAATCGGACACTTGCACCGTGCCCAGGAGTGGCAGGGTCAGAACCGCACCTGGTTTCAGTATCAAGCCCTTATCGACAGGGTCGACTATCTCTCGGGTATGTTCACCTCCTGGGCAATGGCTCGTTCTTGCGAAGTCCTGGACGAATGCGAGGTGCCTGAAAGAGCCGAGTATCTGCGGGTGATGGTCTCGGAGATGAACCGAATATCTTCTCACCTGCTCTGGCTGGGGACTTATCTAATCGACCTTGGCGCCATGTTCGGTTTTCCCTTCTATCCTTTCCGGGAAAGAGAAAAGCTTCTCGATCTCTTTGAAGAGATCGCCGGTCAGAGGATGATGTTCAACTATATAAGGATCGGAGGAGTACAGAGAGCTCCTAATGATGGATGGCTCAAAAGGCTGAAGGCTTTCACCGATGAGTTCGAAGATCGGGTGGATGAATACGAAGCGATCGTTACCGAAAACCCGATCTTCTTGAAGCGGACCAAAGAGATTGGCATTCTGCCTCTTTCTCTTGCCAAGCAATATGGTGTCACCGGACCCTCCATAAGGGCTTCCGGCACAGATATGGATTTGAGAAAGACCAAGCCATATTCTGTATATCCGAAGCTTGAATTCGATGTTCATTGGCTTGACAAGCCGGAAGGCGGCGATACCTGGGATCGTTATATTCTTCGTATTCGCGAAATGCGTGAGTCCAACAAAATCATCAAACAGTGCCTCGACATGTTGCCCACCGAAGGCGAAATCTCAGGCAAAAAACAGAACGCCGGTCTTCGGGTCAAAGCCGGCGAGGGCTTTGCTTCGGTAGAATCTCCCCGGGGCATTCTGGGATGTTATGTGATCTCCGACGGCAAAGACAAAGCGATTCGCTTCCGCTGGAGAAATCCTTCTTTCTGCAATCTCTCCGTTCTATCTGAGCTTCTGGTCGGATCGCCTATTGCAGATATCATGGCTATTTTCGGTTCCGTCGATGTTATCCTTCCGGATGTCGACCGCTAGATGCAGATCGCTAAAGGTTATCGTTGAAGTTGGTGCACATAGAGGGTAGTGAGTAAGCGGATATGAACGCAGCAGAGATATACAAATTGTCGAGACTGGCAATCTTCTGGTTGTCGGTTACCTTCGGCGCCGTCTGGGTAGCCTGCTGGGGAGTGGGAGTTTTTATCCCTTCTCTAATAACCGGCAAGATGCCCTTCTTGCTTCAGGTGGACAATCCCAGCACCACTGCCGTTTTCATAGCAGACTTACTAAGATCCCTGACACCAATCCTTTCGCTTCTCGTGTTCATTCCCATCAACGCGATGTTCATGGTTCTGTTCGAGAGACGCTCGCTTGCCCTCTTCACTGTGCGGATGGGTCCCAACCGTCACGGTTTCGACGGGCTTGCTCAAACAGCGGCCGATGCCGTCAAGCTTCTATTTAAAGAAGACATCACCCCCCGTGGTGCCGATGCCTTCATGTTTACTCTGGCTCCGATAATATTCTTCGCCCCTTCTATTTTTGGCGCGTTACCTTTATTGGCGGCTGTCACCAACAATCACGATCTCTTCAAAATCGCCAACTTACCCACCGGAATTTTCTACATCCTTGCCGCGGCTTCTATTCCTGTAGTTGCTCTGGTAATGGCGGGCTGGGCCAGCAACAATAAATACTCCCTGGTCGGAGGACTGAGAAGTGCCGCCCAGGCGATCAGCTATGAAATTCCCCTGGTACTTTCCCTGGTGACTATGTGTCTGCTTGCCGGAACCCTCGATGTCGTCGAGATTGTGGAGCAACAAAAGGGCGGCATTCTCAACTGGAATATCTTGGGTGGAGGAGCCCTCTCCGGATACGACAAACTGGCTCCCTACTGGCTCAATCTGGTCGATACCAGCTTCGACACCAGTGCCATGTTCGGTCAGTTCTACCCGGTACCCTGGTTGTCCAGCATCATGGCTTTCGTTCTGGTGATCTGCACGGTTCTCCTGTTCGGGCTTTATCTAACCGGCGCCTGCGCCGAGATCAACCGGATTCCTTTCGACCTTCCCGAGGCGGAATCGGAACTGGTGAGCGGTTATAACACCGAGTACAGTGGTATCAAATTCGCCATCTTCTTCCTGGCTGAATTTACCAACCTCTTTGTAGTATCCAGCATTGCCACGGTAATGTTTCTGGGTGGCGGTGACAACCCCATTCCTAAGTGGATATTGGATCGCTTGCCGCTGGAGCCGATTTCCAACGCGCTGGGTTCTCTGCTTTCACCTTTGATCAAAGACTTGATGTTTATCGATCCGGCTACCTTCTGGGCAGCCATCTGGGTGATTATAAAAGTCTACTCGATCGTATTTTTCGCGATTCTCGTCCGGGGTACCCTGCCTCGATTCAGAATCGATCAATTGATGGATTTCGGCTGGAAGCGACTTATACCGCTTGCTCTGATCCTCTTTGTGGTAGTTGTATTCGCTAGAACCTGGGTGGTTTGCCATGGCTAACTTGTTAGATAGAGCTGTAGAAAGTTTCAAGAGAGTTGGTGAAGGTCTCAAGACCGTATTCATTCATTCTTTCCGGGAGCCGACGACCCAAGAATACCCTGACAAGATTCAAGATCTGGCTGCTCATTTTCGCGGCAGACTGGCTCTGGCGGTCAACCCGGATACCGGCGATCACCTCTGCATCTCCTGCAGGCAGTGCGAGCGGGTCTGTCCCGACAAATGTATCGAGATCACCGCCCATAAAAGCCCCGAGACCAACAAGCTGGAGTTGATCGATTTTAAAATCGACCACGGACTCTGCATGTTCTGCGGTCTTTGCACCGAAGTCTGTCCCACCACTTGCATAATCAATACCAATGATTTCGAGATGGCAGATTATTCCAGAGAATCTCTTATCTACGACATCAAACGGCTGACCCTGACCCAGGATGAGTCGACCTACTATTTCGACAAGAAAGAGCTTCCCCGACCGAAACCGAAAGCCGCTCCCAAACCGGCAGCAGCGGGAGCTGCCGGAGGCGCTGCCAAGCCTGCCGCGGCAGGAGACGCCGCCGCCAAGGCTGCCGCCGCTAAGGCCGCTGCCGCTAAGGCCGCCGCCGCCAAAGCAGCTGTTGCCAAAGCCGATGACGGCGACGCCAAAGCCGAGCCAAAAGCCGACGCTAAATCCGAAGAGAAAGCGGCGGAGCCAAAAGCTGATGCCGAAGCCGCCAAGAAAGATGTAAAAGAAGCTAAGACCGAAGATA
>CAZCBH010000003.1:82977-85897 GCA_964496875.1 uncultured Candidatus Obscuribacterales bacterium | reverse complement strand
AAAGCTGATGCCGAAGCCGCCAAGAAAGATGTAAAAGAAGCTAAGACCGAAGATACGGCGGAGGCTCCAGAAAAAAACGCCAAGCAAGATGTAGAAGAAGCAAAGTCCGACAAAAAGGATCCGGAGTAAGGTTATGGAATTTGTCAACGTTCAGGAACTGGTATCGACGGGAGTGGCTGAAGCTCTGGCATTCTATTTTATTGCCGCTCTGGCTATAACCCTATCGATAGGGGTAATCAGCGATAAGAATGTCATTCGCGCCGGCTTTCTTCTAATTGGAGTCTTTGGAGGAATCTCCGGACTCTTCTTCTTGCTCCAGGCTCAATTCATCGCTCTAGCCCAGGTAATGATTTATGCGGTGGGGATCACCCTTGTTGTTGTAATCGCGCTAATGCTCACCAACCCTCGCCTTCAGAATGAAGAGGCGGAGGAAGAAGCAATCGCCTCTACCGAGCCGGCTCTTTTGAAGTTTCTCGATTGTATTCGCAACGGTTTCCCGGGTCTGGTCGCTTGGATAGCTTTTGTGACCGTGTACATGGCGATTCGTTCAGAGCACTGGGAGCTATCGACCCAAACAATCGGTGAGGACAATATCGCAGTGATTGGAAGGGCTCTTACCACCGACTATTCGCTGCCATTTGAATTCGCTTCGGTACTATTGCTTGCCGCTCTTATCGGCGCAATTATGCTGGCGAAGGCAGAGAAAGTAGAAGACACAGATACACCCAGAGAGGGAATTGAAAGTGGAAGCAACTAGTTCCGTAGAGACGCGGTCGGATTTCACCCGCTTCATAGCCACCTTTATCTATGCGGTAATCGTCGCTGCCGGTGTCGCGATTGTCTTCGCTAAAACAACTTCTCCGGGCGGTGCCCGCCAGATGATGAGTATCGATCTCGACATATGGCTGTTTGCAGGCATCACCGTGGCCGGTATCGCTTTCAGATACTTCTTCGCGGCGTATTCTGAAGCGGTCAAAGTTATCGCCTGTCTGGGCGGCTTTTTGATATTCACCATCGGCCATGATCCGATGACCCGTTATCTTACTTTGAGTGCATTACTTTTCGCCATCGGCATGTACGGTATGGTCAAATCCAGAAACGCCGTTCGTGTTCTTATGTCGATAGAACTCATGCTGAACGCTGTCAACATCAATTTGATCACTTTCGCCCGGTATATCGATCCGGCCGGAGTCAAAGGTCATCTATTCGCCATATTCATTCTCACGGTGGCTGCAGCGGAAGCGGCAGTAGGTCTTGCTATCGTTCTTTCGATCTATCGAAATCTTGCCACGGTCGATATGGACCGTTTCAATCTGCTGCGCTGGTAGGCGTATAGCGAACTTTAGATAGATTCTATTTGAGCGCTTGCTTGAGAAAGCCGAGAGCCCAGTCGTGGAGTTGATTCCAGCCGATGACATGGCGCATCGATGTCATCCGGCGGCGCTTCTCTTCGACGGCCATGGTGATTGCCTTGTTCAGGGCATTAGAGATGTCTGACGGTGAGCGAGGATCGACCACCAGGGCACCCTGGCTTAGCTCGGCGGCACAGCCTGCGTTCTTGCTGACAATCAATACTCCCTGTTCGTCCTGTCTGCAGGCGACGAATTCTTTGGCTATTAAATTGAGCCCATCTCGTATTGAATTGACGGTGAGAATATCGGCAGCCTGATACCAGGCGGCAAGCTCTTCTATCGATAACTTCGAATCGAGATGCAGAATTGGTGTCCAGCCGTCTGTCGAGAAGCGTTCGTTGATCTCTTTTATCTTGTTCAGGGCTTGCTCGGCATACCGCGAGTAGACCTCTTCGTCGGATTGCGGGGGCTGGGCTATCTGGACATAGTGAAATCGCCGATGCATTTCCGGAGCGACAGTGAGGAAGTACTCTATACCGTGCAATTTTTCGAGCACACCTTTGGAATAGTCGAGCCTGTCGATGCCAAGCACTATCTGGCTGGCGAGGCGATGCTTGACTGCCAGGGCTTCGGCCATCGGTCGGACTATACTGGCTATGTCCTTCCATCGATCCACATCTATGCCCAGGGGCATCACCGTGATCTGGGTGGTTCGACCGGCCATGCGGACTCGCATATTCATCTTATCCACCTGGATATTCGGGAATAGGATCTCGGCGGTATCCATGAAGTTGTGTGCGTATTCAGCGGTATGGAAGCCGAGCAATCTGTTGGCAAGCAGACCTTCGATAATTTCCCGGGTGACCGGCGATGAGGCGATGGTTTCTGATTTAGGCCAGGGCACATGCCAGAATTGGCAGACCAGAGTGCCGCGGTCCGATGCGACAAGGGGCGCGCTCAGAGCGAGCTGGTAGTCGTGCAACCAGAGCAATGTAGGAAAGCTCTCGCCGGCGATGGTCTGGCTCTCGGCCGCTATCTGGGAGCAGAACTGTTTATAAGCCTGCCATTCAGTCGCCTCGAATTTGGCAAGCTCTGGCATGCCATGGAAGAGAGGCCAGAGATATTTGTCGCAAAATTTCTTGTGGCGAATTACGATATGGTCGGGTATCCGAGCCGTGTGAAATTCGAAGCAGTCGTTTTTACGTTGAGATTTTGCAGTGATATCGCCGGTGGTATTATCCTGGGCGATTTCGTTATCTTCTTGATTGACCGACAACCAGTGGATGCGTGTACCGATTCTTCTGGCCAGAGGCTCGAGACTGGAGGGCACCCCGCTATTCTTCCCGGAGCCATTGTATGAGAGCACCTTCAGTGTCGGAAGATGCATCTCCAGGTCTTCTCTGGATTTGCTGGCTGCCAGGGGGTCGAGGTAGAGTTGTGGTACGGTAGTTTGCATCATATCGGTTGTACTTCGTGATCGGTCGACTCGGTTATAAAAATTCGCCTTTTGCCGTCTTCTTCTTCTTCTTCTTCTTCTTCTTAAAGACTATGCGAACGCCGGAGAAGCA
>CAZCBH010000003.1:31268-82877 GCA_964496875.1 uncultured Candidatus Obscuribacterales bacterium | reverse complement strand
TCTTCTTCTTCTTCTTCTTCTTCTTCTTAAAGACTATGCGAACGCCGGAGAAGCAAGACTTCTGGGATATCCCGAATGCTTCTCTGTTATTTTGTGTGTATATTCTATTAGAATTTCCTTTATAAAAGTAGAGTATATTTGCGCGGTAATCAAGTGGTTACCCGCCTGTCTAATCAGAACTTAAGATAAGAATCAGTCCAGTAATCCGGGGGGCGGTGTAATCACCAGATAGCCTTCGTCCGGTTCTACTACGGGTATCATCTCTTTTACGAAGGGCACCAGTCTCTTCTTGCCGGTATCCTTCAACTCCACTTCCAGAAATTCTCCATCAGCGCCATAAATATCGACAATCTTTCCGAGTTCGTTTCCTGCTTGATCCCTGACGGAGAGCCCGATTAAGTCATCCACCCACCACTGGTTCTCTTCCAGTTCGAGAAGCTGATCCGGTTGGGTGAAAAGTAGTTTATCTTTGAGCGCTTCGGCGGCGGTTCTATCTTCATAGCCGGACAACCGGATGAAAAGAGTTCGGCCTTTGATCATGGCCGATTCGACTTTCCTTTCTGCGCCGGAGTCGTTGGGATTGCCTACTCTGACCGATTCAATCTCTATGAGAATATCCGGACTGTTTGTGGAGGGCAGCACTTTCATCTCGCCTTTCAGTCCGCGAAAACCGACCACCTTGCCGACAGTAAAACTGAAGGCTTCCGGATCGGAGTCGTTGATACCAGAGGTGGTGCTATTTGATTGGTTGGATTTCATCTTCCTGCACCTGCAATAGAGGGGTCTCCTCTTTCCATCTCTTGAAGAGGTCATTGTCGAATCCGAGCTGATCGAGAATGCGTCCGACTACGAAATCAATCTGATCCTGGATGGTGCGGGGGCGATGATAGAAACCGGGAGAGGCGCAGGCTACGGTCGCCCCCGCTTCGGAGAGGGCGAGCATATTCTTGAGCTGAATATGACCGAAGGGCATCTCTCGAACCACTATCACCAGAGGTCTTTTCTCTTTCAGGCAGACTGCTGCCGCTCGCTGGATCAAATTTGCAGTCAGACCGTTGGCAAGAGCGCCGAGGGTGCCGAGGCTGCAGGGGACAACGGCCATCCCCCGGGTCCGGTAAGAGCCGCTGGCAACCGAGGCTGCGTAGTCGGTGAGTTCGTGAAACCTGACCGGTGCATCCGCTGGAAGCTTCAAATAGTTGAGGATGGCGGCTTTGGGATCCTTCTCGTCAATGAGGTCGAGATCATGTTCGACTTGCATCACTTTGTAAGCTGCTTTCGATATCAGTAGCTCACAGGGCTGACCGCTGCCGGCCAGAAACTGCAGCGTTCTCAAGCCATAGATGGCTCCACTGGCTCCGGTTATGGCAAGCACGACGGGCAGGGGTCTTACTTTGTCGGTTCCGGTTTCTTTTCCCATGTTATTGGCTGGGGTGCTCATCGGGCTTTCCTTCAGGACGAAACCATGAAAATATAGCAAATCCGCTAGAAGTCGTCAGCGCCTTTCTTGCTCGGCTGTCCATTCGGGCTGAAATTAACCGGAGCCGGTTCTGCCTGAGCCGGTTGTCCATGGGGCGCTGGCTGACCCGAATCGCTTTGTTGACCACCTTGAGCAGGATCTCCGGCGGCAAAGGGGGAGGGTTTGAGGAACTGCAGGTTCTTGGGGGTGCGCAAAAATCTTGGCAGATGGGCTTCCGGATCGACCGGCTCTTTAAGCATCTTTTCGTGGGTAAAGGCTTTTTTGTTTTCTTGATTCTCTTGATTCTGGGCTGCTTCAGGCGAAGCCTGGGTGCCTCCTGCCGGTTGGAAGCGACGGCCGCCGCTTTGCACCGCCGGTGGTGTAGAAGTGCCTATGTCTATCGACATCCTTCCTTTTGATGGAGCGACGCTTATTTGCAGGGGCGCGTCGATTTTGATCGATAGAGGTGAGCCGGACATTATATAAATGTCTCTTCCTTTTTTTATCATGGAGCGAATCACCGGCGTGCCTCGCTGGGAGCGACCATAGCGCTCCACTCCCAGAACCGGATCTTGCCAGTAGTCCCGTTTGGTTACCACTTTGGGACCCTGATTGCCATAATTTCGCTTGTTCATGGATGGGTGTACAGCAGCAAAGCTGGCTCCGGAGCCTGCATAGCCGAGGCTGGGATTTTGCAGGTCCTGGTTGGGTTGCAGCCTGCCGGAGCCTGTGGCCAGGAACTCTCCTGCGATGGAGGCTACAAGCGGCCTGGACATGCCATCCGGTGTCTGAATCAAGGTTAGTGAGGTTCTCAGTTTGCCCGAAGGCTTGGGAGTGCCTCTGGGATGTTTCTGCTTGCTCGCCGGAATCGCCTCTACAACCTCACCGATTATTTTGGAGCCTATCGGAATTATCACATCGGTACCGTTGGCCAGTACCGGCGAAGTTATCTCGATGCTGAATTTCTCTCCCTGTTTACTGGTTTTGGAGCTTATGGTCTTGTTCATTCGGCCTTCTATATGAGAGCCTATCGGAATCAAAACAGTCTTTCCGTGCAGAGTATTGGGAGACCGGAAGTACTTCTCGGGATCTTCCTGACGGCTCTGGGCGTCAGCTGCGGGCCCCAGCGCCATGGTCAGGACAAGACCGATGCAGATTGGTAATGGGTTATCGAAAAATATTTTTGCGGCTTTCATGATTCTGCGCTCTTTTCCACATCGTCTTTTTCATCGCTATCAACGCTTTTTGAATCAGCTCTTCTTCTGAGAACGCGATGGTAGATGACGACGAGAGTAACTGTTGTTATTACTATAATGGCAATAAGAAGAAAAATTCGCCACAGACCGAACAAATAGCTCACCAGTCCGGGCATCATTATGCCGAAGGCACAGGCGATGATTAATCCTCCGCCTATGTACTGAAGCCGCTTCTTCCAGTCGCTGGTCATATCGATATTTTCAATCTGGGTTCAACTTGTCTTCTAGCTGAGCGATGATTATTGGCGATACCACTTTGGTGGCAACGAACCAGGAGCCGACCATAATAGCCGGAACAGCGAAAAGACGGACGAACTGCGGGATGAAGGGATAAAAGAGTGTGACAAGGACGGTGGCGCAACCGATAGTGACTACCGTGCACATGGTAGTGATCAAACGCACTTGCTCCGGTCGCCTGTAGTTGCGAAAGTACTTGGCCAGGATGTCGAGATAGTTTTTCCAGAGGGATGAGATTCCTGACTGGCTCTTTTTCCAGGTGTCGGTCTCCATTATGTTCTTAGGAGACTTTTGACCCGAGGCGGCATCCTGGTTCGAATTATCGGACTGAGTCAGACGAGCGGCGGGGCTGTCTTTACCCTTCTTCGACTTTCTGAGGTTGCTCAAATCCATTTGATGCGCTCCTGATTTCCCTGTTCCGGTTGTCTGTCCCTAACAAATGATATTACTTTGAATTCTCTTTTCTCAAGCGTTCTTTCAATTTGAAGAGCAGTTTCTCCACCTGTTGTCTGCGGTTGTCGCTGTCTTCAGAGGCTTCCAGAAAGTTCTCGCCGTATTCTATCGTGGGCTCTATAGAATCCTTCTTCTCTTTCAGGTAGAGGAAGAAAAGGTTGTAATAGGCGTCGGCGCCCTGGGGGTCTGCGATGAGGCTCTGCTTGTAGTGATCCTCGGCCACATCGGGCAGCTTCTTCTCGGTGGCATCGCCCAGTTTTACCTGACGCTCGGCTTCTTTTCTCTGACTGGTTATCTTGCTTATTCCCTGTTCGGCCCGGGGTGCAACCTCCGGTATTTCGCGAGCATAAGAATAGGCCAGTTCGGCGGTTTTCAGATCGCCGTCGTTAAACGCCTGCTCGGCAAGGGTCAATAGCTGGAATGCGTCCTCTTTGTGTTTGTCTATTACTTTGCGAAAATAACGGCCCGCATCTCTGAACTGTTTCTGGGTCAGGGCTTTCTCCGCTTCGGCAAGATCTACCTTCTCTTGCAGAGTGGCAGCGTCTTTGACCACTGATCCCATCACATTGCGCTGTTCGATGACATCCTGAAGCTTCTCTTTGAGCTGCACCCATTCTTGAGGATACTGCCCTTCTCTTCTTGCTTTGCGGAAGAAGACCCGGGCAAGGCCCAGCAGCGCCGAGGGGTCGTTTTGCTTGACCGATAGAATGGTTCTAAATTCTTGCTCTGCCACTTCGAGCTTGTCCAGTCTCAAAGCCAGTTCGGCAAGCTGTTGTCGCAGTTTTATATCATTGGGCAGAATCTCGAGAGCGCTGTGCATCTCGGATATCGCCAATTCGCCGTCTCCCCTGAGCATATAATGCTCGGCTAGTTTCTTGTATGGGTCAGCGTTTCTAGGATCCCGTCTTATAGACTCTTTCCAGCTTGCCACCGCAGAGTTGCCGTCGCCTTGCTTGCGATAGATATCGCCCTGGACTTTGTACCATTCACTCTCCCGGTCTTCTCGGGAGATAGAATGCAGCTCGGTGAAGGCCTCTTCGTGCTTGCCACTATTGGTGAGGACAATCGCCTTTTGCAATTTGATCGGGCTATATTCCGGATCTAGCTCCAGTACTTCTTCTACTAAGGCTGCTGCTTTTTTGCTCTTGGGATTGACTCGCAGCATCGCCTGGGCTAGATAAGTGCCGTTCACTTTGTCCTGGGCCAGTTGATAGCACTTTTTAAAGGGTTCTATGGCGTTATCTGGCTCATCTCGACTCAGTTTGACAAGACCCAGGGTCTGCTGGGCTATGACAATGTCTTCGTTTGTCTCTATCGCTTTTTCACAAAGATTCTCGGCGGCGTCCAGATATAAGTCCCGCTTCGAAGGCGAGGCCACTGTCTTAGAATGTTCGAAGGCGACCAGGCCGGCAGCGGCCATCATATTGGGATTCTCGCGAAATTCATCCTTGCACTTTCTCAATATGCCTTCCGCTTCGATTACCTTTTTGGGATTTTTTTGCTTGGCTAGAGCCACGGCCAGACCGGCGTAGGCATCACCGTTTTCGTCATCTTCTAAAAGAGCCCGATAGGCCTTTTCGGCTTCGACCAGTTTGTTTTTCAGCAAAAGCATATCCGCTTCTGATATATGTTCGGGTTTTTTCACCCCGGGATCGCTTTTGATAGGTTGTTCTACCGGCTCCGCTTCAGCTTCTGTTTCCGATGTCGTTTCTGATGGGGATTCAGATTCTGGTTGTGCTTCGGTCTCTGCTTCCGATTCTGATTTTGAATTCGTCTCTGGCTCTGCCTCTTTTACTGGCTCGGGAGCAGGTTCTTCTTTTGTCTCAGAAGTCGGCGATGCTTCTGGCTCTGACTCTGACTCTAATTCTGTTTCTTTTTCTTTAGAGCGTTTTTTCTCTTTTTTCTTCTTTTCTTTTTTCTTCTTCTTAGCGCTTTTCTCTTCCTGTTTGGGCTCTTCTTCTTTTGCCGTGCTTTCCTCTGTCTTTTCAGGCAGGCTCTCCGCCGGCTTGGCTTGCAATTCCTGACCGTCTTCTTCTTGATTCAGTTGAGGAGGGCTGCCGACGGCGTAGCCAGGCAGGCCGGAAGAGATAAGCATAGAAAGGCTTAGTGCCAGGTTCAGCACCCGGCTCAGTCCGTTTCTGAAGGGAGTGTCGCTATGTCTTGGTAGTAAGCTCATTTGCTTTATCACGCTCTTTCTTGGCTTCTTCCTTATCTCCCAGTTGATCCAGAACATCCCCGAGCAGTCTATGTGCTTCCGGCAGCTCCGGTGCCAATCTTATTGCCTCTCTCAGAGAAGCTGCCGCTTTCACGAACTCTTTATTGGCAATGAACTCTTTTGCTCTATCTATTATTGGTTTTACCCGGGAGCTATTAATTTGATTGAAGGCTGCTTCGGCGCCATCCGCTTTCAAAACCTTTGCCGTTCTATAGGCGACCTTGGCCTGGGTGAGCTCCCCTTCCTGTTCATAGACGCTGCCGAGCATGAGCCAGGCTTTGCCCAATTTGGGATCTTTATCTATGAGCGCCATCAGGTCGACTTCCGCCCCTTTTAAATCGCCTGCGGCGATTTTAGATTCTATGGATGAGACTACGGCAGGGTCTATGGCCGGCTTCGGTTTTGCTTTGGCTGCAGCAGCTGCTGCACCGCCAGTCCCCCCTTTATTGCCGCCGGTGCCGGCTACTTCAGCCTCTCCGTCTTTGGCATCGAGCTCTCCTTCAGAGGGATTGGAGCCGGTCAGCCTTTCTAAGCCCTGGGCCAGGTCCGGATGGACAAAGGGGTTTATGAGATAGGCTTTTTTGTAGGCGATCAAGGCAGTATCCGAATCTTTCAGTTCCTCTTTACCCTTGCCGAATATATATAAGAGGAACGGATCGTCCGGTCGTTTTTCGAGCAGCGCCTGGACTTTCATCACTGTGTTGTTTTTCATTCCAGGGTCCGCAACAGGGGAGCTGACCACTGCCAGATGGTAACTCAGTCTTGCTTTGTGCAGCCTGGAATCGGAAGGATTTAGACGCCAGCATTTGGCGTAGTGCAACTGGGCATGTTCGAAGTCGCTGGCCAATTGATAGGCACCGGCCAGCATCAGGTTGTTTTCGAAAGAGTCAGAAACGGCGACCGCCTCTTTGGTTGCTGTGATCAGTCCCTGTACAGCCGCCGTGTTATCCGGGTTGACGGTGACGGCCCGGCGATAGCAGACAGCCACATTGTGCAGGCGTTTGAGAAATACATCTCCTCTACCGTCGGATTTGGCTTTCTGGGCGACGCTCCAGAGGATGTCTCCCATCAAGGCATGAGCCTGGGATAGAGTGTTTTTCTGATCTTTCTCCCAGGTCTTGTTTACCGAAGACATGAGCATCTCATAGGCTTCGACTATTTTGCCCTGTTTGTACATGGAGGCGCCGAGGCGATAACGGCTCATGCCGTCATCCCGCATCTTGACACAGATTCGCCATTCTACTATGGCAACGGCAAAGTTGCCGGAAGTCTCGGCTTCGTCGGCCATGTGCTCTCGAACCGAGTAATCGTCCGGGTCTTTACCCAGCGCTTTTATGCAGGCGGCCAGGTTATTCTGAGCAGGCAAGTTGTTGGGGTCGGCATAGAGAGCCTCTCTGAAGTGGTGCATCGCTTCGTACCACTTCTTTTTACTCATCAGAATAGAGCCGTATTGCAGATGAGCGCTGGAGAGGTTCCGGCGAAAGTCGGGGTTATGCGGGTCACCGTTGAGGGCGGCTTCATGCTCTCTTATGGCATCCGCCCACAGACCTTTGCTGCCGAGCTCCACGCCCCTGTTGTTGTGTTCAAGGGGATTGCGCGGGTTCGGAGTGCTGAGCACCACACCACCGCCGCCACCGGAAGTAGTGGCGCCTCTACGGGCTCTTCTTTTTTTTGCCGCCTCTACGGGCTCCGGGCTGATAAGTGAAAATGCCATCAATGCGGCAAGCGAGATTCCCATCAGTCGCGAGAATCTGTTACCAGACACTTGATTGGCAAAACCTGTCTTTTTCGACTGCATACTAAATGATGTAGGCCTTACTCTGGAGGATTGCTTTTCTAATTAATACCCATTCTATCCAGGATGAAAATTTTTGCTCGCAAAAACGTGTTTACAAGCCGCTTTTATGGGAATAACCCTGGAGTGTCCGGAAAAATTGTATTCCAGACAACACTTTGCCCGGATAAGGGCTCGTTTGTTATTGACATTCGTCTCCAAAACGATTAAAAATTGATAATCCGCTAGCTGCCTGGGCTCACTATGCCCATTTGAGGAGGAGCATTAATAATTAAATAGTGTTAAAGTATATTTATAGAGAGCTTTAAGTCCTTATCGGGAAAGTTGTATTTAAGACCTTTTAAAAGACTTACTAGAAACTCTGGATCAAGTTCTTATTCAGGAGAGAATAGAATGAACTCAGAGAGCAAATCGAAGATTTCAGTCCTGGCGGCAGCCGTTCTTGCCGTTTCGGGACTTTCTGTTTTACCGGCTGTGGCTCAGCTGCCTCCTACTAATATGGGCAAGTTCGTGCACAAGCCCGGCGATAATCAGTACAGCGACGCTACCCAGAGCATGCGTCACCCGGCAGCACCTCCGCCTATTATCTCCAGACCGATGGGCGGTGGAGGCGGCGGCGGTGGCGGCGGCTCGATGGGATACACACCGACGCGTCCCAAGCCTAAACCGGATATCTCTCTTCAGGCTATTCCAGCCGATGAGCCCATTGCACCGGCTGGATTTCCTCCTCTTCCCGAGAGTGTCGATCTTCCTGGTATCAACATGGTCACTGCTCTGAACGCCGGAGGTTATTCCGGTGGTGGCGGAGGAGGAGGCGGCGGCGGCGGTGGTGGTGCCAGCGCTCCCAATCCATTTCAGGGCACCAAACAAGGTTACGCCCACTATACTCCTGGCGCCTTTTCAGACCAGAAGCGGCCCGGAAGCACCCCCAGCAAGGTCAGAGTCGACTCGGCTCCTGAGATGCATCAGCATTATATGCATGTTCAGCCCGGATCTCTTTCCTCCGGCGGCGGCGGTCAGGGCGGTTCTCCCGGTTATTACAAGGCTCGGACTCCTGCGCCTCCCAAAGAGGACACCTTCGGAGCGAAGGACGCAAGCTCCGGACCTAATTACGGAGCAGCTCTCAAGAAACTAGGAAGAGAGCCCAAATTGAACGATAGAGTTTATGGGACGGAAAGCGCGGCACCGGAAGCGCCTGTGCCTGTGCAGATCAATCAAGCATCCACTCAAGACTTGTCATTGCCAGACGATGATTTTGAGGCCCGAAGACCTCCATCAAAAGCGGGGCGTTATATGGGCAGACAGTTAAAGCAGTTTGGTATGAGAGCCAGATCCGGCATCAACCAATTACCGATACCGATGAGAATTCCCACCGGACGATAGTCCATGGTTGGCTGGGGAAAGGAGTTAATTAAATGAAGTTGTTGAAACTAAGCATGACAGTAGCATTTGCAGCCGGGCTCACCGCTGTCGCTCTGGCTCAGCCGGCCAGCGCCCAGAAGGTGAACTCCAAGCATCTGGAAAAAGCCAACTGGCATAATGCCCCCAGGCAGTTTCAGATAATAGACGATCGACCCATAATCAAAGATTTCCGCGAAGCGCCCCAGTCTTCTCAGCAGATTTCTATGCCGCCTCCTCCCCAGGGATTCGGTGGCGGAGCTCGTGGTGGCGGTGCCGGTGCCATGGGTGACGATGGCGGCTCTATGGGTGGCAACAGTCCCATCCGTGCTGCCGGAGCCCCCGGAGATCTTCCCTACCGGACCGGCAACGGCGGCAGTCTGCCCCTTCCCAAATCCGGATTCGGTAGAGGCAGTAATATTCCTGCCGGTGGTATGGCGCCCAAGAACGCCCTGCCCAACGGTCAGTCTACTAACCGTTTGATGGGCAAGATGATGGCCCCTCAAAAAGTTCTCGGTCGCAGTGGCGGCTCTCCTCGGGGTATGTCCCCCGGGCGCGGTGCCACCAACGGAGGCGGACCGAAAGTTTCTTCTTATAGCGGAGGCTATGGTGACGGCCATGGTAGCGGTTATGGTGGATCTTCAACCCAGACCAATACTCTCGTAAGAGGATCTTTGCTTAAAAAATCAAGCAAATAACAAGACTAGATGAACCGATTCCTTTCTCTCTCATTTATTGCTCTCTCTTTGATCGCTATCGGCGGCTGTGCTCAAGGCAGTGCCGATAGCGCTTCCAGTGGAAGCGCCAGCGGAGAGGCGCATGGCAGCGTGTTGAGCAAACTGAGACCGAAAGCCAATCCTAATCTTGTTAAGGCGGTAACCGAAGAGGAGAATCGCAGGCTCGAAGAGCAAATGGCCCAGGCCCAGCAAGCGATGAATTCTCAACAGACGGACCAGGGCGGTAATCTTTTCAGTCGCACTCTAGGGGGCATAGGCTCGATGCTGCCCCGGGTATCGACCGAACCTATATCAGCACCGCCGGCTGAGAATATCGCATCCAACACTCCCACTCTCAATCCTTTTGCCAACTCGGCACAGGATGCGGGCAACACCAGCAATTCTGCCATGGTAGACACCGGCGCCCTCGCGCCGGCAGGGGATATAAGCCCGGTTACGGATATACCGGCCGAAGGCGGCACCAATCAGGTGGCGACTTACAGTCTGCACTACAACCCTGCCGGTATGGCGGGCGGTGGCATGCCCAATCCTATGGGTATGTCCCCTGGTGTGGTTCCGCCTCCACCGGCGGTGACTCTGTCCACCGATGCCAGGGTAGGCTATCCGCCGCCGCCGCCCAATGCGATGCCTTATAATCCCTACGCCTATCCTTCTTATCCTCCGCCTTACAATCCATATTACGGCAGTCCTTATCCTCCTCAACAGCAGCAGCCTCCCGCCCAGGCTGAGCCGGAGGAACCCAAGCGACCAAAAGGTTTGTTCGGATCGGGCGGATCGGGTCAGGGACGGTCTTCTGTCATGGACGAGGACGATGAAGCGCCGAGGCAGAAGAAGAACGAAGAGGAGGTCTCCGATTTCGTTCCAATTCGACCGACCGGCATGTCTCCCCGCTCTCCTTATAAACAGAGAGATGACCTGAAGATTCTCTGGGATGGTGCCCTGGGCAGCTATTCTTTCCACGATGTCCTGGCTGAGGACGATAAGCTGGAAGGGGTGTTGCGTCGGGTCAGTGTGGGTATGCCTCCGGATTCCAGTCGCGGAATGTTCTCGGTTCCTAACCGCCAAGTGGTTACTATCTTCCGACCGCTCAAATTGAACAAAAAGGTCCAGGATCGAGTTATCAAGCTCCAGAATGATCTGGTGCAGTCTTACTACAGATATTTACATACTTACAATAAGTATGTTCTGGCTCAGCAGACCGTGGCCGCTCGCAAACAAGAGATCCAGGTCGCCAGATCAAATGCCGAAAAGCAGAGGGCAAGCGCCGATCTGGCTGCCTCTGAGAATGAAGCGGATTCTGCCAAAGAGGATATGAAGGCGGCGCAATACGAGCTTGCTGCCATATCCGGTGCGAAATCAGCCAGATCGGTAATCGGAAGAATTTCAGGTGTCACCCCCAGTGTCGGTGCTCTAGCCCAGGCAGAGAAGTCTGTTCAGCCTATGGAGATTGAGCCCGAATCCGGCGGTGGCAATGGCGTATTTGGTTCGGTGGGAAGAATCTTTTTTGGCGGCAACTCTAACAAGGATGTTTCTGACAAGAAAGTAGAGAAAGTCGCTAAAAAAGCGAAGTCCGAAAGCGAGAAATCCGGTTTCTCTCTCTTCGGCAAGAAGGGCAATGATCTTGCTCCAAGCCCTTCTACAAAGAGTTCTACAACTAAGGTAGCGTCGAAAGCTGCAGTGCCCGCAGAAAGACCGGCTCCACCCAGGAAAGTAGAGATGAGCCCGATTAGCTTCGAGCTCAGAAATGTCAACATTACGGCTCGGAAGTCGATTTTATCCGTTGCGATTAAAAACTCCGGAGATAAAGACTTCAAGGTGTCCTCCGATGATGTCTCCATTGCGGAAGGGACGCGTAAAATCTCGAAAGAGACATTACAAGCCAAGTTTGACGCCAGTTTAGTCCGACCGAACCAGGAGGTACAGGGAAAGATCACGATTTATGGCAGACCATGGAATGATCGTCTCGCCATTTATATCTCAGATGGGAGCAACAATATTCAGTTGAAACGAAGATAAATTCAGCTTCTTTCACGAATTTGCCACATTTATCGCTCACTATTAAGTGGCTCGCTCATTAATTACCATCTAGCTGCTTTATCGCTCGCACCCACTCTTGCTTACTCAAGGTAATTGAGAATGACTTATTGCCGTCCTTCCTCGCCCAGACACGCCTACTTATTGTATATACTGCTTCTCTCCATGGCAGTCGTTCTTTTCATGCCTTCTGCAGCAAGAGCGCAACTCGGCGGTCAGCCGGTCGCAGGTGCTGCCGGCGCTACAGCGAATACCGCCGACACGAACCCTAAGACTCCTTTCGATACAAGGGACGACTACTTCAAGAGATTTCCCTTTGCCAGAAACGCCTTCGACCATGATGATAAGACCGTTTATCCCTGGGACACCCAGACGGTAGAAGGCCCTCCCACCTCTTTCTGGGGCAGTTTTTTTGATAACCCCGGTCAGGCTGTTGGTGGCGCTATCGATGGTTTTCTCGGCAATATGGGATTCGGTCCGATCTTCGGCAGCGGCAATGACAGCAACAGCAACGGTAACGGCGATCCTGTACTGCGCAGTCAGTACTCCGAACCTCTAAATGGAGCGGCAACTCCCGAGCCGGTTGTGGCCTATCCTCCCTTTATCAAATTCTGCAACGACAACCCCTACCAGGGTATTTGCTACTGGCAAGCCGGGATGGCTATGGATGCTCCCCGGACAGAAAGGGATAAGGAGCTTTTTGAAAACGTCCTTACAACATTCGGTTATCCGGTTTCGGATACTCAGTTTCAGATGATTCAACGTGAGAACTTCCAGCGCATGCTCGAGCTCATGTATGACCCGGAACGTTACATGTGGATGGCTACGAATACTTCCCAGATGCAGGCGGCATCTGCTTCCAACAGCTTAGCCGGCGTATCCGAATCCGCCTTCGAGACCATGGTCGAGTACATCATGGAAGGTCATAACGGCAATGGCGGTCTTCTGAACGTCGCCAACGAGGCTTCGGCGGCCGCTCCCAACCTGGGCTCTCTATATCGCTCCGTGGCCAATGTCTACGGAGTGGTGATGGAGATGTACAAGCAGGTCTATGTGCCCATGGCTATTCTCTTCCTGCTTCCAGGCGCCGTGATTACCCAGGTCAAAGCCACTGTGGCCAGGGGTTTCAGCCTTGGAGACGGTAATCCTTTTGAGGGTATCATCCGTTCTATGGTGGCGGTTTTCCTCATTCCGGGAACCCAGGTTATCGTCAGTTACTCCATCGATGTGGGCAATTCAATGGCGACCACGGCAGAAGACTGGGTCGATGTGAACATGGTTCTGGAATGGCAGCATGAGCTGACATACAACGTCAACCCCCATGATAATCACAGCAACGTGATAATACCTCCTGATGCGGATCACTCCGCCGCCCAGCAAGCAGCCCAGCAGGGGGCGGGCAATGGTGGCATCGCCGGTGCTATCAGCAGTCTCTCTTCCGGCGGATTCCTCGGCCTCATCTCCTGGCTGGCTGGACAGTTCATCGCCTCGGTATTCGGATCCGGCGGTGAGGGTATGGGTGCCAATGTCCCAGAAGCCGATACAACTCAAGAAGAGCAGCTGGCATTGTCCCAGACCATGCAGTTCCTGTTCAATGGTGCCTCTTACCTGGGCGCTCTTATGATGATTATTCTAACCGCCATGCAAATCGTCATGATCTGCTATCTCTTCTTGCTCGGACCTCTGACCGCCGCATTTTTCGCCTGGCCCGAGGTGGGCGGCAGCAATAAATTGTTCCGCAATGTTTTCGGCAGCTGGTTGCAAGGGGTGATCATCTGTTCGCTCTGGCGATTCTACTGGGTGCTTGGCCTGGTGCTTATTACCCAGCGTCTGGAATTTCTGGGCAGCCCCATGGGAACCGGTGACCTTCAGTGGGAGGTTGCTACCTTTGTCTGTATTTTAGGCTTGATGATCTGGGCTTCTATGAACCCGTTCACCTACGACCCGGCAAAAGCCTGGCAAGGTGTGGAGCAGTTCAAAGATGCCGCCGAGGCCATGGGCAAGCAGGGCGCCGGTGGTGGTGGCCAGGGCGGTGCCGGTGGCGAGGGCGGCCAGAGTGGTGGCGGCGCTGCGTCCGGTCCGGGCAGCTCCGGCGACGGTGGGGCTGCGGATAACAGAACGGCAGTGCCTGGCGCTGGGGCTTCGGATGGTTCAAGAGACGAGAGCCCGGCCATGGATGGAGCCTCTAGTGACTCTGTGGTGTCGGTGGCGGATAGTTCGGCAGATAGAGGCGGCACCCTCGACGCTAGAGGATCCGGAGGCGAATCGGCTTCAGCCGATTCCGGTTCCGCCGGAGAGATTGCAAACCACAGTCCCGAAGATGTGCAAGCTCCGCCCACCGATTCCGGCGGCGCGGACGAGGCCAGGGCGGTCAGCGCCGACGCAGCCAGCATGCCGCCTGTTTCCGGTGGCGATACCGGCGGCGATGTCGCTTCTGCTTCCGGTCAGATAGACGCCAGTGTGATGGCAGCCATGGCTGCCAGCTTCCCCGGTGCCGAAACCAGGGGTATGTCCAGTGATAGTGCTCCGGTTGATATGGCGCCGGGAGACAGTGATCGCGCAAGCGGCTATGTCAACCCCAACGCTTCTGCCTCCGATGTGGGTGCCGCTGCCGGTCGTTCCGGCTCTGGTGATGGAGCAGGCGCCGGTGTCGATGCGGGCGGTTCGGTGTCCGCCCAGGCCGGTGTCGGTAGTGGCGCAGACTCCGGTAACGGTGACGCTGCCGGCAGTGCCAGCATAAGTGTCTCCGTGGACGGAGCTTCGGGTGATGCAGGCAGTTCGGGTGGACAGTCCGATAGCCCGCCGCCACCGAATTTCGATGTGCCCCCGCCTCCGAGCGCTGACTCGGATAAAGAGTAGGAGGGCATGACGATGAAGATGGCAACAATTAACAAAGTCGGTCCAAAGAGAACTCCCGAAGCAGAAAGCAAGGAATACGAAGCGATGAAAGTCAACAAAGAAAGAAGATTGAAAAGGGTCGGCATGCTGACCGCGGTCTTCTGCGCGCTCTATTTCCTTGTGTCTGTCGGTCCTGCTCTGGCTCAATTCACCCACCCTGACTCCAACCCGCAAACCAACTGGGACGTGAGAAAGACATATTTCTTGCGATTCCCGGCGGCTGCCCAGCATGGTCCAAGGGTGGACGACAACCCGGAAGGTCATGATGTAATCGAAGATAAACGTTCTCAAGGTCCTGGCTCCGTTGATCACGCCACTTCCGGTCCGGTATTCAGCTGGCCTGTTTCGATCCCCACCGCTACCTCGGCGGTTCCTACCCTTCGGGACGAAGCCATTCAGATGAACTTGTTTCAGACCTTTGGTTATCCTGTATCCGATACCCAGTTTCAGCTGATCGAAAGATACAACCAGAACCGCTTTCTAGAACAGCTCTATGACCCGGAAAAATTGATGTGGCTGTCGACCTCGATAGGCAGCATCCAGGCCAACTCGGCCGGCAACAGTACGGCAAACATGGCTGTCAACCAGAATATCACCGCTATTGAATATTGCTCGCATCCAATCATCAACTTCACCATTGATGATGGCAATGTCTGGAACCGACTCAGAAATGAACTCTTCATTCCGATGGCGGTATTGCTTCTGTTACCCGGAGCGGTGCTCGCCCAGGTTCGGGCTATCGTCGCCCAGGGCTCTCCTGCCATCGTCGGTGAGGTCAATCCGTTTGAGGGCATCATCCGATCGATAGTGGCTATTTTCCTGATTCCAGGCTCTTATCTTGTTATCAACTATGGAATAGACGTAGCTAACTCGATAAGGCACACCATATCATCAGAATTTCATCGAATCTTCGGGGAGGATATGTATGAACTGGCGAAGTGTTCTATAAAGCGTGCTTTCCCAATCAACGATCCGCGCAGCAACCGAAACGCTATCGAGCATTCGGAAGAGCCCCATATAGAGAATCATGATTACATCGCTCCTTACGAGTCTCTCTCTATGGGCTTGAGACTGTTCGACCCATGTCTTGGAGTTGATGAATCCAGGGTGCCTGACGAAGACGTGCGCCAGGTCAAACCGGTTAACCGTTTGCTGGTCAATTCCGTGGGGGCCGGAGAAGGACTTACCTGGAACATAATGTGCGCTTTCCAGGTTGTATTCTTATATTACCTGTGGTGCATGGGTCCGATTGCCGCTGCATTGTCAGTCTGGCCTATCGGACAGCTCCGGGATGCTTTCAAGAACTGGTGCGAGGGAGTGCTCGTCGTCTGTTTCTGGACTCTTTTCTGGCACACGATCATATTATTGCTGGCTGCCTTTAAAGGCGTAGGTGATACAGGTACGATTTTTGTGGCTTGTCTTCTGGCCATGGCTGTTCAAGCGGTCAAATCCGCCTTCGACTTTGTCGGGCTGGTTAGTTCCGGTGCCGGTATGGCCCAGCAAATAGCCCAGCAGTCACAGTCCGGAGGAGGAGGCGGCGGCGGTTCCGCCGGTGGCGGACAGGCTGCCGGCTCTCGCGGTGCTGCCGGTGCTGCGGCTGCCATCCCCGGTGGGGACAGTGGCGGCTCCGCCGATAGCGCCACCAGGACTCCGGGCGCTCCTGCCATGGATGGCGCTTCGGTCAGCTCAGGCGGACTGGCGGCATCTATGGGAGTGTCCGGTTCAGCCGGTGGTCCATCGCCATCGGCTGCGTCTATCAGCGCCAGTGCCCAGATGGCCGGTGCCTTGACTGATGGCGGCTCATCCGGTTCCGGTGGTGCCTCCGGCTCCCAGATAACCGCGGATGCGGGTGTACCGGGTATGCCAGGCTCCGGCATGGATGGTGCTTCTACCGGCGCAGATTCGGCCGGCAAGCTTGCCCATGATCCAGGGGTTCCGCCCATGGACGGTCCTCAGTCCGGTGGAGCGGATAAAGGAATGGGCGGCGTCGAAGCTGCCCTCGGAGCGGTCGGTCTGGCTGGTGCCGCCGGTATTATGGGAGACAAGGCCGGTGGACCGCCTATGACTTCCGACATGTCCCTCAATTACAGCGCTTCCATAAACAAGCTCACCCAGGGTGGTGATTTGCAGAACCTGGCTGATTTGAGCATGAATAAAGATCTGTCTACCATGACGCCGGCTGCTCTGGTGGACGCTATGAATAACCCGGCTCAGGCTATAGGCAGGGTCACCGATGGAATCATGGGTGAAGCCGCCGGAGGCCAGGGTATCAGGGAGCAACTGAACAAATTCGACCAGGCTGTGCTTGGTGGTGCGGCCGGTGGCATTCTCGACGCCACCAGTAATGCCACCGGTGTGGACGCCCGAGGCGTAGCCGACCGGATGTTATCCGGCGATATGAGCATGGGTGAACTCAGGCAGACCGGAGCCGACGCTCTCGAAAATCTCGGGCGCAACGCGCTTCCTGTCGATGCCGGTCCGCTTACCGGCGAACTCGGTCTCAATCGTTTCATGCCGTCCGACGCTGGTGCTCTGACCGGTGAACTCGGTCTCAATCGTTTCGTCACCGATCCTGGCCAGGGCCTGGTCAGCGGTGTGGGCTCCGAACTCGCTCGCGATGCCCTCGCCCCTGGTTCAGTGGCGGCCTTCGGCCAGAATGACATTCTGCCAAATGGCATCGACGCCGATTTCGCGCATAATCCCCAGGCTGGTCTGGCTCGTTCGGCCGCCCAGGACCTTATGAATATCGATGCCGATCCTAGTAAGGCCGGCGTGCAACCGCTGGTTTCCCAGGACATGTTGAGAGACGCTCTCAATGGTGACCAGAATGCCATCGCCGCCATAGATAAGAATCTCGGCACTTCTCCGGAGGTACTCAGAGCTGCATTGAATGGTGATTCGGGTTCGGCTTCGCTGCTACTGGCCGCTTCCGGTCACAGGGCAATGGACGATCCCGGCAGTCCGCTTCACCGAGCCGCCGCCGAAGGCAACTTCGCCGCCATCGAAGCGCTGAAGGTCGCTCCGATGACCCACGAAGGAACTATCATGGCCGCTGCTCACGGCAATCCTGTGGCTGCTGCCCAGGCTCTTCATAACAGCGCCGACACCCAGTCCTGGATGGCTTCTCGCGATATGACCATCGGAGAGCTTCAGGGCGGTGGTATCGCGCAGGAGCGCTTCAGAGAGGCCATGGGTGGAGATGTGGCCGCCCAGCAAGAGATATCTCGCACCATGGGTCTTGGTGACAATAACTTCGACGTTGTGCGCGGTGCTGTCGGTGGTGATCGTCAGGATGCCGCTACGATGCTGGCCGCAAGAGGCGCAGAAGAGATGAGACATATGTCTCCGGAGCAGATTCATCAGGCTGTCCAGAGCGGAGATACCTCTATCCTTGCGGCTCGGGCTACCAGTCCGGAGGTGCTCTCGAGGGCCATATCCGGTGACATGGATGCTCGCCAGTCTATTCAAGAAGGTCTGGCATCCGATCCGAATATGCTGTACACAGCCAATTCCGGCCAGTCCTTCGAGTCCTATCGTGCCATCAATGCCATGACCGGAGAAAGGCCGGATGTGGTGGCGGCAGCCTCGAGCAACGCGCAGAACATTATGGGTATGTTCGCCGAGCCCGGCCAGGTAAGAGAGGCTATGTCCGGTGGATTCGAACAGAGGCAGGCCTTCATAGATCAGGTCGCCAACCAGATGCAAGTCAGCCCGCACGTGCTTCGTGATGCTGTCGGTGGTGACTCCACCGCCTCGGCTACTTTGCTGGCTGTGGCCGGTCATCATGGTCATGTGGCCAATCTCGCGAGGGAAGGAGATCCTCTCGCCAGAGCGGCCATGGCAACCCAGCAGACTGTAGATATCGATACACTGAGGGCGGCATCCACCGGCAACGAGTCGGCCCAGTTCGCCGTTCAGAATGCTGTCGCCCAGAATCCGGAGCTCGTATCCATGGCAAGAGCCGGCAGTCCCGAAGCCGTATCGGCCCTCAGTGCGACTCAGTCCTTCACCGATGGTGGTGGCATGGCTATCGGCCATGAGTCACAGCCGTTCGGTACGGTGTACGCCGCCTCCAGAGAAGCCCAGGCGACTCTTCAGGATCTCGGTGTCGACCCGACCGCATACGCCAGGGGCGATGTCGGTGCTCAGAATCAGGTCTACCAGGCCCTCGGCATAGAGCCGGGTTCCAGGGTGGCGCAGTCCATGCATGGTACCATCGACCGTGCACTCCACGGAGATGGTGGCGCCTCGGCCACGTTCATGGCTTTTGCCGGACGCACCGAAGCGGTTCAGGAGCTTGCCCGCCAGGGCGACTTCTCCGCCCAGGCTTCGGTGGTGGCTTCCCACAGCGTTCCGGGCGGTATATTGCAAAGTGCTGTCGAAGGCAGTTCCGGTGCCCAGGCTTACGTTCAGAACGAGCTGGCCTCCAGTCCTCACATGATGGCGCTTGCCAGCCAGGGTAATGAGCAGGCGATGTATTCTGTTCAGTCGGCCCATGGCTCCGATGCCATCGCGAACATCAGTGCTTCGGCCAATACCCAGAATTTGATGGGCTATTTTGCCGACAATAACACCGTGCAAACTGCTCTTTATGGACACGGAGCAGAAAGAGCCACTGCCATGACCGGCATAGCCGATAGAATAGGTGTATCGCCTCAAGTCCTCGACTCTGCCATCCATGGTAGCGCTGCTATGGCCTCGGTGGCCTTCGTGCAAGCGAGCCGCAGCGAGCCCATTCAAAGGGCGGCAGAATCCGGCGACGTGCTGGCTCGGTCTATTCAGTCTACTGCTGCCGGTCAGAACTTCTCCGTAGTCTCCATGGCGGCCACCGGTCACCCTCAGGCTGCGGAGGCAGTCGGGTACAGCTTGCGCGAAAGCCAGCTTCTGCAAAATCTCTCCGCCCAGGGTCATCCCCAGGCTGCAGCAGTACGAGCTGTCTCATCCGTTCAACAGGATCCCAACGCAGTCGCTCCTTCCCAGGAAGCTCTGTCTCGCAACATCGTCAATCCGACGGCGGAACAACAAGTTCGGCTCGAGCAGGCTGCTTATCTGTCCCCGGGCAGCAATGTCAGCTTCGCCGGCGCCGAGACGGCCTCTTCCGCTTCCAGCGGATGGGGTGATTACACCGGTGGATCGACCAGTATGTCCACGTCGTACTCGTATAGCCCAGATGCCTATCGTGGTGCCGGCGAGGCTTCATACGTGGCATATCATCCCCGCGGCGGCGGTCAGGTCATCGTGGATGCCGGCGCTTCCAGCTTCGTGCCGTCCAATGCCGGACTGCAGCCCCAGGTCGGTGGTGGTCACCAGCAGGTCGATACCCAGGGTATGAGCATCGGCGGTGTCTCTCCTTACGAGCGCATCGCGGATGCCGCTCCGGAGAGTCCGAGAGTGCACGGCGGCTTCAGTGACTATCAAGCCTCTCACCGCCCGCCTGACTCCGGTGCCCCGGGTACTTATATAGCCGACGCCGGTGCGGTTCGCTCCGAGCCGGATCCCGGCACGATTGCTAGGGGCCATGGAGACACAGGCAGTTATGGCCGCTCTTCGGTGGAGGATAGACCGAATGATGTCGTTGCTTATAACGAACCGAGCAGCTCCTTCGGTCGCGCCTTGAAAGATGCTCTGCCGGGAGCCGGTATGATGGCGTCCCGTCCTCAGAACCAGGGACAAGATCTGCAGAGGCAGGCCCAGGAGAGAGCTGCCGTCGACCAACGTGGTGCCGAGCAGAGACGCACTCAATCTGAAGCGGAAGCGAAACGTCGCCATGACGAACAGGAGCGAGTCCAGCAGCAGGACGCCCAGGCCCGGGAATCTAAGAAAGCCGAGTATAAGCGTTATCAAGACAAGATCAAAGCCGAAATGGACGAGATCGAAGCCGAAGCCGAACGTCTGCGAAAAGAGGAGGAGGGCGAGTAAATTGAACCTCTGCGTGGATAATACCTTTTATCAACGGGGTATTGTCCACGTAGTTCTATTTGGGCGAGGCGTAGGTTATGCAACTGGCAGAGATAGGTGTCAAATGTCATCAGTGCGGAATTCGATTCCGCTCCAGGCAGGTTCCGATAATTCTCGATCGGGGCACACGAAACAGTGAACTGAGGCTTCTGGGAGAAGCTCAGCATTTCGAGCCTTACGCAGTATGCACCTGTCCTTCTTGCAGCTATGCCGACTGGGCTACGGCTTTTCGCCGAACAGAAGAGCCGGCGGTACTCGGCCAGAAGAATGAACCGCCTCATTTGCAGTATCGTGCTGCGGCACTCAACGGCGAGCGAGCCGGCAAAAGCTTCTATAAAATCGGACAACTTTATCTCTATGCTGCCTGGTGTGCCGAGGATGTGGGAGCTTTGCCCCAATCCAGGGAATATAGAAAGTTAGCCATTGATTCTTTTGAGAAGGCTCTGGCGGACGGTAGTTGTCCCAGTGATAAGAGAGGAGAGATACAATATCTTATAGGGGAGCTGCACAGGCGGGCGGGCGATTTCGGTGAGTGCCTGGAGTATTTTGAGAAGGTCATTCCTTATTTGCCCGGTAAATTTGCGATGATGGCGCGACGTTTAATGAGACTGGCGGAGCAGGGAGAATCTGCTCCTATCGACTTCATTAACTGAAGTCCAGGGGGAAATTATGTCGCAAGTCCATAAGGTGATCAATCTGAAGACACCTTTGAAAGTCTTCGGATTTACGGTAAAGCAGATAATTCTTCTTGCACTGGGTGTAATTCTAGGGTTTTTACTGGCCTCGAAAATGCCCCATGACTGGAAAGTAGGGCATCTGCCGGCAGGACTTTTTGCCTTTGTAGGAGTGGTCGGTGTCTCCTGCGCCCTCAGTTTCATGACCGAGGTAAAGCCCATGCCCTGGTGGCGAAACGCTTTTCTGTACAGGCTCAAGCTGGTTCCGGAGGTCTTTATACCTAAGCCGGAAGATGCACCCCTGTATCCCGATCCGACTATCATCGAGAAATCTGTCGGTGAAGAGTTCTATATAGACTCTGATAAAGGCGGTTAATGTTGATTTTGAGCCCGGTTTAATATTACACTGAGGATTAGAGTGCAAGCAGTTTTCGAGGTTGTTTCGTAGGGACGTCATTTAATGTCTAGAAGTGCATGGTCGACACCTTCTGATGGAGCTTCAGGCTCCAGAAGACGATCACGTTCTTCTTCCAAGAAACGCCTGAAGAAGATAGATTCCGAAAAGGACGGCGCCCGCGATTCGGGGTCTAGAATCGAGGGCAAGCATATACCGCTTACACCGACTCCCTCGGTTCAGAACATTCCTGCCATGTTTTACAACGCCCTCCCAGCTTCGCTGAGAAATATGCTCCCGATAGGGACCGAGTCGGGTGGCCCGGAGGGGACAGACACGGCCGCACCGCCCAAAGACAAGCGGGGGGTGGCGAGCTGGCAAGATGTCTGTTTTATCCATTCCATCCCGGGAGACGACGAAGAAGAAGGGGTGGTCGTGCTCTCAGATGGCAGCTTCCGCAAGTACATCATGTGCAAGGGCATCAATGTACTGCTTTTCGATGACGCCGACCGAGACCAGATGGCCAGGCAGTTTGCCAATTTCGTCAATGCTTGCGAGAGCGACATTCAGATCATCATCAAGTCCAAGCATATTTCCGTGGACGAGTATCTGTCGCGTTATCAGGTTCATATCAAGAGCGACAACCAGTATTTGAAATGGTACGCAGACTATACCGACAAATGGTTCCGCCGCATTCAAGACGTCAGTTTCGTGCCCCAGCGAGACTTCTATGTGGTGGTCAGTTATATGCCGCCCGATTGCAAGCCGGGCAAACCCTGGTCCGGAAGACGTTCCATTCAAAAGCACGAAGAGTATATCGACTCGCTCAATCGTCTGGTGAAGACAGCCTATGAGCAGTTGCGCATGTCCAACCTCAGACCTCGCACCCTCAGTCGTAGAGAAGTGCGCAATCTTATCTATTCTGACCTGAATCCGAGCCTCAGCGCTCTCGATCACGATGCGCCGCCATCCAATCCGCAGATATCCGAGGCTTCCTGTCTGGCCGGCTCGGCCATGAAAGTGCACGACGAATACATCTGGCTCGACGGCAAATATATCGGTTCCCAGTACATGTTCCAGTTGCCACACAATACCTGGATGGGCTGGCTGGTCGACTTGCTTACTCTGGGCGTCGAATATTCCATGTCTGTTTTTATTCATCAGTGCGATCAGGATAAGGTTCGTCGGGATCTGAAGAACAAGTATCAAATTGGTATGGTGACCAGCACCCAGCTAGCCACACCCGACCTCGAGGGTCTTGAAGGAACCAAGCGAGCGGCGGCAGCGATTCAAGAATTTCTGAGAAGTTCCAACAAAGCCTTCGATTGCAGTCTTTATATCTCGACCATGGCCGATACCCATGATCAGCTGAAAGGCAATATGGACGAGATCCGGCGTGTTTTCAAAAACCGCGGTGCAAACATGGACCGCGGACAACTGTTGCAACTCGACGCCTGGCAGTCCACTCTTTCGGTGGGTGTCGACAAGCTTGCCATCATTCACCGGGTGATGACTCCGGTGGTGGGCACCATGTGGCCTTTCTTCACAGCTTCCTGCGGCACTCCTGATGGTGTTCCCTTCGGCTTCGCGCTCACCTCGAGGGAGCCTGTTCTGCTCAATCCCTTCTTCCGGGGCGCGGGCAAAGACGCTAACAATATGTTCGTAGTAGGAACAACCGGTGCCGGTAAATCCTTCGCTGTCTCTATGATGATTCTCAGGCTATTGCCCATGGGGGTCAAATTCGTTCTCATAGATAAGACCGTTGATAAATTCGGTGCTTATCGTTTCATCACCGAACTGCTCGGACCGGAGCTCTGTCAGTATGTCGACCTCGGTCCCAACTCCGGATTTATGCTCAATCCTTTCGATCTGGGTCCGGAAGATACCAAAAAAGGCGAGCCTTCTCACGATAAGATCTCGGGTTTGCTGGCTTTATTAGACCTTATGCTCGCACCGGAAGGTAGAGAAGAGCTCACTGTAGAGGAGAAATCGCTTCTCGATGGATTGATCAGGCTCTCCTACATGGAAGCACAGCTCAATGGCAAGTTGCCGACCATGTCCGACATGGCAAGAGTCACGTCTCAGGCGGCTATGACCGAGACCGATCCTATGCAGAAAGAGCGCCTACAGCAATTTGCAAGAGGGCTTTCGCTGTTCACCAAATCCGGTGCTTTTGGCGGTCTTGTCGACGGTTATACTAATATAGACACAGAAAAACTATTCATCGTATTTGATACCAGAGAGGTTAATGAACCTCGTCTGGAGAGAATCGCCGTTTATATTCTGGCGGAGTTCATCCGAAGGAAGGCGGCAGAGTCTAAAGAGCGTGGTGTCAGATTCGCCGCGATCATAGACGAGGCTTCCACCTTGATGCGATTCAAAGCCGGAGCCCGGCTGCTCGATGACCTTTCCAGACGGGCTCGTCACTACGGTATGATGCTGGTCTCCATCACCCAGCAGTTGAAAGATTTCTTCCGCCAGCAGGAAGAGGCGGATTCCGTGGTCAAGAACGCCCATATGAAGATTTTGCTCAGGCAGGACCCCAGCGACTTGAAGCTACTCAAGGAGACTCTCAGGCTTCGAGACGCAGAGGTTCATGCCATCGAACAGTTCGCCAAGGACCAGGAGAAACGAAAGGAGAGTCAGGCTCTGCTTATCGTGGGCGCTGTTCATGGAACCATAAAACTGGTCCCCAGTCCGATGGACTACTGGATTTGCACATCAGAGCCGATCCGCGATATTCCCAAACGCAAGAAAATGATTCAGGAGGTCCGGGCCAAAAATCCTAAGTTGAGCGAGACCGATGCTTGCAGGCAGGCGGTCTATTACCTGGGACTCCAGCAGGATAACTAACCGGAGAGTATTCAGTGGAGAAGATTTTCACCCCGAATAGATGGTTCGTTTTGTTTTGTGGTCTGTTGATACTGGTCTGGGGAGCACTCCGGATAGTGGCAGACGTCAGGCTCTGTGAGCAGGCCAAGTTGGTTGGAGAGAGCATCTTCACTTATAGCTGGCCGGAGCTTTCTTTGCGCTCGGAAGTGGAATCTATTAAAGCCCAGGTTGTTCGTCGTGGGTCCCATGATGCCGTTGTCACGGTTACCGGAACGCAGGTCCTCAGTGATCCGCTCAAATCCGGGATTCAGTCGGGAAAAGAGAAGGCACAGTCCGCGTCTAGTGCGGAGCTCAATGCCGTATTGACCTTTTACCGCTCTGAAGATCGATGGGAGTTAGGAAAAGTGGAGCTTAAGTAGTTATGTATTGGCGCGTAAGAAAAGTCACTGCCGAGATGCTGTTCAAGCAGTATGGTATTCATGTTTTCCTGGCAATCAGTCTGTTTCTTAATCTGATTCTGTTTGTGACCAGACCTAAAAAAGAGACTATGACTCAGGAAATCCAGACCAACTTCAAGGATTTCGCTAAAAATGTCACCACCCATCTTCTTGATACCAGTTATATCACCTATTTAGATTCGACCCAGGAGTTGCATTCTGAGCTCGGTCCAAATGTGATCACCAAGATGAAGCAATCCGGTCTTTTGCCCAGAACCGATCAGGAATACAAAGCCATCAATCTGGAATTGCAGAAGTCGAGGCAGGTCTGTACACTCAAGTTCGATCGTATCGAAGTCGGCGAACCTGATCCGCAGCGAAATATGTTGGTCCCGGTCCAGGTGGCCGGAGTTATAGCGATTCACTCCTCCAAAGAGACCAGTCCGTCCCAACCTCAGCCCTTCAGTATTCAGTACTGGGTTGGATTGAACTCCAAGACGAAGAAGCCGATCGTGGCTGATTTTGCTGAACAGCCATCGGGCTAGGTAAGTACCATCCCATCGAAATGATGTAAAATCATGCCCGGTTTGAGATTATTTTGGTGCGCGCAATTATGTTTTCGGGAATTGTCGAAGAAGTCGGTCGGGTCTTGAAGGTGGAAGAGACCGGGGACGGAAGTCGCCTGGTGATTGAGGCGCCGGGTATCTTGACCGATGCCCGGATGGGTGAATCTATCAGTGTGTGCGGGACATGTTTGACGGTGGTCGCCTTCGATGAGCGCACATTCACGGTAGAGGCAGTGCAGGAGACTTTGCGCTGTACCACTCTTGGTGAGCTTAAAGAGGGGTCGAAGGTCAATCTGGAAAAGGCTCTGAAAGTAAGCGACAGGCTGGGCGGGCATATGGTGACCGGCCATGTCGATACGGTTGCCAGAATCGAATCGATTACACCGGAAGGCTTTTCGAAGGTCTATAAATTCTGCCTCGATAGCCGCTGGGCGCCGTTTTTTGTCAAGAAAGGCTCGGTGACCGTCCATGGCGTGTCTCTTACCGTGGTCGATTGTCCGGACCCGGATCTAGATATGACCGACATTTCATGTAAAGATCGCGCGCAGGAGAATTTCTGGTTTACGGTCGCTCTGATTCCTCATACGCTTGAGGTTACGACCCTGGGAAGCCTCAGCCCAGGCGACCTCGTCAATATCGAGACCGATGTGATCGCCCGTTATTTAGTTCGACTGGTGGGTGAAAGCTATCTCAAGAACATTAATAAAGCTGGCGAATCTGTTCTCATTCATGGAAATGAAGGATAAACTTTGATGTCAAGAAAACGGTCCCCCGGACCGTCCCCCAGGCAAAGTATCCAGGTGCTCCATGAACAACTCATCAAGCAATGATTTCTGCTTCAATACCGTGGAAGAGGCGTTAGAAGACATCGCCCAGGGCAAGTTTGTTATCGTCGCCGACGATGAGGGACGGGAGAACGAGGGAGACCTCATCTGTGCCGCCGAGCTTATCACCCCGAACATGCTCAACTTTCTGGTCACCGAGGCAAGGGGTTGGGTCTGTCTGGCTCTCACCGCCGAGAAAGCGGCAAAGCTAGAGTTGAATCCGATGGTGGAGAAAAACACCGAGTCCCAGGAGACTGCTTTTACGGTTACCATAGACGCCGATCCCAAGTTTGGTGTTACCACCGGTATCAGTGCCTATGACCGTGCCACCACTATCAGAGTCGCTGTCGATTCATCGGCACGTCCCGACGACCTGAGACGGCCCGGACATGTTTCGCCGCTCATCGCCAGGGAAGGCGGAGTGCTCAGAAGAGCCGGACATACCGAGGCTGCCGTAGATATGGCTCGCCTGGCCGGCTTGAACCCTTCCGGGGTGATTTGCGAGATCATGAATGAGGACGGCACCATGGCCAGGGTTCCTCAGCTCTTCGAATTCGCCAAGAGACATAACCTCAAAATCATCAATATCGCCCAGTTGATCGCATATCGCCTTCAAAGGGAACGCTTCGTCGTTCGTGAAGCGGTGGCCACCTTGCCTTCCGCCTATGGCGATTTCAAGATCTATGCCTACCGCAATACCCTCGATGAAAAAAGCCATGTCGCCCTGGTGCGCGGAGATTTAGAAAACAAAGAGGATGTGCTTATCCGAGTGCACAGCGAATGTCTGACCGGTGATGTTTTTGCAAGCCTGCGATGTGATTGCGGACCGCAGTTGGAAGCCGCCATGGCCCTTATCGCCAAGGAAGGTGTCGGTGTTCTGGTCTATCTCAAGCAAGAGGGTAGAGGAATAGGCTTGCTCAACAAGCTCAAGGCTTATTCGCTTCAGGATGAAGGTCAGGACACGGTGCAGGCCAATGAAGCCCTGGGCTTTAAGCCGGACCTTCGTGATTACGGTGTCGGTGCTCAAATTCTTTGCGACCTGGGGCTGACCTCGGTCAGGATCATCACCAATAATCCGCGTAAGATAGTCGGTCTGGAAGGTTACGGGCTCAATGTTACTGGCAGAGTCTCGATGCCGCCCGCTTGCAACAGTCACAACCTCGACTATCTGATTACGAAGCGAGAAAAAATGGGGCACTGGTTGGACGGCCTCGAGCAGGTCGAGGTCAATGAGACAAATACTGAAAACATGGTAGGCCGCGTTCAAATGGAGAGCAGCAATGTCCAAAGATGAGCCCAATGTGATTGAAGGACGCCTTATCGGCACCGGACTCAAGTTTGCCGTGGTGGTGGCGAGATTCAACGATTTCATCACTCGCCAGCTTCTTGATGGTTGTGTCGCCACTTTGAACCGTCATGGTGTGGAAGGCAGCCATATCGACGTCATCTGGTGCCCCGGCGCTTTCGAGATTCCGCTGGTGGCAAAACAAGCAGCGACCTCGGGACGGTATGATGCTGTTATATGCCTGGGGGCAGTAATTCGCGGCTCCACGCCCCACTTCGATCATGTCTGCAGTCAGAATGCCGCGGGCATCGCCTCGGTCGGTCTGGAAACAGGCATTCCCACTATCTACGGTGTTCTGACCACCGACAGCATCGAGCAGGCCATCGAAAGAGCCGGCACCAAGGCCGGCAATAAAGGAGCTGATGCTGCTGTCGGTGCAATTGAAATGGTCAATCTGCTCTCTTCAATCAAGAGGCAGACCGGAGTGGCCTCCTAGAATTTGATTCATGCTCTGCTATGGCAAGCGATGCCACCGCCTCCAGGCGGGCATAGAAGTTGCTTATAGCCTGGGTTGTTTCCGCTTCTTTAGAAGGTACTGTCAGCTCTTTGCGACGATTTTTCTCCAGTAATTGAAACTCTACTTCCAGAAATCTTTTGCTGAGTGCGGACATTTGATCAACCACCTTCTTTGTCATAGCTACTTCCATCTGATAGACCCGGCTCTCGAGCCTCTTGGTCACCGGTGCTTCCGGTCGTCTTCGCCCGGGGGCGATGGCGCCTTCGAGAATTCGCTTTACGGCGTCGGCTCTAAATTCTTTCAGCTCTTGCTGTTCTTTCTGATACTCTACCTTTTCTTTCTCGCTCAGTTCCTGGTAGACGAACTGTTCCAGTTTTGTCCGCAGAGCTTCCAGAGACTGGCTTGAGCTGAAGCCGCTCAGATAGAACTGTCTTATACCGTCTAACTCCGTGAAGGAGTTCAGCGGCACCCGTCCGAAACTGACCCTGGCATCGCTAACGAGAGCGAATCTCTGTTCGCTTTTCGAATCGCAGTCGAAGCTAAGCTCCCTGGTATCTATCAACTTATTCAGCCTCTCTGTTTCAGCCTCCCTGTTTCAGCCTATATACGGCAGGGAGGATTTTTAGACAGGCTTGAGAATAATTCTTCAGTAAGTGGTCCTGGAGGCTTCGTCGAAACGAATGACGTTGCGGCTTGGATCTATGGTGTATTTGAGCCCTTTCAAAAATGTCTGGCCAAGCAGAGGTCTGGGGATTTTAGAGTGGAGCAGCATGCTGCAATGGACGTTTTTGCGGATGACCGGGCCAAGCTGGATAGAGTCCACCCGGAAATCATAATCGATTCTTTTACCCCCGATACCTCCGGATTCGCCTTTATTAAGGGACTGGGTCGGCAGGCTCAAGCCGCAAGGGGCAAGATGTCGGTCCGCGAAGGCGACGGTGTGGCAGCCTGTGTCGAGGATCATCTCGCACTCTCTGCCGTTGACCTTGGCGGTGACGATGATATTGCTGTCCAATCTATAGAAAGGCACTTCCAGATCGCTTTTGACGATACTTCTCTTTGTGCTGGCGATGCTTGCCACCTGGGTCGTAGAGAGTCTTTTAAAAATCAGCGATTTGTTGGTGTCGTCAATTTGGTACTCGAAATCCTTGAAGTAGTTCTGTCCCAGCACAGGCAGCTGCCCAAGGGGTCCAAGACCGTCCGAAACTTTCGAAGTGGCTTGATCCTGTTCAATCTGGAGCGGAATGGTGCGGGTCATTTTGCCGACGGTCAGGTTAACCGGACCGACCCGGGTGCGGACTTCTCCGCCGACACCTTGTACCGTTATGGAGGGCTCTGTTTTCTCTATCTTTATACGATTGCGGTCGAGAAAGCTCTGTTTGCTCATGGTCACTTCTGCGCCGGTATCGAACATCATCTTGATCGGTACTCCGTTTATCTGGGCCGGAACAATCATATGACCAGTGCCACCGACATTTCGGTATTTTATCCTGATTTCTTCGGGCAATTCCTGATAGTCATTATCTTGCTCATCTTCGTATCGTTTGAGCACCGCGTTTTTATAGCGAGCAAAACCAGGATCGATTTTTTCCAGAATGCCCATCGCTTCTTTTGCTACCAGGGTAGTCGGATAGCGATGGATTACATGGAGATAGGCTGCTTTCGCTTCCCGGGCTTTTCTGAGCTGGTGATAGCAAAGTGCCGTGTAGTAGGCGGCGCGGGAAGGCTGAACGCCGGACTTCTCGGCCTCTTGAAAGAGTGGCAGAGCCTTTTCATAATCCCGCTTTTCATAGAGATTGACGGCTTCGTCGTAAGAGTTCGCTTGCACCGGCAGGGCTGTCAGGGCAAGAGTTGCGGTCAGAATCGCAAGAGTCGATTTGGAATCAGGCCAGGACATTTTCTAGTTGGTCTTTAGAGAGCGTATTCTCATTAAACGACTTTTCGACCAATCTGACCACTTTCACCACTTTCAGTGGATTGCCTGCCACTTCTACCTCTCGAAAGAGTAAGGCGCGATGCAGGGGCAACTTCTTCTCCAGCAGCTTGAGCAGGGTGGAGACGCTCAGCTTGAAACAGATAGAAGGTTTCTTCGCCTGCTCTGAAACCTTCGCCTTTTCGGCGATGCTTGTTCCGTCAGTTGATTTGAGCACCCATATTTCTTCGCCTACTTCTTTGATATTGAAGCCTATCTCTTTGCCCCGGGCTATGGCTTTGTCTAAAAAGCTGTCGGTATTGAGCACCGTAGGCAGAAACTCTTCGAAATAAAGTTTGGTCAGCTTCTCGACATTGACCATCCGATTTTTCTGCTTCTCGTTCTGTTTTTCTTTCTGACTTTGATTCTCGTCGGAAGTCAGGATCTTTTCTGGAATGACCGCATCCAGAACTTTACCGAAGTAGGCGGAATCTATTTTTACTGGCGGAATATGATAGCGTCCGGCTGCTTCGAATAGATTTCTGGTTGTTACTTGAATATTGTCGGTGAGTAATTTAGTCACCGTATTCGATATCTCTAAATCTTGCTCTACTGAAGAGACGACTTCTTCTATCTCCAGCACAGAAGCTAGATGTGCAAGCCATTCTCGGTTGAGGCTCGGATTAGTCGGCACCATATTTAGTATCTTGGGGCGCTCTTTGTCTTCCAGGTAACGCCAGAAGCTGTATACCGCCAGATCTATAGGCATGAACCAGAGAGTGGCATCAGGAGCATAGTTCAGGCGTAGGCTGCGAATGTCTTCGCCGGAGCGGGCAGCTTCTTTGATGAAATCGTTGTGATCTTTGATGGACTGGAATAGAGTATGCAGTCCGTTATTTTTTATGGTTTTGCCATCCTCGGTGGAGCCGCAGATCAGAGGCAGTCTCAGAAGGCTCCAGTTTACTTCTTTGCCGTTCAGAATCTCGACCAGCTTCGACTCGTATTGCTGACAGATATTCTCCCAGCTGGTAAGGGACTTACGTCGGTCGAACTCTGCTATCTCGGGTACAACACCGTCTTCCTGAACGGCAGCATAAATAGAAGAGACCACGATGATTTCGGTTTCGGGCTTCATCGCTCTCAAAACCTCTTCCAGTTCCGCCGCCGACCAGGGCGCGCGTGGACCACGGGATTCATCGAAATTGGGCGGTAGACCGGCAAAGATGATGATGTCATAGTCCATCTTCTTCAAGACTTCGGTCTGTTCTATAAAGCGATACTTGTCATTAAAAGCTTTGGCTTTATTGCGGCTCTGGTAGGAGGACTCGAGTAGTCCTCGAGCTGCGGATTTAAGATCCAGGGGAGAGAGTGAAAGGAGATTGAGGCTCGATTTGCAGGCGATATCGACCATCCAGCCCTTTTTTGTCAACCAGGCTGTCAACGGTCCGGTGAAGCTGGAAACCGGACCCCAGAGCAGAGCTCGCTTATAGTCGTTGTCTTTCATAGAGTCAAAATCTACGGGCAAACGCCAATAGCTCCTTTCAGAAGACGGTGTTCAATTATCTTATATTGACGCCGAATTTAATAGAAGTCCGCAATCAATCTAGAAGTTTAGAGAAATCCATCTCTGAATCGATAATCTTCGTGCCTGCAAATTTGTCCCCGACTCTTCTGCCGTCCATAGAGTTGTACGCCAGGTAGCACTCCAGGGGAAAAACCGCCAGAACATAAGCGCTGCAAAGAAGCCAGACGATATTCTGGATGACCATCCTCAATTCGGCCACAGGGAAAAAGGGGCTGGCCACTCCTGCTGCGAAGTAGAGAATGAAAGGGACTATGAAAATAGCGTTGCGTTTGGCGGACTGAAGCCAGGTCGCGCCTTCGCCGGTCTCTATATCGACAACCCGGAGACCCATAAGATTCTTGCCGATGCCGCGTCCTTGATAGAGTCGATCTTTGAAGAGAATGAAAATAACGATGAATATGTCCTTGGTAATGAACTGGCCAAGACCTGGAACCAAGCCCGAAATCAGCATAAGAATCGGACTTGTCAGAACATTGATGATCATGGCGATGCTGAAGGCGGTGATGATGTCGAATATAAGAGCGACACTGCGTTTTTTGGGATCGACCAGGTTCAATGGACCGGTATCGTCGGCACTGGGCACTTGAAATCGAGGCGCTTTATTGAGATTCGCCGGCTGGGTCGAATCGCTGGAGGACTTATCAGGTCCCTGAAGTCTGTCAGGCTGGGGTCTTACCCGGGGCCTTCGGCGAGCTGAGCTGGAATCGCCAGGTTCACCGGATCTTCTATTACTAAACGGAGGTTCGGTCATGGGACCTTGTCTTTGCCTTTCAATCAGGAGGACGGCTGGAACCTTATAATATTATCAACTCTTGCCGGTAAAACCGGAATACCTCTTTTCTATATTCCAACCTGAGCCCTGCTTCAAATCGGAACAAAAGGTAAGACCTTCTTAGATTTCTCGAATTTCTAGGTAACATTTCTAAGTCGGTCGTTTTTTTTCTTATGTGAGGTCGGGCTGAATCATGACAAGCAACGGTAACGAGACAGTGATCGTGGATGGTCTCAGGACACCCTTCGGCAAGTTGGGTGGAGGACTCTCCGGACTTTCCGCGGTGGAACTGGCCGCCCCTCTTTTGAAGACCCTGGTGGAGCGAAACAAGGTGGATGGAGCCGCCGTTGATGAAGTAATTATCGGTCAGGTAGTACAGGCCGGTTGCGGTCAGATTCCTTCCAGGCAGGCTCTTCTAAAAGCCGGTTTGCCCAATACATGCGAGTCGACCACCGTCAATAAGGTTTGTGCTTCGGGCATGCGCGCCGTCAGTCTTGCCGACCTGCGAATCAAAGCCGGCGACGGCGATGTCATTCTTGCCGGTGGTATGGAATCGATGAGCCAGGCTCCCTATCTGGTGGACGCCAACTCGGCTCGATTCGGTAAGCGGATGGGTCACACACCTTTCAAGGATGCCATGCTGGCCGATGGTCTGGAATGTCCTGTCAACGATGTGCATATGGCTGTTCATGGTGCCAACGTAGCCAACGAGTTCGGTATCACCCGGGAGCAGCAGGACGAATGGGCTCTGCGCAGCCACAAGCTTGCGGTCAAGGCTATGGAGAGTGGTGTCTTCTCGAAGGAGATTTTGCCGGTGGAAGTACCGGTCAAAAAAGGCACCATGGTGGTAGACAAAGACGAAGCGCCCCGGGGTGATACCTCTATCGAGGCCCTTGCGAAGTTGAAACCTGTTTTCACCAAGGATGGTTCGGTCACTGCAGGCAATGCTCCCGGAGTCAATGACGGCGCCGCCATGCTTCTTGTAATGAGCCGTAAGAAAGCAGATGAGCTTGGTCTCAAGCCTCTGGCCAAAATAGTGTCCCACGCTTCTATCGGCCAGGATGTGCCCTATCTTCATACCGTTCCTGCATTGGCTACCAAGAAAGCCCTGGATAAAGCCGGATTGAAGGTGGAAGATCTTGATTTGCTCGAGATTAACGAAGCCTTTGCGGCAGTTGCTCTCAAATCTATGGATATGCTCGGCATCGATAGAGAGAAAGTCAATGTCAATGGTGGAGCCATCGCCCTCGGTCATCCTATCGGTGCCAGTGGTGCAAGAATTCTACTGACCCTGGCAAGAGAGATGGAGCGTCGTGGCGCCAAACTCGGTGCTGCTGCCATTTGCTCCGGTCTTGCCCAGGGCGATTGTGTGATTCTCTCCAGAGAAGGTCTGTAAAAGGAGATAGCTAGTGGGCTCGCAAATCGCGCACGAGCTTGAGTCGGCTAAAGCCCGAATCAAAGAGCTCGTTTCTCTGGTGGAGCACCACCGCTTTTTGTACTACGTTCTCGATAGACCCGAGATAAGCGATGGAGAGTTCGATGAACTCTTTCATGAGCTGGAGGATCTCGAGAAGCGTTTTCCTGAGCTGAAGGATCCAAATAGCCCCACCGAAAAGGTCGGGGCTGCTCCAAGCACGGAGTTCAAGGAGGTCAGGCATCGAACCGCGATGCTCAGCCTGGCTAACGCTATGGACGAAGGGGACCTCGATCGATGGGGTGATCGTCTCAAGCGCTCTATCTCAGGGGGTGACGATAAAGAGGTTGCTCTCGGTTATGTCTGCGAGCTGAAAATCGACGGTCTTTCCATCGGATTGACCTACGAGGAGGGGCGCTTCGTTCAGGGCGCCACCAGAGGCAATGGCGCTGTCGGTGAGGATGTTACCCTCAATCTGAAGACCATCGCCGATCTGCCTGCTAAGCTCAAGCCTCTCGAGATAGATGCCGAAGGGCAGCCCACCTTTTGCGCCGGAGCGGGTTCTGCGGTAGAGCAAAGGCTGCCTTCTCTGCTCGAAGTGCGCGGCGAGGTCTATATGTCGGTTTCGAGCTTCACCGAATTGAATCGGGGACTTACCGAGGCAAACGATTCTCCTTTTGCCAATCCGAGAAACGCGGCATCGGGCTCTTTGCGCCAGAAGAATCCAAAGATCACAGCTAAGCGAAATCTCTCTCTCTGGACCTATCTGGCTTATCTCGAAGATCCGGTCATTAAACAGCCGCATTCTCAATTCGAGTGTATGAAGATGCTCGAGCTCATGGGATTTCCAGTGGAGCCGAATCGTTATCTGGCTGGTAGCTTGTCAGAAATCAAGAATTACTGCAGCCGCTGGAGCGAGGAGCGACATGCTCTCAACTATCAGACCGACGGCGTCGTCATAAAACTGAACGACAGAAAGTTATGGGAAGAGCTTGGGGCTACCTCTCATAGTCCACGCTGGGCTGTGGCGTTTAAATATCCTCCCGAAGAGGCTAATACCACTCTAGAGGACATACTTTTCGAGGTCGGACGAACCGGCGCAGTTACACCAGTGGCGGTGCTCGCTCCGGTGCAACTTGCCGGCACCACTGTGAAGCGTGCCAGTTTGCACAACGCGGACCAGATAGAACGCCTCGGCTTGAGGCTGGGTGATACGGTGGTGGTGCGCAAGGCAGGAGAGATCATTCCAGAGATTCTTTCTGTTATTGTCGAGAAGCGAAAGGAAGAGAGTAAGCCTTTCATCTATCCTTCTAAGTGTCCCGAATGCGACACAGCCTTGATTCGAATCGAAGAAGAGGTGGTGCTGCGCTGCCCGAACACCTATGGCTGTCGTGCTCAGAAAGAGAGGCGCCTCAAGCATTTTGTCGGTAAGGAAGCGATGAATATCGAAGGGGTTGGAGAGGTTTTGGTAGAACAGCTGGTCAAAGCCGGCCTGGTCGACAACGCCGCAGATTTCTACAGGCTTGGCTTCGAGCAACTGGTCTCTCTGGAGAGAATGGGCGAGAAATCCGCCCGCAATGTTCTCAAGGAGATTGAGGGCTCTAAAGAGCGTCCTCTTTCGGCTCTTTTGTTTGGGCTTGGAATAAGGCATGTGGGCGCTACGGTGGCAGAGCTGATCGCTTCTCACTTCGGTTCGATAGACAGGGTGATGAACGCTTCACCCGGGGAAATTTCCGAGATCGAGGGTGTGGGATCGGTCATCGCAGAAGCGGTTGTAGATTATTTCAGCCAGCCGCAAAATAGAGAATTAATAGAGGCTCTAAAAGAATTAGGGCTGAAGATGGAGGATGCTTCGTCTTCTAGCGGGGGGGCAGGAGAGGCACCGGCGCAGATTTTTGCCGGGAAGACCTTTGTGGTAACCGGAACCCTTGCTGCCATGGACCGCAAGCAAGCCGAGACCGCAATTAAGCTAAGGGGCGGCAAAGCTACCTCTTCGGTCTCGAAAAAGACCGATTATCTTGTGTTGGGTGAGTCTCCCGGCTCCAAGCTGGCCAAGGCGGAGCAACTGGGGGTTAATGTCGTGAACGAAGCGCAATTCCTTGCTATGCTGGAAGGTTGAAGAGAAATTCGAGGATAGATAGTAACATTGCGTTCCCCTGATTTCGATCCGGCGCCGGTTCTACTGATAATTCTTTTCGGTGTCGTTCTAACGGCGGCGTTGGGTTTGCTTGTGGTCCTGCCGACAGCCTTTATAGAATGGGGCTGGAATCTATTTGCATCGTCCAGTGCCCTGGTTCCTCAAATAGGCACGGGTCAGGCATTTTTGCTCTATATTGCCCTGGGATTGCTGTTTTATATTCTCGGATTGGTTAAAATCGAATTCAAGGTAGAAAAACTGGAAAATTTCGACAAATTCGACAAATTCGACAAATTCGATCCCTGGTAAAAGACGAAGCCCGCCTGAAATGAGTATATTTAGAGTTAGAGCCGCAAGCAGAATCTCGATAAGCCACATGGTGATGGCTTCTGCGCTGGCTTTTTCTATCAATCTGGCTCTGCCCGCCCTCGATGCCCCGGTGGAAGCCAAGTTTGGACGCAGGGGCAAAAACACCCATAAACCGGCAGACGAAAACTATGAAACCGGATTGAAGAAGATGCGGGCAGAGGATTTAGATGGGGCCATAGATGCTTTTTCCCAGGCTATTTATTTCGCCAGAAACGGATATCACCCCGAAGCCAACTATTGGCTCGGCATTTGCTTTATGGGCAAAGGCGAGAACAAGAAGGCCGAGGACACTCTCTTGCGAGCAATCTCTCAGTCTGTGGATCCTATGCCTCAAGCATGGCTGGCGGTGGCCGAGGTGCGCATCCGCACCGGCCAGAGCTATATGCAGGTGAGGGACGCACTGAATAATGCTTCCAAAGCGAAAGCCAATTACCAGCAGGTCTCTTATTTATACGGTCTTTATTCCTATGGTCGGGGCGAGTATATGAACGCCATGAGCCATTTCTATCGTGCTCTGGGCGATAAACCCTGGTCCTGGACCAAGGTCTGGGTGAAGTACGCCGAGTGTAAAATGCAGTTGAAGAAGTGGGCGGAAGCCAATCGAGAATTCAACGCCATCCTCAATACCGATACTCCTCTCAAAGACGAGCCGCTGGAGCGGCTTTATGCCGATATTGCGCTTTGCAAGCTTAATTTGGGAGATCACCAGGGCGCCATCGATCACTGGATGCGTTCTTTGGATTACAACAAGACCAACCATGAGGTCTGGTTGCAACTGGGTATGCTCTACGAGTCCGAGAAGCACTATAGCTCTGCGGTGAAAGCCTACAAAAACTTTTTGAGATATTGCCCGAGCGGAGATCCGCGCGTACAGCAGTGCAAAGACAGAATCACCAAAATAGAGCATATGCTCAATCCTAATGAAACGGCACCACAGCCGGCTAAGCCCTCGCCTTATATGAGGCAGCAACTCGATCAATCTATGCAGCAACAGTATCAACGCCAACAAGTGGAGCAGCAGCGTCAGCAACAGCAGATGCGTCAGGAAGGCGATTCCGGCTTCTAGTCAGGTCTTATTTGCCGGTGTAGACCGGTGCTCTTTTCTCCACGAAGGCCTTGACGCCTTCCTGGAAGTCGTCGCTGCGACCGGCAATCTCTTGCAGACCGGCTTCGTACTCGAGCAGTTCGTCGAGATCCGGGAAGATCGCTCTGTTAAACGCTCTTTTGGTGAGGCCAAAGGCTTTTGTAGGCCCCGCGGCAAGCTTCTCTGCCAGGCTGAGTGCTGTGCTGAGCACTTCTTCCTGTTTGACCACTTGATTGACCAGATTGAGATCTCTGGCGTCGGCAGCGGTTAGCTTATCGGCGGAAAGCATCAAATCGAAGGCTCGGGTCGCACCGATTAGTCTGGGCAGCAAAAAGGTCGACCCCGAATCCGGTACCAGTCCGACTTTTGTGAAAGACTGGATGAAAGAGGCATTTTCCGAGACGATGCGATAGTCGCAGGCAAAAGCGAGGCTGGCGCCGGCTCCGGCAGCAACGCCGTTGACCGCTGCAATCACCGGCTTTTCCATCTTGCGTATTTTCGAAATTATCGGATTGTACCGTCTTCTAATAGAGTTCCCTAGAGAAGGACGCTCTCCTTTGTCGTGAGAAATGCTGCGGCTCTGCAAATCTTGCCCGGCCGAAAAACCTCTGCCTTCGCCGGTTATAACCAGGGCGCGAATCTCCGGATTGCGCTCCATCTCTTTGAGCGCATCTTGTAACTGGAAGGTGAGCTCGTCATTGAAAGAATTGAGTTTGTCCGGGCGGTTCAGGGTGATGATACCGACTCCGTTCTTTGTCTCTACTTTTAGAATATTCTCTTCGGTCATTTTGTTATCCCCTTTATTTGCCTGAGAAGGTCGGTTGACGTTTCTCTAGAAAAGCCTTCATGCCTTCTTTTTGATCTTCGGAAGAGAAGAGCATGTAGAAATTTTTTCGCTCGAAAAGCAGTCCTTCCGATATCGGAGTGTCGAAGACTTTCAGAATCGCCTCTTTGGCAAGGCGGGTCGCCACCGGTGATTTCTTGGCTATTTCGCGGGCCATCGCCATGGCTTCTTCCAGATAAAGCTCATTGGGAACCACTTTATTTACCAGTCCGTATTCTTTGGCTTCTCTTGCCGAGATAGGCTGGCCGGTGAGAATCATCTCCATAGCCTTTTGCTTGCCGACGGCTCTGGTCAATCTCTGGGTGCCGCCGGCACCGGGGATGACACCAATATTGATTTCGGGCTGGCCTATCTGAGCCGACTCTGCCGCAATAATGATATCGCAGTTCATCATGAGCTCACAGCCACCACCCAGAGCGTAGCCGCTCACTGCTGCGATGATGGGCTTCTTGATCTCTTTTATTCTGTCCCAGGTGGCGAATTGATCTTTTAGCATGATGCCTATCGTGGTCTCTTCGGACATCTCTTTGATGTCGGCACCGGCGGCGAAGGCTCTTTCTGATCCGGTCAGAACGATGGCGCGGACCTCTTCGTCCTGGTCGAACTCGGTAAGCGCCTGGACCAGCTCTTCCATCAGCTCGTGGCTCAATGCATTGAGCACTTTCGGTCTGTGAAGGGTGACAATCGCAATCGCTCCGTCTTTATCGGTGAGGATATTTCTGTATGTTGTTTTCATTTGCGTTCTCCGGCTTTAGCAATTTAGCAATTTTATTGATCGGGTTGTCAGCTCAGGGGCTTTCCGCATGCTCCGCAGAATTTGAAGGTTTCGGGCAACTCCGCTTTACAGTGGGCACAGGATTTATTCGGCTCTTTTTTAAGAGCATGCAGCTGGGCATAATCTAACTCGGTCTTTTTCCGAAAAGCTCTCAAGCCTTCTGCCGTCTCATGATGACCGGCATGGAGGGTGAGCCAGTCCCGGGCGTGACCTATGGTCATGGACCAGGAGAAGTCTCTCCAGAAGTTCATCTGTTGTTTCGTGTATCTGGTACATTCGGGTAACTTATTGTGCAGCTTCTCTGCCATCTCTTGAACAGCCGAATCGAGCATAGAACCAGGCACCACCTGATTTACCAGTCCCCAGTCTAGGGCTGTGTAGGCGTCGATATTCTCGCAGAGCAGGAGAATCTCTCTTGCTCTGCGATCACCGACAATTAGAGGCAACCACTGGGTGGCACCGCCGGCGGCGACACTTCCCCGGGCCGCGCCAACCTGTTTGATAGTGACATGATCGGCTGCCACAGCCAGATCGCATGCCATATTCAACTCATTGCCGCCACCCACTACCATGCCGTTCAAACGGGCGATTGTAGGCTTGCCGATATTTCTGAGGCGGTCATGCATCTCTATAAAGGCATACATCCACTTGTAATAGTCGTTCGGCTTTTTGAGAATCTGTTCCTCTTGCTCTTTGAGATCGGCTCCGGTGCAGAAGGCTTTGTCTCCGGCTCCGGTGATCACTACCACCGCAATATCATCGTCACGACCGGCATCTAGATAAGCGGTGCCAAGCTCGTTCAGAGTGAGCATGTCGAAGCAGTTGAGCACATCAGGGCGATTGATGGTAATCGTTGCTAGGTAGTCTTTTTTCGAATAGATAATCCGGCGAAAGCCGAAACTATCTGCGGGGGAGCCATTTAGCTGAGAGCCTGGGGCCAGGGTCTGGGACATCTTCGATTCCTCTTTCACTTCTTTTCGTCGGTCTGAGAACTGTTTCGTTTGTCTACCACCCGAACGGCTTTACCTTCGCTTCTTGGTATCACTCCCGGTTCCACCAGCTTAATCGCCGCTGTCAGACCGAGCGAGTCTTTGAGGGTACGTATTATGCTTCCGTGGATATCGGTGAGACGTTCCTGGCTCATGGTCGAAACTGTCTCCACGTGCACCTCTAGAACGTCGAGGGCTTTTACCCGGTCTACAACCAGCTGATAGTGAGGGGAGAGCTCAGCGATGGAGAGAAGGCATTTCTCAATCTCGGAGGGAAACAGATTGACGCCGCGAATAATCAGCATGTCGTCCAGCCTGGCCTTCACTCTTTCCATACGGAGCATTGTGCGGCCGCATTTGCAGGGTTCTTTATAGAGTCTGGACAGATCTCCGGTTCGGTATCTGATTACCGGAATCGCTTCTTTCAGCAAGGTGGTGAAGACAAGCTCGCCTTCTTCGCCTTCATCGAGGACTTCACCGGTTTCTGAATCGATTATCTCGGGCAGGAAATAATCTTCCCATATATGCAGACCGGAGCGGCCTTCAATGCATTCCATCGAGACGCCCGGACCCATTACTTCGCTCAGTCCATAAATATCGAGGGCGCTTATTTGAAGCGCCTTTTCAATCTGGGTACGCAACTCTTCGGTCCAGGGCTCGGCGCCAAAAATTCCAATCTCCAGCTTTATAGAGTCTCTTGGAATGGAGTTTTCTTCCATGACATGAAAGATATTCAGTGCATAGGACGGGGTCGAGAGCAGGACCCGGGCTCCGAAGTCTTGCAGCAAAAGAATCTGTTGCTGGGTTCGACCGCCGGACGCAGGAACAACGGTGGCGCCAAGCTTTTCGGCGCCGTAATGCATACCTAGACCACCGGTGAAGAGACCATAGCCATAGGCATTGTGGATGATATCCTTCGGTTTCGCTCCGGCGCAAGCAAGCGATCGGGCGCAGACCTCTTTCCAGGTCTCGAGGTCATTTTCCGTATAGCCGACCACCGTCGGCTTGCCTTTGGTGCCCGAGGAGGCGTGCAGCCTCCTTACATTCTCAAGAGGTTCGGCGAAGAGTCCGAATGGATAGTTCTCCCGCAAGTCGGTCTTTTTCGTAAAGGGCAGGGAACTCAGCGCTTTTAGAGAGTCTATGCTGTCCGGTTTGACACCGGCTTCGTCGAAGCGGCTCCGGTAGAAGGGGACCTTTTCATAGACCGTTGCGAGCATGGTCTTGAGACGCTTGAGCTGTAGCTTCTCCAGCTCTTTGCGGGACTGGCACTCGGCCTTTTCGTTCCAGATGAAACTGTCGGTTTTTGTTGTAACCAAAACGGAAGAACCTGCTTTTCTACTATAAGCAGAGATCATAACCCCCGAATTGAAAAAAGCTCTCAACCCTAATCAAGGATGAACAATTAGTCTCTTGGATTCCATTTGTCATTATCGTAGCGCGGTCGATAATTATCGAGAACCAGCTCTTGACCGTCGGCGTTCACAAGCACCGGATCGGTGATGGCGACATGGTAAACGGTCCATTTTTTGAGCTGGCCGCGACGGACCACATGCATTCTCAAATTGCATCTTGAAAGCCTGGGCAGCCTCTCTTCAATCAAGGAGGGATCCAGTTTGCTGCCGTCCTCTTTCAATACCGCTCCAGCGTCCCGGGGGTGAAGATAGAGCACCCCTTCTTCTCCCAGGGTCTCGCGGATCATCTCTTCCATCGGGGCATAGACATAGTTCTCGTCCTTGCCATTTTTAGACTTGTTTTTGCTTTCCGGCTCTCGTCCCAGGCTTTCGGTCGGGTTGTATTTGATGCCCTTGCTGGCTTCCGGTCTTTCGACCGCACCTTTGACCAGAGAAGGACGCAGGCGCAGGGTGAAACCTTTCCAGGCTTCGGCATCGGGGTCTTTGAGAAAAGCTTCGAAGTCCGCTTCGCTCATCTCTTTGCCGTAGGCCATGAAAACCGGTAGAAAGAGCGGTCGATATTGGTTTTTATCGAATTTGATCGCTACGTCGATGACAACATCCTGGGGGGCTTCCCAGGGGACCGAGCCTTTCTTGGCTTCGTCGCTGGATTCTATCGGTTTAGCTGCTCCTGCTTTGTATTCAAAGGGATGGCCGGTCATAAAGGCGAGATTCGGCTCCTGGGAAGAGGAGTAGATCAGGTAGGAGACCCAGCCGCCCTTGGCCGGACAGCGACAGGCATTGCCGCCAAATTGATTGACCGCCTCTTGATACTCTCCTGAGCGCACGGCGTCGACGAAAGCGGTCATGGTTTTTTTGGGATCGGCTTTGAGATTTTCGCTCACGAATATGGCAAGGACGATGCCCAGAGCTAAGAACATTAGTAGTGGATAGACGAATCTCATACTGGTATTCTAACGAAGAATTTGCAGGATTTGCATTCTCCTTGAAAACAGGGACGATATGCTGAGTCTTGAAGGCGTACTAGCAGGTAATTCAAAGTGATTCAAACATTGACCGTCAATCTCTTAGCAGGTTCTGTACTTCTCCTGCTCGGTCTTCTGGGCTGGCGTCTCTTCGGAGCGGCGGAGAAAGACGGTAAGAATTTCTCCACAGAAGGCCTTGCTAAGAATTCAAAAATTTATGGACTCTTTTTAGCAGGCTTGCTACTTCCCTTTGCCCTTGCCGGGCTGCTCGGGCTCTCTTTCGCCAATAGCTTTCTATTTTTGATCGCTGGATTTATCGTGCCGGCGATCTTCTCGTCGCTGGGGCTATCCCATGGCAGTCGAGCCATTCTTGTTCTGCTTCTAGCCATCGCCGTCACTTTGCTTGTACCCGAGGATGGGTATCGGCTCAGTTATGCCGCCTTCATCGCGGGCCTGGCCTCCTGGAAAGCTGTGGACTATTTCTTGATAGCCGATGAAGATAAGGCTGGATCTTTAGAAGACTTTCTTCCCGCTTTTCTTTTTGTCGTCGGTGTCTACTGGACCAAAACCGCCGATACAGCAACCTGGATTCCGATCCATCAGAAATTGATTCTCGGTGCTATTTCAGTATCCATGCTGATGCGCGCTATCCAGGGGCAGTTTCTCTCCAACGACAAACTTTATTTCAAGCGAATCAGTCTGGCTGTCACCGGCGCCCTCTTCATGTTGATCTATATCAACCAGTTCATAGTCGCTCTGGAGCTGGGTAAAATAGCGGTGATAGCCGGCGCCGGTTATTTTCTGACCTATCTATTCGATGCCATGGATAAGTCCTGCGATCAAGAAGACGGGGTTCTCTCCGACCTCAAGAAGATTCTTTTCATCGGGATCTTCACTCTTCTGGTCAGTCGACTTTTCGGAATGCTCGGTCTGGTGGTATTGGCCATGTCCATGTTGATCTCGACCACATCCGGTGTGGCTCTGATCGCTGCGGCCTTCTGGGGGGCCCGCGTGCTGGCGCAATCTTTCATATTCGATTTCAACAGTAACATGACCGGTATCAACATCATGCATACCTATGCAGGTGCGGCTCTTTATGGCGGGTTCTTCCTGGTGGTTGCGCTCAGTCTCTTGATCGCCAGATCAAAAAGCCGTCTTGCCCTGGCTATTTTATTCATTGCCGCTACGGTTATCGCTCCTGTAACGACTGTCTACTTCCTTCATGCGGAGCCGGCGGCCTCTCTTTTCTATTCGGCGCTGGTGGCAGCCAGCCTTCTTGCTGTGGTGGCGCCTTCATTCTATGGGCAGGGCGCGGCTGCCACTTCCCAGGGGGCGCTGATGTTGATACCGCCTCAGTTGCTCGCTTTCGGCATCCTGGTCAATGAGTTGATCTCAAGGGGCAACACCGCCGATCTCAAAGAGAGGATAATCGTACTGGTAGCGGTTTCGGTGCTAGCGTCAGTGATTTTGTGGATCGCTTATAGATTCATGCCTAAAGAGGAAAGCAGCGCCAGCGCCGGATAGCTTTTACCTGCGATATTTGTCTTTTGATACCGGCAGAAGCTGGCCATCCAGCTTCTTGTACACGGCTATGGTAAGCGTCTTTTCTGTGCGGGCAACCGGACTGGTCACCAGGGTGCAGGTTTTGTCGTTATTCACACCGCGGATTTCTACCCGGGCGATCTGGTCTTTGCAAGAGGTCTGAATCAAAACCGGCTTTGCCAGGCTGTTTTCGAACTTGAGGTCGTATCTGCCATAATCTACTGTGGCATCCAGTCCCGGCTTTATAGACCGAACCGGCCTGGAATGAGCGCGTCTCTCTTTTATGGTCAGTCCGGCTTCCAGTGCCGATTTGTATAGCAGGGAAGAGACCAGGCAGATGCCGCCGCCCTCGGTGCCGGCGGTGCCGCCGTTCAAATAGGTCGGCGCCTCCAAATAGCCTCGCTCGACGGATCTTGGACCGATACAGTGATTGAAAGAGAAGCTCTCTCCGGGTTTGATTATTTTTTGATTGAGCTTGGCAAGAGCCAGATTGATATTGGTTTTCTGGGCACCGCTCAGATAGGAGGTCTGCACCGAAGCATCGGCAAGCAGATCCGGAAACGGTCTCGATAGCCAGGCTGCGGCCAGGGCTGCCACCGGAAGCAAATAAATAAGTCCGGACTTATCTATTCGCTTCATTTGATGTGCAGCTCCCGGGGCTGAGAATATCCATGGATCATGTTCGAATACATACCGTCCAAAGTGACCGGATTCAGTTGCACATCACCGGGCAGCTCCATTCTAAGAAGGGTATGAAACTCTGATTTGCCTTGATTTATCTGAGTTCCGAAGAAGACCATTTTGTCATCGAGGATATCTTGATGGGACCACCAGGGGCTGCCCCAGTCTCCTTCTATGCCTGACCCGGATTCATTCTCGGAATCGCCGACGTTTTCATCCCTGGCAGAATCCTTGACCACTTCAGCACCGCTTGGCAGCGGGCATTCGACGATGACATAGGGCAGGCTTACCGGGCTCTCCACATAGACCTTCATCAGAAGAATCTCTCCTGCTTTAATAGAACCGTCGTTCAATGGAAGCGTGGTGAGCTTGAGGATGCCATCAGACTTGGTGGCGCTGGTCTTCAGTCGGAAGAATTCTCGTCTTACCTGCAAGCCATTGGGTGAATTGGCGACTTTGAGCTTCTCACCAGGTTTGAGGGATTTGTAGAAACGGTTTATAGACTGATAGTAGAGTCTGCCGTTTCCATCCATGGCCAGGCTGAGATTTTTGTCGCCGGTCATATTCAGGGTCTCTTCCTGGCGATAGATGCTGGCGGGGGCGAAGGCCAGGCTGTTCAGCAAAGAGTCGTCTTTGAGAATCTTTGCCACCACATCCGAAGTCTCGGTGTTGCCTGTTTTGATCGCTTCATCCATCAAAGAAAGCAGGACCTGGGCAGTGGTCTTGGTGTTGGACCAACCCTCTTCGGAGCGCTGCAGCATTATCCAGGCTTTGACTTTTTCTATCCGCTCCAGATTGCCGGGTTCCATCGCTACCATTGCTTTTAGGGCAAGAGCGGTAGTCTCGGCTCCGGTATAGCGATAGGTGTAATCGTGCACATCGAGAAGCTTGAGGCGTTTACGCATCGCTTGATTGTGCTCCCAGTCGATGAATTGATCACCTACAGTGGCAAGCTCGATCAAGCGCTTGTAAGCATGGTCGGCATAGCTCTTGTTACCCAGTCTGGCGTTGGCCATGGTCAGGTAGCTGAGGGGCTCGGGGGTGAGATTCTCGACCCGGCCGTCCAGCCACTTCATTATTTTGGTATCCGGCTTTATACCGTAGAGGGTCTGGGTATAGACCATTCGAGCCAGATCACAGCGTCTTTCTCTGGCTGTGTAGCCTTCGACAAGCTTGGGATCTAATAAAGCCTTATGCAAATTGACTGTGCTGGCCGATAGCCACTTCAGACCATTCTGGATCATCGAAGGCTCTATCTGAACACCGGATTCACTCAAGAGCTTGAAGCCTTCCAGCACATGGGCGGTCAAGTAGGGATCGCTGGCATCATCGGCCCACCACCCCCAGCCCCCGTCATAGTGCTGGTGTTCTTTCAATTTTTTCAGAGCTTTCTCTTTCACCTCTTCGAATTTGGTCAGATTATCGGGAGCGAGGTTGAATTTGAATTTTTGATGCAGCTTAAACGCCACTATGGACGGCACCAGCCTGCTCATGGTCTGCTCGGTGCAGCCGTAGGGATAGTCTATCAATCCGGCGTAGCTTCCTTTGAGCTGCGCCATGGTGGAGCCGGCCAGGCGCAAGGTGGATTTCAATTCGGATATCGAAGGCGGAAGATCGAAATTGAGGTCGACTTTATTATTGGCCGCGGTCAGCACGCCTGCTTTGACCATGACCATGGAAAGACCGAAGGGATTGATTTTGATCTCTTTCTCCAGAGCGTCTGAGCCGGTCTCACCGCGGGCAATCAAGGTGATCTTGCCGGTGCCCGTTTTTTCGACGCTTACCGGCCAGATCAATCGGGCTGCTTTGTCTTTGCCTACGCTGAGCGTTTTGGCTAGAGGAAGAGTGGTTTTGAAATGTGGACCGGTCTCCAGTTTTAGCTCGATATTCTGATCTCGATCCGAATAGTTGTGGACGATGGCCGAGATCTCTCCGTGATCTCCTCTGGTGAAGAAGCGAGGCAGAGCCAGCCTGGCGATAATGTCTTTGGTTACCAGAATCTTTTGCACCGCAGAGCCGATGTCGCAACCGGTACTCACACCACGGACGGTGGCGCGCCAGGTGGTTAAGTTATCGGGGAGCGTTACCTGCGCCACGACTTCGCCGTTCTTATCCGTAAGCAAATTCGGGAACCAGGCGGCTGTGTCTTTGAAATTCTTGCGAATCTGGGGAATCGCCTTATCCGGACCGCCTGAGTATTGCTCCGGGAAGGAGTTGACGGTCTGGACCCAGTTGTATTGCTTCTGGTAGAAGAACTTTCTGATATCGGCGGTGGAGTCGGATCTAATTGAATAGATGCTTTCATCCACTACTCCCAGTGATAGTTCACAGCCAGGAGCCGGCTTGCCGGATTTTTGATACTTGGCTGTTATTCTGTAACTGGCTGTCTCTCCCGGCTTGTATTTCTCTTTATTGGTCTCGACCTTGATATCGATGAAATGATTGTCGGGGGATACTTGTATGGCTTTCGTCTGATTGAAGAACTGTCGGTTCTTGCCTATCGCCACCACCGATACATAGACGTTAGGGCTGTAGGCGTCTTTTATATCCAGCTCAATCAAATTGGCGCTTGCGGTTAGCGGCTTGACCAGGTATTGATGAATTTTGACGCCTTCTATAGTTATGAGAGCGTCCAGTCCTTCGTTACCCTGGAACGGACCCGAGATCATCAGCTTGGCTTTTTCGCCCGGTTCATAGACTTTTTTATCGAGGGTGATTTTAAAGGACTCTTTTTCGGCGCTGCCTTCGCTGAGAACATAGGGCACTTTGCTGCTCGCTACCCAGATGCTGTCGCCATAGCAGATTTTATGACCACTTTTGTCTGTCGCTTCGGCGGTGACATAGAAAGTGTCGGTAGGAAATGTGTCGGCGACATTGAAAGAAATTCGCGCTTCACCGTTCTGGCCCGTTACCGCAGTGGTCTCTCCCAGGACTTTCTCCTGCCCATAAGTAGAATCTTTAGAATTCCACGGCCAGCGCGAGAGCTTCACTTTAATGTTCTGACCGCTGATTGCTTTGCCGTCATAATCGAGGGCTCTTACCACCGCACCCATCGGTTGCCCCGCCGAGACCACATAAGATTCGGGCTCGACGAAGAGAGCGAAATCACCGGCGGTGACCAGGGTGCTGGCGCTGGAGGTGACGGTGAGGCGACTGATATCTGTGATATCCGCCTCTATTTTATAGTTTTTGTCACCGTAATCGTAATAGAAGTAGGGACGGTTGCGCTCTGCTTTTATCGGCCTGGCGGTGAATTCTATCAAAGCTTCTCCGTTTTCATCCGTGGTCGAGGACCCTTCCGACACCATGGCACCGCCGCCACCATCCCCATCATAGGACCCCTGGTCGTAATAAGTCTCTTCGTACCAGTCGTCGAAAAACTCGTAATAGTCCGGTCTCGGCTCCAGTTTGTATCGGGTCCAGCTGTCTGCCGACTCATAGACCGAGTATTTTACCCGGGCATTGGCCACAGGACCGCCGAAGAAATAGGTGGCTTTGACTCTCGCCTGGACTTTGCCGCCGGCTAAGTAACGCTTGGAGTTGGGGATGATCTCGACTTTGTATTCCGGCTTGCGATACTGTTCCACTTCGAAAGACTGATAGCTGGTGGAGCCGCTCGGGTAGGTGAAGCGAATTTGATAGCCTCCGGTTTTGCCGTCCTCGGGGATATTGAAGTTGCCGCTGGCTGAGCCATGGGCTGTGGTGTTGATATTGGATTCAGCCAGTTTTGTGTTGGTCGGATCTTCCACCACCACATTAATCGGCAGGTTGGCGCCTGGATTGACTATGCCTTTTGTGGTCAACTCTCGGGTGATTAATTTGTAAGAGACGGTCTGGCCAAGGCGATAGACCGGTCTGTCCGTGTAAAAGTACGTCTTATAGTCTGTCTCGCTGCCGTGCCAATAGGAAACGCCACCGTAAGCAGTGCCACCGGCGAATCTTCCTATTACCATGTTGCTTTCGCTGCGCTTGATGCTACCGGCTCCTTCGGTATTGACGGCGATCATAGCGATGCCGCTTTTATCGGTGCTTGCTGTTGCGACCTGCTGAAGCTTGTAATTCTCGGTTTTGCCGCCCCGGTTATTCAGCTCTATTTCGGCGCCTTCTATCGGTTTCAAAGTTTTCAGGTTTATCGCCCTGACCATAGTCTGGTCCGGAGAATGTTTGACGACCAGACCGATGTCGGAGACCGAGAACCAGGAGACCGAAGAGACACGCTTTTTGCCTGTGACATCGGCTGCTTCGGCGATCACGACATAGTCGCCTTGCTCCATCCCTTTCTCCAGTTTGAAGCTGGCTCTGGCGGAATCCGAATAGCTGGCGTTGAGTTCGCGTTTCAGTTGCCGGTATGGTTTCTCTTCGGCGTAGGGATTATGGAATTTGCTGCCGTAGGTAGTATAGAGAGATAGATCGGAGCTTACGTCGACTCCGGCTTGCAGGAAGTTGGGAGAGCTCATTTCGGCCACTATGTCTTTTTTATAGATTTTAATGGTGGCTTCGACGGCGCCGGTGGCGTTTACCCAGAAATGTGGTGCTTCACCGGTGGTGAATACTCTTGTGTTGCTGCCTATGGTTATATATGGTTCGAGCACCGCCATCTTGATGGTTTTACCAAGATCCGCCACTTTTCCTTCTTCGACCAGGACGCTGTTTTCATAATGGCTCTGGAATCCCGGAGCCCGGACTCGGAGGGAGTACTCTCCCACTGGAAGCTGGCTTATCTCGAAGGTTCCATCCCCGGAAACCCAGACACCCCGGCTAATGCTTTGACCGAAGCGGGGACCGGTGGCAACGGCGAAGACTTTGTTTTGTCGAATGTTGTAAGAATAGAGACCGAAGTTTTCTTCGGCCATGGCTATTTGACCCTTGATAGAGCCCACCGGCTTCTCCAGAAAGATTGCCACCATCCCGAAGAGGGCCATTATCAGTACGGCCATCTCGAAGGAGAGGAAACGTCTTTTTCCGGTGTTTTCTTTATTTGTAGACATCCGTCTTCAACCTATATAGTTCACAACTCTCTACTGGCCTTACCCCTGCTTTTAGTCTGGCCATGACAATTTGATGATGTGGATCCGATGCTTCTCCCGGCAGGATAACCGCTCCTTTTCCCCTCGCTTTCAGCAATAAACCGTCGTGAAGAGGATTGAGCTCATGGTGTGAGCCAATCGGCACCGATTGTCTAATCACTGTTACCTGTGCCTTGATATCTTTTAATTCTGCCCTGGTTATCGGGCGGTGCCGGTATTCTTTATTGAGCGCGTCCTCGGCTGTGTAGACCGTCGCCTTGACAAGATCCGGGTGAATCGGTTGGACCGAGCCCCAGCAGGCTCTGGTCTTGCCGTCTTTGTAAAAGGTGACAAAAAGACCGGCAGGAATTTTGTAGTTGGTCGGAACTTCGAAAGACTCTGATAAATCGGCAAGGGTGGCTCTTTCGCCGCCTGCGGCGAAATGGTTTTCGAGAACCGCCATGGCTATTCGGGTGAGACCGGCTTGTTCTTTTTGGGCTTTCGAGCAATCTTTCTTGTTATCCAGATTGGAGGATATTACAGAAGAATTTACTACCGGGCGGTTGTTTTCCGAGCCTCCGTCGTAGCTGGCGGCCAGGAGAATGCATGCAGATAGTATGAGGACGATTAGAAGAGTATGCATAAGCTCTCAAGAAAAAATTGCGCCTTTCAGTCTATTATGAATGGGTCGAGATAAGCTAGTGCGAACAGGAAGTTGACCGCCGGATAAAAGGTGGTTAAAAAAATGGTAGATTCCAGTCCGAATGAAAAAAGCAAACCGAAGGATCTGAACCGCAGACGGTTCATAAAGTCCATGTTCGGGTTCGGTTCCGGCTCCATGCTGGAGGGCGGAGCCCAGGCAAGAGCGCCGATTAAACAGGACGAGAAGTTTTTCTGGGCTGATTTAGATAACGGCAATATAGGTTTTCCGACCGGGCTCGACATTCCGGTCCAGAGACCGGGTTCGGTGATGAAGCTCGTCACTGCCGCCTGTGTTCTCGAAGAAGGCGCACTTAATCCAAACGAAAAAATCGAATGTACCGGCCTTGCTCAGTTCGGTTTCCAGAAGTACAAGTGTCCCAAAGCCCATGGTCTGCTTTCGGTGGAGGAAGCCCTGGCGCTCTCCTGTAATGTCTATTTTGCCAAAGTCTCCTCTCGCATCGGTTCAGCTACTCTGCTTGGCTACGCCGAGAAGTTTCGGCTCGATAAGCCTGTTTCCGGTCAGCCTCCCGGCGAATTTCCTGATCCGGATAAAATCTCCGATAGTGTTATCGACTATGCCCTTGGTCTGGACAAGCATCTTCGCCCCTCGGCTTTGCAACTGCTGCGTCTTTCAGCGCTTATTGCCCGGGATGGAGAGATTCCCTATTTACGCTCGGCCGAAATGTCCGATATGAAGGGAGAGGCGATCAAGCTGGATTTGTCTCCCGAGACTTTCAAGCGACTGAAGCAGGGTATGAGACTTGCCGCGTCCAAAGGAGGCACGGCAGAGGCGATAGATCCAGCAAACAAGCTCCACCTTGCGGTCAAAACCGGAACCGTTGGCCATGGAAACAAATTCCAGTCCTGGATCATAGGCTTCTTTCCCTACGAAAAACCGCGCCATGCCTTTTCGCTTTTCGCTCCGGTCGGCACCAGTCACGATAGCGCCGTGCCGCTCGCCGGCAAGAGGCTTCTGGCAGTTCAATGGCCTTGAATCTGGCCTTGATTCGCTTTTTTCTTGCCAGCTTTCTGTTGATTTTTTTATGGGCAGAGCCGGTTTATTCTATTCCCAGATATGTCAAGGTCAGGCTTTTCGAAGCCCGGGCCGGCGTGCCCAAGCTGCAACTGGCTGGTGGAATCAAGATAATCGAGCCGGTATCCAGAGATATAGCTTTTGCCGGAGCCGTTTATACCGTCGAAGCGGAAGGTGGGCGAGTGGCACTGTATGCGGTGCGGAAAGGCGGAAGATCCAAAACCCTTATCTTGCGCGGCTCTCGAATAGTGATGGAAGAGTCGAGCTCCCGTGGGATGCGTATAGTCTTTCCGGGACGGTCAGCCTGCAATTATCGCGGTATCGTCGTGGTGCGCTCGGGGACGGCGGCGGGTAGACCCAGCCTTGATGTCTTGAATGAGGTTCCTGTTCGAGAGTTCGTCTACGGTATAGTCGCCAGTGA
>CAZCBH010000003.1:0-31168 GCA_964496875.1 uncultured Candidatus Obscuribacterales bacterium | reverse complement strand
ATGTCTTGAATGAGGTTCCTGTTCGAGAGTTCGTCTACGGTATAGTCGCCAGTGAATTGCCTCGGGACTTTGCGCTGGAAGCTAGAAAGGCGCTGGCGGTGCTTACTTTGACAAGACTCGAGTTTCTGCCAGATCAAAGAGCGATTGGTGATTCGACCAAGTCGGAGCTCTATACCGGCTGTGGTCGGGTCAGGGAGAGCGACCGAGTTCTGGTCGATAGTGTATTTAAAGACAGGCTCTATTACAAAGGACGGTTGGTGCTTCCCTACTATCACTCTACTTGTGCCGGTTTTACTTCTAATGGAGACGACCTTTTTCGGCCCGACGGAGACGACCTCTCTTACTTGAAAGCGGTCGAGTGTAAACACTGTAAGGGGTCTCCTTTTTACCGAAACAAAGTCAGTGTGGTCGACAGAAGGAAAGTTACGGAGATCTTCGGTGGCGCACTGCCGGTAGTGCTGGGGCAAGATTTGGCCGGTCGTCCTAAATCTGTACAGGTAGGCAATCAAGAACTGTCCTGCTATCAAACCTGGCTGAAGCTGGGGCGGGGTCTTGGCTGGAGCCGGGTGCCGGGTACCCGGTTTGCTATAAAATCTACAAAAGACAAGATAGAGATTGTCTCCTCCGGTGCAGGTCACGGAGTCGGGCTCTGCCAGTGGGGGGCAAACAGGCTGGCCGGGCTTGGAAAAAGCTATCGGGAGATATTAGAATATTATTTCCCCGGTTCAAAGATAAAGTGAGGAATCATGGTCCTACCCGAATCGCCGCCAGCCGGATTGAGTCCCAGATCCTATTGCAAATTGGCTCTTCAGTATCATCTCATGGGCAATGTCCGGCAATGCATCAAAGCAGGCAGGCTTGCCCTGGCAGGTGATAAAGATGATTTCGACGGCACGCCTCTGGAGAACATCAGTGAAGCCGATCTCGGCTTTTTGCGCAAACTTCTGGATAACCTCGATGAAGGGGTCTCTTTTTCGGCGGAGTTCATGGGCGGCACCAGGCGAATTCTTCGTGATTTCGGCTTTCGAATTCAAGAGACCAATGAAAGAGCCGATCAGTTGTTGGCTCCTCATCAATTCTTCCGGATCTTGAAATTCGGCGTGGAAGAGTCGGCAAGGCTTTTGGGAGAAAAAGCCGGTGCCACCTTATCTACCCTGGTGCACTCGGTGATAGTGGCTACCCATCCCTCCAGGGAGGTGCCCCAGGGCTTGAAAGCCATCGATTATCTAGGGCTGGGTAAGCGTTACCTGGCGCTTTTCTGGCCGGAGCAGGCGAGGGATGCTCTTGCGCAGGTGCTCGAACTGGTTTCCAGCGGTCCGGAGAGGGAAGCGGCAGAGAAGCTTTTGCTGACCAAAGTCCCTTTGCATCCCGTTCCATATCTTGCCGTCAAGCGTTTTATAGATGCCCGCCGTCTAAGCAGTCTGGGCAGGGGGAAAGAAGCCCGGGAGGCTTATCGCTTACTGGTCGAGGATTATCCCGAATTCGAATGGGCTCTCGAGCAGTACGCAATCCAGCGCATTCAGGATGGAGAAGTAGAAGAGGCTCTCGATTTGCTCGAAAGAATAGTCTCGATTAACCCTGGCTATATTTCGGCCTATTTGCATAAAGCCAGGGCCCATGCCATAAAGGGAGATGTCTTTGAGAGCCAGACCGCGCTTGACAGGGCTACTCGTCTTGATCCGGCCTGGGAAGAGATTTCGATTCTACGTCAGACCGTGGCGATGATGGCCCGCCTTTGATATCGTATTTCGTGGTGTTTCCCCCATGGTGGTGTGCGGGCGACACTGCTAATATTGCCTTGATTCCGATGCTTGGAGCCAGGTAAATGCCACTAGTCAATCTTCTCAAAGTCGGCTTAGTAGATGAATTCGAGGCAGAGTTCAAGCGAGCTGCAGCGGCATCCGGGGTGGAAGATCTAGTACACAGTCTTAATCTGGAGTTGGAGCGCGTCGGTCTGGCGATGCGGGTCAGTCAGGCTTTCTCTCGCGATGGTTGTTATGTAACCGTGGTGGGGCAGTCGCGGTTTTTCGAGGAAGGCTGCATGATGCGCAGGCTCAAATTCCCTGTCTGAAATTGTGTTGTAAGGAGTGTATGATCGACATCTTTCCCGTTCGAGAGATGGAAGAGCATGCAGCCAGAATTAGTCAAAACAGCTTCCGAAAAAGCGAAACAGTTTAAAGAGTCGGTTATTCGCGAGATGTCGCGTCTTGCCGCCGAGCATAAAGCAGTCAATCTGGCCCAGGGTCTGCCGGACTTTCCCTGTCCCGACCAATTGAAAACGGCTGCGATAGACGCTCTCAATGACGATATCAATCAATACGCCATAACCTGGGGCGACAAGGCTTTGAGGGAGGCTATTTCGGCCAAGTCGAAATCTTATCTCGGCATAGACGTAGATTGTGAAAGAGAGATCACCGTAACTTGTGGTGCCACCGAAGCGATGATTGCCGTGATGCTCGCATTAGTAGACCCGGGCGAAGAGGTGATCGTTTTCGAGCCTTTCTATGAAAACTACGGTCCTGACGCCATTCTCTCCGGTGCCTCGCCTCGCTATGTCAAATTGAGAGCACCAGACTGGAGTTTCGATGAGGCGGAGCTTGCCGCGGCTTTCTCCGATAAGACCCGGGCGATTATCGTCAATACACCCCATAACCCCACCGGTAAAGTATTCTCGAAAGAGGAGTTGACCGCAATCGCAAATCTCTGTAAGAAGTGGGGAGTGGTGGCGATAACCGACGAAATCTATGAGCATATTCTCTATGATGACGCTTCTCACGTGGCTCTTGCTTCAATAGACGGTATGCAGGATCTCACCGTCACCATCAACAGTCTGTCCAAAACCTACAGTGTTACCGGATGGCGAGTGGGTTGGGCCATTGCCTGTCCGGAGCTGACTCTGCCGATTCGCAAAGTGCATGACTTTCTCACTGTGGGAGCGCCGGCCCCCTTACAGAGAGCCGGTGCCCATGCGGTCAATCTTTCTAAGCTTTTTTATGAAGAGCTGGCGGCCGAATATAAGCATAGAAGGGAGATCATGCTCTCAATGCTGGAGGAGACCGGCTTCGATTATTTCAAGCCGAAGGGGGCCTATTACATTTTCTCTGATATAAGCAAATTCGGTTTTGAAGATGATCTTGCCATGACCAGGCATCTGGTCAAGGAAGTAGGGGTGGCGGTGGTGCCAGGCTCCAGCTTCTTTGCCGATAAAGAAGAAGGCAGAAAGTATATTCGCTTCTGTTTCAGCCGCAGGGATGAGACCCTGGCCGCTGCCCGGCAGAGACTGCTGAAAGCGGAACTTAAAGTTGGCTGACTCTTGCTAAACCAGCTCGAATAAGGAGAGCAGGGAGAGCAGAACAAGAACCCCTGTTGTCGATGTGATTAGAAGCATCAATCCGGCAGGCATGAATTTCTTGGATTTTGCCATGCGTATCGCGAAGAGTGATTCTAGAATGACCATGAGCACAAAAGCGGCTGCCATTCCAAGTTTCATATCGACAAAAGTAAGACCGAAGGCGCCCGCGGTCAGCACACCGCTGGCTACGCCGGCAATTAGAGAAGGCATGCTCTGCGCTTTCAAAAAGCCTATCAAGCCGCCTATTGCTACCAGCACTGCCGTGGCTAGAATGATGTACCTTGTTATCGGGACGATATTGCTGAGGATTTCGCTCATCGTTTCACCTTCTTTTCATTTAGTGATTCTGATTCTGTCTATCTCTTCTCCGTCGCAGTCAATCTGGCGGAGTTCGATGTTATCATCCTCCACCTTGCAAAAGGTGAAAGAGTGTTTCTGGTTCAAGAATTTGAAATTGAACAGGGTTTCCGAGGCCGGCAGAAGACCTTTTCTATAAAGGGATGCGCCCCCGGCGCCGGATACTATATATAGCACTCCTCTGGGTCGGGTGACCCTGGCGCCGTCGAAGTCTCGGTCGAGAATGAAATCACCGGATACGGTGCCATCGGCGTTGGTGTTCGCTGTCTTTTGAGGAGTGAACTTTAGCGGATAGCTTCTTTGATAAGTATGGGCGTGACCGGAGAAAACGATGTCCACACCGCACTGTTCGAAGATTTGCGAGAGCAATCTCATTCGCTGTTCGACCCAATGGTTGTTGTCTATACTGAAGCCTGGCTGATGGCAGAGTACGAATTTCCAGGCTGCTTTTGTAGTACGCAGATCCTTTTCGACCCAGTTTCTCATTTCTTGATCTGTCCAGTTCATATATGGATTGGCATCTATCACCAGCCAGTGAGAGTTGCCGAAGTCGAAAGAATAGTTTGCCATGCGAGGAAAACGCTCACCTGCCGCTTTGACAAAATTGAGCTGAGCTCTGGCATCGCCCCGGATGATGGTGGTGTTTCTTTCGTTGACCCTGCGTTTCGGTCCGTTCAAAGGTTGAGACCAGAAGCGATAATAGCCCAGGGCATCAGGGTAGCTGGTGAAATCGACTCCGGTCCACTGGTTGGTGAGGGCGATGTCGTGGTTGCCGATGGCGGTGGCGGTGATGGTTTCGGAAAGAAGTGGAGCCCCACGGTTGGCCGCCGCACTTTCTGAATTCAAGAAAGGAAAGAAGCGCAGGAGATAGTCTTCTACCTTGCCCCTGTTATAGGCGATGTCTCCGGGAATGAGGTAGAGATCCGGTTTCAGTTTATGGATCTGGAAGGTATTGCCTTTCTGACCGAATGAGCCGGCACCAACGTCTCCGGCCAGAGCGAAGGTATAACTTTGTTCTTTCGACTTTCTGGAAGTGACGACTTTCTTGAAGAGTGTCTTCTTTGCAAAATCAACCCTGTATTCGACTTCGCGACCGGGAGCGCTGCTCTCTATAGAGCCGGAGTAGCGATAATAAGGCTTGATCTGGGAGGTGGGCTGCAATGTTATGCGAAGATTCTCGGACTGCTTCCAGGGGGTGTCGGCGGTAGAATCGGCTTCCCTGAAAAAGAGCTTGAAACCACTCTTCTTCTGGCTGAACCAGAGAATCTCAAGCTTATTAGAATGGTCCGGATTGTTGCCCAGTTGCACATAGGGCTTGACCAGAAAAAGGCTGGTTTTGGTCTGGGCTCCTGTGGATAGAGCCGGAGCTAAAGCGATTAGGACTGCTGCTAGGACGCAGATACAGAATCTTGACATTGGATATTAAAAAGAAGAATTGCCGAGAGCCAGAATCGAACTGGCGACACGAGGATTTTCAGTCCTCTGCTCTACCAACTGAGCTATCTCGGCAAGTCCATGGCGCTGAAAGTTCAAACCGAAAAATTCAACGTATGACTAATACTCTAAAAGCCAACGGCAAATCAATATACCATAAAGAGAATGGGAAAGACCTCTCCTTGAGAGCTTATTCTTTATCCACTGTAACTTCTCGTCGAGGCTCAGTAATAGCTGCTCGGCGCAGCGGCCTGCTCATAAGTTTTGCTGTGCACGCCGGCGATTCTGAAACCTTCGGATTCTTTGACCACCAGGTAGTCGGTCAGAAGATGTTCGGTATTAGGATATGCTTCTCCGGCTCTTTGCATTACCAGAGATCCTTTGACATGGACGACTACGGAACCGTCCGGATTAAGCGCTGTGGCGCTGACCGAGACCGGGTGAAAGGCGGCGACGATATTGCCGCTTGTGATTCCGTTCTTGATATCGCTGTTCCAGAAGGAGTTCTTGAAAATCTCAGCCGCTTCCGGGGTCATCCATTCCATCGCTTTCTGGCGATTTCCTTCGGCGGTCTGGAGCTGAAAGTCCATCGCTCCACCGATCCACCATTTTACGAACTCTTCGGCATCGGCGGGTTTGAGCCCCCCGGGTACAGCGGCTTTATCCCGGTTCTCTCCGGCTTTCGAAGCTTTCTGCGACTTACTGTCCGAGGCTTTGAGCGGCTCCTGGGCAAACTGACCATGGGTCTGGCTTTCCGCCTCTTTTTTGCGGTTGTTCCCGGATAACGGCGGCTCTTTGGTCGACTGCGTTCCAGTCATGAAGATTGCAAGAAAGCCGATAACAACTAAGGCCATCAGGATTTTATCCCTGAATATTCGTTGAATAATTGCTCTTACAATGTCACTGATCATGGTCGTCGGTCGGCCTCTCCTTTGCAAATAGTCTAGTGGCAAATCGGCCAGATGAGAATGGGAATATTCCCATTCTTGGCAGATTGAGCGAGAAGGTGGTGTTACGGGCGGTGTGTTATTCTCTCCGCCGGGTTTAGGATAGGAATCTGAATCACTGGTTGCAAAGCGGATTTAAGTCCGAAGAATTTAACAAAAGCCTGTACAATGTTGAAGGTTGGTAGGCTGGACCTGAGTAACCGCCACTGTAGCAAAGGTGAGTTTTAGAGCTTTGAGCGATCTAGACAAGACAACGCATTCGGAAGAAGAAAGCGACCTCGAAGAGTCAGTCTCTACAGTTTCGTCCGCGATGCCGACCAAGTATGTGGCTTATACCGTAAAGCTGCCCGCTCATCAGCTCTCCGCCCTGCAGTCGATCTGGTTGGAGCTCAAGAAGCTTTATGGTTCTCATTCGCCTGATAAGAGCGGCATGATCGAAGCAGCCATCTGTGCCTGGTTGAAGCGCTGGGACGGACCGGAGCAAGAAAAGCTTCTGCAGGAGCTGCTTGATATTCGCGAGAACACCCGTAAACGGCAGTATCGCAAGAAGCGCGATTAAGCCTGAATTTCAGTTTTCTTGTCGGCTTCGGTTTGTTCTTCGGACTTGCTCTCTTCTGCTTCCGGCTTGAGATGGTGATAGAGATAGAATCCGAACCCGCCTACACAGACCGCCACGATAGCGATGTCGAAAGTGTGCCAGTAATGCTTGAACACTTCCATGTTCTCGCCGAATTTGATTCCTACCCAGGTGAGGAAATAACACCAGACCAGGGATCCTACGAAGGTGAAGATGATGAACATCAAAAAGTGGGCTTTTAGCACGCCGGCCGGAAATGAGATAAAGGTCCGGACCACCGGCAGCATTCTACAGACAAAAAAGGTCATATCGCCATATTTGTCTACCCAGCGGTCGGCGCGCTCCAGGTCTTTGGTTTTGAGCAGGAACCAGCGTCCATATTTAGCCAGAAAAGGACGTCCGCCCCAGAGACCGAGGAAATAAGAAGGAATCGAGCCGACCACACATCCGACGGCACCGGCCAGGGATGCCAGGTGAAAGTCCATTTTGCCTTGTTGCACCAGAATACCTGCTGTGGGCATAATCGCTTCGGAGGGCAGGGGAATGTTAGCCGATTCAATTGCCATCATCAAAATGATGCCGAGATACCCCCAGGACTCCACTCCCTGGGCAATCCATTCTAGAATCGGGTCTATAATTTGGTGGAGCACGGCACAAACCTCATATAATTGATCGGTCTTATCGGACCATAGCGATTCTACAACCCAGAAGACCGCTCTCTCTTTAGGATTCTCTTAGATGTTAAGCGGTCTTGCTCAGAGCCTGGAGACTGGAAGATAGAGGAATGAATGACTAATCCCCGCACCAGCGCCGTTTTACATTTCACTCTTGCCACCGCCGGTCATGTGGATCATGGCAAGACCAGCCTTCTTAGAGCACTTACCGGCATCGATCCCGATCGGCTCAAAGAGGAGAAAGAGCGGGAAATGACCACCGATATAGGATTTGCCCATTTGCGATTGTCCCTGGGGCAGCTGGCAGAACGTTCGCAGAAATTTGTAGATTTATATAGAAAGTTTCTTGCCGGCGACCGGGTTCGCCATGATGAAACCAGCAGGCTCAGTGAGATCGAAGGGGAAAGCGAGCTAGTTATTGGCTTTGTAGATGTACCCGGTCACGGAAAGTTCTTGAAGAACATGCTTGCCGGCGTGGGCGGCATCGATATGGCCCTGCTCGTGATTGCCCTGGATGAAGGGGTGATGCCCCAGACTGTGCAGCATGTAAAGATCCTCTCTCTGCTTGGAGTGCGCTCCTGCATTCTTGTGTTCACCAAAAGCGATCTGGCCGACGAAAGCGAGAAGGAGATTGCCGCGTCCCAGGCAAAGGAGTTGCTGCTTCAATATAGAATCGAGCCGGTCGCCTCTTGCAATGTCTCCAATGTCACCCGAGAAGGGATGGAAGCCATCAAAGACACGATTATCGAAAAGGTCCTATCCACAGCTTTCTCCGACAATCGCTTCGATACCACAGGCAAGCCCATGCCCTGCTTTTTGCCTGTGGACAGGGTTTTCAGCAAGTCCGGTTATGGGGTGGTGGTGACCGGCACTTTGATAACCGGTGAGTTAAATGTCGGGGACAATATCAAGATCGCTCCCGATGGGCTCGATGGCAGGGTGCGGGGGCTTGAGACATTTAATCATAAGATAGAAAAAGCATATCCCGGCCAGAGGCTGGCGGTAAACATCGCCACCAGGGTCTCGAAAGAATCGAAGGTCCTCGAGAGAGGTCATTGTGTCGTAAGTGCCGATAGCGGTAAAGACCAGGTCAGAGTAAGAACGATGGTAGTTCAAATCGATGACCTGGGCGGAATCGAAGCTAAAATCGAAACTAATAATGAACGTAAGTATCGCAAGCTCAAGCCCCAGCCGATTCGCTTTTACCACGGCACCGCCGAGCGTTCCGGTAGTCTGCGCTGGCTTACGGAAATCGAGCGTGTCGATGGCTCGGTTACTTATATAGGTCAGATCTTTTTGAAGGATCCGGTGTTGGCTTATCCCGGGCAGAACTATGTACTGCGCTATGGTGATTATGGTATTGCCGGTGGTGAGATATTGATCACCGCTCGTCCGCGTTGGCTCGGTAGAGAGGACCTTCTTTCTATTGGAAAGTCTTTATTAAACAGAGAATATCGAACCGCCATTTTAGATTATGCAAGACTAAAACCAGGCCTTGCACTCTCCCGGCGGGAACTCGGAACTCTTGTAGGTCTGAAGGAGATAGAAGAGAAGCTTGCCGAAGTGATAGAAGATAAGCAGGCTATTTTCTTGAATAATCTTTTGATCGCCAGGGAGAGCCTGGAGAGTCTCTCTTTGAAAGTCAAAGAATTTCTGACCGACGCAGGCGAACCTGTGCCTTACGAAACCTTGCGGGTGGAGTTGGCACCATTGATGGAGCGGGTGGTCTTTCAGCACCTTGTCAATCATCTGATTGAATCCGGAGTGGTGATCAAGGTGGAAGACAGGCTTTCTCTTCCCCGAGATCCAGATGATAAGGAGGCTTCACCGGAGCTCAATCAGAACCAGAAGAGGGTGATGGATGTTCTGGGTGGAGAGTTTGTGCTGGAACTTAGCGAGGTCGCAAGCCGGGCTGGTCTATCTGAAGCGGAGCTCAAAAAGATACTGGAGAGCCTGGAGAAAGCAGAGCAGGCATTTTTGGTCAATTATGAATTTGTTGCTTCAAAAGGCGCGATTGATAAGGCTCATAAAGTGCTGGTTCGAATCTGGAATCAGAAACGCAACATCAGTCCCAGTGACTTTCGCCAGGAGGTAGGCACTTCCAGAAAGTATGCCATGGCACTGCTTTCTCACTTCGATGATTCCAAGGTGACTCGCAGGCTGCCGTCCGGCAGAGTTCTGCTCAAGGGACTTTCCTGATCTCAATCATCAACCGAAATGACGATATGATCTCCGGCAAGACCGATTGGATTTCCTTTTTCTGTCAGAGCCCAGGGTCTGACCTCGTAGATGCCGTCGGAGGGAAAGAGGTCGCGCTTCAGTTTGACCTTGTCATTCAGGGTTGAATCTATTTCGAGGGTGGTCAAAAGATCCGCCTCTTCGATGGTGGCATTTTGAACCTTGAAGTAGAGATTCGGCTTGGATATAGAAAGTCTTACTTTGCGGGCACCTTCGACGGCACTAGCGTCGACAGCGATAATCGCATTTTTTATTTTGGAGTTTGATAGATGGAGAAATCCTTTGCTGCCTAAATAGCCGGAGTTATCGAAACTGATCGCGGGCATGAGAGACCTTTTCGGTAAAATGGTTATTTGCTCCAGGACGAAGGCCTGGCTGGGATTCAATAGTTTCAGTTTCAGTTTGCCGCCGCTTCCGCCCAGGAAAAAATCAGGTCGTGCGCCAAGCGGAAAGTAGAAGCTGTTTTCTTCAGGTTTTCTTTGAGCAACCAGGGAACTCTCACCAGAGAATTCCGGCTTGAGGTCGGTGGCGTAGTACAGTACTGCCCAGTCGGCATCGCCTTTACCTGAAACTTTTAAGATCTCTGCTTCGGCACAGTTGAGCTTGCTTGATGCAAGGTCGATGTTGAATTCTTTTCCTGACCCGAGAGTTGCCGCATTCGCAAGCTTCAAGGTCTCGGTCCCGGGGGTGATTTCTTTCGAGATCGGTAGCTTTTTGAAGTCTCTGTCTTCTTCCGACCAGCTCAGAACGGTTATTTTGTCTGCGGATTGAAAAATGGATTCTTTGAGATAGCCCATGGGAATTATGGGTTCGAAGGAGCCGACCGCAAGGCAATTTTCCAGATCTCTGGGAAATTGAGGTGTCTTGGTCAAGCCATCGAGGGCGTTGCGCATGGCGTAGGCCCCTTTGATATTGTCGGGAAGATCGAGAAGAAGCACCGGCGGATCACCCTTTATTTTTTCATATTGTGCGGCCAGGGCATGCCTGATTGCGTTGACAGTGCTTCCGGCTTCGGCCCAGACCTGGTTGTTCAGCCAGAGACCGGAGAAAAGAAGAAGTGAGTAGGCGCCGGCAATAAGAAGTCTTGGTTTCGATGTGGTGAAAGCGCTGGCCAGTATAAGAGCGAGAGGAACGGTAGCCACCTGGGCCAGACGGGCTCCCTGGAGGTCATTGCCGATGGCGAAGAGTTTATATACGGGAAGAAAGGCCAGGGTCAGAATGGCTAGATTGAAGAGAGTCAGGCAATGGAGTTCTTTTTTCTGGAAAAGATTCAGGGAAAAGAGAACGGCTATACAAGCCAGAATCAGATACCAGGCATAGGTCAGGGCATGGCTCGATGGGATGACTTCGCGGTTCAATGGAATCAGGAACATTCGCAGGCCATGAATCCAGGTTGCTATGAAGTGGCCTGGATCGGACATCAGGAGAAGCGAATTGTCATAACCGCCCACAAAGGTTCCCAGGGCAAACTTGCGCAGGGCAAAGTAAAAGGCGAGCAGGATAAAGAAAGGAGCGGTTGCTTTCAGAGACTCTAGCGATCTCTTTATAAAGGGCGCGTTTCTATTTTCGAGAATGAAGCTGTAGACGAAAAACATTGCAGGCAGTGTAATCGCCATCTCTTTTGAGAGAAGACCGGCGATTACGAATAGCAGGGTTTGAATGAAGGATATAGTGTCTTTTTTATGCCTCCATACACGATAGAAGCAGAGCGCCAGGCAGATGAAAGCGGTGACCACCGCATCGACTCTTCCGGTTATCCACGAAACCGCCTCTGTATGCAGAGGATAGAGCCCGAAGATGGAGGCGGTCAGTATTCCGTAGATATCGGCTTCTCGCTCGGATTGGCTGCCGCTATCTATATAGACACCACGGGCGATGAAGAAGATCGTCACCGTTGCGACCAGGTGAAAGAAGAGATTGGTGAGATGAAATCCGAGTCCATTGGCACCGAAGAAATAATAGTCAGATGCCATGAATACGGAGATCAATGGACGGTAGAAGCTGGTGGTGGTTATGTCCAGCCAGTTGTGATAGAAGTTTCTCCAGATCAACTCCGGCGCGACCATGGCCTTTTTGAGCCAGATCAAATGGACGAAATCATCGCCGACGAAGAAATCGAAGAGAACCGGTTGGTAAGCCAGGACCACCACAGCCACCACCGCAGCCAGGGTCCGGTAGGATGCCCTTGTTGTTATGCGGGTGTTTTGATTTTGGCCGGGACCGGACATGGTCTGAATCTTTCGTGTCAGTTCTCGTTTTTGAATTCTTCCGGGACTTCATAAGCCGGTCTGTCTTCCAGATGACAGCGGATCTCATCCCGGCGTCGAAGCACTTTGGCCGGAACGCCGACAGCAACCATATAAGGTTCGATATCGTGGGTGACCACCGAAGCTCCGGCAATCACACAACCTTTGCCAAGTCGAATTCTGGGCAGTAGCAAAACTTTCGCACCGACGGTGACACCTTCTTCCAGGTAGGGGCCCATTCTGCCCTCACCGCAAGGGGGATGGAGGCTGTCCACGGTAGTGGATAGAGGAAAGAAATTGACATTGTCTTCGCAGGTGGTGAAAGTCGCGATGAAAACGTTGTTGTGGAAGCGGCAGTTGTTTCCTATTCTGACCTGACCGTCCGATTGGGAAAGGGTTCCGAAACTGCAGTTGTCGCCGAAGCGACTGTCCTCTCGAATTACTGCTTTGTGACCTGTCTGGAAGCCTTTTCCAATATCGCAACCGGCGTAGATGATGGTATGGGAGCGTATGGTCGAGTTTGCTCCAATTTTCAGGGGAGGATTTTCATAGTCGGGGTTCTTTATGTGGTTGTTGTTCTTCTCTCCCAGAATGCATCCTGAGCCCACATAGCAATCCTCGCCCAGTTCCACGTTCTCGTGGATTATGGCACCATTTTCGACCACGACATTGTCCGCCAGTTTTGCTCCGGCAGCAATGGTGACGAAAGGACCGATATGTACGTTCTTACCCAGGCTTGCATCGTCGTCGATGATAGCAGTCGGATGTATGGTATTCAGGCTGGTGGTCATGCGCCGATTCAGACAGCCGGGAAGGGAGTACTGACTGGTGCGGATATGGTGACTCCGGCGCTGGCTTCGGCCATGGCTTTGTTGACGGCATCGGCCACCGCTACGACCTGTTCATCGGTCAACTCTGGATACATCGGCAGCGAAAGTACTTCGGCGGCGGCTTTTTCCGATTCGGGGAAGTCACCGTATTTGTAGTCACCGGCAAAAGGTTTTTGCATGTGCATAGGGACCGGGTAGTAGCACATGGAGCCGATGTCGGCTTTGGCCAGGGTATCGAGCAGAGTCTGCCTTGCACCGTTGGATAGTTTGTTTCCGTAGTTGTCCGATACTACTCTGATGGTGTACTGGTGCCATACATGCGTAAATATGATACCGCTGCCGAGTCTGGCTGTTTCACTCCGTTTCGGCAGAACGATCTGGGGACAGTTGGCCAGAAGTTCGTTGTAGCGGTCGGCTATTTCGTTTCTGCGCTTGTTCCATTTAGAGAGGTAGGGAAGCTTAGCCACCAGGGCAGCCGCTTGCAGTTCATCTAGACGGCTGTTCACGCCCAGTTCGTCGTGATAGTAGCGCCGGGTCATGCCGTGCGCTCTCAAAGCTTTCAAGCGGGTGGCCAACTCTTCGTTGCTGGTGACAAGCATACCGGCATCACCGCAGGCGCCGAGGTTTTTGGTGGGGTAGAAGCTGATGCAGGCACAGTCGCCGAAACTGCCGGTCATGCGACCGCGATAGTTGGCGCCTATCGCCTGGGCGTTATCTTCTATTACCTTCAGCGAATGGGCCTCGGCAATCTTCATGATAGGCTCCATGTCCGCCGGCTGGCCGTAAAGGTGAACCGGAATGATCGCTTTGGTGCGCGGAGTGATTGCTGCTTCGATTTTTGTCGGATCAATATTGAAGGTCTCAGGATTGATATCAACGAAGACCGGAGTCGCTCTTCTCATCAGAATGGCTTCTACGGTGGCGGCAAAGGTGAATGGACTCGTGATTACCTCGTCACCTTCGCCGATATCGAGACCCCAGAGCGCCAGATGCAGTGCGTCGGTTCCGTTAGCAACTCCGATACCGAACTTGGCATCGCAAATTGTCGCCACTTCTTCCTCTAATTTGGTTACGTATTTGCCGAGAACATAGTTTCCGCTACGGAGAACTTCGAGAATCGTTGACTCTAGCTCGGCTTGTATAGACTCGTACTGAGCCTGCAAATTGAGAATGGGGACGTTCTGCTTGGAGGTCGACATAGTTACCGTTTCCTTATTTCTTTCGAGTAGAAGTGGTAAAGCGCCATCAGGGCACGGGGATTCCAGAGTCCGAGTCTACCCGCTTCTTGATAATGCTTGAAAGTGAGTAAAAATAAGGTTCCGACCTTAAATAGATTAGCTCAAGATAACGAAGCTGAATCGGAAGGTTGGTGCCATGATTTGCGGGGTGTTTTATCTTATATTGCTGATAATGTTAAATTGTTCACATCTGTTATATATGTGCGGGCGTTTCACTTGCTGAAAAGAAAGAGGGGACGCTTCGACTCCGAAGCATCCCCTTCTCTCTATAGGTTTTCTTTCGCCTACCGCTTTTTGGAGGGCATAGCCACGGTTCTGGACAATGCGTTGGTGACGAAGAGGTTGAGGCTGACGCCTTCTTTCTCGGCTCTCAGAACCAGGGCCTGGTGCAGAGATTTGGGAAGACGAACAGTGAACTTACCGCTGTAGCTTTGGAAGTCCTCACCAGATTTAGCACGAGCGGAAGTTCTTGCTCTTGCCGGAGCTTTAGCTTTTACAACTTTAGCTGTTGTTTTTGCTTTGGTGGTTCTAGCTTTTGCGGCTACCTTGCGAGCGGGCTTTTTAGCTGCTACTGCTTTTTTAGCTGCAGGTTTGCGCTTAGCAGTCGACTTTGCTTTAGTCGCGCGAGTCTTTTTCTGAGCCATGTTTCTCTCCTTGTTCCATGGGATATTGGTCCGTAATATGGATCCGGTGCCGAGGTCGATCGTTTTGCTGCGAACCGATCTGGGACCACCACCACTCAAGGTGGCAAGGTAATTGTACCCCATGGTGTATATTTTATTCATGCTTTGGATATACGCTTTTCGCAAAGGACCGTTTTTCAGGCACCTGGCTTGCTGAGCGAAAATGCCCCCAAACGTGGTGCCGCACCAGTTTTGATGGCTGGTATCATCTAGTCAGTTTGGTTAAGTACTGTAACTAAACAAATTCGCAGAGGTGGACATTTTGAGGCTGCTCTTTATCAGACTTAGCGCTTTAGGGGATGTGGTGCATGCCCTTCCAGCAGCAGCAGCCATCAAAAAAGGGCTGCCTGATACCAAGTTGTCCTGGATTGCAGAGCCACCTCAGATGGAGCTATTGAGAGATAACCCGTTAGTGGATGAGGTTATCGAAATGCCAAAGTCTGCCTGGATCTCTGGGCTCCGGAGCCCTCGAGAATTTCTTTCTACCCAGGCGGAAATATTCAAATTCTTCTCGAATCTGCGTGCTAGAAAATTCGACATTGCCATCGATTTTCAGGGACTGATGAAGAGCGCACTGATTGGTTACATCTCTGGTGCCCCGGTTCGAGTCGGATATGGGGGCACCAGAGAGCGGGCCGATCTTCTATACACCCACCGGTTGGAGGTTGGAGATTTCAGGGACTTTGATCGACATGTGGTTGATTTGCATCTGCAGTTAAGTGAGCGGCTGTTAACAATACAGGGGATCGGTGATGTCGAATCTAGTGCCGGGGCCGAATTTATACTGCCGCCACCAAAAATTTCCAATCGCGAAAATGTAGACAGATTATTTTCAGAGCTGTCCTCTTATCATTTGGAAGCACCGCCAGTGCCGTCTGGAACCGGAGGCGGTGCGGCAGAATCTTTGGCTGCAGCCGGCAAAAGTGGCGTGGTGGTTATGATTCCAGGCACGACCTGGGAGACCAAGATCTGGCCCCTGGAGAAATGGGGAGAGTTGGGAGAGATGATCATAAGAAGATTCGGCTCCCGCATTCTTTTGGTAGGCGGTCCTTCTGATACCGCCAATAATGTGATCATTAAAGAGGATATAGAAAGGCGTTGCCCGGAGGGCACCGTAAGAGATGCCTCCGGAAGAACCTCAATAAGTGATTTGATCGAGCTTTTCGGCAGAGTCGAACTGGTTGTCGGTCTCGATACCGGACCATTGCATTTAGCCGCCGCCGTCGGTGGTTGTCCTGTCCTGGCCATTCATGGGGCGACCCCCTGGGGCCGTAACGGTCCCTATGGCGACCGGTGCGCCACGGCGCATCTAGAGCTGTCCTGTCAGCCCTGCTTCAAGCGAAGCTGTCCCCTGGGCACAAAAGAATGCCTGACGGAACTATCCGCCAGGCATGTATTCGAACAGCTCGAAGAGCTAGTCTGAGTTGCTCTGATCTGGTCTAATTCAAGCTTTCTCGCAGACCCAGCTATCGATGCTGCGGGCCCACTGTTTGCAGACCTCGTCGTCCTTGAAGAAAATACCGATCTCGCGGGCGGCGCTTTCTGGACCATCGGAGCCATGCACCACGTTGCGACCGATTTCCACAGCCAGGTCACCTCTGATAGTGCCCTGGTCGGCGTTAGCCGGATTGGTGGCGCCGATTACATTGCGTGCCAGGGTGATGGCGTCATTGCCTTCCCAGACCATAGCCACGATGGGACCGGATGTGATGAAGTCCACCAGGCCTTTGAAGAAGGGTTTGTCTTTGTGCTCACCGTAATGCTCTTCAGCTTTCTCTTTGGAAACTACCATCAGTTTCATTCCGGCAAGTTTCAAGCCTCTCTTCTCGAAACGGCTAATGACTTCGCCTATTAGTCCGCGCTGAACGCCATCAGGCTTGACGGCGACAAAGGTTCTCTCTAAAGCCACGGGTCCTCTCCTTATATCTGATAACCTGAGAAGATAGTTTCTTATATGAGAGCGGCAAGGATCAAAGCTTTATAAGTTTTGCAAACTTGGGATCTAGCACCCGGGGGCGATCGCTGAACTTTATATTGTATAACTCCTTTTCGCCCTGACCAATTACCTGGAGCACTTCTCCTTCTCCAAAGGTTTTGTGGGAGACTCTATCTCCTTGTTTGAGACGTTGAAAAGTGGCTTTCTCTTCGGATTTTTTAGGGGTGGAGCCTATTACGTTGGCTCCCATGCCCTGACCCTGGCGAATCACCCTCGGTTTGGAATGACCGGAAGATGCAGATTTGCCGCCTCCGCCGCCAGCGCTATAACCAGAGCGTGGCTTCTGGGAGGAGCGAGTGTAGCTGTTATTCTGGTTTTGGTTTTGATTCCAGCGATTGCCACGGTTGAAGCTCGATTGCATCGCATCGGGATCTTGATTGATATCCGGATCATAGCTGGACGAGGCAGCGCTGCTTTCATCTTCATAACCGCCTGCTTCATCCGGATAGAATCCGGTGAGCAGACCGGCGGTAATCTCTTTGAGAAAGCGGCTCGGTATCGTGTAGCTCGTCTGGAATCCGCCACCACCACCAGGGCTTCGCCCTATCATGGTGCGTTTTCTTGCCCGGGTTATATAAAGCAGATCTTCTGCCCGGGTGACACCGACATACATCAAACGACGCTCCTCTTCTAGAGCGGAGGGTTCGTCTAAAGAGCGACTATGAGGAAAGAGCCCCTCTTCCAGACCCAGGAGGAAGACCACAGGGAACTCCAGACCCTTTGCAGAGTGCAGGGTCATGAGTTTGATCGCTTCATCCTGTTCTTCAATCTGATCCAAATCGCTGACCAGAGAGATTCTTGTCAAGAAAGAATCTAAATCCGGCTCGTCGGCAATCTCTTCAAATTCCTGGGCGACCGCGATGAATTCTCTGACGTTGTCTATGCGACCATAGGCCAGTTCGTCTTTCTTGCTCTCCGCTTGCTCCTCCAGCATCTGGATGTACTTTGTATCTTTTAGAATCAGCTCGATCAAACCGGAGACACATTTCTCTTTGGCTTGAGCTTGATCCCGCCAGCGACTGGTGACGTTATATGTAAACTCCTTGAGAAGATTCTGGGTCTTGGCCGATATCGAGTGTACTTGAGAAGCGCTGGCGGCCGCCTCTATGTAGGAGATGCCTCTTTCGTCGGCAAAGGCATAGAGCTTCTCCAGCGAGGTTTTGCCGATGCCTCGCCGCGGAGAGTTTATCACTCGGTTGAAGGACTGGCCGTCTTTCGGATTGAAGACCAGCTTCAGATAAGCCACCATGTCTTTGATTTCCTGGCGATCATAGAATCTGGTGCCTCCGACCACTTTGTAGGGAATGTCGGCGCGGATGAGAATCTCTTCCACCGCGCGGGACTGGGCGTTGGTGCGGTAGAGAATCACCGCATCGTTATAGCTTCTGCCCCGTTGTTTGAGGCGCTTGAGCTCTTCCACCACGTAGAAAGCTTCTTCAATCTCGTCCGGGGCTTCGAAGTACTGGGGCTTGCCGCCGCGACCTTTGTTGCAGCGCAGGACCTTTTCGATACGCTCGGTGTTATTGACGATGATACTGTTGGCGACATCGAGGATGGCGCTGGTAGATCTGTAGTTCTCTTCGAGCTTGATTTCAGTGCAATTGAGATAGTCGGATTTGAAGCCGAGAAAAATCCGGTAGTCTGCTTTTCTCCAGGAATAGATAGACTGGTCCACATCACCCACCACCATCAAGCTGCGCTGGTGCCAGTACTTTTCTTTTTCTTCTTCGTCATCGAAACGGGCATGGGTGAGGAGCCGCACCATCTCGTACTGGACTTTGTTCGTATCTTGAAACTCATCCACAAGCACATGACGAAATCGCTGGCGCAGGCGTTGTCTTACTTCGGCGTTCTTTTTGAGTAGATCCGAGAAAATCAGGATCAGATCGTCGAAATCCAGGGCGTTGTTCTTGGCGAGATCGGCTTGATAGGCGTTGAAGATCTCGGAAATTCTGGTCTCGCGATAGTTTTTGGCGTCGTAAGAGTAGAGTTGACAAGTGTAGCCGTCGTTTTTCAGGCCGGAGATGGCGTATTTGATTTCGCGGGGCGAAAAGACTTTCTCGTCGAGATTGAGCCTTTTTACTACGGCTTTCATCAAGTTCTGGCTATCGGTCTCGTCATAGATGACGAAGTTGCGAGTCCATTGAAAGCCTTCTTCGGTTTTGTAATTTTCTATCTCCGCCCTAAGAATTCTGGCACAGATGCTGTGGAAAGTGCCGATGGTGAGCCAGCGGGAGGAGTCCCGGCCGACTATGGTCTCCACTCGACTCTTCATCTCCTGGGCGGCTTTATTTGTGAAGGTCACCGCCAGGATACTGGCCGGGTCCTGATCCATCACTGTAGTCAGGTAAGCGATGCGTCGAGTCAGTACGGTGGTTTTGCCGGAGCCGGCTCCGGCTATCACCAGGCTCGGTCCCCAGCCGTGGGTGACCGCCTGCTTCTGCTCTTCGTTCAGACGAGCCATCAAGTCCTGCTGGGGTTTGGGATGTAATTCCGCGATCATCTTGCCTGTGCGATGCCTCCATGGTGCCGGTGGGTGAAACTGAATTCGACCGATAAATCTATGTATCGGATTAATAGGAACATGAGAAATATATCTTTTGAAATATATTGTCCCGGCGCAGGAAAGGTAGACCAAGCTCTTACCAGTCATGCTATGATTCCAAGCGGTTTCTTCGCCATGCCTCCGTTGGAAGGTCCTCGCGCAAAAGAGCCCGAACCGGACGCCCCAAGCTGGATTATAGATTTAGTCGAAGTTGTCCGACAGGACTTATTCTCGCCGTATTGGTCGGAATCGTTGATTAAAACTTGTAAACAGCGTCGGCGGAGGAACTGCATCAAGCCTTCAATACGAGTAACCTTAAGGACTGCGTATATAGAATAGATTAGAATCTTTTGTTGGCAATTCACCGCAGAACGTTATATACGTATCGGAATTTAGTAAGAGGAAAAAGAGCAAAGATATGGGCCCATCCGAATCAAGCGCTGCTGCTGCAACCATCCCGACGGTAGATGAACTGGCTCAAGAGCTGTTGATGATTCAACAGTCAGGACCGAAGAAAGTAGCGGTATTTGGTACTAGAAATCTTCCTCTCACTCATCAACAGCTTGTCGAGATGCTGAGCTATGCGCTGGTACTCTCGGGCAATCAGATATTTACCAGCGGTGGTGCCAACGGTACCAACGTCGCAGTCATCCGTGGTGCCCAGCGAGCCAATCCGGATAGGCTCAGCATCATTCTTCCCCAGACCATAGGGCAGCAGCCCGGTGAAGTACAGGACCTCCTAATTGGCATAAAAAATATCGTTGAGTATCCAGAACGGCGCACTATGACCCTGGCCGATGCTAGTAAGATATGCAACCATGAGATTATCGATCAGTGCAATCAGGTGATTTGCTTCCTGTACCACACAAGCCATACACTATTAGAATCAGTCAACTATGCAAAAGAGCGTCGTAAAATAGTAACGAGCTTCTATCTGGACTAATTCAACGTTGCAAACAATTTCATTTGGCCACTTATCGCATCCGACCGAGTTGTTGCTTACCTGTCTGGCTGGATTCTCTTGTTGTGTGGCGGTATTTCCATCATATATAAAGTGGATTAAAGAGAAGCAGTTTCAGCAGTATGTCAGGGAAGACGGTCCCAGGAGTCATGCCGCCAAAGATAAAACACCCACTGCCGGTGGTGTTGTCTTTACTCTGCTCACTCCCATCTTCGTTCCGGTCGCCTGGTTGCTGTTCGGATACAAAGTAGAGATCTGGCATTTGATACCTCTAGCGGTTGCGCTCATCTGTGGTGCGGTCGGCTTCATAGATGACTTTGCCAAGGTGACATCTCGTTCCAACCAGGGCATATCCGGATATATCCGCCTGGCAATAGAACTGGGCGCCGGTTTTTGTGCCGGTGCGATTCTGGTTGTATTGAACCAGAATATTCTTTTCGTGCCCTATCCCGAAATATTTCAGATGTTTTTCGGCGGCACTATCTCGAGCGCCCTGGGCAGTCACTTTCTGGGAGCCTGGGTGCCGAATCCGATTTTCTATATATTGCTATCCGGCTTCCTGGTCGCATCCACCGCCAACGCCTTCAATCTGCATGATGGTATGGACGGTCTCTCTTCCGGTACCGGCTGCCAGGTATTTGCCTGTATCAGCCTCATCCTCTCTTTCTATGGCGAGACTTTCATGCAGTTTTCCCTGCTTGCCGCAGGCGTGGCAGGAGCGCTTTGCGCTTTTCTTGTATTCAACAAGTACCCGGCCAGGGTTTTTATGGGTGATACCGGCAGTCTTTTCGTAGGCGGTTTAATGGGCGCTCTGGTGCTCGCCGGCGGCATGGTCTTTCTCTTCGTTCCTCTGGCGGCAATCTACATAGTCGAAGCCCTATCGGTGATGGCGCAGGTAATTTACTTCAAACTTACAAAAAAGATGGAAGGGGAAGAGTCTCTGCCTCTCTTCAAAGTTATCCTCACAAAACTGACCAAGAAATTGCCCGGAGAAGGAAAACGTCTTTTGCGGATGGCGCCGGTCCATCATCATTTCGAAGTGGTTCTCCAGGAGAAGGGAGTGGCTGAATGGCAAGTCGTTCTTATGTTCTGGATTGTGCAGGCCCTTATCTGTCTGAGTGTGGTCGGTTTCATTATCAGCTTCGTAAGCTTCAGTTGAGTGCACTATACTTATAAAGTTGAGGTCGACCCGGTTCACTCTCCGTGAAAAATGTGATGCAGCTTGTCAATGAATTGGTCTCCCAGGATCGCTGGGATGAGGCCTATTCTGTTCTGACCAGGCATGCTCAGCAGAATAGAAGTGACCCGGAGGTCAATCTCGGGCTCGGGGTGCTCTGTTTCAACATGGGGCGTTATGAGGAGGCGGAGCGTTATTTGAAGATCGCTCTGGAACTTCAGCCCAATAGTCCGGAGATTCATTATCAGTTAGGGCTTTGCCTGCTTAAGCAAGATCGTCCTAAAGATGCCATGCCTGAGTTCCGCTCGGCCTGCGAACTCAAATCTGAATTTGCGGTGGGACATCTGCACTGGGGTCTGGCTCTTTCTGCCATGGGCAGTTTGCGAGGCGCTCTCGGTCAGTTTCGTCAGGCCGTAAAATACAATCCCAACATGGCTGCCGCTCACTATCAGGCCGGTATCGCCAGCTTTCAAATGGAGCAGTACGAAGAGTCCGCTCAGTCTTTCCAGAATGCCGCCAATGTCGATCCTAAATTGGCCGAAGCCTATAACGGAGTTGGAACCGCATTCTGTGCCCAGGGCAGATTTGAAGAGGCACTATCTTGTTTCGAGATGGCGGTGGCCAACGACAGTCAGTATTTTCTCGCGCACCGAAACTGGGCTGCGGCGCTGGTTCATCTGAACCGGCTCGATGAGGCTCTCACTCACTATCAGGAAGCGATAAAGCTGGCGCCGGAGACTATGACCGCCAAGGACAGGGCGCTTATCTATAACGACTGGGGCGCTAATTTGTTTCGCCAGAACAAGCTGGAGGAGTCATCCGAGAAATTCTTCCAGGCGGTCGATGTCGATCCGACCATGGAGCCTGCCCGTCTCAATCTCGGTCTGGTTTACATGGCCATGAAAGAGTATGAGAGCGCCGCCGATGTATTCGAGAAAGGGCTCCAGATCAACTATGCCAACATCGACATGGGCATGTACTGCTCGGTCAATTATCTTCTGCTCGGTCGTTTTGATGAAGCTTTCGAAAAATTGAATCGATTGAGCGGCATGGGGATGGATCATCCGGACCTGCATCTGTGGCTGGGTTACGCCCATCTAGGAGCCGGTCGTACTCAGCCGGCCGAAAAGTGTTTCGAAAGGTCTCTGCAGATAAATCCGGACAATTACCTGGCCCTCGACGGCTGGGGGTGCGCCCATGCCCTTGCCGGCAATCAGCCTGCCGCGGTGGAGAAATTCAGGCAGTGTATCGCCGTCAATGACCGTTACGGGCTCGGGCATTTGCATTTATCGCGTAGCCTCGATGCTCTTGGTGATCTCGATACCTCGCGTCATGAGTTCAAAGAGGCGGTAGTACGTGACCCGCTTTGCATAATTCCCCAGAAAGAATCGATGGAGAGGTTGCTGGAAGCGCATCAGTTCGAAGTGGTGATGCAACAGTCGATGCGCATGCTCGATATCCTTCCCCATGATGTGGATGCCAAGCTTTCGCTTGCCCGGGCTTTGAAAGAGCAGAATAGAACCAATGAGGCTTTGCATCTGGTTCTAGAATTGATAAACGAGAAGCCCGATAACGGACCGGCTAGGGTCATCGCCGGCCAGATTTATCTAGCCAAAGGACGATTCGCCGAAGCCGACGAGCTGTTTCTCGCTGCCTCTCAGCTCTTCGAGGGGGACAGTGGGCTTTTCTTCGCCTGGGGTCGGACCCTTGCCGCTTTAGGATTGCATGAGATGGCCCTTGAGAAGTATGAAAAAGCCTCTGAGATAGACCCTTATGATGGAGATACCTACGAAGCCTGGGGGGCAACTCTGAAAGCCCTGGGACGATTCTCCGAAGCTGCAGAGGTCTATAAGCGGGCCGCCCAGTATATCTAAACGTCTCTGGTGACAGTTGTCGGCTTTTCCCTGTAAACTTGTGGGGAAAATGACCAGCACACTGACTACTTCTCAGTCGTCTTCGCTCTCCGATCTTTTCACCAAGACGGAGCAGCTCATATATTTGCGATTCGCTTTTGCCGCAGTCGGTCTGGTGATTACGCTGGCTTTTGCGTTTTTCAATATAGCCGCCTTCGAATTCCTTCCTATCGGCTCTACTATCGCCTTCATCATCTTCTACACGGCGATGGCTTTTGTGACGATTGTATTGAGAAGACGGTCCGAGCGCAATTATCTAAGGCGCATGAATCTGTTTTTGATTGTCTTGGATGTAATATCTCTGACTACTCTAGTGCACTTTACCGGTGGGCTCGAATCGGATCTTTATGTTCTCTACCTTCTACCTATCTTGCTGTCTAGCTATACGACAGGTCGCCGAGGCACTTATGTAGCGGCCACTTTTGTCTCTTTGAGCTATGTCGCTTCGGTGATTCTGGAGAATGCTGAGACGATACCGTATTTGATGTCGGCTCAAAGTGGAACTCTGAGCTCTGCCTATGTATCAAAGCTCTGGGCCAAGATCCTGGGGCGCTCGATACTGCTTGTCACTGTCTCTTTTATCTGGGCTCGTTTCTGTGGTTATATGTCAGGACTGGCTCGCCGAGGGGAGAACAAGCTCCGGGAGCAGCTCGAGTATAACCGGGGTATGGTTTATGAGATTCAGGCTAAGGCTAAACGAGAGAAGCTCATAAATACGGTCAACTCGGCTTTGCGGAACACCAACGAGTTCGACAAGATTCTCGAAACCGCCGCTGATGAGCTTGCCAGAGCTCTCTCCATATTCCGCTGCGCCATAGTATGCAAGCTCGATTCGGTTGGAGAGACCTATATTTGCGAAGCCAACGCCGAACGTGAAGATGAAGACGGACCGGCAAAACTCAAGTATTTCGATGCCACCATATGCAACTTTCTGCTCAAGCACAAAGCCAATTACGAAACCTCCACCGACGGCTCCGTTCAGAAAACTTTCCTGTTTTCAGAGCCGGCAGAGAATCCTTTTTTTGCCAACATCAAAGAGACCATGGAAGAGTCGGGACTGGCTTCGATTGTGGTTCAGCCCATGGTCTACGGTGACAAGTCCAAAGGGGTGATTGTCCTGGCCGAGACCGATCCAAGGCGACAGTGGGCCGACTCCGAGCTGGAGCTGGTCAAGTCTGTTGCCGGTCAGGTGGCGGTGGCTATTCAGCAGGTGACATTGATAGATGAGCTCTCTAAGAAGAACAAGGATTTGATGCAGAAGAATATCAATCTCGACCTCAAGAACTCCGAGCTGAGAACGATGCAATCCCAGCTCATTCATCAAGAGAAAATGGCCTCTTTAGGTCGACTTGTAGCCGGTATCGCCCATGAATTGAACAACCCTATTAACTTTGTGCATGGCAATCTGCCCTATCTCAAAGAGTATGTCACCGACCTGAGAAAGTTGATCGATTCGGTGGAGAGCTCGGAGAACGGTAACAAAGGTGAACTTTCTAAACTGAAAGAGGAAATCAAGTACGATTTTTTGATCACCGATCTGGATAACATCCTTGCCGACTTGAACGAAGGAGCTGACAGAATCAGGCATATTGTCCGGAATCTCAAGAGTTTCAGCCGCCTTGACGAAGCAGAGCTCAAAGACGCTTCCATTGTGGACGGTATAGAATCGACCCTTAAAATTCTCTCGCAATACTATGGACGCGATAAGATCAAAGTGGTGAAAAAATTCGGCGAGGTGCCCACGGTCTTGTGCTATCCGGGACAGCTAAACCAGCTCTGGATGAACCTTCTCTCCAATGCAGCCCAGGCTCTCGACTCCACCGAGGAGCCTTCTGTGACCATCGAAACCCGGGGAGGATCGGAGCAAGTTGTTGTGACTATTTCGGACAACGGGCCTGGAATCCCACCCGAGATTCAGAGTAAAATCTTCGATCCGTTCTATACCACCAAACCGGTCGGTCAGGGAACGGGACTCGGACTTTCCATCTGTCATTCGATTGTGGAAAGGCATGGCGGGCAAATTCTACTCGATTCCAGTCCGGGGGAAGGTACCAGCTTTACGGTTAAGATTCCGGTCCACAGAAAGCCTGAAGACCTGGAAAAATTCAAGAATAATCAATCGATATACGAGGGTGCCTGACCAGTACCGATGGAGACAGTAAAAGAGTGAACGAAAACGAAAACGAAAACGATTCAAGCGAATCAAAATCCAAATATGTTCCGATACGCCACAAAATCCTGGTGGTCGACGACGAGGACGCCAATTTGCGTCTTTTGCGCCGAGTGCTCGGTCGGGACTATGACGTTGTCGAGGCCGTCAGTGGTGACGCCGGTATCGAGCTTCTTGAAGAGCACGAGATCAGTCTGATCATCTCGGATCAGAGGATGCCCGGCATGACCGGAGTGCAGCTTCTGGAGAAGTCCAGAGACATCCGACCGGACGCCATTAAGATGCTGCTCACCGGATACACCGATCTCGAAGCGTTAATAGGCGCCATCAACGACGGGCGGGTCTATAAGTATATTCAGAAGCCCTGGGATGCCGAAGAGCTAAAAATGACCGTGAAGCGCGCCCTGGAGAGCTATGACCTCAAGAAGCACAACGATTGGTTGCTGGAAGAGCTGCAGCGCGCCATGGGTGAGCTCGAATCTCTTTCGATGGGGACTATAAGAGCGCTGGCTGATGCCCTTGATGCCAAGTGCGATTACACTGCCGGTCATAGTTTGCGGGTCAGTAGAATCGCCGTGGTCATAGGCAAAAAGCTCGATCTCGATGACGATCATCTCAGAGACATCGAGCTTGGTGGCATTCTCCATGATATCGGCAAGATAGGCGTACCCGAGTCGATTCTCTGGAAGCCGGATAAACTGACCGATGAAGAGAAAGAGATCATGGCTCGTCATCCGGTCAAAAGCGCCCAAATAATCGGAGAGCTAAAGGGTCTGAAACGGGCTAGAGAGTATGTGAAGCACCACCACGAGTATTTCGACGGCAGCGGTTATCCTGATGGTTTGTCGGGGGAAGCTATTCCCATAGGTGCTCGTTTGATCATGGTGTCCGACGCTTATGACGCCATGACTACAGACCGCCCGTACAGAAAGTCGATTGGTCATGACAATGCTATAAACGAACTCAAGCGCATGGCCGGCAAACAATTCGATCCTGCCGTTGTAGAGGCTCTTCTGGAGCTGGTCAAAGAAGGCAGCGAAGCTCTGGATAAATTGATTCGAGATGAGGAGTTCAGCGACAACTTTCTTGGTCTGGGTTTGCCCATGGTAGAAGCGAAGAGTACTGGAAAGCGCTATCAAGAAGAAGAAGCTAGAAAGGCAGCTTCTCTTTAACCGCATCGAATACGATACCGGTATCGAGATTTACTCCTTTACCGTCGAACATGTTTCGCGGACCGTTTTTGTTGTCCCATACATAGGTGAAGCGGCTGTCGTCAGGCAAAAGCAGTGCCGGATCGGTCGGTCCGAAAAGGGCGACGAGGGGCTTGCCCAGACCGACGGCGACGTGCATCGGGGCGGAGTCTACACAGATGAAGAGGTCGCTCAATTCTATCAAGGCGGCAAGCTCTTTGAGATTGCGAGTGATACCATAGGCGGAGATTATGGGCAGGTTCTCTGTTTTCTCTTTGATCTCTTCTATAATCTCTTTGTCATCAGGACCGCCGGCGAGAACAACTTTAAGCGCTCTGGAGGAGACTGACTGCTGTTTTAATAAGCGCTCCACCAGCTCGGTCCAATTCGTCGCCGGCCAGGTTTTATAGATGCCCTTCTCCTGGGCGAGGCGGCTTGTTCCGGGATGTATTAGAACCACGAAGTTGTCCTGCCGATTATCTATACCGGCATTTTTCAGAAACTCAGCCATGGTCTGTATAGCTGTATCGTCTGCCTTCAACCTGGGCAGATGAGAGCTTTCCGGTACAGGACGGTTGAACATCTGACATAGACCTGCTGCCAGGCTGTGGTACATGGTGGCGGCGTAGACATCTCTGTATAACGGAACTGCCCGACTGAGCAGGACCGGAGCCAGGGCGTTGCTTCTATAACCGATTCTGAGGGGCACCCCGGAGAGTAGAAGCAATGCCGAGACCATCAAAGAACTGCCCGAAGATACCACCATGTCGAAGCCGCCGTTTCTTATGGAGAAGAGAATATCCATAAGATCGCTTATAAGAAGCGGCTTTTTTTTGATATCGAAAGTCATGGTGGCATCGACGAGATCGGTCAGGTCGACAAAGGATTTCGACCTCGGCTCGAGCATCAAGGTTATCTTCCAGCCGGGCAGAGCCTGACGCAAGCTCTCTAAAGTAGGCAAAAAAAGTATCTCGTCGCCGATGCCTCCAAAATTTATTACCAGGAGTTTGCCATTTTCTTGCAGAGGGGGTGAGGTCGGGAAGGGCATGGGCAGGACAGTCTCGCTGCTATTGAATTTGAGTCTTAGTAAGGTCCGGGCTCCTATCTAACCGCCGGACTGATTACGTATAATAGCTCAGAGTTTGATAGGAATTCCTAAAGTGAGTCCAAGAAAGTGGACTGTTATCTATATGCTTTGTCTGGTTGTCGGCGTGCTGGCAGGCTATGTAGCCACCCTCATCTATAAACCTTCATTGCTGCCGTCGGCTTTGCGAATCGGCGGAGTATATTCACCTACCACCGTGCTTTTTCTTGGCACCGACGTGGTCTACGAGGGCAAAGGTCGGAAAGCTAAGGCACGCTCGGCCTCTTTTAAAGGGCGTTCGGACACTATAATGGTGGCACGACTCGACCCGTACAAAAACTCCGTCGCTATTCTCTCTATTCCGAGAGACACCCGGGTACATATTCCCGGGCACGGCAGACAGAAGGTCAACGCCGCCAACGCGCTCGGCGGACCGGAGCTGGTCATGGAGACTCTATCGGATCTGCTCTCCATCGATATCGATCACTATGTCGTCCTCAATCTTAGAGGTCTGGAAGCGTTAGTAGACGAACTCGGTGGTATCACTGTGGATGTTCCCAAGCGTATGAGATACAGGGACAGATCCGCTAATTTGAATATCGACCTCCAGCCCGGCAGGCAGACACTAAAGGGGTCCGATGCCATAGGGTTTGTTCGCTTCAGGCATGATCAGCTAGGGGATATCGGTCGGGTTCAGCGTCAGGAGATCTTCATGAAAGCTGTTCTGGAAAAGGCGATAAAGCCTGAATCATGGCCGAAGATTCCGGGGCTGCTCAGTCTGGCTGGGGATTATTCTCTAAGCGACCTCAGTACCGCCGAAATCGCTTCTTATGTCGCTTTCGTCAAAAGAGTCCCCCGGGACCATCATATATTGATGATGCTTCCCGGCAACTTCTCCGACAGCGGAGACTGGCTTGTTAATGAGAGGGAGAAACGGCGTCTGATCTCGCGCTTTCTCGGGACATCTTTTATATCTGCCGACCGCGGCAAGCTGTCGGTAAGTCTTTTGAACATGACCTCGGACAGGGGTCTGGCTCGCCGCCTGGCCCGCGAGCTGAAAGAGAAAGGCTACACCCGCATTCGGGTAAAGCAGGGCGAAATCCACGAGCCGCTTGCTGTATCGCGCATAATCGCCCAGAAGGGCAACACCGCCGATGCCGATCTGGTCCGCTCCGACCTGGGCGACCTCGGTACGGTGGTGAACGCTTCGGTGGGTGATATCGAGAGCGAGGTGACGGTGGAACTGGGTGAAGACATGCTTAACCGGGAAGCCGGCCGTCTTGAAAAAGGTACGGTCGAAGAATAGGCTTCCGATATATATTGTATGCAAAACAGCCTTTTGCAGGCTTTTTGCATAGTTTTTGCATTGAAGGTTTTGAAGCAGGGTAGATAGAAATTCTCGAATCTTGAAAAGTATGCCAAGAGGTAGTTTTCAGTTCTTTTGTAACTGCTTGATCACGGAATTATTTAGACAAGATTACGATTCCCTTGAAAACGGAGGTATTGCTCCTACCATAGATAGCTGTACAGTAGGGAAGACGCCGACTTCGGAACCAGTCAAAACTGAATAGTAATTTGGAAGCCCCTGCAGGCTCTGGAATCAGTAAAAGACGGCGCGTATTTATATTAAAGAGAGGGCAGGCAGAATGATTCATTACGTATATGCAACCAGAGGCGGTTATCTCTATCTCGTAGGCCGTCACAACAATCAGCCCAAGATCAACAAGGACGAGGAATTTGTGGTCTCCGTACCTGAAAAAACTTCCCAGGCTCAAATTGATTCCATGGCTCATCACCGTTTTCTCGACCATCTTCGTCGACCCAAGAGAGTCGGCGTTGTCCGTCATCAGCACGAAAAAGTCACCGTTAACGCCTAGGCGCACGGTGTCGGGTTCAGCCCTTATTTAGCCTTTATCAGGCTTCTGACAGATTTCCCTGACCCTACTTTAAGAAATGTTAAGCCGCTCCGAAGTTTTTCAGGGCGGCTTGACTGCTTTTTGCGTTGTTATTTTCTATAAATATATGGGCAATAAATTGGCATGTGAGATGGAGCACGTTTTTTCGGTGCAGGACTTAGTAAAATCCGGTGCGCAAGGCAAAGGTGAGGATTAGTTATATGGCTAGACGAAAGAGAATTCGCTCTCAAGCGGGTTTTACCCTGATTGAGTTGCTTGTGGTTGTAATCATTATCGGCATTCTGGCGGCGATTGCGCTCCCGAACTTCGTTGGTGCGCAGGATAAAGCGCGAGAGGCATCAGTCAAATCAAATATGAGAACTACCCAAATTGCTGCCGAGCAATTTGCTGTTGATAATGCCGGCGAGTATCCTCCACAAGGTAGTGACGCAAACTATAAGTCTTACTTCCCTGGAGGGAATTCTAGTTCGGTAAATCCTTCTGGTGGCAACTATCCTCGTAATCCTTTTACAGGAGAGATGGAGGCGCCTAGTACTATTTCCGTGACGACAGTAGAAACCGCACGAAATCAGGGTGGTCCAGTCGGGGGACCAGGAAGAGTTGGCTACGTAAACATTAATACGACAAGCTATGCGATTATGGGTGGTGACAAGAACGGTAATGCATTGGGTGGTGCCAGTGGCGGAAAGTATCTTGTTCTCTCGAATCAATAAATAGGTTTGGACCGCTAGTTCCTTTTAGTTGTGTTTTTTTTCTCACTAACTCGTTTCTTTGAAAGAATTTGTCAACAAAAGCTATTTGCTTGATAATTTCATATTTTTTAGTGCTTTGCCTTTGCCATTATAGCCACCTCCGATTATTGGAGAATATGAGAAGCAAGCCAGCTAAATGTGCGGGTATACCAATTCCTTCATACTATTCTTTGCGATTGGTTTCCCTGGGATTTGATAAGCTGCTTGCCGATTGTTACTGGCTCTCTTTCATCGGCTATTACGGAGACAGTGAATCTCGAAAGCAAGATAGATATGCACTAGCAGGCAACTATCTCGACCTGATAACCTCGCTTGACCCACAGTTTGTTCAACCATATTGGTTTGCAGCTTTCTGCATAGGTAACGATCAGAAGAATCCGCAAAGGGCTGCTGAAATTCTGGAAAAAGGCATTGCTGCGAATCAGGACAATTGGTATCTTCCATTCATAGCGGGATTTAATCAGTATATGTTTGCGAAAAACGAGCTTGGTGCGGCTAAGTATTATCGCCAGGCGTCCAAATACCCTGGTGCGCCTGATTGGTTGGAGCGGCAAGCCAAGATACTTGAGGCTAAGATTCCTTCAACAATCAAGGAGATAAATACCTGGACCGATGTCTACCAATCGATATCGGAAGAAGGTCTTCGGCAGAGAGCGAAGGAGAAGTTGATTCGCCTCTGGATGTCGGTTTATAGTAAGTCTCCATCGGAAGAGATTAGAAAACGAGCCCGTGCAGAACTTTCGGCGCTAGGTGTCGATCTCAGAGTCTTTGGTGGTACCAGGTCTCATTAGTACTGGAATTTTGAAGAATTAAATTCGATGATAGAATCCTTCTTTGAAGGACGTCTATACCTGGAGCTTGAACAATGAAATTCGGTAAGTTCAATCT
>CAZCBH010000002.1:0-184184 GCA_964496875.1 uncultured Candidatus Obscuribacterales bacterium | reverse complement strand
AAGATGAAGGACAAAACAAGAACATCAATAGCCTGGATTGCCCTGTTCTCTTTGATTGCAGGGCTGACCGCTATCAGTCTCTATCCCCTCTTCAAATTCGATCAGAAAAGAGACGAAGGCAAAGCGCGCGCTCTGCAAAAGTCGATAGTCAGAGCCCTCGAGAAAAAAGAGGAGAAACTGTTTCCAGAGGGCGAATACACCGTATCCTTCACCCAGAAGGATGGTTACTGGTTCACCAACGCTCTGGTATCCGACCGGGACTTGATTCGACTGTGTCGAGAAAAAGATGTGGATCGGCTTATGATGCGACATTGCGAAATCTCGGCCAAGGGTTATGCTGAATTAAAACAAGAGCCTCTGATAGATTTGAGTCTCTTCAAACCGCATCTAAACGCCGAAATACTGCAGACGATATCGAGCTTTTCAAAATTGAAGGCTCTGACAATCAGAGACAACAAACGTTTCAATGATGAACTTGTAAAGCACCTCACCGGACCGACATCTCTTGAGGAGTTTACCGCCAAGAATACCCGCCTGGGAGACGAAGGTCTGAATCATATAGCAAAGACTTTTCCTTCGCTGAGAGTTCTCGATTTGAGAGCCTGCAAAAGAATTAGCCCCCGGGGGCTGAGCAACCTGCGCCGTCTAAGAGGGCTTGATGATCTGAACCTCAGCAATATAGAGTTAAAAACGGCCGGGATTGAGGAGTTGTCCCGACTCAACAATCTACACAAGCTCGAGCTGGTCTCCTGCATTATTGACGACAGAAAGCTTCTTGCCCTTAAGGATCTGCCGCTAACAGAACTTGATCTTTCGGAGAATCCGCTCTCGAACAAAAGCCTGGGCATCCTCGCTTCTATTAAGACACTGAAAGAGTTAAAGCTTCGCTATTGTACTGGTATTGATAAAGACACCGTGGTCAATTTCAAAAAGCGGCACCCGGCCATAGAAGTCTACTGGTCCCGCGAAGTCGAGCCGAAGCAAGCCGAAGATTTTTTTCAAGGACAGAACTAGACTTAGTATAATGTTGAACTCGTCCCTGCCAGGAGTTCGCTGAAATTGAAAAACTCTTCTCAATCGCTAAAAGACAAAGTGGCAATAGTCACTGGAGCCTCATCCGGAATAGGAGAGGCCACAGCATTGAAACTGGCAGGGGTCGGGATAAGAACAGCTCTACTTGCCAGGAGAGAAGATCGCATTGCCAAACTGGCGAGCACCATAAAAAAACAGGATGGAGAAGCGATTTCTATCAGAACCGACATGGGCTCTGAGCCTGAGATAAAAGAAGCGGTAGATAAGGTACTCTCGAAATGGGGACAGGTAGATATTCTGGTGAACAATGCCGGCGTGATGTATCTTGGCCCCATAAGCGGTGCCTCCACCGCAGAGTGGAAAAGCATGGTCGAAGTCAATCTGCTTGGTCTTATGTACGCAACACATGAGGTCCTGCCTTCTATGATCGAGAGGAAAAGTGGACATATCATCAATGTCTCATCGGTATCAGGGCGTGTGACAAGCAACCGCTCGGCAGTCTACAGTGCCACCAAATTCGCGGTCGGGGCATTTTCCGAAGGGCTACGACAGGAAGTATACAAAAGCAATATCAGAGTAACCATAATCGAACCGGGTGCGGTATTGACCGAACTCTCCGACCATGTTTCCCACACCGAATCGCGAGAAAAGCTGAAGAGCTGGGTAGCCGGCATGGAAGCTCTAACCAGTGACGACATAGCTAATTCCATTCTCTATGCAGTCTCTCAGCCGGCCTATGTCAGTGTCAATGAGATTCTGATTCGCCCGACCGAGCAGTCTATCTAGCAAATGGTCAAAGCCTTTTTCTCCGATCAATACATGCACAAGTCTCTGGATAGAACCGATCTCGCAGTCGCTACAGACCGCTCTGGAATTATACTTATGCAACCAATCCAACTAATCCGAGTGCTTGAGAGGATCGTGATTGTCTCTTTTGATGGTAGTCGTGTACTTGAGAGGGTCCATCTCAGGCATGTTGACCGTAGACGTATACTTCTTGCGGCTCTCACTGACAGCTAGAATCTCGGCTACAGTTTTTTGAATGACACCGCATATGGTGTCGAGCGGCAGGTCATCACCGCCTTCACCGAAAGGCTCTTCAATATCCTCGGCGATAATCTCGAGACCGAGCAAAAAATAGCTTGCTATCAGAATGATAGGAATAGCGAACAGGTCACCAAGCATCGGCACCAGTATCCAGGGAAGAATGAGCAAGTTGAGCGCGATTCCCTGGCGTAGGAATGCACGATATGAAACCGGCAAGGGAGTCGCTTTGATACGCTCGCAGGCACCACATACACCCATGAAAGCGTTGAAGTGATTGTCTATCAGCATGAGCTTGAACTCGCTCAGATAACCTTTCTGCTGCCACTCCTCCATAGTCGTCACCATCTTGCTCGATACATATGTAGGCAGGTGGATATTAGCCGGTATGGTATTGATCGGCTCGACACCGGGCAGGTCCTTGTTGGGACGGGTATCCCTGAGATGGTGTTTGAGCGCGTAGCAAAACGAGACTATTTGTTCGCCGAAGCGGATTTTCTCCCTGGCAGGAGCGCCGGAATAAGCCTTTACTTTAAGAGCCAGATTGCGGGTCTCATTGACCAGATGGCCCCATTGCCTGCGACCTTCCCACCAACGTTCATAGGCGGAATTCGTCCGAAAAACCAGAAGCAGACCGAAAACAGCTCCCAAAAACGCGGCATTGCCCACATCCTTCATGATTGCAAAGGCAGTGGATTCCTGGTCTACGACCCAGGTGACGGCAAAGGCATAAACTCCCATGACCACAAGATAAAGCCAGACTTTTCTGAAAACCGGAATCTTATGCAGCCTGGTGAAAGGATGGATCCAGATCCCGAAAGCTTTACCTACCTCTTTAGGGCTCTCTACCCGGGGGATGGTAGTGGTAGTGGAACTGAAACCAGCCCAATCATTATTAACACTGGCAGGCTGACTGTTATAGACAGTATGCCCTCTACTTTCAGACTGATCGTTCATATTCTGCTATCCGGCTGTGGTCACGATAATCGCGGGCGACGGGGGACAATATACTATATATGCGCTTCGCTGGACAGCTTATTAATCCGTAATGTGAGCAGCCAGGTGATTGAATAAAGGACAAGGAAAGCAAAAAGCGGCACCACTGACGGTAGCTTATCCAGATTGTCGGGAAAACAAAAGACACTCGCCAGCGCAGCCAGGCAACCTACAAAATACTGGTTGTATTTAAAACTGAAACGGCCCATTTCCAGACGCTCCCACATCTGCGAGATCCAGTGAAAGTTCCAGAAGATATACGAGAAGGGGATGAGGGCGCCGACCACGGATTCAACCGGTCCGAAGGGATAGGACGGGATAAGAGTCCGAGCATCCCGATGCAAAAGAAAGATAGTCGAAGCCCAGTAGAGGTAATTGCAGACGTGCAATGAGATGGTGAGCGGATTGAGATAGCGTCCCTCGAAAAGGCAAGGGCTTAGAAATAACGCCGCTGTGAGACTGAGACCGAAAGAAATACGCTTCGGCAGGAAATATGAATCCAGAATCCCGATGTTACTTTCAATCATTACAGTGAGGCGCCTGCAATCAAAATAAAAAACAAAACCAGCTTGAATCTCGCCGGTGACCCTATACTAACATCGTCCTCTTGCTATCCTGGTTAGAGCGCATTAATGTTGCTTGACGCATCCGAGCGCTTCGATCAGCGCAAGAACCTCACTTCTGGGATTCAAATGACTGAGCTTGATCTGGGCATCGGCGCGGCCCGCCTCACTGACCTGGCGACGGATCCTCTCATAAGCGCCGGGGGCAAGCTCGCTGACCCTGACCTCACCCAGACGGCCTGAATCTCGCTTGCTTCGATATTCTATGTTGCGCTCTTTGAGCAACAGATCAAAGCGATCTGCCATTGCCTCCGGGTCCTGCCTGTCAGCACACCCTAAAGGCGCCTTCTCCTCCATCTCCATGAAGAGCTCGTAAAAGGGAGGGTCAGAAAAACGCGGCACAAGGGAGAAATATCTAAAGCCCCCTCCACCGAAGCACTCTTCGGCAAGACTCTTCATAGAATCGACTACCTGGAGCTCAGTAACCTTTTCGCCGGAAAAAGAGGAAACGTTACCGCCGCGATACTGAAACTCGATTACCGGGGTCCGGTTGTGGAAACCGGTTACCCGCACGACATCTTGTAGATTGTATCGATAGAGACCGGCAGATGTGGTGAATAGAATGTAGTAATTTCTTCCTTCCTCCAGCTGGTCGGCAAGCTTTATCTCCGGTTCGTCATCTTCGATATCCTCTTCGGCGATAAACTCATAATAATGTGAGTCGATAGCAAGTACCTGTTTGCCCGAAGGTAGATAGACCGACCCCCGCCCCTCACTGGCACAATAGGTCATGTCTGCCACAGGGATATCCTCGAAGTAATCAGGGAAACGCGACAGATAAAAAGCGGCGGAGGACCGGGTCCAGCATGTAAGCAGACTCAATTCGGGCCAGATATGCCGTGGCTTGAAAAGTCCCTGCTCCAGCAGTTTTCCCAGGGAAGCAGCTCTTCTGCTGTTTTTCACCGTCAATTCTCGATGGTCACCGAACTGAGAGAGCAGTGAGCCCGATGGCGGCTTGAAAGTACCGTCATGAAGATCCTGTACCAGCGCTTCCCCATAAACCTCTAGCTTCCGACAGAGCAGGTCGATAGTGCTTGGATTGGGTGTAAGAACCATAGCCAGGGGCATGGTCAGTGCTGCCCTTAGAATAGCGTAATACCTGGTCTCATAGTCAGGCAGGGTAAGAATGTCGTAGGGCATCGGCGCTATGACGTTTTTAACGATAGAAGGCTCGTTCTGATGTATGGCTCCGGATATGGCACCATAGGGAACACCACCAGGAGTGCGCCCTTCCTCGGCTGATGAGATGATACCAAGGGAGCAGCCTCGCGCGATTCCGGGGTATCGCCTGTAAAGGTTGTAACAAGAAACAATCGATGCGCGACGGTACTCCTTCAAGTACTGGGCAGTCACGGGGATGAGCTTGGGTTTGCCGCTGGTGCCGCTGGTGGTCGCGAACATAAGCGGATCTTCCCTGGTAAGCACCGATTTCTCGCCGTTTACAGAAGCCTCAATATATTCACTAAAATCTTCGTAATTTCGAACCGGAACAGCTCGGGAAAAATCGCTCCACTTTTGCATGGCGGCAAAGCCATGCTCCCTGCCGAAACGACTGCCGCGATTGGCGTCGAGAATCTTTGACAGCCTTGCCAACTGGACTTCTCGGGGATTTTTGGTCATCTCCTCGAAGCGATTTACATAGGGCTTGAAAGCAAAAACGTAAGATTGATAAAGAAGACTTAGAAGCATTTGCCGCCGGTTGAATCAGAGCGCTAAAGATGGATCACAAAAGAGTAAGGCTAGATCCCCAGGAGAAAAAACAGGTTAACTGTAGCTCACCGGAATAATTCCGATAACACTTGACTTTTGCCCACGGGCTTACCCCTGGCTCATTTTTGAGGATTTGATAATTAGATCTCTTCAATGGCAGAAATGACCAAAGACCATAGACTAGCTTTTTGACCGTTTTAATAGTTGACCCCAAAACCACTTGACAAACCGATCGAATCGAAACGGATTCGGACAAAATAGTCCCAACTAATTTCTTAGCTTCCTGATGCCCAATTTCCAGTTCATCGCCTTAGCTCCCACATCACCCTTCGGATTGCTCGAGAGGCCTGCCATTGCCATCGCTGCCGCACGAGCCGGTCATGTCGGCGTAATCGACCCGGGTCCTACCTTCAGCCCGCAACCGGATCCCGATAGCATTTTCACAAGCCTGAACCTGATTAAAACGGCTGCTTCCGCTGGAAAGACTGGAATAAGGCTCAATCAGCACTCTCTGCAAAGCCTACTCCATAACAGTCGCTTCGAAGCAGAGCTTACCTCGGTCGCCGACCTTTTGATTCTCGCCGGATCAGAATCGAATTTAGATCCGCAGTTTCTAAAGTCCAGCGAACTCAGGAACCTGCGCTCCAGGGGAATGGTTATCGCCGCAGAAGTCTTTTCTCTCAAAGAAGCGCAATCCCTCAATTCACAAAACGCAATCGAGAGCATCGACTACATCATCGCTAAAGGCGCAGAAAGCTCTGGTCTCACCGGCGAGACCAGCTCTTTCATACTTCTTCAAGAGCTGGTCAATGAACTTTCCGGCCGCAGTACTGGTACTGATCGAATACCTGTCTTGATCCAGGGCGGAGTAGGACGGCATTCCGTAGCTGCCGTAAAAGCCGCCGGAGCCGCCGGAGTGATTCTCGACAGCCAGCTCTATCTTGCCTCGGATTCACAAGTTTCCCAGTACATGAAAGAGCTGATCGGCGGCATGGACGGCTCTGAAATTCGAAAGATATCGATTAGCAATGGACGAAGCTTCCGCTGCCTTGCCTCTCGCGGTGCTGGAGAGACCAAACTGAACGACCTCTTACCACTTGGGCAGGACGCCGCTCTTGCCGCCGGTCTGGCTAGAGACGGCAATACCATATCAGGTATCATTGAAATTCTGCAGAACTCGATAAAAAACTATCCGGAGATTGCCGCAAGCACGGACGCCCTCTCCCCCGACTCTCCCCTGGCACTCTCCCATAAAACAAAATTTCCGATAGTGCAGGGAGCGATGACAAGGGTATCGGACAATGCCGAATTCGCGACAGCGGTGGCAAAAAATGGTGCCCTGCCTTTCCTGGCGCTTTCCCTGATGCGCGAGCGCGAAGCCGCCACCCTGCTCGCCTCGGTGCAAGAAAAAATCAACCTCTTAGGCGAAGACTTCTCCTGGGGAGTCGGACTTCTAGGATTTTTACCATCCCAGCTCCATCAAGAACAGATGCGTGTGCTGAGCCGATTTAAACCTCCCTACGCACTGATTGCCGGCGGTCGCCCGGACCAGGCGAAGGCTCTTGAGGCTCTTGGTATCAAGACATATTTGCATGCACCTTCACCCTTGATACTCCGATCCTATCTCGAAAGCGGCTGCCGCCGCTTCGTCTTCGAGGGCAGCGAGTGTGGCGGTCATGTAGGGCCGCGAACCAGCTTTTTGCTCTGGGAGCAGATGATAGACGTATTATTGGAGTACGCACCGACAAAAGAAGAGAATTCCGAATTCCATATACTTTTCGCCGGTGGCATCCATGATGCCCTCTCGGCCAAAATGGTGGCGACCATGGCTGCACCCCTGACTAAAAAAGAGATGAGAGTCGGTGTTCTAGTCGGCACCGCTTACCTGTACACGGAAGAAGCGGTAGCTACAGGGGCGATAGTCGAACAATTCCAGAAGAAAGCTCTGGACTGTGATCAGACAGTCTTGCTGGAGACAGGACCGGGCCATGCCATTCGCTGCATCAAATCGCCTTATCAAGACGAGTTCGAAAAGCGAAAAGCGGAATTGCTGGATAAGAGCAAGAACAAAGGACTGGTAAAAGAAGAGCTGGAGTTACTTCACCTCGGTAGACTCAGAATCGCCAGCAAGGGATTGCTGAGAGATGGCGGCAAACTTAGACCGGTAGAAGAGACAGAACAATGGTCTCTGGGCATGTACATGATTGGCCAGCTCTCTTCCATGAAAAAGCGTGTAATCACCATGAAAGAGCTCCATGAAGATATCTCGGTACATGGCGCTCGAATGCTAGCAGCGGATGGAGCGGAACACAGCTCCATGATGATAGAATCGAGCGGGTCCGGTGATATCATCAAAGAACCGGTGGCCATAGTGGGAATGGCTTGCAATCTGCCTCTCTCCAATGATGTGGAGCAATTCTGGCGCAACATACTTGACCGGGTCGATGCCATCGAAGAAGTCCCCGCTTCCCACTGGAGCTGGGAGAAGTTCTATGATCGGGACCGATTCGCCACCGATAAAGCGATCTCGAAGTGGGGAGGCTTTATCAAAGACATTGTCTTCAATCCGACAGTCTATGGAATTCCTCCACGTAGCCTGGCATCGATAGATCCGATTCAGCTGCTCATGCTTGAAGTAGTCCGGCAAGCCATGGAAGATGCCGGATATAGCCACCGCCATTTTCCCCGGGACAAATCCTCGATGGTTCTTGCCAATGCCGGTCATGGACCGGTGGCAGCCAGGTATGCTCTTCGTTGCATGCTCGACAACGAGCTGGACGGCTTTCTTGACGAAAAGACCAAAGAAGCGATACGTCAGGCTATGCCGGATTGGACAGAGGATTCTCTGCCCGGCAATCTTTCTAATGTCACCGCCGGCAGGGTCGCCAACCGCTTTGATCTCGGCGGTATCAATTTCTGCGTAGATGCTGCCTGCGCGTCATCTCTTGCAGCTCTCTACGTAGCAGTCAATGATCTGCGTTCGGGCATCAGCGATCTAGTAATTCTCGGTTCTGCCGACACCCACAACAATCCGATCGACTTCCTCAACTTCAGCAAGACCCACGCTCTATCGGAGTCCGGAAGATGCAAGACTTTCGATGCGTCAGCTGACGGTATCGTACTCGGAGAAGGAATAGCCGCTCTGATTCTGAAAAGACTTTCGGATGCTGAAAGAGACGGTAACAAAATCTATGCCCTGGTCAGAGGCATAGGAGGGTCAAGCGACGGACGAGCCCTGAGCTTGACCGCCCCGAGACCGGAAGGACAGATGTCCGCCCTTGAACGTGCTTACGAAGATGCCGGAGTATCCGCGGCCACAGTCAGCCTGGTCGAAGCCCACGGTACAGGTACCGTGGCCGGTGACAGAGCGGAAGTGGAAGCGCTCGGACGTATTTTCACCGCCGCCGGTGCCGACAAAAACAGTTGTGCGATAGGCTCGGTGAAGACAAATATTGGACATACAAAATGTACCGCCGGTCTGGCTTCGACAATTAAAGTTGCCAAAGCTCTGTTTCATAAAGTCCTCCCACCGACTATTGGGGTAGTGGAGCCGAACCAGGCGTGCAATTTCGATAAGAATCCTTTTTATATAAACAGCCAGGCTCGTCCCTGGGTCAACAAAGATCCGCACACCCCCAGAAGAGCTGCTGTCAGTGCTTTCGGGTTCGGTGGCACTAACTTTCATGCGGTATTAGAAGAGTACCGACCGGTTATGCCACCGGTAAACGAATTCGCCTCGGATCTCTTCCCGGCGGAACTATTTGTTTATCGCGCCAAAACGAAAGAAGAACTTGCTGCGGCGATAAGAAAGTCATTGAAGGATCTCGACCAGATCCAGGCTATCAAAGAACTCGGTCTTGAATCAAAAGCGGTGAGCCTGGACAAAAGAAGACTTCGAGAAATCTCCAGACGCGCATTTAACAAAGCAAGAATCCATGAACACAACGAAACCTTCGAAGCCAGAACCTGTTCTCTTGCCCTGATAGCAACCAACCTGGATGAATTGAAAACGAAGTTGACTGAATTCTTGAATCGTCCAACTTCGCCCGAGCCTGCCGACAAAGAAAAGCCCCTGAAAGACCCTCGCGGTATCTACTACTCGAGCACGGCAGCCACTAAGAACAATAAAATAGGCTTTCTTTTTCCCGGTCAGGGCTCCCAGAGACCGGACATGCTTCTTGATCTGAGTCTTTATTTTCCGGAAATCCGACAGGAACTGGAAGAAGCAGACTCCGCACTTGCCGATTGCCTGGATAGACCGCTTAGCTCTTTTATCTATCCACCACCGACATTCGATCAAAATAGCCTGGTTCGAAACAAGAAAGAGCTTGACGACACCAGGGTGGCTCAACCAGCCCTGGGAACTCTCGATATGGCATCCATGAGAATTCTCGCATCCTTCGGCATCAAACCGGATATGGTGGCGGGTCACAGCTATGGAGAATATGTGGCACTCTGGGCGGCAGGGGTACTAGACAAGAAATCCCTTACCGAAATTTCAGCCGAACGGGGACAGATTCTAGCCACTCCGGACCAAGAAGGCGGCATGCTGGCGGTGCTTTCGTCCGGAGACACCGTAGAGGAACTGGTGGAAGATCATGATGGTGTCAGCATCGCCAATCATAATTCTCCCCAGCAAACTGTTGTCGCTGGCAGTTCGACTTCTATAGAGAGCTTTTCGACCAGGGCGCAAGCGATGGGTATGGTGGTTAAATCGGTGGCAGTGAGCCAGGCATTTCACTCTCCTCTTATGCAAAACGCAGGTCAGAAGCTGGCTGAGAAGCTAAAAGGACTTGAATTCTCAAAACCCGAGCTACCGATATTCAGTAACACCACCGGTGAAGTCTACTCAAAAGATCCTGAGCGGATAAGAGAAACACTGATCGAACACACCACTGCAGCGGTGAAATTCTCGCAACAATTGAAAAACATGCATGCCGCCGGCGCCGGAGTCTTTATAGAATGCGGTCCCGGAGCAATTCTCACCGCCCTGGTGGAATCAAACTTTCCGAATAGGGAAGTGGTCGCCCTCAGCCTGGACAGACCGGGCAAAGATGGATTTATCCAGCTGCTCACGGTTCTGGCACAACTCTGGTCTCTGGGATATCCCCTGGACCTGAACCGGCTTTTCGAAGGAAGATGCGGTCACGGCGAATATTCCTCTATCGAAGCGCAGATAGAATCTAGAAAGAGTTCGAAACTAAATTATCGAATCAACAGCAATCATCTGGTAGATCTAAACAGCGGCGAGAAAATCGGAAGAACAGAAAATCCGAAACAGAAAACGAAATCAGCTTTGTCCATACCCTTATCAGAGGCAAGACAGACAGCCTCGGCAGTTATGCAGACAAACGTTCCAAACAACTCTGTCGAACAGGTCATGCTCGCATATCAGAAAAATCTGCTTGATGCCACCAACAATTTTATCGACGCGCAGAAAGAGGTGATGCTGACTTATCTAAAAGAAACGCGCCCCGAAGGAACCATCAAAAAAGCCAAGCTAGATCCATCCACCTGGTTGACATCCGGTCAGGAACTCAGAGTCAAAACAGACGAGCCTCTGTCAAACGCTGTCGAATCAGCAACATCGGTAACATCTATAACAACAAATACCGCCGAAAACCAGGCTCTTGAGATTGAGAAACTGATAGAACAGCTCTACGACATAGTCAGCGAGCGCACCGGATATCCTATCGAGATGCTCGATCCGACCCTGGATCTAGAAGCAGATCTGGGAATCGATTCGATTAAACGAATAGAAATATTCAATAGTTTCCGCAAGCTCCTGCCGACAGACTTCAATTTCGAACTAGAGAGCGCCATAGAAGAACTGGCGGAGCTGAAAACCCTAGAGGCTATCTCAAATTGGATCAGGAATTTAGAGGTGGAGAGCGTTCCTGTTCAGATTCAGGCAGAAGTTTCCAGCCATTCGAAAGAAGTGAGAAACGCCTTACAAAGATTGACCAGCGTCGAAACAGTCCGAGAAGAGAAAGAAAGCGCCGACACTCTGCGAAGAGAGCGGGTTATCCTGGCCGACAGCACCAGATTGATCAACATCGAGAGTAACGACGGCGGCACTATGCCGCGGAGCGTGCTCTATTTGTACGATGACTACACTGCCCTTACCGACAAGTTTGTTCATGACTTTGAAGCGGCTCTGGAAAAACGAGATGCTCGATTCGATAAACTGCATACGAAGAAGGTTTCACTTGCCCTGAAGAACAACAGACCGTCCTGGATCCTTTTTGCAGGAGCCGCTTCCAATAGTCCGCTCATTCTTCTCGAACTGGTAAAAGAGTTGAAAGCGCTTCATTTAAGGGAGCCCGACTATCATCCGACCTTGATAGTAGGCACCGCTCTTGGAGGTGAACTTCTATACAATGAGAATGGCGGAGAAAGCCTGTCCCTGAGGGATATCGCCAACCAGGCAGCTCTTATAGGGATGACTAATACCATCGCCCTGGAACTGGACTTCCTCAGAAGTTTCACCGTGGATACCGGCCCTCTGTCTGACGGAGAAGCTCTTTTGGACCTCGGTCTGCGAGCTGTCTCAAAAGGAGAGTATGTCCTTGATGGTGCACGAGTGCTCAGTCCCCTGACAGTTCCATTTGTAGCGGCACCCGGACACAAAAACGGAAACGGAAACAAACCTATATTGAACGAGTCCTCGCTGGTTCTGGTGACCGGCGGTGCCCGGGGAATTACGGCAGAGTCGACCATCGCTCTCGCCAGGGAATATCGATGCAACTTCATCATACTCGGACAGTCAGAGATGCCCGGTCCGGAGCCTGCTCTGACCAGGGGTCTAACCGAGGCAAAAGAGATTAAAGCACGGTTAATAGAAACTTTGCAGCAAGGTTCTAGTAAAAGCGCGATCAGAGAGGTAGAGTCCGCATACAGGCGACTTTTGAAAGACAGAGAGATTCGAGATAATCTTGCGAAAATCAAGAAATATGCGGCTTCAGTTCGCTATCTCGCCATAGATGTACGGAAAGAGAAAGAGCTTTCCAATTGCATAGAGTCTATATATGAGTTGAACGGAAATATAGACGGTGTCATTCATGGTGCCGGCATCATCGAAGATGCCTTGATAAATGACAAGTCAGCAGATTCTTTCCAAAGAGTCTTCGACACCAAGGTTCAAGCGGCCCTTACCCTGGCCGGCAAGCTGAGATTGGATACACTAAAGTTTCTCTGCTTTTTCTCTTCGGTGGTAGGACGCACCGGAAATCCCGGACAAATAGACTATGTGGCGGCCAATCAGGCATTAAACAAAATCGCGCTATACCTAAATTCGACCACCGGGGCGAAGGTCAAGTCGATAATGTGGGGACCATGGCACGGCGGCATGGCACCACCGGAACTGGAGAGCTTATTCGAAAGCTTCGGCTGGGGTATGATCTCGACCGAAGCAGGCAGCAAGGCATTTTTAGAAGAACTAAATGAGGATCTATCCGAGGTCATTCTGGTTGGTGATCCTGCTTCTGGCAAGAGCTCCGCAGTTACTGTTCTAACCAGTCAATTTACCGGTCCGGTCATTCAGCCTGCCACCATTTTGACAAGAACCCCACTGGTCATGAAGGTTCCTGTGAATATATCGAATCACATCTACCTGGAAGATCACAAGCTGGACAGCGTGCCGGTTCTTCCGATGGCCGTGGCCCTTGAGATGATTCTGGAAGCAGCGACCCTCGCCTTCGGTGGTCGCAGAGTAATGGCCCTTTCAGACTTCGATATACCGGCTGGAGTGATTTTCGACACGGATCAAAAGAGCTTCGAAGTAACCATAGAACCGCTGGAGCCAAACAGTGCCCTGGCGAAAGTAGAATCGGTCGGCTCCCGTGGTTCGAGAAAATTGCACCACAAGGCCCGGGTAGAATTCACCTCGTCTATCAAGAGAGAAAGCGGTGCCACCACATTGCTTGGCTCAAGAGTTCCAGCTCTGTTCAAAGAAGACAAACTGGCGGATTACGAAAGCGAGCTTCCCGGCGTCGACGAAATCTACGCCAACTGGCTCTTCCACGGTCCCAGGTTCCAGGGTATTGAGCGAATCGAGAAACTCGCTCCACAAGGTATCTGCGGAAGAGTAAAGGGTCAGGATCCGGCCGACTGCCTGACCCTATCGGGCGGCGCTCAATGGATTCTCGATCCGACCCTGTTCGACAGCGCTATGCAGCTCGGTGCCGTCTGGGCTCGATTCTACTCTGATATAACCTGCCTGCCTACAGGCTTCAAGAAGTTACACCTGTTCGAAACCCCTGATCGTGAGGACGTGGTTGTTCGAGTTTATACGGTGGACAAGACTTTCGACGGTGAAGTGATCTGCGACCTCGCTGTCTATAATGCAGATGGAAAACTGGCACTATTGGTGGAATCCCTTGCCGGTATCGGCAGTAAATCATTCAACCGTTTTGCCGGCTCGGCTGCGATCTCGAAATGAGTCACCTCGAAAAAGAACACATATCCATAAAAATTCTTGGAGCTGGCTGCTATGTAGACTCGATTGGAGATCTGAGCGACCTCTTCGATCACTTCCGCCATGTCGGAAAGAAAGAGGTCGAAAATGGCTCTCTTCTCGTTCAAGAGCGCGTCAAAAAAGCACTGGTCTCCGCTTTGCCGGCGGACTATGACTTATCCACACCAACCCTTCTAATAGCCACCGGTGATGATATCGCGGAATCGGTCAAAAAAGAAGCGACAATACTGGGGGTGAAGCTTTCAAATAAATCTATATGCAACGACGTTATCTCTGCTCTTTCAAATGCGAAAGCCTCCCTTGAAAGCGCTGCTTACTCCAGAGTTCTTCTGGCATTCGCTGGCTCTTATCATAATCAACCGTTTCTAGCGGTGCTTCTCTTAAGCAGCGATGAAGGGTACCTAGGAGAGCTGCTCTATACCGGCATCATATCCGATACCAAAGCTTATGCAAAGCGACCCGGTCTGGTGATTCTGGAGGAAGGTCTGGAAGAGAATCTAGAGCAAATGCTACCTGCAGACGGACTATTTTCAGGTGTTTCAATTTTTGCTCCCGACTCTGACGAAAGCATTGCCATCGAATTGCTTAAGTTAATTCTCTGCCTGACGACAAAAAGTATGCTGGCAGGACGTCCTTCAAACTGGACAAGCAGCAGTTTCTATTGTCTTGAAAATGAACGCCCCTGGCTGGAGCCGACAGCTATGATCGGAAGCAAAATGCGAAGGGGAGCCCTGGTGACGTCCCGGGGGCAGATCATACTTGAAGAGTCACCTCATGACGTATGGAACACTATCAATCCTTTTCAAATACCGGTGAATCAAGAAACAGAGATCTTCTTATTGAAAGGAGAGAACAGAGCCGATCTGGAAAGTAAGCTCAATGAGCTTGTAGCCATTGTTGAATCGACTGCCGAAGATGATCTGAACTTCAGGGATCTGGCCTATAGCGTTAATAGTACCGAGCCTACGTCAGACAAGCATCGATATCGAGCGGCAATAGTGGCAAGCAATCGCATTGATCTTGAGGAGAAGGCTGAGTCGCTCAGAGAGTCACTTTTAGAAAACAAACCCACTAGAAAGGACATCTACTTCGCGGGTCCGGAAGATCGGATAGATGGTCAAATAGCTTTTATGCTACCCGGACTGGGTGCGGCCTATCAGGGCATGCTGGCGGACTTGCGCATTAGCTATCCGATAGTGAACCTGATCATGGCCAATCTCGAATATCTATCCTGGCGGATAGACGGAGACCGCGACAAGCTGCCGAGCAAGATTATTTATCCGTTCGAGCACCAGGACAATTTTTCGACTGCGGCCTCTAGCACCAGTTTGCTGACCGCTGATTTTGCTGTTGCGGCGATATTGCACGCGGAGTACGCCCTGGACGCTGTCCTCAAAGACCTCAATATAAAGCCGGATGCCTATCTTGGTATGAGCACCGGAGAGTATGCCAATTATTTCCTGAACGGATACACCCGGGTCGAATACGTGATGATCGAGTTTTACCGTTTCATAGTGGAATTGGCCAGATCTATTCCCGAGAGTAAATTCTCCGCTTTGAAAACCGTAAACATTTTCGGATCGCTTACCAGCGTGGAAGATCTGATTGCTGCAAATCCCGAACTCAGCCAGGAGCTTCATATCGTAGGCGAGCTGGCCAAGGAACATGTCATGGTGACAGGAACGAAAAACGCGGTGGCGATCCTGACTAAAATGACGGAAAGTAGAGGAATAGCATCACTGATGATGCCGGCAGCGATTCCGTATCATACACCCCTGGTGGAAGACCTTCTAGATAGAGATCAAACCGAGATCTTCAAAAGTTCTAAAACTTTCTCGAGAGTGGAAGTACCTTCCTGGTCTTGCGCGCTGGAAGGGCCGGCTCCGGAAGATAAAAGCGCCATAGAGGATCTGGCGGCAAATCTGTTTCGCATGCCAATAAAACTCTATCAAACCGCCCTACAGATGTATGATTCTGGAATCAGACAATTCGTGGAAATTGGTCCTGGCTCGATTCTGACAACAAAAATATCCGAGATCCTCAAAGACAAGCCTGTGTTGGCGCTCGCATCAAATGTGCAAGGCAAATCAGGAGTCACCCAGCTCAATCATCTAATCGCCAGTCTTTTCGTTCACGGTCGCGATCCCGACTTGAAGAAAAGCTATCTTCGAAGAGGTTGCCGCCTGGCAAAGCTTTCATCTCCCAATGAGATTCATTTCGAGCCGAAGCCGATTGAGGAATACTATCTGAAGACGCTGGCGGAGGTGAAGTCTGCCGTCGATCGAGCCAGTGCCGAAGTATTTGAACAATACAATCTGCACTCTGGTTCTGGTTCTGGTTCAGATACCACCATTCTTGATATTCCCGGTATTTGCGAAGGAGCGCCCGATTGCCCTTGCCGAATAGCGGCAGCATGGGTAGATGAAGCAGACTTCGATCTCGAAGAGCAAGCCATAAAGCGGTGCCTGCGTAGCCATTTTACTTCGAAAGAACAAGCAATCTTTAAGACCTCCTTTGGCGATGACGGAAGGAGGCTAAGCTGGTTTCTGGGGCGGCTTGCGGCTAAAAGAGCATTAGTGGTGGCATTAGAAGAAGCTCTCGGCAAAACCATACCGCCAGGAAACATCGAGATAGAAAACGATGATAGCGGTGTCCCCTGGGGCAAAGTACAGCTTGAAGAAGATTCGGATTCCATTCGAATTCCAATCTCTATCTCGCACAGCTCCGGAAATAGCCGAGTAGCATGCTGCCTGGCCGTGATAGCAAAAGAGAACCAGAATTACGCAATCGGCGTGGATGTCGAAGAGTTGCGCACCATGGACAGCGGCATGGAGGAACTGGTTCTGAGCGAACGTGAAAGAAGACTTTTCGCCGGAGCGGATAAGAAAAGTCGTGACAAACTTTTTCTAAAACTATGGACGGCGAAAGAATCGGCATACAAAGCCCTGGGAGGCAGGAGTATAAAATCATATGAGACCATCGAGCTTGATGAAGATCGAGGTCGAGTAACGCTTCTGCATAAGGATAAAACCATTACCGTGACTTCAGGAGAAAGACGCGGACATGTCTATGCCTACGCCCTGCTGAAGAACTGATAAATTCTATCTATCACGTAGTCGACATATTCATCGGGAATACCGTTCCAGAGCGGCAAACGAACGATGGTAGAACTCAAATGCTCGGTGTTTTTCAAAGAGCCTGCCACTCGACAATATTTTCTACCGGCAGGCGAGAGATGCAGCGGCGCATAGTGAAAGACGGCTTTGATGCCTTCTCTATCAAGATAGGCGATCAATTCTCTCCTCTTAGCCTCGGAAGCCACCAGAAGATAGAAAATATGACCATTGTGACACCTGCCAGAAAGCTGAACCGGTCGCAATACGCTCGCTTCGGCTTCCAGCTTCTCGAAACCCCGGTAATACCGCTGCCAGGATGACAACCTCGTGTCCGTAATCGAGCGAGCACTCTTCAATTGAGCGTAGAGAAAAGCCGCAATCAGTTCGCCGGGGGCGAAAGAAGCGCCAAGCACCTGCCAGGTATATTTATCAACTTGCCCTTCAAGAAAGCGATGTCGATCCGTACCCTTATCCCAGATCATCTGCGCTCTCTCGATCAAATCGAGATCATTGACCACAAGAGCACCACCCTCACCGGTGATAACGTTTTTTGTCTCATGAAAACTAAGAATCGACATACTGCCGAAACTTCCAAGAGACCTACCATTGTATTGAGCAAGAATTGCATGAGCGGCATCTTCTATGATGGTGACTCCGGAGCGCGAAGCTATCTCCATCAAACTATCCATATCGCATCCGACTCCGGCATAATGAACCGGCACTATCGCCCTGGTCCGCTTGGTCAAAGCAGACCGAACCTGAACAGGATCGATATTAAGTGTATCCGGATCTATGTCTACGAATACCGGTGTGGCACCATGAAGAACAAAGGATGATGCTGTAGTTACATAGGTGAAAGAGGGCATAATCACTTCATCCCCCTCCTTGACTCCGGCAATGAGAGCGGTCATCTCCAGAGCCGCGCTGCCGGAGCTGGTCAAGAAAGCCTTCTCGACCCCGAGCATGCTCTCGATGGCTTCCTGACACAGGTCTGTATAATACCCGGCAGCTGAAAGCTGCCCTCGAGAGACGGCGTCCTGAATGAATTCCAGTTCAGCTCCATTAAGAGTTGGCTTGTTATAGGGGATTCTTTCAGCTGGTCTGGCAACCGCCTGTATCTTCCCCGGCTCTTTATCTCGGTTCATATTTACGAATCTGAATTAAGGCGACTTAATTATAGCCAGAAGACATGGCAGCAAATCAGCCATGAGAGTAAACTAAAGATCACGGCAATATGTATTTCGTATTCAGGGAAGCGGAGTCCAACCGATGACCGATGTGATCATATTCGGCACCACCAATTTCGCCAGAATCATCTATCAATATGTCACTGCTTCCAGCGCTCTCGATGCTCGATTGAATGTGGTGGCATTTACCGTAGATAAAGCTTTCATCAATGATGGTGAGGAAGTGTTGATCTTCGGATGTCCGGTTCTTCCTTTCGAGGAGCTGGAAAAGTCCTATTCCACCAGAGACGTAGAGATCATTGTTGCGGTGGGATACTCAAACCTCAACAGACTGCGAAAAGAGAAATACGAGATGGTCAAGGCCAGAGGCTACAATCTGGCGAGTTTTATCCATCCCAGTACTGTTATCACAGGCAAGGTCGAGCGAGGAGAACATGTTCTCATTCTGGAAAACAACACGATTCAGCCCCAGGCAAAGATAGGAAACAACGTCATCATCTGGAGTGGAAATCTGATCGGTCATGATTCTATGGTGGAAGATCATGTTTTTATCTCTTCCGGTACGAATATAGCCGGCCATTGTAAAATTCGGGAAGGATCAATGCTTGGTGCGGGCTGCACCCTGGCACCGGCAGTTGAAATAGGCAAAGAATGCATAATCGGAGCAGGAGCTCTAATGCTTAAAGACGCTACTGCCGGTGGTGTCTACCCAGGCCAAGGCAGCATCAGAAGCAGAGCCCCAAGCCACCGCATAAGACTCTTTTAGACGCCCATGAAAAAAGCCATTGCTATTCTGCAGTCTAACTATATTCCATGGAAAGGCTATTTCGATCTGATCAATTCCGTCGATGAATTCTGGATCTTCGATGGCTGGCAATACACCCGTAACGACTGGCGCAACCGCAACAAAGTCAAAACTCACAATGGCCCAATATGGCTCACAATCCCCGTTCTATCCAAGTCAACGGATGGGAAGATGCCCTTGATTAATGAAGTCGAGACAGCCGGAAATCAGTGGCGAAAAAAACACTGGAGAACCGTAAGCGAAGCCTACGCCAGAGCGGAACATTTTTCTACTTATAGAGAAGTACTGGAGGATCTATACTTAAACAGTGACGAAAAGAATCTGAGCAAGATCAACAAAGCGTTCATAGATACAATCGTAGATTTGCTGAAGATAGAAACCACGGTGCAGATATTGCCGTCCATAGACCTGACTTTATCGAAATCCGAAAGACTGGCAAAAGTTTGCCTGGAAAGAAAAGCCTCCGTATATCTTTCGGGTCAAGCCGCTCGCAGTTATCTGGAGCCCTCGGTCTTCGATAAACATGGAATAGAAATAGCATGGATGGACTATTCCGGCTACAAAGAATATGCCCAGTGCCATCCTCCGTTTGTGCACGAGATCTCGATTATCGATCTTCTGCTCAATACCGGTAGCTGCGCCAATTCATATCTAAAAAGCTTCGAGCCGAGCTGGAGACGAAAACTGGGTACGATCTAAATCTAGTTTGGCAATTTCACTCGATCTCGATAGAGGATGTCCCCTTCCGGTCGAAAGTAAGACTGGATACTGTCCGGCACTCGAAAATCGAAACCCAGAACAGTCCTGATTCTATCAGGAAGTGTTTCGGCGATAGATGAATCGATAGCCCTGGGATAATCGAAGTGCTGCTTAAAAATCGGTGGAGAGAATTGATGCAGCACGAAATCGATAGCTTGATCGGTTCGATTGTAGTCTTCTCGGTGCCAGGTCATTCCATCTAGAAGAATCAGCGATCCGGCAGGCGCAATCAGTTTGACAAGATCGCAAGAGCGATGAGAAAGCTCTTCTTCTGTGGGACTATGAGACCATCGGTGGGATTCAGGGAAAGCAAGAAGCACGCCGTTGAATTCGGTAGAGTCGTCCAGAGGAATGACACAGTCGACTATCACTCCCGGAATAGAATTGAGATGCCGAAAATTTTTATGATAAAAGTGAAACACCCGTTTAGCAGGCTCGTTCTCTTTATTCGGATAAACACGCTGACAGATTTGATTGCGGAGAATAAAATTCGCCTTGAAGAATGAATCGAGAATGGAGAGCATCGGATCAAGGGCAAGAACATCATAAAATACGGGATTGAAATTCATTGGTAGACGAACATAGGGATACTCACCCCTCTCAAGCAAGACCGCATCACCGACACTGCCCGACAGATCTTCTCTTGCCACCTCACTGGCATCCTTCAATATACTGATGAATTCTCCATCCAGAACGTCTTCCAGGATAGCAAAACCATTTTCCTTAAGAGACGAAACTATGGAATCCAACCAGCTTGGATCTCTCAAGTAAGAGAATCTAAATGGGATCATACCGATACCTCCTCATAAAAACAGGCAGGCGAAGCGCTCTCGACAACAGCAATAGATAGTGCCCGGTCATTTCTGAATGTACCGACGACATAAGCAGTCATAGCGCCCACGGTAAAAAATGCAAAGAGAGCCAGAAGAGAATAGAGAAAGATTGGCTCGATACCAAATGCCCAACAAACCGCAAGCAACGAAGACGAAACAATGACACCGCTAGTGAAGCATATAGACCATCTTCTCAGAATCTTTTCCGGAAGCAGACGAAAGAACAACTTGAACAGTTTAGAAAGCGAATAAGAACTCTTCTCGTTCCCCTGTCCGACCTGGTCATAATCGACAAAACCTATTGATACGGGAATTCGCTCCAGCACTTTGAGAGAGAAGCGGAAACGATCAGGATCGGCCAGGTATCTCATTCGCGCCTCTTCGGCTATCAACCAGAGAGAGCCATAGTGCTTTCCGTTCGGCAATCTTTCGTAAATTGGAAAAAAACGCCGGACGACAAAGCTGCACACCCGGCGGAGTGGTCGACCGGAAATTCGGCGTCTAACACCAATAACGACTTCATGACCTGCAAAATATGAATCGAGAAGCTCTGCTATCACGGCAGGCGGGTCCCTGCCGTCGGCGTCCATGACCACAACCAGGTCCCCTTCGGCTTTTGCAAGACCGGTGGCGATAGCAGCGTGCTGTCCGTAATTCTGTAGATGACGAAATGCCCTGACCCTGGGATCGGAAGCCGCCATCTGGGTAAGTCGAATCCACGCCTGGTCCGAACCGCAGTCCTCCACATAGACGAACTCATGGTCGAGGATGAAGCTATCCGCAAAGGTCAAAGTAATCTGCTCGATAGCCTCGATCAACTTCTGATGAAGTTCATCGAGACAATAGCCGGTATTGAACACCGGCAAAACCAAACTCAGCTTCAGGCAGACCAAAACTCGCTTTCCCTTAAAAAAATCCTGAGTAGCCGTAAGGATACCCAAGTTGTTCATGCCTTGTCTAAACTGACTCTTAGATAGATGCGGCGCTTGATGTCAAGTTTTTAATCATCTCTCTCGAATATAGAGCTTGTAATTCCCGAAAACGCCCAGCGCTTTGAAATTCTGTCTCAAATACGGCTCGAATATAAGCTTCGCAGAATCAGGCCTCTCATAGCCGCCGAAGCCACTCTCTTTGAAAAGCTCCGTAGTCATGGCGAGATTGACCACCACAAAACGATTGTTCTCCTTCTCCATCGACTCAATCGTCTCCCGAAACTGCTCTGGGCTGTGATAACCGTACTGCAGAAACGGGAATCGCCCTGGGAAACGTAAACCGCTCAAAAAAAGCAGACCGGTATCATACGGATATACTACCGCAGTGTCTTCCGGGGAAGCAAGGGAAGACAATCGTGATAGGACAGAAAGATCGACCAGCGAAAGAACCGCTCCACGAGCTGTTTTATACTCTGATGCACCCAGTTCTGAAAATGACAATAATGTCCTGGCGTTGATCACAAGCCCGCAGGCAAGGAGAACAAAGGTTGTCGAAATCAGTATCCGGGCACTTCTGTATCTCAATTGAGCGGCGAGAACAAGAAGCAAAATCCAGAGAAGTGGCTCTCCAAACAACAACCTTTTGAAATCCGGCTTATGCAGCTCGGCAATAAACAGACCGGCGCTGCAGGCGAGTAAAAGGAACAAAGCAGGATGAGTTTTGATAAGGCGCTCCAGGCTGATAGTACCGATTTTGAAAGAAGCGACGACAAGCATAGCCAGCACCAGAAACGGTGCGAGTCTTACAACACCATAAGGCAAAGCGGCAAGCAATGCAGAGAATGTCGAAAGGGAGCCGAGCACAGGAATCTCGAACACCGACCAACCATAAGCGACTCTATTGACCTCCGAATAACTCTTCAAAACGAAAGTGATAGTTGAGTCCAGCATAAAAGCGAAATCCCCGGCGAGTATCGAAAAGAAGACAACCGATACTACAGGCAAAAGGGCTCCGACCAGGCATGGAAGCATTACCCCCGAGTTGCCCGGCCGGCTGCGCACAACTGCATAATAAGCGGCCAGACCGACTGTCACCGGCAATAGTTGACTTTGATAACATACAACCGCAAGACCGCCGCACAAACCGCAGGCAAGAGCCAGGAGGCGCTTGCTCGTGCCAGCTGCGCTCCTGGAGCTCTCAGAATGAGATGCCTCGATCTGAAGCAGAAAAAAGACGAAAAGGAGCACAAGAAAGAGAGAATCCCAGTGGTGAGAAGAGTAAGGGTTGGCATATGCGCCCAGAACGAAAAGCAAAGCCGAAGGTATGAAAACCGCAAGAGAACGCACGAACTTTCTTGCTATCAAAAGAAGAACCAGTCCGCAGCCGAAGATGGTGCCGGTGGTGGCAACCTGGCATACGGACATGGAGACACCAAAGCAAGAGAAGAGAAACGCCAGCCACAAGTAAGAGCCGGGCAGCATTACCGTATGCAGATCCCTGTAAAGATGACCACCGTGCAAGATCAGATCGCTGCCCAGAGGAATCAGACCGAGGTCATAAGCAGGTACGACCACCGAGCAAATTTTGTAAACATAGAAAAGCCCGGCCGACAAAAACAAAGCGGAGACTACATAGAACACCCCCGGTTGAAGCTCTGCTGCTTTATCCTCACTCTGCAACTTTCAAATTCTCGTCGGTAATCAGATAAGAATAAGCCCCTTGGCTTCTTGGAGAGAAGGATCTTATTTAAGGCATGAAAAAACCGTCTAATCTCAGATGCTATGATCAGTCCCTATCAGCTGTGGACGAAAGCTTTTCATGAAAAAGGTCGACATTATTGCGAAAGACATCATCTATGTTTTCGCGATTGTGGTAATTATTACAGCCTTTTATCATAAAACGATTCTCCAGGGCAAACCGGTATCCAAGATAGGTCTGGTAGAAAAGGCGGATTCTCTTTTTGATCCCTCGATGAAAAGCGCCTCCTATGGATGCGCCTTCGATCCGAGCCTTTATCAGCTCCATGCGCCGGTGAGCTTTCTGACCGAACGCCTGCTCAAAGAGGGAAATCTGCCGCTTTGGAATCCCGACAACGGCTGCGGACAACCCCTGGTGGGTGACCCCCAGACCTTTCTCCTCTCTCCCCTGCGACTGTTCTTTCCTGTATCCAACTTCTACTGGTACAACCTGGGCATTGTGCTCGAGGTTGCGATAGGATGCTTCGCTCTCTTCTATCTGGCAAGATCCCTGGCCCTGGCCAGACCCGCAGCTCTGATGGCTGCGCTGGCCTATAACTTTGCACCATTTTATCTGTGGTACTGCGAGCTTCCCAATCACTTCGCTCTTTATCCGGTTGCACTTTTACTATTCGTCAATCTCGCAAGAAGAGACTCCGTCTACGTTTCGATTTTATCCGGTGCCGGCTGCGCACTCCTGGTCTATACAATGCATCCGGAATGCTCGTTCTATGCCATAACATTTTCGACTTTCTTTTATCTGCTCATTACTTTCCAGGGAGCGAAACTTGAGGCAATTAAGAAACTCGGTCTTGTCGCCCTTACCGCTATCTGTCTTTGCGCGCCTTTACTTTGTTGCTTTATAGAATTTATTGCAAACAGCACCAGTTACAAAACCGACGGTGTTTCCATGGGTGGCAGACCGCTCGACTGGCTCGCTCTAATCCTCAATCAACTCTATCCGGCGAACGGCCGTGAGGCACCATATCCGGGTGCGCTCATAACCGCACTGATTCCGGTGGCAATTATCTATTCTAAGAATCGCTTCAAAAACATCCTCTTTACCCTTCTGGCGTTGTCTTTTCTTTTCGTATCCCAGCCAGGTCCCCTGGCAAAGTTGATTGCCCTTGGCCCCCTTTCGGCTCTGGTGCCGTCCTACGCGATTCCGCTCTTTCTACTGGCAGCAACACTTTTGGGAGCCTGCGGTCTCGATACCCTTATGCATGACCCGGAACAAGCAAACAATAAAATCAAAACAGCCGTCGCTTCGGCGATTATTGTGGCAGCGACACCGATTCTGCTCAGCGTTATCGCCAAAAGACTGACAGATTTCAATGTCGACAATCTCTACGTCCCGCCTCTGTCGACAATGCTCTCCGACGCGCCCGAATTAAAAACGGCAAGCTTGATCGCGACATTTGCGCTGATAGCAGTGCTTATCTTCTTTTCATCAGGACAAAAAGCCTCAATCTCTAGCCCTCTTGCCTCTCTTCTGGTGCTTTTCAATCTTGGCTCCCAGTATTCTTTCGCCGCACTTGCGATGCAGCCGGGCGAGCCCTTTCTATACAAATGCCCGGAGATAATCGAGAAACTGAAAGAACTGGATGGACGGAGCCTGGCCACAGGCATTCATACTTATCTACCAAACAACAATCAAATATTCGGCACCAGCGATTTAAGACTCTATAACCCGTTTTTCCCCGAGCGCTATCTGAACTTTCTAAAAGCGGCCGGAGCCGAAAAACACGATCTTTATCTATGGGGCTTCAACAGCACAAAACTGAACCGCTTAATTAACTACGCCGCAGTAAAGTATGTGATCGCTGATGTTCCGCCGCTGGGACCCGTCGATAAAGATTTCAGAGTTCGCCGAAGTGATACCGAAAACGTATTCAACTATCTTCCCGCCCGAAAAGCTATCTATGGATTCATAGCGATCAAGAAAAAGAGAGACAAAGATCAGGAGCTTCAGTATGGACTCTTTTCCGAAGATGGAAAGGAGATCTGGAGCAGCCCCTGGCAGTTTATCTCAAAGACGGTCGACTCAGAGCTGATACCGATTTCGATACCGGTTTCAGAAAGCCTGACTGAAGGTGAGGTCGTCTATCCCGGAATCCGTTTGAAATTGAGAGAGAATAAGAACTATCTCAAAGGCTCGGAAGAGAAACCGGATCTATTTAAAAATCACCCTGTATTGATAAAGACTTCTTGTGGAAGGCTGCCGCAAGACAGCGCTTCAAGATTCAAGCTGCTTTTCGAAGATAAAAATGGATACAGAATCTACGAGAACCTGGAGGCACTGCCTGTGGCATTTTTCGTACAAGAAGCAATTGTTGTAAAAGACAGATCAAAAATTCTCGCTGTCCTGAAAAGCGAAGCTTTCGACCCGCTGAAAAAAGTGCTGCTTGAAGAGGCTCCATCGATCGCTCTACCGTCTCCGAAACTCGAAGGGACTAATGACTCTAAGCCCGAAGTGAGCCTGAGACGACCGGGTCCCAATAAAGTGACAATCGACCTCAAATGCAAAGGACCAGGATATCTGGTTCTAGCCGACACCTGGTATCCAGGCTGGAGAGCGCGCCTGAATGGAGAGTATGATTGCAAGATCTTGCGGGCAAACTATCTATTCCGGGCGGTGCCCATAGAAAAATCCGGTCACCATCAAATTGAATTCGACTACTTTCCAGATTCACTGAAGTTCGGGTTGGCATTAGCACTTACCTTTCTGGGCGGACTCATATTGGTTATTGCAGGAGCCCTGCTGAAGAGAAACAGTTCCTCAGCAAAACAGAAAGACAGTTGACATCCCTGTTTATATAAACCGCATATCAAATAATCCTAACTGAACAATAATTAAGCTTTTGCAAATCGACCGGGTTCCTGTCTCAAGCGCCGGGAAAGAAGGCGGACGGGAAGCAGCATGGAGAAACTTTCTCTTAACAAGCGTTATCCGGATCGGGTCGCCACCTTGTCAATAGGGCATAATAGACGGCGAATCTGTGGTTCACTAAGCAGCAGATCAATTCAAAAGACTGAATTACTACGTATCGTACAGAAGAGGATCCAGCTCCAATGGATAAATACAAGAAAACTCTCGGTTTGGTTGTGCTTTTTGCACTCCTTGTCGGTCTTTTCTGCGCTAATGAAGCAGATGCCGGCGGTGGAAGAAGCAGCCCGTCTAATGGAATCATTCCCATTCTTCCAAGCTAGTTAGAGTAAACGAAATCAAAAGAGAAGCGATGTCACCATTCGGCTGACATCGCTTTCTTATATATACATAAGAAGGATTTACTCTTAATCAGTGTGAGTTATTAACGCAAACTGCCTGGAGATGCTCTACCCTTGATATCTGCAATAAAAGGGCAGGACTGTTCTCCATGCTATCCGAACAAACCCTGGAAATATCGCAAGAGTCGTCCCCCGGCTCCGTAGAATCCATCTTCAAACCGGGCCAAGACCCGAAAGAGAGCTTTATGAGCTGGCTGCCTTTTGGCGGCGCCATAATCTACTATTTGCTCAATATCCTTGTCATCTCGAACCAGGGCAACTTTCCAATCAATGACGACTACGTTTATGGTCTTTCGGTACAGCATTTCCTGAAGACCGGCGAGTTGCAACTCTTCGCCTCGGGCTCCGCTTGCTACCTGCACATCCTTGTTGGTGCTCTCGCCAGCAAACTGTTCGGATTCTCCTTCGAAGTTTTACGGTCGGTCAACCTGACCATGGGCTTTCTTTCGGTCATAGCCATATTTCTTACCGCCAGGGAGCTCAAAGTAAGACGAAGTCTGGCTGGGGCTTGCGCGGCGCTATACGCAGTCAACCCGATAATGGTCAATCTGCAGTTCAGCTTCATGACCGATATAACCGCCTCGACATTGACAGCGTTCTATATCTACTTTTTCGTGCGCGGTATCACCCGGGGATCTTCGAAAGCTTTTGAGTTGTCTGCGGTCATGCTTACCCTGGCGGTACTGACAAGACAGAGCAATGTTATTTTCTTGCCTGCCAGCCTGGCGGCTCTCACCTTCCTTGGATATAAAAAACGCCTGCCAAACTGGCTTGCAGCCCTTCCGATGGTCTTACCCCTGGTAGCGATTCTGATCTCGGACAGGCTCATGGAAAGCTCCGCCTGGATGGTGGAGGCCTACAGATATCACAAGGATCTTCTAAAAAACTATCTAGCCTATTCGCTCTCCGCACCACTTTCTTTGATCAAAGTCTTCTTCCTTCAGCTCAGCGTCGTCGGCTCCTATTTGGGCTTGTTCGCTCTGCCTTTGATAATCTCGGTCTTTAATTTCGAGAAGGCCAGATTCCCATTGAAGAGTCTCAGATCGATTCATCTTGTTATGGCACTTCTCTCATCCGCATTTCTCTATGAAGTGATCCACCACTTCGTTCGGATTCCGATCTTTAGAAACATCTGGAATGTGAACGAAATCGGCGCTGCCGGCTTGATCGGTCAGCTCGAATCGGTCGACTTTACGGTCCATGAACCAACGACAGCGGCGGCATTGCTTGGCTATACAGGACTTTTGATCGTACTTCTGTCAGCCTGCGAGAAACTGTTCTCTGGCTTGAAATCACCCCAGAAGCAGGAATATGAAAGAACCCTGGCTTCAATATTCTGTTTTCTAGTGCTCGGTACCGTCCTGGGCTTCGTTACCATCAACACTTCAATACGAGGCTACGACCGCTATGTTATCGAAGCGCTGATTCCCACTCTGCTCTGCCTGGCAATAGGCATGAATATGCTGAAATTGCGCATCCTGCTTGTACCTTCCCTGATTCTCTTTTTGCTGTTCGGATTCGAAACCACCAGACAGGAATATAACTATATGAGCTGGAACCGCTCCCGGTGGCAGGCTGCGGAGATTCTGGAAAAAGCCGGAATCTCCCCGGCGCGCATCGACGGAGGCGCCGAATACAACATGTATAAAAAGATAGAACTCTGGAACTGCTTCGAAATAGGAAATGGCAAACACCAGTTGCACTTCCGCTACAAAGGTCGCTGGCCTGGCAGCAAATCGCGCTGGTGGCCTGTTCAAGGTGATGACTATGTAATTTCCTTCAAACCGATAGATAACTACTCGACACTGGCAACGGTGCCAATCAAAACTATTCTCCCCTGGAAATTCGAAGAGCTGCTCATCCTGAAACATGATTCGGTAAAAGAGAGCCCCGACCTCTCGGTAACCGAAAAGGGGTCTGAAAGTGCTGTCGGCTCCCGTTGAATCCGGTATCAAGAAAACCGGGATAAAAACCGAAAAAAAAATATCTTGGATCTCCTGGATCCCCATAGCAGCGGCAATTCTCTATTCATTGTTCAACATATGCTTCATCGGTTATGGTGGCAACTTTCCTCTCAACGACGACGCCTTCTATGCAATTCCTGTCAGAGACCTCATAGAGACCGGCATACTCAAACTGGACGCCTCGATAGCCTCTTGCTATCTCCATATCCTCTGGGGATTCTTATGGTCAGCGCTTTTCGGCTTCTCTTATGAGGTTCTCAGAATATCGACCTTGTTCTTCTCCCTCGCTGGAGTATGGGCAGTATTTCTTCTCACCCGGGAGATCGGATTGAATCGAGCGAAGGCAGGTCTTTTCGCCCTGGTGTTTGCGGTCAACCCATTGGTAGTCAACCTCTCGTACTCATTCATGACCGATATACCCTTTACCACCCTGACAATATTCCATCTCTACTTTCTCATACGCGGCATCAAATCCGGCTCGACTAAAACAATCGCTACCGCTGCATTGTTTCTAGCCGCAAGCATACTGGTACGCCAGATCAATATTCTTCTATTGCTGCCGAATCTGATTCTACTTCTATACACCACCATTCTAAAACGACTCGACTCCGGCACCATCATCCGCCAGGCGACCTGGCTTCTGGGGCTTCCGGCGACAGCCTTGCTCATCTACCGAACCGCTAACCGGATGCTGCTCGACAATTCAGCCTATATGGAGATACTGGGTGAACGACTCAAAGATAAAGCACTGAATATCTTCGGAAGCCATTCATGGCAAGCTCTGACAGCATACAACGAACAATTGATTCACTGCATTTTCTACCTTGGTTTATTCTTTCTACCTCTTCTTGTGGTGATACCGGTCGCCATAGAAAAAATCGGGCGCTCAAGAGGACGATCTCTGGTGGTGAGTGTAGCTTCCGCCATGATCATTGCCGTTTTGTTGAACGCAGTGCTCCAGGATAAAGATTTGATGCCCTACAACATGAATCTCCTCAGATTTCCGGCCCTTGGCCCCCATACTGTGATTGGCCAGAGCCTGCCAGAGGCCGAGTCCTGGCAAATGCTTCTGCTCACCGCATTAACCTCTGCCGGCGCCTGGCTCTATATCACGTGCCTGGGACTGCTCAGCCTGCCCGGCGCAAAAGAAGAGCCGCACTTTTCCTTGCAGAAAGCCTATCTAACTTTCGCTCTTTCGACAATGACTATCTTTACCTGCACTCTGCTTCAGGTCAAGGGTTTCGATAGATACTATCTTACTCTCGTTCCCTACGGTTTGGTCTGCATCGCTCTTGCCTGGAAAAACTGGAACCTGAAACCGGGATGGTTCGCCACTTTACTAATGGGCAGCCTGATTGCCTGCACAGCGCTCTGGAGTAGCTGTGCTCAACAACACTACATGAGCTGGAACCGTGCTCGCTGGACAGCGATAGAGTTGTTGAAAGCAAAAGGAATAAACCCTGATCGGATCGAGGGAGGAGCGGAATACAGGCATGTCGATAAACTGATTTTGAGATCGGTGACAGATAGAAAAAATAAGACCGTAACCATTCAAGAAAAATGGAAAGGACGAGCCCCACAAAATCAATGGCGATGGTGGCCCGTGCGCGGCGATGATTATTTGATCAGTCATGTTCCAACGGAACACTATGTGACCGAATTCACAGTTCCGTACTGGAGCAGCCTGCTTTGGTCGAACGGCAAAATCTATGTTCAGAAAAGAGTCGAGAATTTCTAAGGCTAGCAAAAAGATCGAATCTTCTAGAATTCGATCTTAGATCCGATCTTCCTGCCTACGCTACTTCTAGCTTAGCTCTTCTCCGCTCTCGGAGACCGATGCTTCTGAGGTTACACCACTTTCGGCACCAGGGCCGACATCACCTTTCATGTGCTTGAAGCCTTTGCCATGGAAGCCTTTTCCGTGGGTTCCCTTTCCATGAAAGCGCTTGCCGTCGTGATGCATACCCATCACATTCTTCATAAGCATTCTTCGTCTCATCTTCTCTTTCTGTTCAGCAGTGAAGACTGTGGAAGCATCCGCCATGAAAGCGATGCGATCATTGGCGAGAGATGCCTTGAGATCGTTTATCTTTGCCTGGATAGCGAGTAGCTCGCCCTTATCGACTTCTGACTTGGTGAGTTTGTCTCTCAAGTCGGTTTTCAGTTTCTTCAATTCCAGGTACTTGGGACCGCTTGCCTCTCTCATCTTGTTCTTCAGTCCGCTCAACTTCTCGAGCTGATCGTCTGTCAGATCAAACTTCTTGCCGCCGGAACAGGACTTGCCAGGCGCACACGCACCGGGAGGAAGCTTGGCGATGGTTTCCGGATTGGAATCGGCCGCTGATACCGGCGACAGTGCAGATCCGGAAAGAGCAAATCCGATAGCGGACAGAAGAGCCAGGTTTCTTTTATTCATTTTTATTCTCCTAAGATAGATTCCATGTGGTTCTATAGCTAGAACCAGTTCAGTACGTTGCGAACGAGTCCGTTGTTGTTCGTGTAATAGGGATTGACCAGGTTACCGTATAGGTTCTGATTGGCCGGAACAAAATAGGACGGATTGACCACACCGGTGTATGCATTCACATTGTTTCTGTAAGCCCTTTTCAAATGCTTTCTGACAGCTTTCCGATTGCGATGGAAGTCTCTGCGATTGGAATTCGGACTATAAGAGTTCAGATTCGAATTCTGATTGCATACTTGGGCTTCTGCAGGGGCGGGTGAAATCCAGGTGAATGCGGACAAAGCGAGTCCTGCGGCTAAAAACGCCAGAGTTTTTGATTTCATTGGTTTAAGTGCCTCCAAAATATTTCAATCACCAACTCTCTTTCAAGACGCCGGAACAGCAAAAAAGTTCAATTTCACTTCATTAATCAATTTTAATTTCAGCCAGGGAACACAATCTCTACTTGGCTTTTAGAGTAAAATACTCAGGAATAGCAAGTAGTTTCATGGCTATCCGAACAAGAACCAGATTTCGATGGACATTCCGGAAGAATTTGCCAACAGCCCAGGTTTTTTACTGGCACAGACCACCAAAATTCTTCGCAAACATGTTGAAGAGGCCCTCAAACCGCTGAATCTCATGTCCCATGAGTACGGTCTGCTCAGGATCCTGGCAGTATCAGGACCGATGCCCCAGCATAGTTTTCAGGAACAATTCGGGATAGACCGGACTTCTGTAACCGCCATCGTCGACAGTCTTGAAAGAAGAGAATACCTATATAAGGATAAGTCAAAAGAGGACAAGCGGGTAAATATGCTCTACCTTAAACCGAAAGGAAAAGCAGCTTTGGCAAGAGCCACCCGCAGAGTCCAGCGAGTCTATCGAGAGTTCCTGGAGCCTGTTAGCGAAGAAGAATGGGGGCTGGCAAGAGAAGTAATTCTAAAGTTACTTATCGCCCACCGTAGCCATATCCACCCCTGACCAGCCTGCGTCCTCGAGCACCATCCAACGACCATCGCTCTAATTTGCCCAAGTTTCAATCAGCTATAAATGACGATTCATTTCTCTTCCGGCTCGGCTCCAAACTCTTTCAGAATCACGGCAGTCTCATCCTGATTCTCTCGCAGCGCACACTCAAGAGGGGTACCCAGATTGGAAGACCCGTTCAGATCCACACCGGATGCGATCAGGAGCTCTACTATCTCTCGAGAAGCCCCAGCCTGAGCAGCTATATGCAGGGCACGAGGACCATAACTGAAGAAGTCGGCGCTTCTCTCCGGATCAGCTCCTCTTTCCAGCAGAAAACGAACAACATCGACAGCATCTCCCTGGATAGCTCGGTGCAAAGCGGTTCGACCGAACTGATCCGGAGCATCTATGTCCATGCCGCCATCGATATAGGTCTGGACTTCCGATACCATATTCAGTGCTGCCGCCACATATAAGTCGACCTTGGCACCGGCACCTATCAGCTTACGGCATACGCGCTCATGACGATTCACGGCAGCCAGAAGCAAGGCGGAGATCTCTTTGTCTACCGCATGGGACCCGGGTACGGGAACCGAAACCGTCATGGTGGAATTAGGACTCATGCCCTGGCCGATAAGATACTCGACATCTTCTATCGAACCTATAGCCGCTGCACTGCTGAGACAAAGGCGTGCGCCGCCCTCTCTCAAGAGTTTCTCAATCTCTTCGTTACCTGACTCAATCGCCTCTAGAAGTGCTTGTTTACCCTTCTCTCCCATCAGCTCCCGCTTGGAGCTACGGGAAATGAGCGTTTGCACCTTACTCGAATCACCACTGGCGACTGAATGAACAAGATCAGAATCAGCCATAATCGACAGAAGATAGTCGGACATCCTGTTCTGGCAGCCCCATTCTGCCCAACCCTGGGGAGTACTTCGATGAATATCGTCCTCGATAAACAGATCGGCGCCGGCCTCCATTAAAATGTCGACCAGCTCGATATTATCCTTGGCGACGGCAAAATGCAGAGCACTAGCGTAAAAAGGCCTGGCGTTCGGATTGGCGCCACGCTCGAGCAAAAAACGAGCCGCTTCCATCCGGTTATTGAAACATGCGTAGCAAAGAGCTTCGTCAAGAATCTCCTGGGAATCCTCTCGAGTCGGTCTTTCAGGGAACTCTTCATTGGCCCGGTACCACTCTCGATGCTTGCCGGCATCATCGGTGAGATTGCACAGCTCATCGAAAAATAGCTCCATCAAGTCGATTCGCCCCAAACCGGCGGCAACCCGCAAGTTAGATGGAACAATCATCCTGGATGCTAGAAGATCAGCGGCCTCACTATGTCCGTAGAAAAGCGCGTGCACCAGGGCAGTGCCTCCGTCCCCATTATCATCGACTCTTTTAGGGTCGGCACCGAATTCTATGAGCTGTTTCAACACATCGACAAGATTGAGACCGGCAGCCCAGTGCAACGGTGTAGACGAGCATGACTCCGGTCCATCAGGATTGGCGCCATTCTCCAGAAGCACCTCGAGCACGGAAAGAGAGCCGGCAGCGGCTGCATGATGCAGAAGGGAGGCGTCTTCATGAACAAAACCCAAAAGACCGGGCTCGGCTTGAATAAGCTTCTCCAGCTCGGCGGCTTCTTCATCTTCTATGTGTACTAAAGCTTGCTCGAATTCTTCAAACATATTTATGACTTCCAACAAGAACTCATTTTACAATCAATTCTCCGAGGCTGGCAAGGTAAACCAGAAGAGGCTGCCCTTACCCTCTTCGCTCTCCACACCGATGGTGCCACCATGACTTTCGACAATCACTTTGCAAATAGCAAGGCCCAGCCCTGAACCTCCTTTCTCTCTGGCGTCGCTTTCATCGACCTGCTGAAACCTCTCGAAAACCACAGAGAGATAGGGTGCGGGAATCCCTCGACCACTGTCCTCTACTTCGAAGCGCACGTGATCTGAAGTGCGACTGCCTCGAACATGAACAGAAGAGCCTCGGTCAGAGAACTTGACCGCATTGGAAATCAGATTGATAAGAACCTGGGAAACTCTATCTCGATCGCAGGGAAACTGCATATTCTCCACCGAAGAAACGATCTCGACTTCATAGCGGTCGGCAAAAGCCTCCACCGCTTCAAGGGCAGCTTGTAACACGTCACTTCCATTAGCAGCCTCTATCTTCATCTCGAGGCGTCCTTGCTCCATCTTTTCTACGTCGAGCAAATCGTTGATCAGACGGATCAACTGCTTTGTGCTGCGCTCTGCGCTGGCGCCGAGCCTTGTGACCTGCTCGGGAAGATCCCCATAAATGCCCATGGTCAACATCCCTAAAAAAGACTGTACCGATGTCAAAGGCGTGCGCAGTTCATGACTGACCATCGAAACAAAGGAACGCCGCAGGCGCAGCAACTCGAACTTTTCAGTCACGTCAATCACCACCACAAGCTGGCGCACACCCTCGTGAGTGTCGTAAGAGACGCAGGATACTTCCGCCGGAAATTCAATTGCGCCGGCCCGCCTGGCACGTGTCTCTTTCAATCCGGTGTCCTCACCCTCGGTATCATCATAAAGATCACTAAGATGCATTCCATCGAATTGATAGGGATCGTAACAGAAGATCTCACAGAGCTTTGGATTGACATACTCGATAGTGCCGTCAGGATGTGCTAAGGCTATTCCGACCGGCAGCATCTCTATCACTGCTCTTATTCTAGATTCCACCCTCTTACGATCGGTGATATCGTGGGCGACACAATAGAAGGAACTGTCTTCCTCATTCCATTGTATTGTCCAGAGAGTCTCGATAACGTTCTCGCCACCTGCTGCCAGAACAGAAGCCTCGAATGGTCCGGCAAGACTACCTGTTCTAGCCGCATCAAAACACAGAGCCAACTCTGCTCTTTGATCTTCGGCGACAATATCCTTCAGCTCGGATCCGGACAGAGAATGCGGCTCATAGCCCCATACGGAGCTGCTGGCTGGACTGACCTCCTGAAACCGTCCCTGGCTATCGATAGCACAGATAACATCGAGCGCATTATCGAAGATAGCCCTCTCCTTGCGCCGAGCTTCAGAAAGAGCGGCAGCCATCTCATGAAAGACTCGGTCCAACTCACCCAGCTCGTCAGCGGCTTTCAAGCGACCCCGTAACGGCTCCCCCTTCGAAAGACGGCGAGTATTGTCCATTAGAATGTCAACTCGCGACACTATATTGGCGAAGAAATAGAAAGCGATGAATATGGCGATACCAAGATTGGAGGCAAGACCGATGTAGAGAATGTTGCGAATCCCGGCTCTCTCCTTAGCCTGGGTAGCGGGGTTATCTTCCAGGATCTTCTCCTGACGTTTGATCAACTTGTCGGCATCAACAACCAGTCCGTCAAAAAGAGGTTGAATCTCTGCTCGAAACTCTGCCAATCTGGGAATAGCGGCGATCACACTCTCCTCATCGGCGGTGCGCTTCGCTTTTTTCAAAATAGCCAGGATCTGATCCGATTTTTTTCTGATCGCCTCCAGGCTGGCTCTTGCTTCCGGATTACCCTCCAGATTGTTGGAAAGCCAATTCAACTCCAGAGGTACTTTATTCATGACAGCTTCATACTGGGCTCTCGTGCTATCGTCCCTGGAGAGGAAATAGCTCTTGAGCGTATTGGCGGCGTCATAATAAGTGTGCATCAGTTTATTAGTATGACCGACAATCAATTTAGCTTGCGCTTCCCGGGCGGCGGTTCGCTCTGCTTGATCCAGGAGATTGAGCAGAGCAAAAACAAATCCCAGCTGTACCGCCAGAATCGAAATCATCAAAGCAAGACCTTTATAGACGATTTTCAAAAGTCTAATTCTTCCTCAGCCGGAGTTTTTGAGTATGTAGCCGACACCATGGACGGTATGAATTATCTTAGTGTCGGAATCACCATCCACCTTCTTACGCAGCCTTTTCATGGTGCTCTTCACAGCTTCGGCAGTGGCTTCCGAATCGGACTGCCAGACCCTTTCTAATAGGGCTTCGTTGCTGAAAACCTGATTCGGATGCCGCAGTAGAAACTCCAAAAGGCTGAACTCCCTCGGCAGGAGACTGAGCTCTACCCCGGCTCTTGCCACCACATGCCTGGAAGGACTCAGTTCGAGATCGCAAGCCCGAAGCGTGTCGAGTTCGATCTGACCGGCAGCTCTTCTAAGCAAAGCTTTGACCCTCGAAATAAGTTCTCTGGGATGAAAGGGTTTGGTCAGATAGTCATCGGCTCCGGAATCGAAACCGGTCTCCTTATCTTCTATTTCGCGCCTTCCGGTAAGAATCAAAATCGGAGTATCACCACCGCCGGAGCGAAATTCGCGACAGAGATCCACCCCGTGCTTGCCCGGCAACTCCCAGTCGAGAATGATCAGGTCGAATTTGTCCAGCTTGAGAGCGTAACCGGCTTCGGTACCATCGCTCAAGGTCTCCACAAGATGATTTTCGTGCTCGAGCAGGGCTCGCAACATTTCGATGAGCTCTGCATTGTCCTCAACTACCAAAACCTTAGCCACGAAAAGCTCCGAACCTTCTAAATCTGTCTCCTCCTGGAGATTCTATCAAATCGAATCAGAGAAGAGAAATCACTACTCACAGGCGATGCTTTCCGCCTTTGAGACCGGGCAAAACATAATCTCTCCAGACCGATTCTGAAACATGCAGAAGAAAGGAGACGTTGCTGATAACGCCACAAGTCGGATCGTTCACCACATTCTCCGGCAATAGCCTTCTCAAGTCGATGTCGTCCTTGGCCTGCCTCGATACAGAAAGACTGTATTGCACCCCGAAATGAGCGGCAATCGGTCCTCTGTCTTTGACCAGTACCAGAATGTGATTATCAGGCTCCCGCTCCACCAGCTCGGTGAGACTGCCCATATCAAAAATATCGCTCTCGATGGCATCGACCAGAACAGCCCCCGGCGCAATAGATCTGGCTTTATTGGCCAGATCGCCCGCTACTCTGACGGCGGCTTCATAGATCGACTCAGCCTCTTGCAGGCGCTGGAGAGCCTCATCGTTGCCCTGGACAGCCTGCACCCAATCGGAAAAAAGTCTCTGCTGACAGGCCTCCCTCTCCCGTGGTCGAGCGGAATCATAGGAAGGCAGGGTCGAAAGCCCCAGGGCTAGCAACCGAGAGATACTCGAGCCTTTGACCTGCATGGCAGGCTCACTGTCAAGGAGGGCGGCATCATCATCCAACTCCTGATAGTGAATCCCCGCTGCTTTCATTGCCGCAGTCAAACCATCGGCATCGGGATCAGCGATTATCGCGAGCGCGTCGGCAAATTCTCCAGGTTCTACCAGGGTGCTGCAAGCCGGATGAAGATGTCGGTAAGTGATAAGACAATCCTCTCCGAGCAGACGCTCGAGTTTCTCTGTGGCTTTCAACTTCTGCTCGTCCCGAATATTGTTGGACTCACCACTGACACGGTGATGATCCCTGAACACGACTCTCAGCCCTTCGGTTTTCAAGCACTCGACCGCTTCGACCAGATGGGGTGTCGCCGGTGTGTCGATAAAGAGAACGGTATCTTTGAAAGTGGTCGCCATCTGATTCGCTTCGTGAACAAAATCGACGATGGCCCTGGTGTCCTCTCTTGAGAAGCCCTGGACAAACAGGACCGGTACTTTTCTAAGCTTCAAAGTAATCATGGCGACTGGCTCTGTGCCCTCGGTGGAAGAGCCCTATCTTCCCAGATTGAGTCTCTAATTTGAAGTATAATTGACCCAATGGCCGCAAGAAAGATAAACTACCACCCAGATTCGATCGATTCAGAAGGACGCAGCTTCGTTCTGATCGGACTTACCATCGTTTCTGGTCTGGCAGCGATACTCTTCATATTCTTCCTTCTGGATCTTGGTCCACCCGGCACCCTAGAGCTAGTCTATATCGCTGGAGCAGCCAGCGTCCCTATCGGTCTTGCCGCTCTAGCCTTTCGCGGCGATAAAGAGTCCTATGCCTATGATCGATATTCTCAAATCGTCAACTATTCTGAGCCCGTTAAGATGAGGGTAGACGAGATTAAACCGGTGCTGGAAAAAGTAAAAATCAACACCAGCAATGGTGACATTGTCGACGTCGACGAGCAGCGTTATGAAGTGCTCTTGAGCAGAGACGGAAAATCCTATCGCTGCATAGTCAAGCGGCGAGTCTATCTGCCCGAACTCTCGAAAGAGAAAGAGTCAGATACCGTAGAAGTCTATATAGATCTGACATCTGATGAGGTCGCGGCTTTCAAGCTAGGCGAGAGCCTTTACTGGGCGATACCGAATCTAGTGCTATCGATTTCAAAAAGCCACTTAAGAACATAGGCTAAAATTAAACCATCCCGGCATCGGCATCACGAGGAAACTCCTCGTCCTCATCATAAAAGAGATAAGGACGAGAGTATGCTGTCAAGCTGGATTGATCCTCAGCAACTGTGGATGCCAGATCTCTTACCTCGAACTTTCCGTGAATATCCTCCAGGCGGATCGTCTTATCATCCGGAGCCAAAGAAGCTTTTATAATTCTCATACCGCTAGCGGTATCATAATCTATATAAGCGCCAAGATTTTCCGGCTTGATCTGACCTGGACTGGAAGGGGCATCCTTCAACTCACGCAGATGACCGTCGACCACGACCTCTGTCGGTTTGCCGTTCAATTTGACGCCTTTCAAATGCGGCTGACCGTCAGGCCCGTCCTCATAGACGAACTCTCTTAGCTCCAGCGTGCCATCAGCATTCAACGATTTGATCGCGCTCAAATAACCCAGTTCGCTACGAGCAACCACGCTGCCGTCGGGGAAACTGCGCTCTATCTCGACACCTTCCTGGTTATAGGTTCTGGTGGAGCCGTCCGGATTTAAATTTCTGAACTTACCGTCTTTTCCTTTGACCGTAGCTCGTCCACTCAAAGCATTCAGTTCGAGAGAGCCTTCAAAAGATTCGCTACGATCACCAGAAGATACGGTCCAGACCTCAGTAGAGTCGTCCTCTCTTGTCTCCGGCATCCAGAGCTGTCCCTGGGCATCGAGAACTCGTTCGATTTTATCACCGGATCTGACCACGGTCATACCGCTTCCTTCTATGGATAGGGAGTAGTTGTCGTCACCCGTAAATGAAATCTGACCCTGTTGCCCTAGAATCAGGCTGGCCTCGATGCTCTTTTGCTCAGCATCTTCTCCATCCACCACATTCCAGCGAAAGCGGCTCCGACCGTTCTCACCGGCAGGCAACAGCCTGGAACGCTCATAAGAGCGCCCGTCCAGACCGGAAACCCGGAGTATTCCACCGTGCACATCACGGTCCAGCTCGACATGGGTATCATTGCCGAAATCTATCCGGCTGGCCCGCCCCGACCGGTCCGAACGGACCCTGGTATTGTTGGCGTAGACCGAGGTGAATTCACCACCTTCATGGAAACTTACGCTCTTAGGAACTCTTCCTTCCATGATCGCAAGTCTTTCTCTATCGTTTTCAGGTTTGAATACGATTTCACCATTTTCAGAAGGCGAACCTTGCATCCAGACTGCCTTATCATTTTCATCACGCATGCCGGTATTGAACAATTCGACCTTCTGATCCCCGGACTGCCTGCTCATGTGTTGTCGGCCCCAGTCCGCATCGTATACGGTGCCATCATTACGAACCACGAGCACCCTGTCTTTTCGACTGCCGTCTTCTGCGACACCGGCGTCTCTAACGATTTTCGAGACTTTGCCCTCACCGGAGAAACTGACTGTCACGGTGCCGTCTTCGTTACTCTGCTTCGCGCCCTGACGCCACTCGTAACCATCCCAATACTCAGTGGCGCTTTCACCTTCGGCTGTCTCCCGAACACGTTCATAACTATTCAGATCGTAACGATCATGGTTACCGTTGAGACGCATCGCTTCTCTAAATCCATCGCCGGCATCATATACGATATCGCCATTGGGTTTAACCACGATATTGCCGGATAAACGACCGTCATCTGCAACTTTCAAACTTTCGAAACCGGGTATTCCTGCGCCGGCAGGTTCAACCAGCCAGGACTGATCACCCTGCCTGGTCAAGCTTACTTGGTTTAGTCGACCTTCCCCGCCCTCCGAAGGAACCCTCACAATCATGCGATTGAGACTGCCATCCTCTCCATAAGACAATGCGTATTCCTGACCGGCCCTGTTGCCGGATTCAAAGCGAATGCCGCTTACATAACCGGTCTCAGGGTCTGTAATCAATTCACCCTTCTCATTGCCGAAAGCGAACTGCGCGCTCTCACCTTCTATTTCAAGAGGCTTCTCAACCACCTCGCCCCGCTCTTGAAACTGAAGAGTTCCGTCAGCACCGAGCATGAACTGACCGGTGGCAGGGTCTACATTTTCCAGGGAACTCCAACGTTCAGGAAAAAGATTTATACCCTCCGGGCGACCATCTTCAGAATGAAATGAAAGAGGTATTTTAAACTGCCCTGACTTGATTTGCTGTTCTAAATCAGGATTCTCACGACCCGGCTCGAACTCGATTTGATAGGGGCTCTCTGCCGACGCCGGATTGTAAGTGATTGATTTGAGCCCCTGGTCCGAATTTGCAAACTCGGTTACCACTACTCCGGACTCTCTATCCGTAGTCTGCTTGATGGAGCCGAAGCCGTCTCCTCCCAAATAAATGGCGCTTTCACCGCCGCTCTTTTCGGAATCGCGATCCAGAGACAGAATCTCTCCATCGGCACCGAACTGCACCGCCAGGACACCTTCGGGCCCGGGCTCTTTGAAGCGCACTTCTCTTCTGCCATCGGCATAAGCGATTATAGAGCGGTCACCGTTCTCGCCTCCGACATCCCTTATCCAGTTGACCCCCTCCGGATTGGCCGGAACTCTGAAGAGCACGTCGCCGCCGCTCAATTCCATTTTCTGGATGCCGTCAGCGCGCAATTGAATACGGTCGACATTCGCTTTTTTAAGGCTGTCTCCTTCCGAACCGGCCATAACAGGCACAGAAGCTCGGGTCGCATCAAAAATCTTATCGGCTGAGGAGAGATCGAAATCGAATTGATTGCCATCAAGATGAGCCTGGCCCCTGCCGTCCTGGTAGATAACACTCTCTTTATTATCGCCCATGATCATCTTACCGAAGGCTCCCCGATGATCGGAACCGCCGGAAAACTCCACGCCCAGTTCACTCATTTCCTGGGCGAGTACATTCGCCACCGCGACCGTATCTGAGGACGCCTCCTGAGAAAGCTCAAAAGGCCCGCTTTTGACCTCCTCAAAAAGCTCTTTCAAACTGCGAGCGGCCTCATCGCTGAGGCTCAATCTCGAAGCCTCTATATCTTCAGGAACATCGACCGAGGAGGTGGACTTCGGCTGCTCGACAGAATCATCGGTGGCAGAGATTAAACGCTCAGAAAGCTGATCTCGACTATCCTGAATATCCTGTCCTTCTGATGCGCTGACTTCCGGCGCCAGTTCTTTTTTGCTATCTTCTGCCATGACAATACGGTTAAATCGGGGAGGGACTATTCTGGTATCTACCCCGGTTTCCAGATTTTTAGATTAACTTGGTATATTGCGTCCAGGCAAAAGAAGCACCGCCTGAAAGCAGCACCACATTCAATACCAATACGGTTCTACATTTACAGGCCGCTCTTCTCGAAATTGTCCCGTGACAGCACTAGCGGACTGTTGGAGTTCATCTGAGGGATTTCCTTGTCATCGAAACCGCCGGCTCTGACCGCATATGACTTACCGCCATTAATAGGGCTGTATTCTATAACCCCTTTAGAGAGCGCTTTCGGCAATCCGGCTCTGGCTGCAGTCAGATCGGTTATTGTTCCAATGACCGGCCATTCGGGTTGCCCGGTAAAGGGGTTGGTCAAAGCAGAACCGGGTTTCTTGCTTACAGGGTCCCCTCCGGGGAAATAACTCTTGAAATCATCGTTGATCTCGGCTGGGTACATATAGGTATGATCCCTGAAATAGGCTTCGGCGGCAGCCTGGACTCGCTGCATGTTAGCCTTGACCGCCAGGTTCTTGGCTGCTCCGTCATAGGACCCTGCGACCTGGGCTTGCTGACAGCCCTGGGTCAAAGCAATAGCCAAAAATGCGACTGTGACCGATAGTAAATTTCGCCGGGTCCGGCTCGTGAAGGACACCATATAATCACCGTCTCTTAATTTAGCGAACATATAACTCTCTCCAGCCTTTCAGCGCGATTCTATAAGAATTCCGCTTTCACCAATTATTCAATGGTACCACCCCGGCAGAAAATGCTGCCAGGATATGATATAGGATATATGGGTGTGATGGAGAAACTGACATTGTATCCTGGAGACCTAGGTTTACTAAGCGCTACCGCCTGGCTCATCGACAGGACAGTCGAAGAGAACGAAATAATCGGCACAGCCTGGATGTCCCGGGACGGAGAGGTGGTAACCTGCGCCAGCCTGGTTCTTCCTTTCGGCGAAAATCCCGACTCTCTGGCGGTGGAATTTCCTGCTACCCGGGAGAGATTCGGCGTCAAAGAGTTTCGCTTCCACAACCTCTTCGACCGCTGGAAAGGCAAGCGAGAGCTACAAGAATCCAGATTTTATCCGCACTTCGGATTGACCGCTTCCCCCTATAACGTAGCCGGCATAAAACTAACCAGAAATCTCAAGAAGCTCGGTCGGGACACCATGACCAGGTTGAAGAACAAGATAACCTATCACAAACTGGATGAAGAACCGGACCTAACCGGTCAGGCCGAGAACTTGCAGATCGTATCGATTCTGCAGACCCTATTGAACGCCCGCAACATCGGAACGATGATGCTGGTCGACAACCTCAACCGAGTGGTAGCAAGATTCTGCCTCGGCGATCAGCGAATTACTCATATCCAGTACCAGAATCTGGTCAACGAAGAAGCGCTGAACAAGATGATCTGCACATTAGACCAGGAACTCAAATTCTTCTTCAAACGCGAACTGGATCCGGAGTGGGCTAGCTTCCCACCGATTGAAAAAGCCACGGCGGCTATTTTGATGAATGCCTATCAAATTCTGGAAGAATCGAGCGCCCTCTATCAAGGTGTAGGCGGCAAAACTGTGGAGATTTGCCGCACCAATGACGAACTATCGCTCTTGAATCTCATAGAAGCCCAGTGCCCCCCGGTGGCCTGTGTCTGGAACCATATCAAATTTCCGACTCCGATCTCGCGAGTGGTGAGAGGCTGCAGCTTCGATGGAGCGACCGTTCTCCACGCTCTCAAATATCTGGTCGACACCGGTCAGGCCCAGGTGGGGAACTTCGAACTGCCTTCCCTGACCGAGATCCGCTCTATTAAACTGGCTGACGACCTACATCTTAACAGCGGACAGGAAGTCTATAGCTTTTCGGTGGATGCAAGCAACCGCAAAAGCTCGGTCGATATGGGCTATATCATCACCCCCATCGAAAATGAAGCCGGTACTCAATACATCCACAGTCTGGGTCTGCCGATGGAGTCCATAGGTGCGCCGATTGTGGCGAACGACCGAGTTATCGGCATTCATTCGGGCTGGCTCATAGACGGATTCGAGCATTACAGAGAATGGATTCATCCGGGTATCATGATCGGCGCCGAGGCAATCTATGACTGTCTCGAGATTAGAAAACCTGGTCAAGCGCTCGTGTCCGGCGACTATAAAGCGGTCAACCTGGAAGAAGAGACCCTGTTCGAAATCAAAGCGATAGATCTGAATGAGCGCTTGACCCAAGAGAACGCCGCACCCGTGATCGAAAACGAAAACGCGGCAGAACCGCAGGCAACCTTCGAATCGGCGGTAGACAAGACAGCTCCGCCTCCCGCGGTCGAATCTGTCCCGGTCAGACAGGGTCGAAAAGATCCGACTAAGTTATCCGGTTTCTTCAAATCGGTAGCAGGTATGCTCTCTTCCATCGGAACCTCCGGGGAGGGACTGGAAGTCAATCTTTACCGTCAGAGCCTTGCCAGTGAACGATACGAGAAGATTCCAGCGGAAACCAATCTGCTGATTGGCGACTTCATTCAGCTCAGAATCAAAGTGCTGAGCGACTGCCAGGTGGTGGTATTCTTCCAGGCCGGTCCGGAGCAACCCCTTGAAGTCCTCTATCCGACCCAGGACCTGTCCGGGGAAGTGGAAAAAGGAGAGCACATAACCATTCCAACTGAGCCGATCTCCATCGTCAGCGCCGGAGTGATGCAGACCTATAGCGGTTTCCCGCTCAATTTCCGTGAACAAGAGAGCGAGATCATTGTGGCTTTCGCTTTTGATTCGGTTCTCGATGGCTTCGACGCCTCGGACCAGGGAGAAGCCTTAAAAGCAGCTCTCTTCGAGGCTGTGTCAGGGTCGAAGAATCTGGAATTCAAAAAATACGAACTCGCCTCAAATCGAAAAAGCCTGCTAGTCTGCCAGAAGCAGACTGTAGACAAAAGTGAAAGCGGTAAGCTCTTCGCATGTCATCAGAGCATCAAGCTTTGAAAAACTGTTCGAGAGCCTCTTCGTCAGCCTCGATATAATAGCGTGCATGCTTGGACCGATTCTCTTTCTCTATAGGCTCGAACAGAGCCAGAAATCGATTCAATCGCTCCGGTTCCGCAAGCGATTGCCAGTTCAGCTGGTCAGCCAGAAAGCTGCGCTCATCCGACACAAAAGTTGCAGTTTTACGACTAACATAAAGCCAGCCACGCACGATAGGCATAAGAGTAAAGAGGTCTACCTGGATTCCTATTACTATTAATGCACAACAGGCTTCTTCTGATTAGGTAGCTAGCTTACCTTTTCAGAGATCTACCCGGGCCTGAGGGTCGGAGAAACCGTCCTGACTGATGATAATCCTACCGGAGCTATCCATTAATGATCCGGGAATGAACATAATCGCCTTGATTCTCTCGGAGAGCTTGAGAATCAACTTGAGACGTTGATCATCCTTGATGCGTGGAGGAGAAAGCACCGCAGCCACCGCGAAATTAAAGCGCTGCACCAACCGGAGCGCCCTCTGTTTGTGCTGCGCTTCCGGGAACTTCGAAATATATTCGTACATACCAAGACGTTCCAGTTGCCAGCTCTTGCCCTGATAGTATGTTCGATCATTATTGAAGACCAGATCTGTTTTGACACCACCCTGGTCTATATTTATCTCGATTCTCGTCCAGTCCTCCGGACCCCCCTTAGCCTTCATATCCGGTGCTATCTCTTTGAGAATCTCAAAAACTTCCCTGCCTCGTTCAATCCCGGTAAACAGGGTGACACTCTCTTTGGCGACGGAGACTTCGGAATCCTTCGCCATTGCCGAATACGGTGCCGAAAAAACAATCAAAAACACCAAAATTATGAACAACAAAACGGTCACGAATCATCTTCCAGGGAAAACCCTGATGGGGATATGGTCACAGAAACCTTTTAACACATCAAAGCCTGGATTATGCTACTGACAGCCCTAAGCGCACTTGCCATCGCAAAAGCGCTAAAGACAATCAAAGCAAAAACATAGAAATCAACTCTTAACCATCTCTTTTTGAGCACCGGCGCCTTCGACAGAGTGGTAGAGAGTAAGATAACTCTGACCATCAAAGATAGTCTTGTCTATCTCCCGCGAATGGGATTTCTTGAAATCTTCACTACCAACCCATTTGCGAAATGCTTCTTCGCTCTGCCAGCGGGTCATGACCTGATATTCATGGGGCAGATCCTCGGCAGCACCACCCATGATTCTCTTCTTACCCGGCTTGAGAATATCGAGACTGACAAAACCTTCTTGCTTCTCGACCACTCTATCGCGCTCGATGAACATCTTTTCGAAATCAGCTTCTCTACCCTTTTTCACAGGTATATTATTGACGGATATGAACATATGAAAACTCCCTGACAGGTTTTGAAAATACTAGCATGAACTCAGAACGGAAGGTGAAGGTTAGTACGAAAATCCTTTGTGATGATCTTGAGATCAGGACGCGCTTTGCGAAGTTTCTCCATGCCCTCAGGACTGACGAGCTGACACTTGGCCAGGGAGACATAGCGCAGGGTCTTGATTCTGGCGATTTTCTCCAGAGAACGATTGGTTATACGAGTATGACTGACCAGAAGCTGTTCCAGAGGAAATTCAGCTATTGCGCCTATGCTACGGTCGGTTATAGCGGTGTCATCCAGATAAATATGATTTAGATGCTTAAGTCTTGCCAACTTGACCACACCTCGATCTGTGACGCTGGTCCCAATTAAGGAGATGCGGCGCAAGTTGGGGAAATAATCCACGATAGTATCAATAACGGCATCATCAATTCTCTTATTGCCATTGAAGGTGATCTCGCGCAAATCCTTCATATCTTTCAGGTTCGCAACACCTTCTCCGCTAATGGTGGTAGTGTATTCCAAAAACAACTCTTTTAGATGGGGCAAGCTATCATTCAGGGTCTTCATAGATTCGTCGGTGACTGTGGTCAGATCAAGAGAAAGCCTCTCCACCGGCTCTCCCTTCAAATATTTCAACCCGGTGCCGTCTATGTTGATACCGTAAAAAGAAACGCTTTTGTAGCCCTTTCCTTTGAGAGCCTTTATATCCTCATCCAGAAAACCGAGGATGTTATCCGGATGCATGAAGCCTTCCTTCTCAGAGAATGAGACCCGGTCGCCCACAAGCTCCTGCTCACTATCATTTTCAGAGTGAGGCGCGAGCAGCTCTGTTTCGGCGACGGTGGTCGGTCCCAGAGCCGGCGGTGCCGAATACTGACGATAGCCGTAGAAAGCCAACACCACTACCAGCATCGCAAGTGGTATCAACAACAGCTGAAAAGCTCTGGTTCGCATAGAGAGCATGTTCCCCAGTAGACCATGTTCCGCAGTAGCACCTTTAGTATCATCAGCAGTGGCGGAGAGTGTGGAAAAGACCGGCTTGATTTGAATCTCCTCCAGAGCCAGACCAAGCTCCTCGACAGACTGATATCTGCCCTCAGGCTCTTTGGCGAGGGTCTTAGCCAGAACCGCCTCGAGCTCTTCGGATAATCGCTCATCCGAAACGACATTCAGTAACAGAGGGGCTTCTTCCAGGGCATGTTTGCGCACCAACTCCAGTGTAGTGTCGGCTTCGAAGGGCGTGCGCCCGGTGAACAATTCGAAAGCAAGACAACCAAGTGAATAAACCTCGGAGCGCTCGTCATAGGACAGCCCCCTGGCCTGATCGCAGGACATATAGCGGGGAGTACCGACAATAGTATCACTGTTCTCGACATGATCCGCTGTAGACAGCCTGGCTAGACCGAAATCGATAACCGAAACGGAAGGGGCATTCTCTGAGTCCTGGAAAAAAAGGATATTGCCTGCTTTGATGTCTCGATGCAGCACTCCCTGTCCGTGAGCATAAGCAAGGGCGCTACAAATCTGTTTGAGTATAGAAAGAGCTATATCCGGGTCCGGAGGTCCCTGATTTTCTATAAAGAACTCCAGATCCAGTCCGGCAATGTATTCGACCACCATATACGGTGTGTTTCCTTCATGAATGCCGAAGTCCAGCACTCTGGCAATATTAGGATGCTCCAGCCTTGTGTTGATCCTGGCCTCACTCTGGAACGCGACCAGAATCTCGTCCGAGACATAGTTCAATACTTTGAGAGCCACTTTCTTATTCAGATATCGGTCACGACAGAGATAAACACTGCCGCCGGCACCCTGGCCCAATAGCCCCAGAGGCTTGAAGCGCTCTTTAGGAAACTTCGCCTCGTGAAGCTCCATTTCGACCTCATTCTCATCTTGAGCTTCGAAGATCTCGCTTGCGATTTCGATTTCGCCTTGCTCTACAGTGCTCGCAAGCGGCTCCGGGACCTCGCAGCTGCAAAGATCCGAGCGGAAGATCCACTGGGTGAAAGAGCCCTTTCGCGCTTCTACTATACGCTTACTGCAATTTCGGCAGAAGGCTATGCGGGGAACACTGGAAACGTCCTCATCTTCGACAAGATCACAGCTACAGACCGAAATCCACTGAGTAAGCGAAGCCACCCCACCGCGGGGAGCCCTGGGCAAATGACAATCGAAACACTTCTCTGGCTGAGTCACATTAAATTATCTAGCCGCCGACACCAGCTTTATACCACAGCTCGGTCCGGCTCACTATAATGTCTTGCACCAGCCGCCCAAGGAGCATAGCCGGAAATGGAGAAAGACTGCCTGATTTGCAAACAAGATTTCAACCGAGACTATGTCGTTTTCGAGGATGCCGAATGGCTGATTCGACATAGTGAAGAGACCAATATTCTCGGCTATTTCATTATCCAGACCGAGCGTCATATTCTCGATCTGGCCGCCGCATCTGAGCAAGAATGCCGCTCTTATGGACCACTGCTCAAGGCATTGACCGCCTCAATCAAAGAGCTTACCGATTGCGAGCGGGTCTATACATTTTCTCTGGCCGAAGCCGTTCCCCATTATCATCTTCATGTGATTCCACGCCGGGAGAATTTCCCCAGGGCTTACAAAGGCCGGGGCATTACCGCCTATCCGACAGAGCCCGCCTGTGCAAGCGAGCTCGTCGAGGAAATCTGCCGGCGCATGCGCGCTCTAATCAACCGTCAATCAAAGCTGTCTGTGAACTGAGCACCCGGGCCAGGGTCTCGCAAGCCCTCACCTTGACGAATGGATTATCATCCTCGGAAAGCATGACAAGGATATCGATCTCCATGTTGTAGTTCTCCGCCATGGCGTAGCGAACCTCCGGATCCTCATCTTCTGCCAGAAGAAGCAAAGTATCCTTGCGGGTCCTGGCATTATCGGCCACCGCCTGGCGTATGGCAGGATGAGATGAAAACGCCAGGACATCGAGGGTATTGGCTGATGTGGTCGGACTCTCAGCCATTAATATAAGGATGGAAATATCGAGCTTATTGACGTGGTCGGCGACATCCCGAGCAGATGCATCGGTTTGATTATGAGTATAGTGCTTCGCCCAGTTGTATCTGATCGAATCCGCCACGCCCAGATGCTTGAAGGTATCGCACTGGCTGGCGAATCTTGCCTTGATATCGCTGTTATCTCTTGCTCCGGCTTCCAGGGACAAATTCTTACGATTCATGATAAACCTCACTGGTTTCAACTGCTGTGAAACCATAATCGACCTGAAACGCATAAAAGAGCCGTAAAGATTGCAAAATAGCTAGATTTTTTCGTATCGGGAATATGCTTGATATGCAAAAAGATTACGCCCCCCTCGAGAATGAAAAGAACCGTCCTCCCGACCTCAAAGAGGTCGATTCTCCTTCCCATGCTATCGATCAAGAAAACACTCTCTTGAACCCGGATCTCAGCGAGAAGGCTATCTCCCAGGAAGCCGATCCGCTGCTCGGATCAATAATAGGCGGCACAATCAATATCCAGGAGCTTATCGGTAAAGGGGGCATGAGCACGGTCTATCGAGGCTGGCATGAACAGATAGAGCGCCCGGTGGCGGTAAAAGTGATGCACAGTCATCTTGTAGAAGAGAAAAACTCGCTCTTACGCTTCCAGAAAGAAGCAAAGGCAGTGGGCAAGCTGGATCATCCCAATATTGTAAAAGTCAACGACTTCAGAGCCGGAGAACAAGGACTTTCCTATCTGGTCATGGACTTTGTCCAGGGGCGAGATCTATCGACCCTCATCGACGAAGAAGGGGTTCTCAGCCTGGAGCGAGCGGTCAATATATTCAGCCAGGCAATAGATGCCCTGGAACACGCGCACAAAAACGGCATCGTCCACCGCGACATCAAACCGAGTAATCTGATGATCATTGACGGTGAGACAGAAGAGCAGGTCAAGATACTGGATTTCGGAATCGCAAAAGTGATTCAAGAGGACGTAAACAGGGAGCAACGCCTGACCAAAACCGGCGAAGTCTTCGGCAGTCCTTTATATATGAGCCCCGAACAGTGCATGGGAAAAGAGCTCGATCATCGCTCCGATATCTATTCCATGGGCTGCCTGATTTATGAAGCCTTCACCAAAATCCCGCCTCTGGAAGGGGCTAATGTTTTCGAGACCTTTTTCAAACACACCACCGAGATGCCCGAGCCGCTCTCAAAGCTGCGCCCTGACCTGCCCAGGGGCAGAGAACTCGATAGCATCATATTCAAAGCCATGGCAAAAGAGCCAGAAAAACGTTACCAGTCGATGAAAGAGCTAAAAGACGATCTGGAGAGACTGGTCTTGACCGATGACAAAGGGGATAGAGGGCTCCTGACCAGGGTTCACGACGAGATCGAGTACCTCAAAAGGAGAGGCGGTGCAGGTGGTGCCAGACATATTCAAAACCGAACAGCACTGGCCATAGGTGCATGTACAGCCATTATCCTGGCTTCTTTCGCCCTCGTAGCCTCCCATAATCTATTAAATGGAGGAGGCTCCGGTGCAAAAATGACCTGGACGGAAGCTTATATAAAAGGTCAGGAAGCATTCGACCAGGGTCAATACGCAACGGCGAAAAAGGACTTCGAAAGAGCTCTCGAGCTGAGCGCAGGGGACAGGGCGAAAGAGATTCCGGTACTCCGGGAACTTACTGATCTGATGAGAGCCCAGGGCCAATCTGGTCAGGACTACGAAAAGAAGCTGACCTCTTACAGAAATGAAGACTTCGAGAGTATCTCCACCGAGCTCGATAGTCTCGCCGGTCGTCTTGAAACGGTTCTCAAAAGCGATAAGCCCATGTCTATCAAACAAAAAGAGATAGAAAATATCGCCCATGAGATAAACGAGAACGCAAACAACATAGTCGAGGTTTTTCCCGAAAAAAGAGATGTGGCGGAAAGATCTCTCGAAAAGCTCATCTCCTCCCTCGATCGTGCCGGCATCACCGAAAGCCGAGCCCGGGTTAGAACTGTCCACAATCTGGGCTTCATTGCCTACACGAAAAAAGACTTGTTGAAATCCCATACTCTGCTAGCCCGAGCCCTCGAGTATGAACGAAAGGCGTTCAAAACAGACCCGAGCATCAGAAACACTTATCTAAATACCCTCGACACCTACTTCCATAGTTTGATGGAGAGCGGCAAATCGAAAGAAGCTAAAAAAATCCTCGAAGAAAGACTGACAGTGGCCCGCTCTCTCCTCGCTCTAGAATCGGTCGGCAAACTAAAATCGAGCGTTTACCTTGCCAAAAGCAAATTCGAACAAGCCGTTTTCACCTTCTTCCAGGAAAAAGACAGTGTTCGCGCCAGAGCTCTGGCGCGATCCAGCTTGAGACTCTACGACAATATGCCGGAGCCACCGGTTTTGGAGCGAGCGAACTGCCTCTCTCTGTTAGGAAGAATAGACTTGAGCGAGAAAAACTATCTGGATGCCAGAGAGAACCTCACAGCGGCTAAGGTTCTGTATGAAACGCTCAGTTTCCGGGACTCGCCCTATTTCGTCGAGACCCTTATAGGTCTTGGCGAAGTCATGGAAAGAAGTTCGGTGTCGGAAGCCGAGCCATATTACAGAAGAGCAGTGGTTGTCGGTCTCAGACAGATTCCACAGTATACGGTCGGAGTAGAGAAAGCTATGGGTCGGCTCGAGGCGATTATAAAAGGTAGACATAACGCTACCCTGGCCGGCACCAGAATGGAGAGCCCCGAACTCTTCAATCGGCTATTCAGCCTGGAGACCCTCAAGCTCGATTCCGACCGACGCATGCACGGCGAAACCAGCGAAATCGTACTAAACGACTACCAGAGACTCTACGAGCTGAGCAGATTCCATGCCGATCTGGCCAAAGCAGATCAATATCTGGCCAGGCAGGAAGAATTAATCAAAAGAATGAAAGGCGGCGGCGACCGCTATTTCGATCTCCTTACGGACAGGGCGAATCTGGAATTCGACCGGAAGAACAAAGAAGCCGCCAGAGCCTATCTGGAAAGAGCCCTGGCCATAGCCAGAGAGAATAGAGAAGTCCTCGCCGCAAGGAACGATCTGATCAAGAAATTCGAATTTTCTGCTCTTCACAGATTGAATGATGAAAAGCTCGCTAAGAATATTCGCACACTCGTTAAAAAGAAAAACGGGGCAGAAAGTTCCCCATAGTTTTCTGCCCAAAGCGGGTATAAAAAAAATATGATTACCAGGCCAGAAAAAGCATATTCAAAACGTCGCAGAACCGGCTCCTCCATGGCAGAATTCGGTCCGGCTCTGATAGTCTTCTTTCTGGTCATTCTCTTTCCGATGATCAACCTCATCGCTATGGGTACCGGCGCCGGTACTATCTATTTGCTGGCCAAAGAGTCTGCCGGCAAAGCCGGCAATTCGACAACCTATGCCGATGCGCTCAACGCAGCCGAGAGTGCGGCGGTGCAAATCGCGAGCTCGGGATTCGGTCAATTCGCAAAATTAAAGCCGGTGGCGGGCTATAACGGCTCCGGCATCGATTTGTATGTGAGCGATACCAATATAAGCAGCATGAGCACCAACACATACGGTCCCAATAATCCACCGCCGATAGCGGTGGACACCAGCACCGATGTCTATACATACGATGTTAGAGCCACCTTCGACATGGGTCCTTTCGTAAATATGGGCGAAGTTCCCTTCGTCAAAGATGTGCCCGGAGTAGGTAAACCGGCCAGGCTATCATTTCTTGCCAGTAGCGCCGCGGAGCATCCCGAGGGCATCGGTACCGGAGTCGGCCCTGTCACCGGCGGCGGAACCTCAACCACCGGTCCCCCCGGCGGCGGTCTCGGCAGACCGGTCACGAGTCCACCAGGTGGAGATCCCACAGTCGGTCCGGTTGGGTCTCCTGTAAGCGGAGTCACCAACCCACTTCCAGTTGTTCCGCCGGGCGGCGGCATCACATCCCCACCGGGTGGAGGAAGCACGATGCCCCCCGGCGGTGGTGGTATGACCGGCACCGGCAACTAAATCTCCTTCCTCTATTGACACTATATTCAATACCACCCTAAAAGAGATGGCACTTGCCTGCCCATCACAAGAGCTAGTCCCTGGTGAAAAAAGCACCCTTGGGGATTAATCCTTATTGCCTAAATTTCTATAAATTGCCAAATCAATGCTTCTCAGCGATTTTATTTGAGCTAGAATAAATTGGTAGGTTAAATAATGATGTCCTGAAATTTACCTGGTAGGCGACTAGTGGCGGGGTTGCTATGTTTTCGCACAATCACAATTCAGAAAAACCGATAACGGTCCTTATCGTTGACGGACAAAAGCTATCACGCAAATGTATTCGCTCTGTCCTGGAGAACGTACCCTCAATCTCTCCATTAGAAGAAGCCTCCACCGGCAAAGAGGCATTGAGCATCGCTTCAAAAACCAGACCGCAAGTGGTGTTGATCAAAGACGACCTCGACGACATCAAAGGCACCGAGCTCTGTCGAACCCTCAAGAAGAATCGAGCCGATCTGAGAGTCATCCTCATGGCTTCGGATGATACCGAGAAAAGACTGATCCATTCCCTGGCTTCCGGGGCTCACGGATTCTTCAGCCTCAACATGGACCTGCAAAAACTATTGAAAGCAATTTTGATCGTCGCCGAAGGAGACCTCTGGATAGATTCCAACAGCAGTACCATTATCCAGGATTACGCCCAGAAGTTGTTGTCTTTTAACGGCAACGGAACGCCGATGCTTCGGGAATCTCTAAAAGATGCGCTTACCGGTAGAGAGATGGAAGTGCTCTCCCTGGTCGCCGAGGGCCGCTCGAACAATGACATCTCCCAGGAACTCGAGATCTCTCTCCATACTACCAAGTCCCATATCAGAAATATTCTGACCAAGCTAAAAGTCCACGATAGAGCTTCTGCGGCGGATCTTCTCAAGACCAATTGAAAGGTCAACCACTCAGAAGCAGGCTGCTTCCTCCACTATCCCCATATTGCTTCTCACTTTCGAGCTTCGCCCGTTTTCGCAACTTGGCAAGGGCACGCTTGAAGGCGTTGCGAAGATATTGCTTGGGAAGGTCCAGTCCGGCAGAAAGCTGCTCATAGGATCTAGGCGGGTTGTTGAAAAGACCGTAACGATAGACCGTGACTGCCTGCTCCAGAGGCGAGAGCTCTTTGAGCAGTTTCGCCAGATAGGCCGCCTCGAGCTGCCGGTCCACAACTTTCTCTACCTCCATAAATTCCGAAGGCACATCGTCGAGCAATTCGCTACTGTCGTCGCCGTATTTATCAAGGTTCAAAGATAGAGTTTTCTGCATGTACTCGAGGGCAAGCTCCACTCTATGGAGGGGCAACCCGGTAACCAGAACAATCTCTTCCGGTTCCGGCTCCAGCCCGTGTTGCATCATATAATCATTTCTGGCCCGTAACACTGCCCGAATCGCCTGGTGCAGACCCACCGGAATGCGAATCACCCTGGAATGGTTGTCACAAGCCCGGGAGAGCTTCTGGACAATCCATCTCGTAGCATAGGTAGAGAAACGAATGCCTCTATCAGGGTCGAAAAGCTCTGCGGCCCTGATCAAACCAAGATTGCCCTCCTGAATCAAATCTTCAAGCTCCAGCCCCCTGCCCTGAAAACGTCTGGCAATCTGAATCACCAATCTGAGGTTGGAGGAGACAAGACGCTTGAAAGCCATGGTGCTGCCGCTTCGGATCTGAGTAGCCAGCTCCACCTCTTCGTCTCTGGTCAGAAGAGGATACTTTCTGAGACGCTTGAAATACTGTTGATACGAAGATACGCCACTGTTCTCGGTGGCACCGTCGACTCTTTCTGAATAAGGCTCCTCGCTTTTCATAATACTCAAATCTTAGAAAAGGTGAGTGAACAAGCTATGAACAGTATTAAATTGGTTAAAATGCCTGTCTTAGATCTGAGCTTGAGGAAATTGGCTTTTGCAGAGCGCGAACCTGACCGACATAGTGAAACACCGCCCCTATCCGCTTGCCGAGGGGGACTGGGTGATGAGCCAGTACTGGGATCAGCTGCTCTTTGCCCACTGGCCGGTGAAACCGAACGATTTAAGAGCGACAGTACCCGGTCAATTCGAACTCGACTGTTTTGACGGTAATGCCTGGATAGCGGTGGTTCCCTTCCTGATGAACAGAGTCCGGTTTCGCAGACTACCGCCTTTGCCCGTCGCCTCATCCTTCCTCGAGCTGAACGTAAGAACCTATGTCAAACATAGAGGAGAAGCCGGGGTCTATTTTTTCAGCCTGGACGCATCCAGCCGCCTGGCGGTAGAAGCTGCCCGAATCTGGTTCGGTCTGCCTTATTTGAAGGCGACAATGAAAGCAAGATTCGACCAAGAAGAGAGGATTGAATATTCAAGTATTCGCCGCGACAGTCGGGCAGTGGAGGCCGACCTGAAGGTGCGATACAGACCGACAGACAAAGTGTTTGAAAGCGAAAAGGGATCTCTAGAAGAATTTCTAACTGAAAGATATCGCCTCTTCTCTCTTAAAGGCAATCACGTTTTGAAAGGAGAAGTGCACCATATTCGCTGGCCCTTGCAAAAAGCAGAAGCTGAATTTGAGCGCAACACCATGTTGCACTCCCTGGGATTGCCGGTAAACAGACTGGGAGATCCTCATCTGCTCTACTCGAAATCGCTGGAGACTCTGGAATGGGCACCGGTCCCGATTGAAACTGATCCGGTTAAAATCTGCTAGCGCCTTCTCGTATTATTTTAAGACGAGATAGAACTCACCGCGGGTAGTGTAATTTTTAGGCAAATGTTTGCAGATTGCAATCGCGGCACTGCTGGAATTGACGGCATTCAACTAACTCCCCTTACGACCCAGTATCTCTTTCAAAGAACCGAGCCAGCGTAACAGACTATGGGTCAACTTGACCCTGAATACACCGGTACGGGATACGCTCTCGATGCTACTGTAGCTGTTGCGAAATCTCTTCATGGAAGAGTTACGCTCTTCCGATCCGGATTCGACATAGCGTCGAACCGGCTTACCGCCTACATTCAAGCGCAATTTGACCTGGCTATTAGCCCCCATCTTTGAAAACGGATTCGTGGCGTCGATAGAGACCACCAGACCATTCTCCTCTTCGAACTCGACGAGAATCAATCGAATCTCACCCCTTAACCTCCTCTTACCGTCTACCAGAACGACGAAGACACCACTCAGGTTTTCAAGGCGGATGGTATCGCCTTCGATATAGACTTCAGCCCGGCAACTGCGATCTATCATCAATCGAGCCGACTGCAAGGTGAGCGACCCCATGGTGCTGAACTCTGCCTGAAACTGTTGCACTATCTGAAACTGAAGCTTTACAGCCCCCCGATTCAGAATGCTGTTATAAGTATAGCGGTCGTCGGTCAAACAAAAATTCTTGCCAAGAATCTTTGAGAGTGCCTGAAGTACTTTGATTGCGCCGACTGACTCTCCCCCCAGTTCCTGGCAGAATTCTCTTTGCGAAACCGCTCTTTCTGCCACCTGTATCGGTAAATCAGAATAAGTCGACCGGTTCGGCAAAGTTCCCGACTGCGAATTGAATTCTATCTCCCCCATTACTATCACCTTCCTCAGTTTATAGAGATAAATCGACACTATTAGCGAGTAAATCTGGTATTACCGCCTCTGCCATTGCCTCTGCCGTTGCCGTTGCCACCGGCATTAGAGTTGGAATTGCCGGAATTACCACCCGCATTAGAGCTGGAGCCGCCGGACGAAGCACTCGAAGAATCAGAAGATCCAGAACTAGAGCCGGATGAACTCGATGTGTCGGAAGCACCCGAAGAAGAAGAAGAAGAAGATCCGGAAGACGCCGAAGAACCACTGTCCCCTGCAGCACCGCCACCACTCGATGCACCGGCACCACTGGCATCATAGGCCACTACTTGCTCCAACTGATTGACCGGAGCATTGAAGAGGCTGCTCACCGAGCTGCTCATACCCTGACCGGCCATAAAAACCATGGCGACTATCAGAGCGACAAAAGCAAGTACCGCACCATATTCGGTTATACCTTGACCGGATTCATCTTCGGTGAATTCTTCAGAAAAAAATTGGGATACAAGTCTTTGTATTCTAGTAAGTTTTATTTCCATGATTCTCTGCCCACTTTTTATTGAGCGCAGAATCCCAAGATTCTGCGACTGCGTTTCATCTGCCTATCTTCAGATTAGCAAGCCGATGCCTGCCTGCACATCGTAAAGATTGCCGGTTTCAGGCCGATTGCCTGACCGATTTCGGTTATCGGTCAACTGACGGATACCGCCCCAAAAACCTTTCTCAAACCAGGTTTCGCCGGATCGCCTCTACGGCAGCCTGGGTCCTTCCGGAAACAGCAAGTTTCTCTAAAATATGCTCTACGTGAGTGCGCACCGTGGCGGTGCTGATTGTGAGCGCCGAAGCTATCTCTTTATTACTCATCCCCTCTACTACCAGCTTCAGAACGTCCACCTCCCGTTCAGATAGTGGATTATCCACCGATAGGTCTTTGCCGACACCGCGACCGGCCACAGAAAAGGCCTCGACCACGAAACCGGCAATATGAGGGTCAAACCAGATAGCGCCATCGGCCACCGAAGCCAGCGCTGTCTTCAACAGTTTTGAAGCGGATTCCTTAAGGCAATAACCCGAGGCGCCGGAACAAAACGAAGCAAAGACTTCGTTTTCGGAACGGTGAGAAGTCAACATAATAACTTTGACCTGGGGGACGAGTTCGTTCAGCTTTCTGGTCGCCTCTATGCCATCGAGCTTGGGAAGTCCGATATCCATAATCACCACATCCGGACAGAGACGATTGACAAGCTCCACAGCTTCTTCACCGTCCGCGGCTTCGCCGACCACCTCGAAACGCTGATCTGCTTCTATAGATGAGCGAATACCGTCCCTCATCAATTCATGGTCTTCCACTATTACGACTGATATCTTTTTAGCAATTTCCGGCATCAACCTGACCCCCTCCGGGTATCTCTTATTAAAACAGCTCGCGATGATATAGTAAATGCAAGCAGACTCACGTCCATAGAGACCAGGAATTTCACTTTGCAATGAAAAGCAAAAAGAAAAGCAAAAATGAAATCCTGGAGCAAATAGCCCGGTTGGAAGAAGAACTGGTCGGTCTTCGAGAGCAGCTGGACTGGGAGCACATGACCAGCTCCGGCAAAACCATGGCGGTAGCCTTAGATGACCGCAGCTTCCGGACCAATATAGAGCAAGTGCTTACTGGAGCCCTGGATGCCGTGGTAGGCACCAACCAACTGGGCAGGATTATTTTCTGGAACGACCGCGCCGAAGAGATCTTCGGCTGGCAGCGCAAAGAAGCCCAGGGTAAGAAAATACTGGAGCTGATTATTCCCAAGCGCTACAGAGAAGCCTACGAAAGAGGCTGGACAAACTTTTTGAAGTCGAGAGAAGTCATGAAAGACATGGAGAACAGCGATTCGCCCATTCTCAATAAAAGGCTCTCTATGACAGCATTGAGAAGCGACGGAGAGGAGTTTCCGGTTGAGATATCGGTCGTGCCGATTCACCAGGGAGACACACAATATTTCTGTGCCTTTATTCAGGATGTGTCAGAGAGAAAAAAGGTAATCGATAATCTAAAGAAAGCAAAGGAAGCTTCCGAAAAAACCAGTAAAGCCAAGGACGAATTTATCGCCCAGGTAAGCCACGAAATAAGAACGCCGCTCAACGGTATATATGGAATGCTGCAACTGGCTCTCGATACCGAATTGAGCGAAGAGCAAATAGATTATCTGGTCACGGCTAAACGATCCGCCGAGGTGCTCACCGGCATCGTGGATGATATTCTCGATTTCTCAAAAATCGAATCCGGTCAACTCAGCCTTGTTCTGGAGCCCTTCGATCTGCACGAATCGGTGGCGGAAGTAGTACAGCTTTTCTCTTTCAATGCCTCCAAGAAAGGCCTGGCTTTGAATTATGAAATTGCCGAAGATATTCCGAATATTCTTATTGGAGACTGGAACAGGATAAGACAGATCCTTCTCAATCTAATCAGTAACGCTCTCAAGTTTACAGACCGGGGCAGCATCTTCGTAACGGTCGCCCTGGAAGACAGCAAGGAGCAAAGCGAAGAAGAGGTGGCGATTCGCTGCGAAGTGGTCGACACCGGTATTGGAATTCCCGACGACAAGAAAAATTCCATCTTCGAAGCATTTATCCAGGCCGACAGCTCGGTTTCGAGAAACTATGGTGGTACCGGACTGGGACTGACTATTGCTCACAAACTTGTGGAGATGATGAAAGGCTGGATCTGGCTGGAAAGCGAAGAAGGCAGCGGCTCCAAATTCAGTTTTGTGATCACTCTTCAAAAACCTGCTTACAGCGACGGAAAACTATCTCTCAAAGCCACGAACATTCTGCAAGACCTTTCCGTGCTCGTGGTGGACGAGGACGCTGTTTCCAGAAAAGTATTGGCTTTGATGCTCGAGTCATGGCACATGAAAGTCAAATCGGTAACATCCAACGCAGACGCCGTGAAAGAGCTGCTCAATGCCCACAATCAGGGCACGCCGTATTCGATAGCGATCATCGATCATGGTTCTTCCGAGATGGAAGGTCTCGATCTGGTGGCGCAAATTCGCAATGACCCCAAATTCTTCGACATGCCGATTCTACTGCTCAGTCAAAACAGCCGCTCTAAAGTATCACTGGATGTCTCGGAGCTGAATATTCATCATGTGGTGAGCAAACCTGTCAGTGAGACTCGCCTGTTTACAGCTTTAAGCGAAAGTATCGAGCGCTATCCGCAACTGAGAGAACGAATTCAGTCAAGCTCCACCAGTGGTATCAACGACATTTCCTATAACATTCTGATAGCCGAAGATGACAAGGTAAATCAGAAGATTGTCTCTCTGCTCCTCGCGAGAAGAGGGCACAAATGTACAATCGTAGAAAATGGACAGGAGGTCCTTAAAGAGCTGGCAAAGTCAGACTATGATGCGGTGATTATGGACCTGCAAATGCCGACCATGGACGGAATCACAGCAACCAAGCTTATCCGAGCCCAAGAAGAAGAGACCGGAAAACACATCACCATCATCGCCTCCACCGCCTATGCCACCAGAGACGAACGAGAGAAATTCATCGAAGCGGGAGTAGACGACTATATTTCAAAACCCTTTTCTTCGAGCGAACTCTTCCGAAAGTTGGAAGAACTCTGCTCTACCGGAGATTCTTTCCATGAAGTTCGAAGCGAGACGGCTCTCATCCAAAATCAATTTATTCAAGAACTCTTTCAAAATGACTGGGAACTGATTAAAGAAGCTTCCGAAACCTTCATCAATACTTTGCCGGAATACAAAAAGATTGTCCTCGAGAGTAATGGACAGGGAAGCCTGGAAGCCGCCACCCACCGCATTCGGGGAGCGGTAAGCAACCTTGGCGCCGAAGCGGTAATCGACACTCTAAACAGACTGGAACAAGCAGCCCGAGAAAAGAAGGAAGACCAGGTCAAACAACTGAAGACTCTCTTAGTAGAACAACTGGAGAAAGTGGCACTGGAATTAAGTGAGATGAGCAAAAAATGACAGCTAGTAAAAGGATATTAATCGTCGACGACGACCCGAACTCACTATTGCTTCTCAAAACCATCCTCACAAAATCCGGTTTCAATGTGGTGGCACTGAGCGACGGCAAAGAGGCAATCAAAGCTGTCGACGACGCGGATGCCCCGAGGATGATCATCTGCGACTGGATGATGCCTGCTGTAGATGGTCTTGAAGTACTCAAATACGTCCGCCAGAAAAAAGAGAGCGACTACACTTATTTCATCCTGCTGACGGCAAAAGTGCAGGCAGAGGATCTGATCACAGGCATCAACGCCGGTGCCGATGACTACCTGACCAAACCCTTCAATAAAAACGAACTTCTGGCAAGAATAAATTCTGGTCTTAGAATTCTAGAGCTGCATGAGAATCTACTGGCAAAATCCGAGACTATCAAAGACTTCGCCTATGCTCTCACCCATGATCTCAAAACACCGCTTCTGGCTTTGAACATGACGATGCAGCAAGCCTATGACGGCACCTATGGTGAGATGCCGGACAGATACAAAACGATTCTGACCAAGAGCATCGACAATATTCGGCTGCTGCTCGATATGTGCGAATCTCTACTGTCTATGGCGAACTACGACCAGGGAGACTTGAAACTGGACATCGAACCGGTCAATCTAAAAATACTACTTGACGAATGTTGCGAGTCGCTCGAGCCTCTCATGCGAGCCAAGAATATCAAACTCAATCCTGCCCCCGGCAAGGGCTCCATCAAAATAGATGGAGACAGAAAAGAGATTTTTCGCCTGCTCTTCAACCTGGTATCCAATGCCATCAAATACACGCCCCAGGGCGGACAGATTCAAACTTACTACAAAGAACTAGACGACTCGATAGAAATAGCGGTCGGTGACTCTGGTCCGGGCATACCCGAGGACGAACTGCCGACGATTTTCGAACGGTTTCACAAGAACAAGCATGGCAGACGGACAATCGGAACCGGTCTTGGCCTGTATCTGTGTAAGCTGATAACCGATCTGCACCATGGAAGAATCGAATACAGAGCCTCTTCGCTTGGCGGCAGTGAATTTCTGGTTTCTCTACCCAGATAAAACTCAGCGCGACCGCACATGAAAGATCATCTCTTCAGAGCTGTTCTCCTGAAATTCTCCCTGCCGCCAGTCTCCGAACAAAGCTTCCAGGACAAGCGAGGCTTCAAAAAGACTCGACTTGATCTTTTCTAAATCAGGAAATCTCAAACGACTTCTAGAAACGAACTCCGACTCTGAAAAGCTGTATTTCAATTCGAAATTCATGAACTCGGTCCCGCTTTCGAAGGAGAGAAACTCTCTTCTCTCTATAACAGATCCTCTGGGACAGGAAAGCTCGATTTCATAGTTCCATCTAGATGACCACTCTATAGAAGGATTTCTCGACTCGAAAACGGCAAGTCCGCCGGGAGCGAGCTGAGCCTTGATAGTATCGAAAGTGGAGGCAATATCCTCATCGGTGAGCAGCACCTGAAAAGCATGACCGGTCATTATAATGAGGTCGAATTTTTGGGGAGAGCGAAACTCCTGGGCCGATGATTCTATCCACTCTATCTTTGCTCCGAACTCTTTCTGTCGAGCCGACTGCAGCATAGCAGAAGAGGGGTCGACCCCTACCACATGATGACCGGTTTGCGCATAAGCATTGCACAACAGGCCGGTACCGCAACCGAGATCAAGAATGCGCATGTCTTTGCCGGAAGCCAGCGAAAGATAATATTGCCTGTCTTCGGACCAGCCACTATCAAGATCATACAGTTCCACCAGAAGTGGGTTCAGATAATGCTGATCGGTCACCGATAACGCCCCTTCTGAGGGAATTTTTCTTGCATCACTTCTCCTCGACCTCGGACAACTCAATCTGATCCGGCTGATCCGGAAAAACAAGGGTCTTGACTATAACAGGAAGGGTAAGCCCCCCTGAAATCGCTCTGCCTATCTCTAGATAGTCGCCCTCCAACAGATCGATGCCGTCCAGTACTATCAAAGGAAGATCTCTGCTTCTCTTGCGAATCTGCTGACCAAGAGCCATGGCCGAGTCGGAGCGGGTGAGGAAAACATGAGGCGCAACCGGCTCCACCGCTTCGATAAAATCGAGTATCTGCTCGGCTGCGTCACACAAAGCTTTATAACTGTGCAAAGGTAAATCAGGCAAAATCAGGGCTACCGGCCCGTCTTCGAATTGATCGAGATAGTTTCTGCGGAGTTCCCTCAAACAAGAAGCTAGAGAGGCTCCTTCCGGCACCCTCAATAGAGGCAGGTTTTTAAGCGGCAAAAGAGCCTCGTCGACAAAAACGGTATGACCGCTCAACTGCACAATTTCGGAACCGGCACCTATTACGGTGGCACGAATTGCCTGCTCGGCTATCTTGTAACTAAGACCGCGGCGCTCTAGTTCTTGGTGCAGTGCGTCCGCCAGAAAAACTCCCATGTCTCCATAGACCAGTTTGTTCTTCTCGCTCTCCTTTATGAGCTCCGCCACTCCACCGGAGAACCAGTAATGAGGGTGCGCCTGCATCTGATCATCATCAGAATCGAGACAGGTGTCCAGTATCGCTCCGGCAACAGCATTGGCACTCTCGACCAGAAGGCACTCGCGGGGCTTATCTCCACATTTTATATCAAGGCCCAGCTCATTGAAAAGCTGTTGAGCGGATGGAGATATCGAGGCGACGAGACCGTCCTCTGTAAAGCGAATGAACCGCCCGCCAAAATCGAGATACCATGAACTTTCAAGCTCACCGGCGAAAAAAGTGGCAGCGTTCGTAGTACCGCCACCGATATCTATGTTCCGTACCCGACAGCCGGCTTTTCTGGAAAAAGCACTGGCTCCCGAGCCCCTGGCAGAAAGGATACTCTCCAGTTCGGAACCAGCGCTTGCCGCCACGAAATCACCAGCCAGTCGGGACAACTCTGCAATCAGCGCGGCGGCATTTCGCCTGGCGGCGGATTCTCCGGTGATGATCGCGGCTCCGCACGAGACCGCACCGGGCTCTATCGAAGCTCTGCGATACTCCGCTTCGACCAGTCTATAGACGGCAGGTGCGTCAATGTTGTCGTCTTTATCAAGGGGAGTAAAAAAGATTGGACTCTGGTAGAGAATCTTGCTATCTGCCGCGATTCTCTGACGCGGTATCTGAGAAAAGCCCCTGGTATTCTCTGCTCGAAGCATGCAAAACACCAAATGCGTGGTGGTGGTACCGATATCGATGCCGACACTGAGAAGCTCCTGCTTCATAAGCGCTTCTGTAGACTGACACCGGAAACTCCATACTCAAAAATCTTCTTGAGCAGATAAGTAATATAGGCTCCGGCTTCCGGCGGCGGGGTGCCATATTTGCATGCGCCGGATTGCGCACCGCCACTGATGTTGGATACCACTGTCCGGTGCGAGCTTATGGTGGAGGTTATGCTGGGGCTGTAAGTGATATAAGCGCTCAATCCCACACCGGAGGAAAGACCAGGACGCTCTCCTATCAAATTGACCACCACCCGGGCTTGCAAAACTTCTCCAATCTGATCTGCCACCGCCACCCTGCCGAAGCGCACTGCCACAGGCTTTCCAAAAGAGAACCCAGCAAGCTCGCAGCCGTCTTTCAACATCGGCAGAAGTTCAGGCACGTTCGCCTCAACGGCTTTAGCCGATAATCCATCGGTAATAACAGGCTGGACATCGACTCCTGTCGGTCCGTGCCTGGAAAGGCTTTCTATTGCTTCAGAAGAAAGGCGCTTACCCATAGGAGGATTGAGTACGTATTGGCGGCGATCCGCAACCCGGGTTCGAAGCAGAGGATAGTCGTTAGCCAGAAGATAGTCTCGCTCAAACGCAGCGCTAAACTCTGAATGAACCGCATCCCGCGCCACGGCGTGGTCTTGCCTGAACCGCAACCAGGCATCGGTGGGCGGCCTGGTACCGCAGCGCCCGGTATGAAGACGCGCCGGTGTCTCGCCGCAGGTATATTTACTCGATTCGAAAGCAGGCGCCATGCCGAAGACCCCTAAGTAAGTACGATAACCGAATGATAGATAGGTTACACTATGGAGCGCTGTTTTTTTGATGGATTTTAGAGAAGATGACCGCAAGGAGCATACAAACTAGAGAGCTTCTAGCCAGGGCTAACGAAGAGAAGTCAGGGGATATCCTGGCAGGTATCGCCGCTGCGTCCGAAGAAAAGAGGATAGTCGCCAAAAAGGCACTTGGCAATCTTACCCTCGAACAGCTAAAAGAAGAGCCGGTTATCAGTCGAGATCAAGACGAGATCACAGCCTTTATCGAAGACAAACTAGATTCAATCGCCTACGAAAAGATTAAAAACTGGACCGTGAGAGAGTTGAGGGAATTCATTCTGGCGGACAGCCCCGACGGAACAGGCGTGGCCGCAATACGATGGGGACTGACCGGAGAGATGGTTTCTGCCGTAACCAAGCTCATGTCCAACCTGGATCTGATTTGTGCTTCGAAAAAGCTCAGGGTAAAAGCAAAAGCCAATACCACCCTGGGAGAGCCGGGAATTCTGGGATCCAGGCTGCAACCCAATCATCCGACCGACTCGGTGGACGGCATTCTCGCTACCATCTATGAAGGAGTCTCCTACGGTATAGGCGATGCGGTGATAGGCATAAATCCAGCCTATGACACCGCCGACATTGTCGCCAGGCTGCTCGATAGCACCGCCGATCTTATCGAAAAACTCTCTTTGCCGACCCAGAACTGTGTGCTCAGTCATGTCACCACCCAGATCAAAGCGATAAAAAATGGAGCCCGAGCCGGTCTCGTTTTTCAGAGCATCGCCGGAACCCAAAAGGGTAACGAAGCCTTCGGCATAAACTTGGAACTTCTTCATGAGGCCTTTGATCTGGCTCAAAACGCCAAGCTCAATCAAGGCGGTCAGTACATGTATTTCGAGACAGGCCAGGGCTCCGAACTTTCCTCCGGGTCCCATAACGAAGCGGATCAACTGACCCTCGAAGCCAGGTGTTATGCCTATGCTCGCCACTTCAACCCCTTTCTAGTAAACGACGTGGTCGGCTTCATCGGACCGGAATACCTTGCCGACGGCAGACAGATGATCCGAGCCGGATTAGAAGATCATTTCATGGGCAAACTTCTCGGTCTGCCCATGGGCATAGACGCCTGCTACACAAATCATATGGCGGCGGATCAAAACGACCTGGAAAACCTGACCGTTCTTTTAACCGCCAGTGGTGTCAACTATTTTATGGGTGTACCCATGGGTGATGACGTGATGCTCTCCTACCAGACCACAAGCTTTCATGATATTGCATCCCTGCGCGAACTCATGAGCCTCAAAGCAGCTCCGGAGTTCGATCTCTGGCTAACAGAGCATGGACTTTCAGACAACGGCCGGTTGACTGATAAAGCGGGAGATGCCGGGTATATAAGAGATCTGGCCACCAGAAGCTGATAGGAGACTCGATGCCGTCAAGAAAGTCTATTCTCAAAGCACCATTGTATTTTTTGCTCTTAGCATCCCTGGCGATTGCACCGGTGATGGCCCAGGAAGCCCCGGATCAGGTCAAAGGTCAAGCCGAATACGATCAGGCCATGCAAAACTACAAGCAGCGCAATTATCAGGCTGCCGCAAAATTGTTCTGGGACTCCATCGTGGCGGGCAATCCCCTGCCACTACCCTGGCTGATGTCCGCCCACTCCCAGGCAGGTGCAGGCAATAATACCGAGGCTAGAAGGCTCTACGGGGAGATACTCAAAACCTTCCCCGGCACCAGAGAAGCGCAGGCAGCAAAACAATGCCTGATCAAAATAAAAGGCAAACCGGACAGAATCGTGGAAGACAAAGGCACCGCGGTCGCTCCCGCATCCACCTCAGCCAGGATACCGGTACCGCCTATCAAGCCGGATTCGGACCTGGCAAAAGCGATAACGGAGCTGAAGAAGAAAAACTATGATCAGGCTCTGGCCTATACTGAAAGCCACCTCAAAAAAGATCCCGGCGACCCCAACGCCTATTACTATCAAGCCCTCTGCCACCACTACAAGGGCAAGACCGGCCTGGCTGTCTCCAGCTATAAAAAAGTGCTGGAGCTCAGCCCCGACTCTTCCCTGGGCACCCGAGCGCGCACCGTACTGGACAAGCTCTCACCGGGAAGCAGTACGGCGAAAACGTCAACCACAGCGGCAAGCACAAATATTGCCGCCTCAAAATCGGATCCGGCCCTGGTCAATAAGATAAGTGTGCTCAAAACCCTCGACGGTCGCACCCCGGTGCGCCCGGCCACCGTGGAAAGCGCCAAATATGTTATCCGCTGCCTGCCTCCGAAGATAGCCGAGATGCTCTTCAAAGGCGGTACCACCATCAACCTGGCTTCCAACATCGTGGATAAATGGCCCGAAGCCCTGAACGACAAGCATCATTCCCTGCCTGATGTATATCTGAGGGATGAGCCCGGTCGTACCTACGGGCACGATGTCTACATCTACGAAGCGGCGATGTATCCGGACTCAGGCAGATTATGTCCTCGCTATCCTCAAGACCAGATCAGGCACAGAATTTTTCATGAGCTGGGTCATGCCGTCGATGATCTCAACGGCAAACTAACTAATGTGGATGATTTGAAAAAAGCCTACCAGGAAGATAAGAAGCACTTACCGGGCAATGTTTCCAATCTCTATCCTCACTACATCAATCCGAAAGCGGATGGATTCGAGGAGACCGTAGCAGAGATTATAGGCGGCCTGATCGGCTGCAAAGAGAAAGAGACCCGGGTGATCACAGCGAGCTTTCCCAGGGTGACCCGCTGGCTTCAGATCAGGCTGGGTTTATGAGGAAGCCGCTTGCAATCCTGCTCACCGCTTTACTGCTATCGAGTACCGGTCTCGGCCAGGCTAGCCTGGCTGAATCAGACTCGAAACTAATAGAAAAGGTCCGAAGCGAATACGAAAAAGGCGACTACGAAAAAGCCATAGCTTTGCTTCAGGAAGACATGAAGAAGAATCCGGAGGATGGAACCACCCACTTCTATCTCGGTCTGGTCAAAAAGGAGATGGGAGAAGACCTGCCTGCCCTGGACGAACTCGAGCTGGCAGCCCGATTGTTGCCGGCGGAGACCCTGGCGGCTTATACAAAACAGGCGGTAGAAACAGTCGGAAGAGGCAAGAATAAACTCGGGGCAAAGACCCTGCCCCTGCCTCCCAAACCGAAAGATTGGTGGCAGAGCGTACAAGAATCCTTCGACCTCAGTAAGCCTTTTCAGATGCCGGATATGATGGCAGGCTTCGACGAGATGTACCGTCAGGCCAAAAGGATGGTAAAAGGTCAGGACAAAGCCAGGAAACGAGGCGGCAGCTACCAGAGCTGGGCGGCTAAAACCATGTCCATGGCAGACATTCAGGACCTGGTTCGCAAAAGCGAAGTTATCAATCCCGACCGCTGGGCAAGCCACCCGGACGGGCTCCAATCCTTTCGCCAGACCCCTCCCGACTCGCCGGCCTGGGACTATTGGATCAATAGATACAAACGCTCTTTTCAGTACATATTGATGAGCCACCTGGCCAAAGAAGGAGAGGTAAATCCTTATGGCTCGGTCGCTTGCATCTTCAGCATAGACAACAAAGGCAATCTTCGCGGTCATATATACGCCAGCACCGCCAGCCAGAGACTGAATAGCTGCCTGCTCAAAACTATTCGAGAGCTCAATCACTCAAGAATTCTAGAATTTCCCCGGGGTTCTAAAATCACCGGTTACAACTTTCAGATGAAATGGGACTTCGGCAAGCTTCTGCGTTTCATCGCCTATGTCCGAGCAGTAAAGAAACGCCAGGCCGAGCTTGTGGCCCAACAGGAGGCGGAAGCGAAGCTACTGGCAAAGAAAGCAATGGAAGCCAAGGTGCTCGCTATGAAAAAGAAAGATGCGGCCCTGGCTAGAGAAAAACGGCTGGCTCTGCTTAAAAAGAAACAGGCTCTCGAGGCTCAGTACGAAAGAAAAGCGGAGGTAGCCGGCATGGTTCTGCCGGAGCCCAAACCGGTGGAGCTCAAGGCAAGACAGCTGACCCTGGCCGATGTTCCTTTCTCGGAGAACTTCAAAGAGATGGATGGAGATCCATTCTCTACCATCGACGATGCGACGATCATGCGCTGGCCCGACGTCAATCGTTAAAACATAAAAAGGAAAGTTGACTTTATCAAGCTTTAGACTTATTCTAATTTTATTAAAAGTCCAAAGAGGAAATCGATATGAAAAGCAACTTTCTGGTGGTGAGCACCAGCCTGAATCAAGACAGTAAAAGCAGAATCATGGCCAAAATCGCCTACGACAATCTGAAACGGCTCGCAGACAAGACAGAGGTAAATTGGCTTGATCTTCAAGAGGTGGAATTGCCAATCTGCGATGGCGGACCGGCCTATGAACATCCCAATCTCCCCGTCGTCAAAGAGCAGATTGAAAAAGCGGACGGAATCATAGTAGCTATTCCTATCTATAACTACGCTTCCGGAGCGATGGCAAAAAATCTGATCGAGCTTACCGGCCGGGCATGGACGGACAAAACGGTGGGATTCCTCTGTGCCGCCGGCGGCAAATCCAGCTATATGTCGGTTATGAGCCTGGCCAATAGCTTGATGCTGGACTTTCGCAGCCTGATCATCCCTTCTTTTGTCTACGCAGACGGCGACGCTTTCGACGAAACGGATGGTATCACCGATGAAGCGGTACGAGCAAGAATAGAGAAATTGAGCAGAGAGTTGATTAGAATAAGCAATTCGCTCAAGACCGCAGCATAATCTAGAAGTCTTCGACGCCGCCGGACAGACGGCGTCGACTGTCATCAATAGCCTCTATCGCTTTCTTGGCATCGAGTGCCTCATCGGTTTTGCCGGCAAGACTGTAGAGACGGATCACTTTCTCGAGATCTTCTCGGGCAGAGACCAGCCTGGCATCCAGCGTCGAGGTGGATAGAGCGGATGCTTCGTCGGTACAGATATGATATCGACAAATTGCCTGTTTATGTAGAGCTTCCACATTCTCAGAATCGAGCATCAAAACCTGGCTGAATTGATCCGATGCTTTCTGCCAGGTGCCCTGCCGGTAATACCGCTGCCCTTCTTTCATGAGCTTATCTCGTTTAACGATAAACTCTCTATCAGGATCTTTCTGGGTATCTGTTCTCGACTTCGAGCGCTCCTCACCCTTAGAGAAAAGTTGCCACCACTTTCTTCCGGGCTTCTCGTCTTTAGATTGTTTTGGAGCTTCCGCCTTATTGCCTTCGAGCGAAGCCACTTTCACCTTGCCACCGTTAATAGTACCGGTAATTTTTGCGATTCGAGTTTTCAAATCACCACCTGCAACCTGACCCAAAAGGGTCTTTTCCACTCTCTCCAGTCTATTAAGCATAGACTGAGATTCATAGGTGCGACGGTACAGAAAGAGTTCTGCGTCGGCAATATTGCGCACAGCAGAACCAGGCTTGTTCTCCCCGTCCGAATCCGACTGAGTCCGATCCTGAGCCTGAGCCTGATCCATCTTCTGAACCGAGCGCCTCTGGGGGCGCCCTTCGAGGTCTTCCGGCAGAGTGATCTCGAACTCCTGACCATAAGCGGCACTATGTCCGACAAGAACCAGGAGGAAAAGCAGACAGGCTCTAATTAACATGGCTTTGAGCAATCTCTTGGACAACTACGCGACAATAGGAAAGAGGAGAAATTCTAGCAATCTCATCTTCTTGCTTCCCTGGATTTTTTCTCACTTTCAAGAAATAGAAGAGCTGCCCGGCTCTGGCTTTCTCTGACCAGCTCTTGTTGACTCTCAGGAGTGATACCCAGATTATAAGTGACTATCGCCTCCCCTTGATTGACCTCGTTGTATGTGTGCATACCTTTTAGTATTTCGACCGAAAGAGTACTGCCATCGAGGTAACTGTCGCCAATATAATCCTCGCTATCCACCACTTCGTAACAATCAGGCTCTATCAACTGGCCCTTAGTAAGTTTTCTAGTAGTTCTCAATATCTGCTTTGATCCCGGAGAGCGGCTGAAGCGCGTCTCGAAAACAGCCAGTCTAACTCGCTCGAGATCGGCCAGTCTGTCCAGCCTACCCGCCTCTACGGCCTTGCCATAGTAAACTATTGCTTGCTCCCGATCACGCTCTGCGGAGCTTGTGCCATAGTCATCCCCGAGCGCGCCCAGGGCATCGAGAAAACCGGCTTCCATGCATTCTTCGAGAAGCTTTCTATAATTTTTCTCCGTCGATGTTTTCCGGGCAAGCCAGTACTTTACCCGGGGCAACTCCAGACGCTCAGCCGATCTAGCCAACTCGATAAGATCGATATCTATCCTCTGATCGCGATCGAAAAAATCATAGTTCTCGATCAAGAAACGGAAAGAAGGAGCATATCCTGCCTTTGCCGCGGCAAGCACTTCGGTCAAGCCTTTTTTGACATCCTGGTCGACGCCGAGCCCGGCAAGATAGCACTGGCCCAGCAAAAATCGCCCGGCTGGTTCCGAACCAAGATCGGCGCCTTTCAGAACTCTGAAACACTCTTGCCAGTTCTGCCGGGAACAAAAACCACTTGCGGCATAGGATGCATACAAAGTTCCGGCAAAACCATGACCGCTTTCATAGGCGGACTTCAAGACTTCGATCGAAGCTTTCATCTCTTGAACAGTAGGCAATCGCCTCAGGATGATATTTGCCCAGAGCACTCCGGCATCTCGACACTTTCCTTTTCTATAAGCCCTCAGAAGAGACTTCTCGGCAAATTTCTGATCGCGAGCCATGCCTATACCAAGACCGCTCATGATACCGTATGCGGTTTGGGCAGCGACACTACTTGCGGCATCGACTTTCAAAGACTCCAAATCAGCGCTCTTCAAATCACGATGGAAAGTGAATCCTCGCTTGCTTAAGAGCTCTCCCCATTTATCACCGTCTCTATAACTTTCGAATTCACCTAAGCTAAAACGAGGACCCAAATATAAAGCCAACTGACTGTCCAGGTCACCGGAGCGAGCTGCAAACTCCAACCACCGTAAACCGGCTGAAACATCTTTCTCGACTCCGGCACCACTTGCATAACATAAGCCTGTCAGCGATCTGGCCTGAATAGAGCCCAGGCGGGCGGCTTTTTCTAGATAGGAGAAAGCCTTCTTAAGATCAGGTTCGACTCCGTGGCCGAAATAGTAGGCCACACCCAGGGACTCTGCAGGGAGATCTTCTTGATCGCCTGCCTGGAAAAGACTTTGATAGATTTCGAATGCCCCTTTTCGATCCCGAAGCGAGCCGGGACAGACTGTTTTGAAATAAGCGATTCTATACAGGCTTCGTGTGGCAGTAGGGTCAAGTTCGAGCACTTTTGAGGAAAGTCGGTAAGATTTAGAATAATCCTGCTCAATGCCGAGCCCCCACTCCCGGGCGCTGGAAAGCGCTGCTGTAGCCTGCATATTGTCTTTTGCCGCAGCTTGATTGAGATAAGCGATTCCTTTCCTTTTGTCCTGGGGACCGAAACCGAACAGATAATAGATACCGGACCTTGAAAGAGCCTCCACATGACCGGAACGAGCGGCACGATCGTACCAGTAGTTGGCCAGCCCGCGCCAACCGCCTGGCACTGCGTCGATGTAAACACCAACCTGATAGTTACCGTCGGGCGAGAACATAGCCACAGCAACGATCAAGAGTATAATCGCTAGCGGTAGAACTAGAATGGCCTTCAACAGTCTCATCGGCAATTAATACTAATGTATACTAGGTAAATAAAGAATCTGACTTCATTTCAATTTACCATGCCTGAACACGACCCCGATGAGCAGAAAGAAGAACGTCTGGCAAGCTTCTACGAGCAGCTCAAGACGACGATATTCACCTCCGTTCGTCGCCGTAATCACGAAGACACGGGCTTTCTTATTTTTCTCGCCCTGGCACTGGTTTCTATAGCGGCGGTTTTCGCCTATTTCTTTATCATTCGCCTGGACTGAGATCCACCGGATTCACTATATTCAGTCCGATAAAGAAAAAATGCTTCAAAACTCGATATAGCCCCTTAATTTAAGCCAGATCAGAAGCCCCCCGGACACAACCAACATGGCGCTCAAAGCAAAATAGTAGCCGAAGGCGAAATGAACTTCCGGAATAGTGAAATTCATTCCGTAGATACCCGCTATCAAACTCGGTGGCAGAAAAAGAGTGGCGATAACAGTGAGTATCATGGTTGTTTTGTTGGTTCTCAACCCGAGACCGGAAACGTAGACATCCATCAAGTCGTAAGACATTTGCCGGTAAATATCGAAAAGAGCGATAACAGAATTGGCTTCAGCCAGACAAAATTTGAGCTCATCTCTACCGGCATCGGTGATTATGTGACTTTTCGAGCGAACCATACCCTGTAAAAGGGTCTCCAGGGGCCAGACCGTCTTCAAAAAGATCCATATCATCTGTTGTGCCGAGTTGATCAAATGCAGTTCCTCAGAACCAGGGCGACGGATAATCTTATTCTGGATAGATTCCAATTTGGCACCACCGACCGTCAGAAACTCGACATAACTCTTCAACACATCGTCTATCAAGCTTGCCGCCAGCCGATCCACCGACATACCGGTCAAGGTGTCGCCCTTTGCCATCATTCTATGTGATACCAGATTGAAAGCGGCGTCCTGGCTGAATTGCCTGGTGAACAGTACCTTCTCGGTCATATAGAAATTGACGTTCTCGATGGCGTCGGTGCTCTCTGTGACAAAAGGTCGCTGCATGGACCAGAAAACACCGTTGGAATACTCTTCATAAGCCGGCTTTCCATGAGGAAACTTGAGCATCTTGAGCTGCTCGTCCGACATATCGGCAAAGCGTTTCAGATGACCGAAGAACTCATCTGAAACCGATCCCGATAGATGAAGCCAGGCGAACTCCTTTCGTTCCAGGTCTTTTGCCAGAGCGTCGAAATCGAAAAATCCGGCTTCCAGAAAGCCCACCCCTTCTTCAAAATGGAAATATTGGGCGCCGGCTTGTACCTTGTCAGGCAAGCTCGGCTCCATCTTCAGGCTCTGCCTGGAGAAGACGATTCGACCATGCTGAAAATCCAGTATTTTCATAAAAACTCTAGCAAAAGGAAACCATCACATATAAGTGCCCGGCAGAGCCTGGCAAGAACACCTTGACATCGATATTGGTGATTTATTCGCCCTTCAGGGCTGATCCAACCAGTATCGATAGAGTGGAAATCCGTACTTGCTTTTTGCAGGCAGAGCCTGCAACCAACCTCTGGGGCCGTTGGCGACCCTGGCCCTGAATGTAAAATTGCCCGGTGCCAGAGGATTGGGAGAGACCAGTACCCAACAGGGCTGGGGCGCGAAGCCTCTCCAGAAACGGGTTACGGAGGTCGAAAGCACTACCCATTGTGGCTTGTCCGGCATCGGACTCTTATCCCACCAGAAATACTCACGGTTGTGGTAAGGTGCCACCATACTGTCATTGCTGTAGGCATGAGCAGGCAACCATGACGGTCGTTGGATCGCCTTTTCACTATGGTCGGCGGAAAGATCGAACAGATTCTTGAGAATTCCGCCGCGACGGACACCTTGATCTGGACCCAATTCAGAAATAGGCTTCATTTGAGGATTAGCAATTGGTGGTGCCAGCGGTGGCATCACTCCGGAATTGGGTCCAGAAGGCTCCACCCGGTCCACGTTCAAATCGGCTCTTCCATGAAGCGAGGGCGATGGCGCTTCTCTTTCTTCCGGACTCTCTTCCTCAATGTAAGAGCCGGGAGCACCTGAATCAATTCGTTCCTGACAGTAAGCCGCACCAAAACCAGAAGCGCTCAGAGATAGCAGCGCAATCGGGACAAATAAAAGGCTAGACTTTCCAGTGGGCAAATCGAAACAGTCCTCTATCTTATCTCTTATTTTATCTCCCGTCGCTAACGATGAAGCTGAATTTTTAGAGTAAGGTCACGGTCGAAACGAAACTTACAACGCTCGAAAGGGGGTGGTCCAAACATTGCCCGGGCGTTGTTGGAAAATCCGTAGGCATATTTTGGAATCCCAAAACGACTGACTTTGAAGCGTCCGCTCGCATCTTCATCATGGAAGGCTCGCACGGCGTAGACGCCATGGGGAAGATGCTCTATCTCCCAGATCGCTCCCCTGTTTTGGATAGGTAGACTACCAGACCTTAGCGCGCCTTCAATATGATAACGCTGGTCGGAGAATGTGCCGGCCGAATCGAACAAAGCTCCCCTGACCAGACCTTTACTGTCTTTATCTAGACCGGTAAATTCTATTCTGAGCTTAGCACTGGAAGAGCCTGCCCCTGAAGGGATACAAAATATCTGCAAGAACATAAAAGCTGGAAGTAGTGAGTAAACGAGGAGCTTCATATCGAAATTCATTTTCCGGTCACATGAATTTGATTATATAGCTTTTCGGAGCCTGAAGCGGCTCCCATGTGAACCCTGCCACAAAGGTGCTAATTTAGCTTCCATGACTCGTATCAGAACAAACGACAGGGCAATAATCGTCGGAGCCGGTATAGGCGGTCTCACAGCGGCTATTGATCTGAGGCTGAATGATTTTGAGGTGACTGTTCTCGAGAAGCTTGACAAGACCGGGGGACGCTGCCACCAGACGGTCATCGACGGCTTTAAATTCGACACCGGTCCTTCTATGTTGATGATGAAAGAAGAGATTGAGAACCTCTTCGAGAGAGCCGGCAGAGATATGGCCGACTATCTAAAACTCAACCGACTCGACCCCCATTCCTGCTTCCATTTCGCCGATGGTAAAAGGCTGCATTTCACTAGCGACCGTCATAAACTGAAGCGGGAATTCGAGTCTTTCCAGAAGGGCGCCGGTGATACCATCGACCGCTGGCTTGCCGACCAGAATCTACTTTATGAAGTGGGGATGCAACAGTTCATCGACCGCAACTCTCCAAACTATCTGAGCGCTTTCAAACCGGATAATCTCTCCCTCTTGCTCAAAGGCATGGTGACAGCGCCTTTGTACAAATCTCTCGGCAGCTATTTCCAGGAAAAGAGCTTAATTGATGCTCTCGCTTTTTCCAGCCTCTATATCGGCCTCAACCCATATGAGGCTCCTTCCATCTATAACGTGCTGCCCTGCGCCGAACTGAGCAAAGGACTCTACTTCCCCGATGGAGGCATGTATTCCATAGCACAAGCCCTGACCAGACTTGCTCTGGATATCGGTGTCGAGATCAAATGCGATACCAGAGTAAAAGGGTTCAGCTCGGAAAAAAACAGGCTGAATAGCGTCCATCTAGAAGATGGCAGTAAAATAGAATGCGGTCTGGCGGTGATAAACGCCGACCTGCCTGAGGCCTACGAAAGTATTCTCAGCGAAAAACATCCTCTCGAAAAGAAGTTTTCCTATTCTTGCGGCGCTTACCTGTTTTTTCTCGGCATGGAGAATGTCCCGGAAGATCTAATGCACCACCAGGTATTCATGCCTTCCTGCTTCAAAACCTCTATGCACCAGCTCTTCGAGGCAAATAGAATTTCAGAAGAGCCGACTTTCTACCTTAGCTGTCCGACAAAAACCGATTCTTCTCTTGCACCACCAGGCAAGCATGCCGTCACAATACTGGTGCCTGTTCCATCGAAGCCTTCATCCAACACCGCCTACGACATCGACTCTCGATGGGATAGTATCGGTAATAAGCTCTTCAGTCACATAAAAGAGAGGCTGGCCAAAGCAAACTTGAGCCTATGCGAAAAGGATATTCTTTTTCAGATTCGGATCAATCCGGAAGAACAGGGACAACAATTCGGACTCAAGAACGATGCCGCCTTTGGGCTCTCGCACAAGTTATCTCTTATGGGTCCTCTACGTCCCAGGAACAAACACCATCGCATAGAAAACCTCTATTTTGCAGGCGCCAGTACTCATCCGGGAAACGGCATTCCGATGGTGATAAAATCAGGACGCCTGGTTACCCAGCGCATTCTACAAGACAGGATGAAGGAAGCGAAAAATCAGATATGACCGCCTTCTTCACCTCTCTAATCTGGCTGGTGCCTGTTCTGGGTACCTGCCAGCTCTTGCTTCTTCTGGACAATCTCTCCCGCTTCAAAAGGACATATTCGATCAAAGACCGTAAGCGCTCTACATCGGTATCGGTTATGATACCGGCAAGAAACGAAGCCGTCAACATCGAATCATGCATAGAATGCCTGAAATCTCAAACTTACGAAAATATGGAGGTACTCGTTTTCGATGACTGTTCCGAAGACGATACTGCAACTATCGCTACGCAGTGCATAGCCCTGGACGAGCGCTTTCGCCTGATCATCGGCCAGGGCAAAACAGAAGGCTGGACGGGCAAGAACGACGCGCTTCGCAAAGTGGTCCGGGATGCCGCAGGAGAGATCCTGATATTTATAGACGCCGACACCCGCCTGGCACCACAGGCGGTTGAAGTCGCAGTCGCCATACTCGAAGAGGAAAAAGCAGGCTTGCTGTCTTTATGGCCAAGACAGATCATGACTTCGCTCGAAGAAAAAGTGATGATGCCTCTCTTATCTTTCATCTTGCTGGCCTTCCTTCCTCTCAAGTTCGCAGAATCCTCCCCTCTCCAAGAATTCACCGCGGCCAACGGACAGTTCATGATTTTTTCCAGGTCCGCCTACGAAAAATGCGGAGGACACGAAGCGCTTAAGGAAGAGATTATGGACGACGTCAGACTGGCTCAAAGAGTAAAAGCCTGTGGAGAAAGGGTAATCATAAGAGACGCAGGATCGCTTGCCACATGCCGAATGTACGATTCATTCGAAAAAATCTGGCAGGGTTTTAGAAAGAATCTCTATCCTGCATTCGACAACCAATTCATTCTCTTCATATCAAGCCTCGGCATCCTTGCAATAGGTCATGCACTGCCGATGGCGGCACTAGTCTTTGCGCTTGCCGCAGGCAGCAGCAGCCTTGCCCTGGCGGCATCATGGCAGCTTCTCAACGGCTTGATGACCAGAGTTATTCTTGCTGTCAGCCTGAAACAGCCGCTATTCAGTACCCTGTTTCATCCTTTAGCGATATCGATTACGATACTGATGGCGCTGGCTTCTTATCGCGGCTATACCGGTGAGGGTGTGGTCTGGAAAGGGAGGATCTACAAAAGAAGATGATCGATGTGCTGCTCAAGTTTTTACATATTCTAGGCGCGGTGCTCATGGTAGGGAATGTGATCACCACAGGTCTCTGGGCTCACTGGGCGGTCTCCGCAGATAATGAAGCCCTGCGCCGCTGCGCAGCAAGATCGATTCTGAAAGCGGACATCTTCCTGACTTTCGTGGGTGGAGGTCTTATTGTTGTACCGGGAATGATCATGGTAGCTAGACAAGATCTTCCTTTCATGTCCACACCATGGATAGTGCACGGCGCTATCGCTCTTATCGCCTCCACCCTGGTCTGGATAGTGTTCTTGATTCCGGATCAGCTCCGCATGCAAAAACACGCCGAAACCCAGGATAGAGAAGCATTTGAAAAAGCCTATAGACGATGGAGCATCCTGGGTTGGTTCGCCACCATTCCTCTGATTTACGCCCTCTGGGTCATGGTTGCTAGATAAACAGATCCTTTCCCATAAAGCCGACTATCTGCCTTCCGTAGTCAAAAAGTTCAGAAGCAGACATTCGCCGAAAGACCTCCTGCCAGACAGTCGGTCTACTGCGTGCCACCGAAAGCATATACGGTAGAAACTGCTGAAACCTGATTCTATCCTGCATAAAATCCCTGTAAATGTCTTCGCCCCGGGCGGAAAGCGCGGCAAAGGCGTCATCTAATAGAGCATTGATAAGGTGGGGATCTTCATCCAGACCGGGGCGGTCTCCTATCATCATCAGGGCGAGTCCCCCCATAACTCTCAAACCTTCCTGTTCGCAATTGACTCGGCTCAATAACGCCCTATCGAGCCTGTCTTCACGAAGCAAATCGGCCAGTCCTTCGCCAATAGTCGAGAATGAGCGGATTAAATTGCCAAAACCGCAAAAAGTCAAAGGAGAATGCCTGGCGGCGGCGTCACCGAGCAGATAGATTCTGTCGGCAGGCGAAAGCTCCGAAGAGCATAATCTAGTATTACCTGGAATGAAACCATAAGTGGCTCGGACCAGAGAAGCTTCTCCTTGCTTATAGTTTCCCAGTTCTCGAAAAAAGCGATTGTACAAAGCCAGCAACGGATGCCGCGTAGCCGCAAGTGAATCCGGCTGGCAGTAGTAAAACAGATATGTCGTCAGGCGCTCGCCGGATAGAGGAAAGCCCTCCCAGATATGCTGCCTGCCATCGACGACATCCTCGGTGCTCACAAGAATTTCGCCCACCGTAGAATCGTGCTCCAGTCCTTTCATGACACCGCCCACGGTGGGACAGACTATATCGAAGTTGCCATAGGGACTACTGGCACCACGACCATCGAGTAGCAGTCGACACCGAATCCGGGTCTCTACAGACCCCCCGTCCGCTGGTTGCAGCGACACCGATAGTCCTTTATTCGCAGGCAAGGAAAAAACCTTTTCACATCGGTGCCTGTCCAGGAAAGTCACCCCGAGTTCCTCTGCCCTTTTCCTGAGGGCAGCTAAAAAAGCGTCGGCGTCCACAGCACAGTCGAGTACCCCTTTTACCCAGTGGGTCCTTCCTCCATGCCAGCGCACCAGTCCCTTTTCATAGCGATGATCTATGAAAGCCTCGACGTCGGAACAATCAAAAATCGAAGAAACTTCCAGACTCTTCAACTCTTCTCGCGATATATTCCATTCTCGGTGCCCACGACCGGCCCGGCCTTTGTCCGCCACTGCCACCGAGAAACCGAGCTGAGCCAGCTTTATAGAATAAAGCAGAGAGAGCCCGCCCCCGGCGATCAAAACATCAAAGCCGGCATCCGACGATCCGCTATCGATTCCTGCCAATACGGAAGAAGATGAAGAAGAGCCTCGCGTTAAAAAGGCTCGCTCCAATTCTAGAATATGCTCTATCTGTAGATGGTCGTCGCTTTCCAGAGCCTTATACGCCTGGGGGAATTCAGCCTCTAGACTCAAGGGGCGACCTCCCGGAGAGAAGCCCGATATTCAATAAACCAAGACGAGAAAGATAGTCCTCTATTATCTCGTCGGAAGGTCCGGGCTCTAAAGAAGGCACCCGGCTGTTGACCGGAGCATGTTTGAAATATGCCTTCATAACCAAGGCAAGTTTGGCCGATATGGGAACAACAGCGCGGCGGGAGATCGAATCATAATTATTCGCTTTGATTTTGCCGTTAATGGCCGAGTATACGGATAAAGCGGCAGAGATAGCCGGACGGCACCGAGGCGCAAGCAATTCGATGCCCTCGAGGGCAGAGGCATAGTGACGGTCAGAGAGGGTGATCAACTCTCTTGCGATCATAGATTCGGTTTTCGAAAAGGCGGGGTTGCCACCATCATTTACATAAGCTTCAAAGCCGTATCTCTCTATCCAGCTGTGAGGAAAATATACTCGCCCGTTTTTCAAATCGGTCCCCATATCCCGGGCTATATTCGTCAACTGCATGGCGATACCGAGATCGCAGGCTTTCGTCAAAACGAACTTTCGATTGGTTCCCACTTCCGGTTCCATGGCATGAACAATCATCAAACCGACAGTGGATGCCACTTTGAATGAATACTCGATCAACTGGCGCTCATCGGCGAATTCCACACCGTTCACGTCGGTGGCAAAACCATCGAGCAGACAGTCTGGAATGGAACGCGGCAGGGCATAGCGATGAACAAAAGAGGCAAAGGCAGAGTCGAGCAAGGTCTGAGGCTGCCCCGAATAGACTTCGTCCAGACGCCGGTGCAACCGCAAGAGAGAATGTTGAAGGAAGGCCCGGTCCGGCTTAGGCGGACTGTCGATAAGATCATCAGCATTGCGACAGAATCCATAGATAGCCCAGGCACAGGCCCGGACATCCGGTGGAAGCAGAAGACTGGAGAGAAAGAAACTCTGAGAATTTCTATAGATTACATCCCGGCAAGCTCTCAATTGAGCCCTGGTAAAAACAGCATCAGGCAAAGGCATCGTCATCTGGCATGACTCCCGGCAATCGGATCGAGCGGGTTGCCCCTAACACCCTGGTCCGCTATCAGTCTGTCCACCACTTTGGCGGTGGACAGCACGCCTGGCATTCCGGCACCGGGATGGGTTCCGGCCCCTACAAAGTAAAGACCTTCCACATCTTCGCTCTTGTTATGCGGTCGAAAATACGCCGACTGCGTCAAGACCGGCTCGACAGAGAAGGCAGAGCCATGAATCGAATTGAGCTCAGTCTTGAAATGCTCCGGAGTTATCGAAAGCGAGGTGATCATATTTTCGCTCAAACCGGGCAGACAAACCTCCTCTAGATATCTGTAGACCTTCTCCCTGTAAGCCTCTTCCTCTCGGCTCCAGTCGGTACCGGAAGCCAGATGGGGCACAGGCGAGAGTACATAGAAGGACTCGCAGCCCTCAGGGGCGGTGCCGGGATCGGTGCGTGTAGGAGCATGCAGATAGAGGGAAAAATCATCGGACAACGTCTTGCGGTGGAAGATATCGTCCAGAAGCCCTCGGTATCTTGGACCGAGCAAAATCATATGGTGGGCGAGATCCGGATAGGTAACCCTGGTTCCGAAGTATGCGACAAAAAGACTCATCGAATACTTCATAGCATCGACTCTCTTATCCGTGTATTTTTTGCGCACACCAGGGTCGAGAAGATACCGATAGGTGAAGGCGGAGTCCGCGTTAGAGACGACAATATCCGCATCTATTCTCTCGCCGCCGTCTCCTTCATTCTTCAGTGCGACGCCGCAGACCTTGCCGCGTTCCACAAGGATTTCATCGACTTCGGCATTCAGTCGAAGTTCACCGCCAATCTCTTCGAAAAGACCAACCAGAGAAGAGACGATGGCGGTGGTGCCGCCCATACTGTACCAGACCCCCCACTTGCGTTCCAGATAATGAATGAGCGAGTATATCGAGGTGGTGGTAAAAGGATTACCCCCGACAAGAAGAGGATGAAAACTGAGCGCGGTTCGCAAAGCATCGTCTTTGATATAATCTTTGACCATACCATATACGGTGCGATGAGATCCCAGAGCGATCATTTTCGGAATTATACGGATCATATCCATGGCTCTGGAAAACGGCACATCGCCAAGCTCTTCGAAGCCGACCTCGTAAATCTTTTCGGTGGATTTGACGAAGGAGATATAGCCGTCTATGTCGCCGGGGTTGAACTTTCTTACCTCCTCGACCATCTTATCGTGATCGCCCGAGTAGTTGAAAATCCTGCCGTCATGAAAACGAATTCGATAATACGGGTCGAGCGGAACAAACTGAAGATAGTCGGAGATATCCTTGCCGCATAGCTGAAAAAGCTCGCCAAACAGAAAAGGTGCCGTCACCACCGTCGGGCCGCCGTCAAATTTGAAACCATCCTGCTCATAGAGATAGGCTCGACCTCCAGGCTTATCTCTTTTCTCCAGAACAGTGACCTCGAAGCCCCGGGCTCTCAAACGAATGGCGGAAGCCAGTCCACCGAAGCCCGAACCGATAACCACTACTCTTCTGGGACCCATAGCAAACACCTTCTTCAAGCATTATTTGTGCGAAGCCAGTTTGTCCTGCCACTCTTTCGCCAGAGCATCCTTTTTGAGCTTCTTCAGCACTTTCACATAGGCCTTCACGCAATCGGCGTACTTATCGGGAAACTTTTTCTTGTGTGCTTCTCTTATCTGGAGGGCGCTGGCATAAGCACTCTCCGCCTCTTTGTAATGAAGCGTGCGCGAATAAGCGGCCCCCAGGCGTTCATAGGTCGAGGCGATACGCGGATTCTGATCACCATAGGCAAGCTTCAAAACACTTATCACTTTTCTGTAGGTGGGGATGGCGAGATTGGTCTTATTAGCGCCTTCATAGGACCGCGCCAATTCATAAAGAGTTTTGACCATGCGACGATCATCGGGACCATATGCCTTTTCCTGAATAGAGACCACCTCTTTCAGAAGAGGCTGGGCCTCTTCGTATTGCTTAAGAGCAAGAAAGGTTCTGGCCAGTCCATGGGAGGTCTCGGCAAGATCGGTATGACCCGGAGCCGAGACCCTTCTGATATCAAGAGCTTTATTATAGAAAGGAATGGATTTCAAATACTGCTTTTGGTGCCGGTAGAGTTCGCCCAGACCGTGATAACACTTAGCGACCTGCAGAGCCTTATTTCCATAGGCTTTCTTGTAGATTGAAAGAGCCTCGTTATATTTTGAGGCTGCCTCATCGACCTGCTTCTTTCGGTCATACAAAGCCCCCAGATTCAAAAGCGATTCGGCGTACTCCGTGTACAGAGGACCGGACACCTTGGCCACCTTGGAAGCCTTCAGCAGCTTGGTCTCTGCCATGTCGAGCTTACCGTTTTGTAGCGCTATCATGCCCTCCTGGGTGAGACCACGCACTTCGCCGGTACCGGCGAAGGCAGGCGACATGAAAAAGAGGAAGGATAGGGCAAGAGCGGCCTGCTTGAAATAGGTCATAATCAAACTCCATGATTTCTGTCTGCTGCGACCTGAACCTAAGGTTATCACCTCCGGGTGTCCCTCGGGTGACCATGATATGATCTCAAAAATTCTCCCAGAGGTCAGTCCCATGGTAAACAATCTCTCTTCTCAAGTGGATATCGTCAATCACTTGAAATGGCGATATGCCACGAAGAAATTCGACAATTCCAGAAAAATCGATAAGGAGACCTGGATAAAGCTGGAAGAGTCTCTGGTGCTCACACCTTCCAGTTACGGACTGCAACCCTGGAAATTCGTAGTGGTCACGGACCCGGAAGTCAAAGCTCAACTGGCGGAAAAATCCTTTGCGCAGCCCCAACCCCTGGATTGCTCGCATCTGGTGGTTATCTCTCGACTGACCACGATGGACCACGATTATGTCGAAAAATATCTGCAGTCTATCGCCGACACCCGCTCGACCACAGTGGAGAGCCTGGAAGCTTATAAAGGCATGCTCACGGGTTTCGTCGAGAGAACCAGTCAGACGGACCTGGAACACTGGATGGCGCGTCAGTGTTACATAGCCCTGGGCAATCTGCTCACCGCCGCCGCAGTGCTCAGAGTCGATGCCTGCCCGATGGAAGGCTTCGACAAAAAGGGCTATGACGAGGTTCTCAGGCTGCCGAAAAAAGGTCTGGCTTCTGTAGTCCTCTGCGCCCTGGGCTACAGAGATTCATCAGATAAATACGCCAGCCACCAGAAAGTGCGCTACCCGGTATCAGATGTGGTGATTCATATTTAGAGCTTGACTATTCGGAACCCTTATCCTCGAGCAATTTCTGCTTGAGTTGAGCAAGTTCGTCATCCACAGCCGACGGAGCGGCAGACGCTCCATGGCTGCTTTCCAGTTTCTTGAATTCATCTTCAAGAAGCGTATCTTCATCCAGCTCTCGCAAAACTTCATTGCGCATCTCTTGTTCGCGGATTTTCTCCTCGAACTGGTCAATGCCGCTGGTGACCGAGGATACGTCACCTATCGATTTGGCATCGGCCAGAGCGTCACCGGCTTGCATCCTGGCGATGAGCTGCTGCTTTTTCAATTTGAACTCGGAGAGCTCCCGCTCTACTTGTATACGCCTTTCGTTCATAGACAGAGATATTCGCTTCTGTTCCTCGAGCTGCATGTTCAAAGACTCCAGCTCGACCTCCATCTCTTTTTTCTTCTGTAGACATTGCCTGGCCACATCATCATTTTTCTGCTGAACGGACAAAGCAGCCCTGGCTTTCCATTCTTCTATCTTTTTACCTGTCGCTTCCAACTTCTTCTCCAGCATCTTCTCGTTGGTGCGAGCTTCGATGGTCGCTTCCTTGAGGTCTTTAGCGGCTTTCTCCAGTTCCATCTGCGCTTCTTCAGCCATGAGCTCCGGGGTCTCCAGCTTCTTCATTCCTTTGTTGGCTGAACCCTTGACGAGATTCATGAATCTTTTGAACATGAAAGCAACTCCTTAGGCTTAGTTAGATAGATTGCAATTTTTACGTTCCCGGTTTCTACAGGGGCAAAACCGAGCCAAGAGCCGGGGCGCCCTGGCTCATGATAATCTATTTTCTTTCGCCCCCGCTTGTTTTTGCTCCCACGGATATAGCGCAGCATGGTCATACAAAGAGAAATAGATATCGGACTCCTCACCGCCCGTGCCTTCCCGCAGCTTCAATCAGACTATCTGCCACTCGTTCGAGAGTTGAAAGCCAGAGGCTACAGGGTCGAGCCCCTGGTCTGGCAAGAGCATGACGGCGAGGCCCTGCACAGTTTCAAGAACCTTATCTTCTGCTCGGTCTGGGACTATCAAGAAGACTATGCTTGCTTCAGGCGATGGTTGCAAGAAGCGATGACCCGCTCCAACCTGGTGAACAGTGCCCGGATAATAGAATGGAACATTGATAAGACCTACATGAAAACGCTAAAAAGCGCGGGAATTCCGACGATCCCTACAGCCTGGTTGGACAGAGGAAGCCCGGCTTCCTTGCCCGAGCTTCATTTCGACAGCAAGAACGTGGTGATAAAGCCCAGTATCGGTGCCGGCAGCCAGGGAATGAAACGCTTCAATCTGGAAAGCGACGCCGAAAAAACCGGTGCAACCGAACACATTGGCAGCCTGGCGCAAAACAGCGGGGTTATGATCCAGCCGTATCTGCCCAGCGCCGACAATGTCGGCGAACATGCCCTGCTTTATTTCGGCGGACGCTTCTCCCATGCCATTCACAGGCCGCTCGCCGGTCACCACGCCGAGCCGGATGAAGAGGTGGCGAGAGTCACTGCCATAGAGCCCTCGGAAGAAGCATTCTCCATAGGAGACAGAATCCTGGAAGCTCTGCCTTTTCGACCAGCCTACATGCGGGTCGACCTCCTGCAAACCGACCACGGGAGCTATCAGCTCCTGGAACTGGAGATGGTTGAGCCCTCGCTCTTTCTGGCAGCCAGCCCCGGCTCGGAAAGATGCTATGTCGATGCCCTGGAGAAAGGCGGCTATCTGGCCGGCTGACCCGTCGGATGCGCCCCCTGGGGCAGGTCTCCGCCTGCACATTAGAGTGGCAGAATGTTTTGAGCGCTGGCGCACTTTATAATGCACCTACCTGAAGGGAAATCTCACCTGGCTCTATGCAGAAACTGACAACTATTCTCTGGACAGCATATTTCTTCGGCACCAGCATTTTCTTCTGCTCTGTCGTCGCGATCATCTGTCTCTTCACCTTTCCCTTCGATAAAAATCGGAAAATGGCTCATATGTTTGCCAGTTTCTGGGGCATGTTCTATCTCTACACCAATCCCGGCTGGCCATGCCGCTTCGAAGGTAGAGAGCTGATCGAGCCGAACAAGACCTATGTACTGGTGGCCAACCACCAATCTTATTGGGATATCCTGGTACTTTACGGACTCTATAAACCTTTCAAATTCGTCTCGAAAGAATCCATCTTCAATATGCCGCTTATCGGACAGAACATGTATCTCAATCAGTATGTAAAGATAAAGCGGGGCGACCTCAAGAGCATCAAAGAGATGATGAATACTTGTAAAGGCTGGCTGAATCAGGGCTCCTCGATATTGTTATTTCCGGAAGGTACTCGCTCCGAAGACGGAGAGATAAAGCACTTTCGAGATGGAGCCTTCCGGCTCGCGGTGGATTGTAATGTCCCGGTGGTTCCGGTGGTGATAGACGGCACTCATAAGATCCTGGGCAAACATGCCAAAAGTATCGGTTTTCGATCAGATGTTACTATCCGGGTGCTGCCCCCGGTTCATCCTGATGAGTTCGATAGAAGTTCCGGCCTTATGCGAAAACATGTCCATCAAATAATGGTCGAGAATCTCGATCAAATCCGAAAAAGGTTGCCCTTGAAGCAGGAGAACCTGCTGGAAGAGAGTAAAGGCGAATAGTGCAATTCGAAAGCACACACCGTATTCAATACTGATAGCGCCTCAGCAAGAAGGCTGTCAATATAATCTTTTTTTGGAGTGAAGCGATACAATGTAACTTATATGTTTGTTCAGCTTTACCAGGGAATCCTAAAACAGGCGATGAAACCCAATTCAATCAAATCCTTTCTACTCTCGACCATGCCTCTAGTGCTTTTGTTGAGCGGCTTGAGTTGCGTGACCAGCTCCTGTACCCAGGAAAAGGTCAAAGAAGAGTATGTTCCCTTTACCAAGCAGCATCTAGAATTCAAAACCGAGCCCATCTTCAAAGGTTCGGCTCCGCAGCCCTTCGACAATCGTGTACCGCCTGGGGCGATCCCGGTAGTCTATCAATCAGAGAAGAGAGACATGAAAGGCTGGTTGTTCACACCGGTGGTCAAAGAAGGCAAACGTCCGGCGGTGCTCTACGCCCACTCGGGCTTCGCCCTGGACAAATACGACGCCGAAGCGGTCAGACCGCTGGTGGATGCAGGCTATGTCGTATTCCTGCCCTCCTGGAGGGCAGAGAATGGCAATCCAGGTCATTACGAGCAATGCTGCGGCGAAGTTGTCGACGCCGTCAACGCGCTAAACTGGCTTAGCAACCGGCCCGAAGTCGACAGCTCAGAGATATACGGAGCCGGAAACGGAGTCGGAGCAACAATTATCTGGTTACTGGCCGAGATGTCCCCAAAGCTGAAAAAAGTAGCAGCCTTCGGTCCGAACACCAGCATGTTACGCTCGAAGAAAACCTATTCCGAACCGCCCTTCAATGTGCAGATTCCGATGGAGCTGAAAGTGCGCTCACCGGGCGAATATTTCCGTGATTTAAAATGTCCTCTGATGCTTCTTTTCGTATCGGGAGACAATGAAGACGAAGCTTATATGGCTCAAGCCAAAGAGATTTACGATGAAGTAAGAGCGGATGTGAAAGAGCCTGTCGAATTTACCGAACTGGTCGGGGCAGATCATAAGACCCGAACCGATTCGGCGATGACAAGGATGATTACTTTCTTCTCTTCGCAATAACAGATCAGGCTAGCCCGGTCTATTAATCATAAAAGTGGCAAACTCCGTGAAGAACTCCTCCAGCGCTTGCCGGTGAGGTTGGAACTCCGGCACGCAATCGAGAGCCTGTCCCATGTTGAGAAGCCAGGCATCACGTTCTTTGAGACCGATAGGAAATTTCAAATGTCGGGCTCGCATTCTAGGATGCCCGCGTTGGTCGCTATAGGTGGTCGCGCCACCCATGCGCTGAATCAAGAATAGAGCGAGACGCTCTTTTGGTGCTTCAAGGTCTTCGGGGTACATCGGTCTTAGAATTTTGTCATCTTCCACACCTTTATAGAACTCCTCGACCAGCCGGTAAAAAGGCTCATCGCCACCGACAGCCGAATGTATGATGCTCAAAGGGTCTTGCATTTCCCTGGACCTGCTGAATAAACGAGATAAGAAGGATAGCAGAACAACCAGGCGGACGCCAGCATCATATACGGTATCTTCCAAAATCAAAATCCGAATCCTTGCATATATAAAAGGAATCCGAGCCTTGCCAAGATGAAATAAAAAAGCCGGGAACATCCTCGGGGACACCAGTGTCTATTAGCCCAGTTCGGATTTGCCAATCCTGAATAGAGCATGGGCCCTCTAAAGCGTGGATTAAGTTTTAAAAGGACAACAACAATGAAAGCCAATATGAAAAGCCTCAAGAGAACTCTAGTTGCAGCGACCCTCGTTCTGGGACAGACCTTTGCGCTCGCCCCAATCGCAGTATTCGCCGCCGACTCCAATGTCAGAATTGCAGGCTCGGTAGTTATGAACGACATCGCCACCGCCGGTGGAATGTCTGGAGACATAAGAGCCTCAAAGATCCAACAGAATTTGGACAACGCCCTGGTAGCCACTAAAGACAGTGGCGACAAAACAGTCGGCGTCACCTATGTCAACGGCTTGCCGGTGGTTACCCTGGGCGGCTATCATGTAGCCACCGTGGACGGTGCATCCGCCAGGCTGGCCGGCACCACTCCGGCAGTGCTTGCCCAGAGATGGGCCAATGCCCTGCGCGGCGCCCTCGGTGACAGCTCCAGCGTCAACGCCTACATCTCGCAGTTGACCGGAGTATCCGACTCCGCTCCGGCACCGGCAACCGCCTACAACGCCCCTCAGACCAGTACCTTCTCGACCCAACCTGCCTACCAGCCGGAAATCCCTGCCTACAGACAGGCCCGGGTGGTGTACGCTCCTGCCGGACTGATGATACCGGCCACCCTCGACACATCTATCGCCACCAGCGTAGCCAAAGCCGGCGATATGATCCAGGCTAAGGTAAGCCAGGCGATTATTCTAGGCGATAGCCAGATCCCTGTCGGCACGACCTTGATCGGCCAGGTAACAGACTCGAAAGCCGGAAAGTTCCTTGGAAGAACCGGGGCTCTCGATATAACTTTCAATCGCCTCCGTACCCCGGATGGTCAGGAAGCCCCTATATCTGCCACCATAGTCGGTGAAATCGGTAAATACGATAATGTCGAAGATGGCGCCATCAAAGGCGAGACCTGGAAAGGCAAAGTTGTACAAGCCGGTGTCAGAGGTGCTGTCGGAGCCGGCACCGGAGCCGCCCTCGGTACAGCCATAGGCGCCATCGCCGGCGGAGGCAGAGGAGCCGGTCGCGGAGCCTGGTCCGGTACCGCAATCGGAGCCGGTCTCGGCGTGGCTCAAAGTTTGATTGCCAGAAAAGGCAGTGATGTGGTAATCCCCAGCGGAACAGCCATCGAGTTGAAGCTAGACTCTCCCCTCCAACTCGCCGGAAGCCCTTCTACAGCGCTTACAGCCCCCATCGCTTATAACGGTTACGGCCAATAAGCAGGGTAGTTCCGAACCGAAAGAGGAAGGTCAATCACCTTCCTCTTTTGTCAGCTCAAGCAAAATATCTAGAAAGAGCAAGAAATGCCACCGAAGTGGAAATCGCCATCAGTGCACTGGCTCGATAGAGCTGCGCTCGCTCAGGTTCATCCATACCCAGATTACCGAGCCCGAAGGTGAGGGACGCTACATAGAGCCCCAAAATCGGCTGTATCCAACAGAGTGAATTAAGGGCGAGAAACATAAGTTCCAGCCTTTTGCCCAGATGGAAATTCTCTCTCAGCAAATAAGCAGAAAAGTCCCCGAGCACGACGGTCAGACAGAGTATGAGCACAGTACTCAAGCCGAAAGAGCTGTAGAGAGCAAAAGCAGCCGCAGTGAACACAGCCATTTTCATGGTGGCGAGCAGGCTCTCCCTTGCCTGAAACTCCTTTTGAGAATCCGTCTCAGATATCAAGGATCCCACATTCAATTCAACCGTAGTACTCGCCATAACCTTTTTACCTCGAAGCCCAAGAACTGCTTACAAGATAGGACTACGAGCTGAGGCAGGAATTTAGGAGAGCGGCGCTTGCCATTAAGCGGGTAGAATCAAGCACAGGAAGGGGAGAATCGGATTACTTGATTAGTTTTGCTCTTTTCTTTACTGATCTCTTGACTCATAGAGTGAGTATACAGCTATTTTAAAAGAGAACTCCGAGAAAAACTCTCGTCTTCATACGTATTTTCCTCCCGGTCGAACAGTCCGTTTCGTAATTCCACCCATGCCGAATTCGGCTGCCTTTCATATGATTAAGTCATCACCCACCCTCTAGAAATCGCGGTCATGAAATCAACAACTCGAACCAGCAAATCAGTCGCCCTAATTCTCTTAGCAGCCTTCTTAACCTCGACAACCTCGATTACAGGATTCTGCCAGGCTGCCTATGCCGAAGACCTCAGTCCTCGGGCTGTTGCCCTGAACATCCCTGTTTCGCAGAGCGATCAGACATCACTAAAAGCCGAAATACCGGTGGTCCCTGACGGTCTTGGATCAAGCAATGGTTCGGGTCCCGGTATAGACATAGTCAATGACTCTTTGAATTTCCACCGAGCAATGGGCAATTCGGCTCCCCAGGGAGGCAATACGCTCCAGGGCAATATCAGCCAGCACCAGTCTGGGGTCATGTCCGGCAACGGCTACCACAACAATCAGTCGGCTATGACTCAGCAGAACTATTTAAATAATACGAGTATTCCGGGTTATGGAGCCTATGGCGGCTATTCCGGCTCAATGCCTCAAACGGCTAATAACTTTATGAACAACCCCGATATGATGAAAAGGGCTGCCGGTGTAGTAGGCGCTGCCGCCCTGTTCGGGGTTTTCGTCAAAAACGGCGGTCTTTCCGGAGTAACACGCTCGGTCGGCTGGGACAACCACAGACACATCAGAGGAGCCTCGATAGGCGGATACTGAAGCACTGCATCAGAACTGATATAGTCATAATACCCGTAGTACTTATTCAGATCTAAAATTCTGATAGCGAACAGTCTATGCACATCGGTCTCCGTCACACTTACTACCGAGCCATGTTCAGCTCCGGAATAGGCATAATGGTTTTGACAGCCTATGTCACCACCCGCTCAGAGTTGGTTCCGGTTATTCAAGCGCCCTTCGATCTGATGGTGCTCAGTTTCTCCATTGTCACTGTGGTAGGCGGGCTTATCGAACGCAGCCTCTGCATCAGGCTGAATGAAGACATAAAAGAAGGAAAACACGCCCCGGCCAGATTCGAACTAATAAAAAGAGGCGCGGTCAATCCAAGGTACTATGCCCGCTTTATCGAACCGAACGGCTTCGAAGTAAACGGAGTCAAGCTTGAGACGATGGAGCTCAATCCCAGAAACGTGGTGCGAAAGTTGTTCGACGGAAGAGTAGTAGATGCAGAAGTGGTTCTTGATCAGATAAAAGACTTTCCAATCGCGATTCATCTAGAAGAGAACTTCATCTTCGCAAGGCTCAATGCCATGCGGGCGACGCCACTGCCGATGGTTTCAGATAAAACCATCCTGAAAAAGCGCCTTTCCTCCATAGCCATCGGTCTTGCTGCCCTGTGCGGCGTTCTTGTGATACTCATGCAAGACCTCAGTTTTCTGGGAACCCGGCTGAAACTGGAAAGTACCGATTTGTCCGTCCATGATAGAGATGCTGCGGTCAACAAGCTGATTGATTCCGGAAACAAATTTGCCCGGTCCGATCCAAGAAGATTGACCAGCAAAGTCACCGGAGCAAGATATCTGGCCGAATCAGGCCGATTTGACAGAGCCTTGAATGAACTGGCCGAAGCCAGAAGCGATTGCGGCGCTCTACCGGACCCGGAACTATGGCGCGCATATGTCCTTTTGAATCTGGGACAGGTATTGATAGAGGCAGGTAGAGTCGACGCTGCCGAGACCCACTTGATAGAAGCTCTGGAGATCCTCAAGCTCAGAGGGAAGACAAGTCTACTCGCTCCGGTTGCCGGCTGGTGGTGCTACACCGTAGACAGCATCGATAGCATCAAAGAAGAAGCTTTGCTGGCTCTAGCTATGGCTCATGATATTACTGGCGATACCGAGTTGGCAGAGCAGCGCTATATAAGTCTGATCAATCATGAGAACCTGAACAATCAAATTCGAGCAGAAGAGACGACCAGACTGAGGCTGGTCAGCTACTATTTCCGCAGAAATCAGCCACAGAAAGCAGAAGAAGAGCTCGATAGAGTGCTGAAACTGGCCGAACAAGAGACCCCGAAACAACCCCGGGCCAATGCTTCACGCCTTGTGGAACTTGGGATCTGGAGCTTCAACAGAAACGAGCTTGCCTCGGCCGAACAGCTTCTAAAAAAAGCTCTTGTCCTTTACGACCAGGAAAAACCCCTCTCCGAATTCAGCCTTACCACAAATCTCAATTTCCTGGGAGAGACCCTCAAGCTGCAAGGCAAGCTCGATGAAGCCGAAGCGATTTTCAAACGCTCTCTAAGGATTCTCGAAAAGGACAGAACCGGAGGAGAATGGACCTGGCCTGCTCTGAGCCTCGAGGATATAAAAATGTCCCGGGGAGATTACACCGAAAGCCAGGAGCGCATAGAAGCCATATATAAAGAGCGCTGCCGCATCTTCGGCAAAGAGAGCCTGCGAGCTGCCTGCCCGAAACAGTCTCTGGGCAATTACTATCGCAACAGCAAAGACTATGACAAAGCTCTCGAGAACTTTGCCTCCTGTCTTGAAAAAAGAAGATCCATACTGGGTGTTCACCATCCTCAGGTATTATCCGTGTTGAAGGATCTATCAGAAACCTGGGCCGATAAAGGCGATCTGGAAAAAGCCGGCAAGCTCGGACAGGAACTCGAAATAGATTCGAGGAGACCGGTGTTTTGATGCGCCATTTGCTGGCAATCTTATTTTTATTGATATTGTCGGCTCCGGCTGGATTTACTAAGCCGAGCACGAACACCTGGTGCGTCCGCCAAAATCACCAGATCTTCGGTCCCCAGAATGTCTATTTGACAGACAAATGGATGATGACCGAGAACCTGCGCGAGGGAACCACTTATATCAAAGAGCTCGGTCAAAAAGAGACGAAGATTTTCAATCGCAAGAAGATGGTTTTTTACACAGGCACTACAGATAGTGTTATGAAAAGAATGGCTTTCGTTTCGAATCTTACAGACCGCAGCCTGACCAATCTAAAAAAGGGCGACATACATAAATGGAAACTGCGTAAAAAAGGAACGCTATATAACTTGCCGGTGGAAATTTATAGCCTGGACTATGCAGGAAAGCGCTGGCAGTACTGCATAACACGGGCTCTGGGCATCGATAAAAAAATCTACCGGGACTACCTAGATTGGTCCAATCTACCAGACCTCGGCGGCATGCCGCTCAAACTCTCGGCTTTCAGTGCCTCGGCAAAGAGTAAACCGGTTCCCCTGTTAGATACGACCGAGGTGAACAGGACCAGTGTCGACTCATCAAGACTGGTGATACCGAAAGGCGCCCGCCGGGTAAACGAAATCTTTCAGGTCTCTTCCGGAAGAACAGAACAGTTGATGGAGAGCTTCTCTGAAATACTGGGAGAATAATCAGCCTGTAATCGATGTCGTACCGAGAAAAAGCTGACATATAAGGGCGGCGAAGATTCCAGTAGTGAGAATTCGCTTTATGACATGGACTATGAAGGATTTGCGGTCTACATGATGATTGCACATAGATCACATTATAGTTCATCTTGGTTAATAATAGTCCGATGAGCGCCCAACGGACGGGCCTTACTCTTTCGGACTTGGGACCGGCAGCCGCCGAGATTTAAGCCATTAGTCAAGATCAAAAAGGGGCTGGTTCATGATAGAAATTCATCACCAAGCTTTTCTGGAGGAGCCATGCAAAACATAGGGATCATCACATCTGGTGGGGACTGTGGCGGACTCAACGGAGTCGTCAAAGGAGCAGCACTCACGGCTCTTTCCAAAGGCATGAAAGCCTGGATCATTCCAAACGGTTACGCCGGACTTTACAACCTGATAGAAATCGACAAACTGACCGAATTGACGAAAGACCGCATCGAAGCCATTCCTGTATATCTGGCAGGCTCCGAAGCCGGCAATTCTCGCGTCAAAATCTCTAAAATCAAAGACGAGAACAAATACGAAAGAATCAAAGACGGTCTGGCCAAACACAAGCTCGATGCCCTGGTGATATCCGGCGGCGACGACACCGGCTCGGTGGTAGCCGATCTGGCCAAGCAAGGCATTTCTTGCGTGCACGCCCCCAAGACCATGGACCTCGATCTAATGACCTACAGCGTGGGCGGGGACTCCACCATCAATCGTATCGCCGAGGCGGTCAGAGATCTCAGAACCACCGGTCGCACCCACAACCGTATCATCGTCATGGAAGTCTTCGGACGCTATGCCGGTCACACAGCCTTCCGAGGCGGAGTGGCCGCCGACGCCGACGCGGTTCTCATCCCTGAAATCCCTGTGGATTTCGATGTCCTCTATCGCCACATCATCGATCTTTTCATAAAACGCATCGAAGACAGCGATGTCAAAGCAGGCACCGCCATGATAGTGGTAGCCGAAGGACTCAGAGACGCCTCGGGCAACGAACTGGTGGACATGGATTCCAAACCGGATTCCTTCGGTCATCGCAAGCTAATGGGCGCCGGCAAATATGTGGTCAAACAGCTCGAAGACCGCATCAAAGCAGATGCCCGAGTAAAATCCTTCATGCAGCAGACCGGACAATTTGTAGAGGGTGTCTACGAGATTCCTGAAGTCAGAGAAATAAGACCAAGCCACCTGATGCGGTGCGGTTTCACTTCGGCGGTGGACGCCACCTTCGGACTGGAAGCCGGAGCGGCAGCGGTAGAGCTGGTTTCAAGAGGCACCTATGGTGTCACGGTCTCTTCTTATCGTAGCGGCAAAATCGAATACATGGAAGTCGACGACGCCATCAAACAACGCTTTGTCGATGAAAAAGACGTCGCTTTATACGAAACCCTCGGTGTCAGCTTCGGCAGGGTGCCGGAGACTCCGGAAGTAACCGTCAAAAATATTTCCGGCGTGCCAGCCCGGGTCTATTAAAGTATGCTTTCTGAAAAAGCGAAGCGGAAACTGGGTCTTATCGGCTTAGGAAGATTCGGGCTGCTGTTTGCCCGGATTTTAAAAGACGATTTCGATCTGGTTGCCTATGACGAAAACACAGCCGCTCTTGCCCGGGCAAAAGAGGCGGGTCTTACCGTAGCCAATCTCGAAGAGACCCTTGCCCGGGAGATTATCATCTATTGTGTTCCTATCTCTTTATTCGAAGAGATTTTCAAAAGCCACCGCAATCTACTAGAGAGAGACGGTACTCAAAAGACGGTCTTAGATGTACTCTCGGTCAAATCTCATCCGAAGCAGGTTTTTGCAAAAGAAAAGCCGCAAAATGTAAGGGTCCTGCTTACCCATCCAATGTTCGGACCGGATAGCATAGACGAAGACCTCAATCTGACCGGCAAACGCATAGTAGTAGACCGGCTCGACCTCGACGATGAGGAATACGGCTACTTCCTCGACTATTTCAAAAAGCGCGGCATGGAGGTGCTGGAGCTATCTTGCGACCGCCATGACGAACTGGCGGCAAAAAGCCAGGGCATAGCTCACTTCATCGGCAGAATGCTGGAACATGCCGGTATAGAGCCAACGGCCATAGATACGCTGGGGGCGACCAGACTCAACGATCTGAAAAACCAGGTCGCCAACGATACCTGGCAGCTCTTCGACGATCTACAGTATTACAATCCCTACTCCAGAGAGACGGTAGCCAGGCTGACCGCCGCCCAGAAAGCTATTTATGCAAGGGCGATGCCGAATCGCATATATAAAGATCGTCTGGTGGTAGGAATTCAGGGCGGTCGCGGCAGCTTCAACGAAGAAGCTGCCCGCTATTACCTCTCTCGCACTCCGGAAGAGCCTTTTGAACTGGTCTATCTTCATACCACCGAAAACGTGCTCAGGGCGCTGGAAGCCGGCGACATAGACCGGGGTCAATTCGCCATCCATAACTCGGTGGGCGGACTGGTTCAAGAGAGCGCCTGGGCGATGGCCGGTTATCGCTTTCAAATAGTAGAAGAGTTCGGCATAAAAATAGCCCATGCCCTGATGATAAGAAAAGATAGCCGCTTCGACCAGATAGATACGATCATGGCTCATCCCCAGGTCTTCAGCCAGTGTAAAGACAATCTCGCCCATAAATACTCGAAGCTGGAGCTCAAAGTAGGGGAAGGGGAGCTGATAGATCATGCCCGGGTGGCAGAGTTGCTGGCAAAAGGAGAGATCCCTGCCAATGTCGCCACCATGGGCAGCCGGGTACTCGCAGAAATCAATGACCTCAAGATTGTGGAGGAGAACCTCCAGGATTCTTCTACCAACTTCACCCAGTTCCTGTTTGTGGAACGACTGCAGCAATTGTAATGTAAACATTAACATCATCGCGATTTGATCTTGACCTGATTCCCTAACGCATATACCATCTAGGACATGAGCAACAAATCCTACTACTTTTACTTTTTTGCCCCGAGGTTCATCTGATTTCGAGCCAAGCTCTTGCGCATCAGATGAACCGTGGACCGTGAGCTCCACGGTTTTTTGTTTATAAGGGAAAAGATAATGACCACAGCCAATACCTATTTTTATTTTTTTGGAAGCGCAAACAGGGGAAGTCCTGAGTAGAGTCGTTCATCAAGGTTATGTGTTGACTCCGGACTTCCCAAAGAAGTCCGGATTTTTATTTTACAGAGGAGATTTTTAAATGTTGGAAGCCAAACTAGCTCGCAAGAAGCATGCAAATGACAGAAGCAGCATCGTAATTAGCGGGGACTGCCGGGTGGGGGACAAAGAACTGCTTCTTATCGGCGGTCCCTGCGCCATTGAAGATATGGATCAAATGAAAGAGGTAGCAGCCGTCCTCTCCACCTCTCCGATTAACGCCATCCGAGGCGGTCTGTTCAAACCGAGAACCTCCCCCTACGCTTTCCAGGGACTGGGAGCCGACGGGCTTACCATCGTGGAAGAGACTCGCAAAATCTCCGGCATGCCTTTCGTCTCCGAAGTGATGTCGAAAGAGCATCTCGAAATCGCCCTCGACCATCTCGATATCCTGCAAGTGGGCTCGCGCAATATGCAGAACTTCGAGCTTTTAAAAGCGTTGGGCAGATCTAATAAGCCCATCCTGCTCAAACGCGGTCTCTCCTCCACCATAGAAGAGCTTATTCTCGCCGCCGAATACATCATGGCCGAAGGCAACGAAAAGGTAATTCTCTGCGAAAGAGGTATCCGCAGTTATGACCAGAGCACAAGAAATGTCCTTGATCTGGGAGCGGTAGCTGTTCTTAAACAGATGACCCACCTTCCGGTTCTGGTTGACCCCAGCCATGCCGCCGGTAGAGCCGATATAATCCCGGACCTGTCCAGAGCCGCTATCGCCTGTGGTGCAGACGGTCTCATCATAGAAGCACATCCAGTACCGGAGCGCTCGGTATCAGACGCGAAACAAGCCCTGACCCTGCCGGAGCTTTGTGAGCTGATTCACTCTCTCGACGGCATAGCAAGAGCGGTAGGCAGATCGCTGCCGGCGCCAAAGAGAATCCCTGCTAGAAAAGTAGCTTGAATATAGAGGAATATCAGAAATGCAAGAAATGAATATAAGCGCCGAAGACAATCAGATACACGAGATGAGAATCGCCATCGACGCCATAGATAGAGAGATTACCAATCTTCTCGAAACCAGACTGGATCTGGCCAGAGAAATTGGCTACCTCAAAGCCCGCGACGGTGTGCCTATTCTTGATGAAAAACGAGAAGAGAAAGTAATCGAGCATCTGCTAGTCAATATTCGAAACTCTTCTCTAGCGCCTGCGATGATGCGCATCTACGAAAAGATCATGGACGAGAGCAAACAGGTTCAGAACTCCTAGTACCCGCACCGGGAACCATCACAGGAAGGTCATGAGCCTTTCGCCCGGTAACAACCGAATTTTTTCAGCCAATATGTGCTTTAATAATGCCAGATCTAGAACTTACCTTGAGGATTTGTCATGAAGCGCAGGCTCGCCGCAACTTTATTTATCTCACTGGTCCTTCCGATGGTCAGTCCACTACCTGCTTCGGCTCTGGATTTCCAGAAGATGATGAAAGACTATGTCGACAAGAATGTCCTCAAGAAAGGCGGCGGTGGAGCCCAGGCAGCCACCCTCAACAATCTGGCGGTGCAACAGTCCAGGCTGGAGAACGACATCCAGGCCGGTATTCAATCGGGAAAACTGACCTCAGGCGAAGCTACGGAGCTGACCAACGAGCTCAACGCCATTAAACAGAGTGCCACCCAGGCCATGGCCGACGGCACTCTGAACGACCCCGAGGTAGTCTCCATGGTACACGCCATGGAAGCGCTGGGCACTAAAATTCAGAACTATACTAATAACACCAGCACAACAGCACCGGGAAGCGCCACAGTACCGGCTTCTACATCTGTTGCCACCCCGGCTGCCACCGCGGTCACGACACCGGCGGCAACTTCAGTAGCGCCCGGCACTCCGCCGGTTCCCATAGCAGGCAATGTGCTCTATCAAAGAATCGCCAACGGGCTTGCCGCCGGCCGCATCAACAGAACCCAGGCCAACGATCTCTTCAAGATGGAGAATCGCATCCATGATCTCGAATCCCAGTTGCGCTCTCAGAGCGGAAGCAATTTCGACCGTCATAGAATTATGTATAACGAACTGGAGCAATTGAGCCGCTCCATCGACACTACCCTGGGCGGCAAGTAGTAGTAGTCTCAAGCAATAGCTCTGCCTCCCCTTCAAAAAGCTCCCGAATCACCCTTTTAAGGTCCTGGTCTAAAGGTGCTTTTATTGAGATCTGCTCTCCACCGACCGGATGCTTGAAGGTCAGGCGATGAGCATGTAAGAAGAGCCTGGCCAGGGAATAATCCTGGCGAAAAAGACGATTGACCTCGCCTTTGCCGTATTTAGTATCTCCGACCACAGGCAGGCTTAGATGTTTAAGGTGTCGACGGATCTGATGATAACGCCCGGTGCGCGGATAGGCTTTTACCAGGCTCCAGCGCCCGGTTGTGGCAACAGGCAAGAATAAGGTCCGGGCAGGCACCCTTTCACCGCCAGGCTTATTCGGCACCGGATGATCAAGATCGACAGGCTCCCTCATCGGTCCCCGGACCAGAGCAATGTACTCTTTTTCAGAGTTCTCAGGATCTCTGAGGGTCTCTTGCATCATCGCCGCCATCTCGGAATCGAGGGCAAAACCCACCACGCCTGAAGTACCCCTATCCAGTCTATGTAAGGCAAAAACCTGCGCACCGACGATCTTGTCCCGGACAATGTCGGCAACAGTTATCGGATCCCGATCATAACCGCGATGAATAATCATCCCGGTCGGCTTGTCGACGAAAATAAGCCGATCATCTCTATAGATTACTGGAATGGCGTCCATAGCATTTCACATTTGTGCCACAAAAATCACTTATTGTTCTTAGCATCGCAAATTATAGGCCAAGCTCACAGACAAGGTCCTAGAAATCGCTCCAGATGAAAGCAGCCTTCGGGGCTTCTTCATGGTGGCGATTTCCCCCACTCGCTCCAATCCCCGGTCTAAGGAATCTAACATGTCCATCGCTTACTCAACCTGGCAAAACCATCTAAAACTGGCCGATGCGGCTCTTAGCTCAGGCGATCTCGACAAGGCCCATATCGCACTGCAATTGGCTCTGCAAGTGGTAGAAGAGATAGACCAGAACGCGGATCTGAAAGCCTACACTCTTATATTGCAGGGTCGCTGCTCCTGGAGCCGTGGTTTGCTGGATTCCGCCAGGCTGGCATATCTAAAAGCCACCGAAGTAGCCGCTTCGCCAGAGCAAGCCGCCTGCGCCGCCCACGACCTGGCCAGACTCTGTCACCAGCTCGGTGATTTCGAGAGCTGTCAGCGGTACTTCAACTATGCTATCCACGCCAGATCCTGCCAGTTTGGCGAAAACAGCGAATCTGTCATAGCCCTCAAAAGAGATCTGGAGTCCCTCACTCCCCCGAAAGACGCCCAGCCCGAATCGGCAGCCGACGGCATTTTGACACGCTGGCAGCAGGCCCTGGAGAACGCCGAGCTGGAGCACCAGCAGGGAAATAAAGAAGGCTTTGATCGTTTCGCCGCCCTTGCCCTGGAACTGGGCAAACTCTGCGGCAAAGACACGCCTGAGTATTGCAACACCCTCCATCAACTGGCGAATCTTCTTTCCTGCCAGGGTCGAATTCAAGAAGCGGAACGCCATCTTCTCGAAGCCTACGGAATCAAAATGAGCAAACTTGGTGCAGGTCATGTCAGCCTGGCCGAAACCACTCTAGAGATTTCTGTACTCTATTTCAACAACCGCTTGCTGGAAAAAGCAGAGCCCTGGGCCAAGCGAACCGTCCAGATTCTCGAGAGCAGCTCTCCTTTAGACAGCAAAGAGCTGGCCTGCGCAATCAATAATCTTGCCGTCCTCTATCACTCCGGCGAAGACTACAACAGAGCGGAACCACTCTATCAAAGAGCCCTGGTCATGAAACAGAATCTTTTCGGTCCGGGCGATATCGAGACTATAAACCTGATGCGAGGCTATGCCGACCTTCTCCACCGCACCGGTCGCTCCGAAGAAGCAGAGCAGATGGAGCGCATGGCAAGCGGAGTTCTGAGCGGAGCCTATGCCGCCCAGCCGGAAGCTTACCAGAGCATGGAAGAGTACATTCCGATATAATGTAGGCTCCTGCAGAGACTACGATATGCCTTTCCGCAACAGAAAAGAATCAGATCCGAATCTGATTTTGTTATTGTTTCTATTTCTACTTTTCTCCTGCGTCACCATCAAAGCCGGCTTTGCCGCCGACTGCGGTCGCAGCGACGAAGTACGGCAACTGGTCGAAGCGGAGAACTATGAAGCAGCCCGTAGAATCCTGGAGAAGCAGCTGGAGAAAGGAAGCCATACTCCCGAGGAGAAGAGCGAATTGCTCATGGATATTGCCGGCTGTCAGTTCAACATGGGACAGTATTATCAAGCCGAAAAGTTGGTAGACAAAGCAATAAAGCTGGGCTGTTCGAAAGAGATTCGATACTGTCCGGTGGAAAAACTCTATAACCTGGCAGAATGCCTCTACTTTCAGCGACGTTACTCAGAAGCGGAAGAAAAATACAGAGAAGCGCTCGATCTCTTGCAAGAGACAGAAGTCCCGAAGCTGAGACGAAAGTTGTACATGAGCCTGGCCAGCTGCCATGTATCTCTGGGACAATTCAGAAAAGCCCGCTCCTTTCAAGAAGAGGCAGTGAGACTGGACCGAGAAATTTTCGGCTCCGAAAACATCAACTATGGCTGGGGTCTGCTCAAGCTCTCAGACATCTATCGAAAGTTGAAAGACAAAAGGAGCAAACAACTCTTTGCCAAAGCGATTTACCTATTTCGTCTCTCGAACAGAGATCGCATTCTCACCGAATACGGTATCAGCAAAGAGCCGAGCACAGAAGAAGATCTGAAACTAAAAGCCCGAATAGATAGTTGTCTCTTCGGGAACAAGGTCGAAACCGACTATAGCCTGGCCGATAGCTTTCTCTTCGAGAATCGACCTGACAAATCACCATCAACAGAAAAAAGCATCCTGCAAGATCATTGCTCTCTCTGGAAAAATCAATACCAGGCCGAAGAGGCACCGGGTCTGGTCTGGCTCGACCCCAGAAAACCGCTAAAAGGCATCATCATAGCAGTACATGGTCTTGGACTGCACCATGGAGCCTATGAGTCCTTCGGTCGCCACATCGCCGCAGAAGGCATCATGACCATCGCTTTCGATGTCCGCGGCTTCGGAACCTATCTCGAATCAAAAGGCAGCGAGCGCCTGGATATGAAAGGCTGCGTCGAGGACCTGAAGCTGATTGTCGAAACAATCAGTCGCGATTATCCAGACACATCGCTCTTTTTGCTGGGCGAGTCCATGGGAGGAGCCATTGTGCTTCGACTCGGCGCGATGGAGCCGGAATCAATTACCGGTATCATCTGTTCGGTTCCATCCGGCAGTCGCTATGAACCGGCGTTTACGAAAGTACGAGTCGGTCTAAATTATTTAAAAGACAAGCATGAACGACTCGACATATCACCGTATGTAGTGCGACACGCCACCAGCAGTAAACGTCTGCGAAAAGAATGGAAAACTGACCGCAATTCTCGTCTTCGTCTCAGCCCCAAAGAGCTTTTGGAATTTCGAAATTTCATGAAAAAGAACGTGGACTACGCCAGGTCCATAGACAAACTGCCGGTGCTTATTTTCCAGGGAGACGAAGACAGGCTGGTTAAATCGAAGGGGACCTACGACCTTTTCGAAGCGGTCGCCTCAAAGGATAAAACGATGGTGGTCGTGGGCGGCACCGAACATCTTATCTTCGAGTCCGGTCAGTATAGAAACGGCATTACCCTGGGTGTTGTGGGCTGGATGAACGCGCATTCCCGCCTGGAAGAAGAAAAAAGAGCCTCCGGTAGCGCGGCGCGTTAACCTTTGTGTTCTTTAGCAACCGAACCACATATCAAGATTGACAAAACTAGTCGACCGGTCTATTATTTTCTGTATCAACAAGTTCATCGGTTGACACCAGAAAACCGATTCAAGGAGATTGAATATGAGCGACAAACAAGAAAAAGAACAAGAACAAGAGAAAGACACCTGTTCTAAAAAAGAAGAAGAGAAAAAAGGCGGCGGCGGCTGTTGCGGCTAAGCCGGAATTAAAACCGGCGAAGATCGGAAAAACCGGGCAGGAAAACCTGCCCGGTTACTTCTCAAATAGCCTTATTATCTGCCTGGAAACAACTTCTTGATGATGCGGTCGTTCTCTTCGACACTCTTGCGGGTCGCCTCCCGCTGAATAGCGGCTTGTCGCTCTGCCTCCTCGACAGAAACAGCCTGACCACCATTTTGCTCGGCTCCGCTCTGGGAACCTTTGACACCGGGCTGCGGTTTGACAGCCGTCGGCGAAACCACAGCTAAAGAACTGCTTGCCAGTTTCATGTCCCGGGAAGCGATTTTATAGGCTTCCGAATCTTCGGTATAAAGCTGCTTTGCGACAGACTGGTTCCACTGTGCCAGTCTTTTGGCATCCACAGAACGTCCTTCCTGACGCAACCGGGAAATAACCGGAGAAATTCTATCCTGCAGCTTTTTGAAGACCTCGGGAGCAGGAGTTTCCAGTTCTTCACCGTAACCCTGGAGTGTGATAATCAAAGAACGGGCTTCGGCAAGGCTGGCGCTTGTTTTAGCTGCCGCTTTTGCCACCGGAGTCCTGGTCGAAACAGGAACAGGTGCCTGGGGCTCAGCGATCGCTGCCACCGGGAGCAACACCGACAAGGTCAGAGCCAGAGACGACATGGTAAAAACTTTCATTGAATTCCTCACAAAACAAAAGTCCATATCTGTTAATGCCCAATATCAACAGAGAAACCGCCTGGTTTGATGATAAATTATACTAATCGGCAGACAAATTTGCTCGATTATTGAAAATCTGCCGGGGTCCGGAAAAAGCTCAATAGCGCATTCGACGAGGATCCGGTAGGAATCTTCTGGAACCAGGATTAGTTTCAGGATTCGGGTTCTCGCGTCCTCCCGGAACCATAGATCGGATATCCGGGGTCTTCCAGCTCGAAGCAAAATCTATGGTGCTGCGGTTCTTAAAGCTCCAGCTCAGCATATCGCCCATATCGGCAAGGCTGACCTTTCGCATCGTCTCGGTCAAATCTCCCGATTTGGCGCCGGCTCGGACAGCGTCAATCGCCCGGATTGCAGAAGGGAGCTTCTCAGCCAGTTCGGCCTTTTGGTCCTGGGGAATGAGCATGGGAACAGTCACGGTCTCGGGCCAGGGTACAGCCCCTGGCAGAAACTGAGGTCTGGGCATGGGATTGTCCATGGTGATACTGCCCCGAGGGTCCTTTGGATCTTTCGTGTCGAAGTTAATCGCGTGGACATCCAGCCTGCGACCGGAACGCTCCAACACCTGCATGCCTTCTATATCACTGAGGTTGAGACTGGTTTCAGTGGTATCGACCCTAATGGCGGTTTCGCCGTTTCTGGTACCCAGCGCCATCTTGTACTGGGCCGCAATACCTTTATCACCCATGGAGAGTACTTTCTCGCCGTCGAAACTCATTCTTATGCTGTCGGCAGACAGACTGAGATTCTTCAGGCCGGCCAGCATGGCGCGCACTTCAGGACTGTATTCAGGCGAATCTCTGGGTACCGAACGATCGTAAATCGAAGCAAAATCCATATTGAGATTAAGCTCTCCCCGGGAAGGATCGAGATTGACACCTAGTTCCGGCCCGACTTTTTGAATTACCTCCATAATCCCCTGCTTCATCCTGTCATTCAAGAAGAAATTGCCCGGGGGCATAGCACCGATAGTCGGTCTTGTCGGAAACTCGAATCTGCGTCCCTGCGGCAAGCCAAAAGGCAAGCGCCCTTTATCTTGTTCTTGATCTCGTTCTCGGTCACGCATCATCTCCAGGAGCTTGCTGCCGTCGGGCAACTGCGGAAAGCCTTCTACCCGTTCACTGCCGGTAGTGCCCTGAGACGCATCTCCGGACGGCTCCAGGCTATTGAGCTTCATAATATCGTTGAAGCTGGAAAAGCCCAGACCGAGATCTTTAGAGAAATCAGCGGAATCTTCTGTTTGCGATTCAATCTTGCGGCCGGCATCGCTTGTGCCGGTCCCTTCAGTTTTCTTGGGAGTCTCGCCTTGGTCCATAAAAATTACCGTCTTGAAAGTGGAGGACAGGAGGAAAAGAGGACAGGTCGAGTCTAGGCAGCAACTGTGTAGTTTTTGTACCCCTGCAGGCTGATCGGTGGGAGAAACACGTAGAATAACCGCCTTAGTTCGAGCCGTCGCTCAAAGGAGGGGGTCCGGTGATGCTATCGGGTTGGTCTCCCAGACTGCACCACATATGGAGCTCCTGTATGGTCAGCTCAGAATGGAGCAGGAACTGACTGAGAACTTCCATATCCATACGAGAAAGTCGCATCTCTTCGCCCGGTTCATCATCGGATAAATTGATAATCGTATCGAAGCATTTGGCAACGAGCTTCAACATCTCGTACTCGGCTACGGAAAAGCTTTGTGGACTGGCAAGAGCGGTCAACAATTCCTGTCTCGAGACGCCATCATCATTTGGATCTAGTCGCTCGAAATTGGCTCGCAAGAGTGCAACCAGCTCCTCGTTACCGATGGCAGGAGTAATCAGAATCGAAGGGTCGTCGCTTTCGGCATCGGCCAGTAACGAACGAACATCGGCAAGTGCTCTCTTGAAACCATCATCTCTCTTCTTTGCTTCCATAACCAGAAATCTCCCGGACTTGTGGTACCTTTAATGCGATCCCGCCCCTTGAGCTCGAGGATGAGAAATTAGATGCAGGAAAACAACCATAGTATCAGAAAAGGAAGGACAGATGCGGTTCCCCTTTCTGACGAGGAGATGGTTTCACAGGTAGTAGTGGCCACCGTAGAAAACCTCTGGGAAGCGGTCAATCAGCTGACCCGCTTGAAAAAATCCAAGAAAGAGGAGTATATGGTCACTATATTCGGTTCCGCCAGGATTATGCCGGAGACCCACGACTATGACCGGGTCCGAAAGCTGGCTAGAAAACTGAGCGAAATGGACTGTGGTGTCATTACCGGCGGGGGACCGGGTTTGATGCAAGCCGCCAACGAAGGCGTCGCCGATGTGCATGGTCATGGCTCCCATCGCTCTGTCGGCATCCGGGTCGATCTCCCCTTCGAGCAAAACGCCAATCCATTTGTGGGCAAAGTGTACAACCACAAGACCTTTTTCTCCCGCCTGCACCACTTTATGATCATCTCCGACGCGTTCATCGTCGTTCCGGGAGGAATCGGCACCCTGCTGGAACTATCTATGGTATGGCAGCTCCTGCAAGTCAGAAGATTGTACGGCACCCCCCTGATTCTAGTGGGAGAGATGTGGGAACAGCTTGTGGACTGGGCAAGAATGGCCATGGTCGAATCGGAACACGAACTGGCAAGCTCGCTGGATCTATCCATTCCCACCTGTGTCAAATCGAGCCAGGAGGCCATAGACTTAATCGAAGCCCACCGGAGAGAATGGCTGGAGTCAGATGATTGACTCAACAAAATCAAACGATGTGTATAATGGTTTTAGAGTAGGATCGGCAAATTCGCGAAATCGGCAATGGTAAAATCCGGTAGATTTAGTGCGGCTGTTTTCAGCCTGGCGATGCTTCTGAGCACCCAGGCCGGATACGCAATCGAACATAATTTCAACGAAAGAGACTATATACTCGGCAATGCCGATACCTCGGTACGATTTCCCCAGGAGGCTTTCGATCTGGCCGGTCAACTCAAGAGTCAACGGAGATTTTCCGACGCCGAAGGTATACTTCTGGATCATCTCAATCAAGCAAGAAAAGCCGCCCCGGGAAGCGACAAACTGGGACAGTACATGGTTCGTCTAAATAATGTCCTCTTCGATGGAGGCAAAGACGACCTGGCCATAAAGTATGGCGAGATCGCTTCTAAGATTTTGAACAAGAATTTTTATCGCTCCAAAGATTCGATTGGCTGGCTGGTCAATATCGAGTCTTACCTGGCCATGGGCTATAACCGCAAACATCGCTATAAAGAAGCGGTACAAAAATACACGGATGCCATCAAGCTTGCCGAATCGGCACCGAGTGGAAAAGTCGCTCCTTCATGGATCGAAACTCTCAAAACCCAGAAAAGAGACGCCGAAAAACACGCCGCCAGTTGGCACTGACCAAGTAAAAAAGCAAACGTCTGTAGAGTTCTTTTGAAATGTCCGCAGGGTTGGTGCTGCCCCAACAGATTCAATCCCTCAAATCTCTCGTCTGGAGATCCTGCGATCTGTCCGGTCGGATCATAGATCGTGACCGCTTATTTAGTACCACTCCTTCTACTTTGTCGAAACGCAATTAAATATTATCAGCTTTTGAATCCCCCGTATATTGGCATCTAACGGAACACCCTTCTATATTTGCCACCGGATACAGTGACAAAATTCCTCTTCATATCCGAGCACAAAAATCCTTCCTCTTCCAAACACCGCTAATGGTGCAGCAGGAGAGAGACTGGCCCGTGTCCGAAACAAAAGAGAATCCTCCGCGGGTCTGTACTACATTATCAAGTAAAATAGCGAGCGATTCGATCGCCCCAAAATATTATCAGCCGCAAAACCCTTCTTCTATTATGAAGCCCGTCACCGGCTACCCGAAAAAAAATAGATTACAATCAAAGCAGTTCGGGTATCTAATTCAAGACGGAAAGCGCCATGGTGACCACCCATCCGAATAAGGAGCTCTTTTAGTGTCGGACGGCAACCCCAACCCCAATGACGAATCGGAACTGTTGATAAAGCTCTTGAGAGCCGGCGGGTTGGTTTCAGATGCGGATGTGGCTGACTTCAAAAGCATTGCCAAGGAATTGAAAATCCCTTTCTCCCAGGCGATCATCAACTCAGGTCTGCTCAACGAACGTAATTTGAAAATCTGTATTGAAGCACACCAGCGAGTGCAACAAAAACAATTGAAATCAGACCTGGCAATTCGAGCCGTTCGGGTAGCGGTTCAAAAAAAATGCAGTCTGTCTGCGGCAATCGGTTCTGTAAAACGTCTGCACCAGACAACCCAGGTCACAGTGCCTCTGGCTAACGAACTGGCGAAGTTGCTGCTCGAAGCCGGAGTAATCTCCCAGGAACAACTGGGCACCCTTCTTAAAAAAGCCGATGAATCCTCAATGATGATAGGACAGATTCTCGTGCTCGAAGGAATTTTAGAAGTAGACGGTATCCTGGCAGCATTGAATGCGGTGCGCATGGTCAGGGATCAGGGCGTAGAGAGAGACAAAGCGATAAAGGCTCTCAAACACGCCCACAAAAGCAAAGTCTCCCTGGAGCAAGCCCTATTCGAGCTGGGATTCTTCTCTCATCCGGACGCGAAAACCATGAGCGTCGGCGAACTTTTTACCATGGCCCGAGTTCTTTCGCCCAAAGGTCTGGCGGAATGCTACGAAATCGAGTTGTTCAAAGAAAAACATTTCGGTCAGATTTTACTGGAGCGGGGACTGGCCACCAAAAGAGAGCTGGAAGCTTCCGTAACGCTTCTAAGCATGGTTTCCAAAAGCGAACTGCAGCCCTATCAGGCGGCCCAGGCTCTGCGCCGAATCTGCAAAGAACAACTGAGCATGGATGAAGCGACAAAACAGGAACAAGCCAATAACCAAGACAATAATCATCGCCTGGGTGACTTGCTGGTGGAAGCCGGGGTTCTATCCAGGACCACCCTGGAATCTACGGTTACGGCCAATCCCGATAATGCGGTAAAAGTCGGCAGTTCCCTGCTCAAAGCTCGTTTAATTAGCGAGACAATACTTTTTGCGGCATTGCGCCTGCAAACCCTCTTTCGCCTAGGCTATCTATCTAGAGAAAATACAATCAGTCTTCTCAAGCATTGCCTGGAAAACAATCTGATTCTCGATCATGCCCTCACCGAAAAAGAGCTCTATGTCCCTTCCCGCATGCAGTGGACCTGGGTGTAAATAGCGATTTAAACAGGAAAAGCCGTGCCCAAAAATAAAGATGTCACCACGGGAAGCAGATTTAGCGAAGCCCTGAAAGCTATCAGAGCTGGTGAAACGGAAAACCTGAGTTCAATTCTTGCCGGGGAGCCGGCTCTTCTAGAAGCGCTCGACGAAGAGGGCAAATACAAATTGATTCATTACCTCGCTCTTCCATACAAGGGCGAATTTCCTGCCAAAGAAAGGGAGTGCTTGAAAATACTGCTCTCCAAAGGCAACAAGATAGCAGAAATAGCCAAAGAAGATAGCGGGATCCTGCTGCAACTAGCTGCAGCGAACGGACGAGAAGAGCTGCTCGACGCTTGCCTGGAAGCTGGCCTAAATGCAGATAGCAAGACTCTAAGAGCCGCTCTAGATGCAGGGGAGACGGCCCTTGCCAGAAAACTGAGCGCCGAAGGAGTCGAACCGGATTTTCTATCAGCGGCTGGTCTTGGCGATATCGACGCCCTGGCTTCTTATTTTGACGGCAGCAACAATTTGCGATTAGCAGATGATCAGGTAATCGACTTCGGAACCCTGGCAATGACCCGGGCGCTAGTGGAACCACTCATAGTGGCATGCAAGAACGGTCAACTGGAAGCCGCTTTCTTCCTTATTAAAAAAGGAGCGGATTTGAATTATTTTGAAGTAAAAGAGGGAAAAGGCGCCAAAGAGAAGGTAGAGGCATCCGCACTACACTGGGCAAGCCGCTATGGACACTATGATCTGGTGAAATTCTTGATCAATTACGGAGCCCGCATCCAGAGCCGAGATACCCTGGAGGACAAGACTCCTGCCCAGTGGGCCGAAGAGGCCGGTCATGAGAATATCTGTCTCTACCTCAAGCACTTGAGCGGAAGCTCAGGGTTATAGAGGATTGTAGCTGTTTCTATTCGGTGTATTCGACCTTGACGTTGCCCTTCAGATCCGGCTCTAGTTGAAATGAAAGTTGCGATACTATAACCGGGGCCTGATCGTCGAAGCCATTGCTGTTGGGGCGCATACGCCGGGCGTACATCGTCAGGATGTTCTCGTGTTGAAAGGCAAAGAGGCGATACTTGGCAGAACCGTCACCGGGAGACACCTCGAATACCACCAGAGAGCGAAGATTCTCTAAACCGGGTTTGGTGGCACCGGTCTCTTTGATGATTCTGTCGTAGGTGAGATTTATCTCTTTGACCTTGTTGTTCTTGATGAACTCTTTCTTCAAGCGATTGGTGCTGATCCGCCCGAGCTTGCCGGTATCGTAGCACTCGACCACAATCCGCTCTCCCCGGGTATTGCCTTTCATCTGAGCGGAATATTGCTCCTCGATCTGAAAAGATTGGGTCGGCTCCTGACCAAGAAAGTAGCCCTCTTCCTGCTTGCAAAAGGGGGTTATTTTGACGGGCACGAAGGTCTTGTTGTTATAACGAACGGCTAATTTGCAGCCAGGCAGGACAAGAAGATCATGGTCGTCATCGAAGGCAAGGCCTTCGGCCAGGGCGCCAATCGGCATGGCCATAGCCGCAAAAATCAACAACCCAACTAGCAATACTCTTTTGTTCATCTCGATCCTTTATATCATCAACGACTGGGGAGACTCTGATTCTGAGGGATTTTACCACTTTGAAAGTGTTTAAAAATAAGAAGATCCATCTTGAAAGCTTCCGGTCTGACACCGATATCCCCGGATACAGGATAGGCAAAGATAAAGACAAGAAATACATTGAGCGAAAGCGTAAGCGCCACCAGCACAGTCATCAAGACATGCGCTTTGAGATTGTCCACTCCGAAGAAGTAGGTAAACAGCACGGTGAAGACGCCACCAACGATTAAAACCACCCACATCACAGGAGCCATACCGGTTCTGGATGTCACAAGGCGAGTTCGGCGATTCTCGGTCATCTGACACATCTCCGATAATATCTGCTCCTTAATCGCCCGCTCGTCGTCATCGGCGGTCTTGAGCTCGGTGATCTCCTTCCAGAGCTTCCAGGCCTCCTCGAAAGCCGTAGCGCTGTATGAACCATGCTCCATGGCATCCCACTCTTCATTGATCACAGCCGTGGCATAACGATAGCATGTGTCTTGAATCTCGCTTCTGCTCTCTTCTTTTAAGCCATAAGATGCAAGAAAGATATTAGCCACCCCACTTGCCTCTTTCTCTACTATCAATCTCAACTCTTGTTGCTTGCCCATGGCATCCACCACGATGAAGCCCAAAAGTACCGCATAAAGAGTGCCAATCACCGACAGTAGATAGCCGGCGACCTCATGATAACCGGCAAGGTTCTTGACCCCTACCCGCTTTCGTACCACGAGCATTCCTAGAACGGCAAGCACGGTGCTAACTAGCACAAAAACCGATCCGTAAAAATAAAGACCCATTGAAAAGATTCCCGGGAAAGCACTAAAGTCAGACAGAACCAGATAATTTACCAGATCGGAATCCAGGGTATCTATATTAATAAGATGAACAAATCGAGCAGAACAGCTTTTTTCAAAATCACCCATATAAAAGCCGCCGTACTCTTCCTGGATTGCTTCCTGGCTTGCCTCCTGTCGCTGCTTCCGGTGGACTTCGTGCAGGCGACAGGCAGCACCCCGGACGACAGCCTGGCTCGCCGGGAACTTTACAAAATGGGTCCTCTGGACGCCTTTGTCAAAATCCGCAAAAAAATCACCGAATCCAAAAATCCTTCCGAATTCGCGCCCTATGTAAGCAGCGACCTCTCCGGCTTGCTTCTTGAACTGGGCAAGCTTGACGATCCAAAAGGAAAAGTGCTGGCTGGCTCCAAAGACCTGACCCTTGCCTTTCCAGGCAAAGCGCGGATTCTGAGCTGCAAAGTCCAGAATCAGCTAGCCACCATAAAAATGGTGCCCGACGGTGACAACGGCGATGTGGACCCTAAGAAAATGGAGTTCGACATTGCCGAGGTGATTATGGAATACAAAAACGGCATCTGGAAAATGAAAAACGTAAACAAGCTGCCTTTAGATGCATGGTGCCTGAAAGCAGCGACCGAGATGCCGCCATCTGTGCCCTGTCAGGCAAGCATCGAAGGCAAAAAATACCAGCTTGCTTCGGCGGCACAGTCCGGAGACAGCTTCACTTTCGAGCTCTCAACCCCCAGCCACAGCTCAAACCTGCAGGTTACTATCTCGGACCCTAAATTCAGCGAACTTCTTGATCTCTTCCGCTCGGGCAAGATGGAGACGACCTCGCAGAATCGAGTTGCCTACAAACGACCGCTCAAAAAGCAAGAGCCTTATACTTATGAGGTCTGGCCGACGGTAAGCGTTATCGATCTAAATAAAGAGAAGCCGGTATTCTCTTGCAAATCCGGCCACGGCCTGCACATTCTTATCAACAATCATGCAATGACAAGAGCTAGAAACGGAGTAGTCCACACCGCCCATGGTGCTATTTTCATGCGCCTTCCCGATCAATGCAAAAGTTATCTAGAGGGTTATTTCGACCTTACCTGGAGATAGCCGAAATAGAGATTTACGAATTGAACCGATCGAGCCGGACTATGGCACCGTCACCGCTGCTTCGAACCAGTCGAATACCGGCATGTTGAAAGAAATGGGGGCGGAAGTGAAAACGGGCAAAGACGGAAGCCTCGTCACCGATGCTGATAAAGGAGCCGCCCAGAATCATATGGTGCCTACCGTCAAAACACGGAGTACTGAAATCATCGTAATACTGATGAGTCTTGAAGCCTTCCAGGGGATGAAAGTGGTCTTCCATCCATTGCCAGACATTACCGAAAAGGTCACGGAAACTGCCGGATTCTGCCCCGGCGGCATCCACGGGTCCCTCCGAGCCATGCTTGAGGCTCAGGTTATAGATGTCCTCCACCTGCTCTGTGCGCTCAATACTGTCCAGTTGCCGCATTCTGCGATGCTCAGCCTCGGTGGGCAGCCTGTATCCACCAGCCGCTCCATCCTGTTCGCCACGCCACAAGGCATAGGCTTTAGCTTCATGGAAATTGACCACCACAGGCCAGTTCCAGGGCATTTCTATCTCTTCATAAACAGTACGGAGCCGAAATGGCTCACCGGAGTCGCCATCCCTGGCAGGTACCCAGAAGGTGGGATATTGCAGATCCCTGAAACTCCGCCAGGCATACCCCTCATCGCTCCAGTAGCGAGGCTGCCGATAGCCTCCGGCCTGGACAAAATGGAGAAACTCGCCGTTAGAGATAAGGGTCCTGGTTGCCTCGAATGGAGAGACCTCAGCTTTCCGATATCCGTACTCGTTATCCCAGCCATAGCTCGGCCAGTCGGTCGGTTTGCCCATTTCTATGGAACCTGCCGGTACCGGAATGAAAGAGGCGCTCTCAATTTTAGAGTCCCTACCAGAGCCGGATAGACTGACGGATGGAAACTCCGGCGGCGGAATCACCATGGCCACGGGCAATTCTCTGACCAGACAAGAGGATGTCTCGATATGAATACGCTCATGCTCAAGACCCATGAAAAGCGCCCAGAGCGGGTCTTCCATGGTTACTGGACGGTGACCGTCTGCCAGTGCCGGATCGCTCTCGATCAGTTTGCAAATCAGGTCATAGACTCTGGCGCGATAAGCGATACAGTCATCAACGCTTGGCCACTGAATGTAATTTTTGGACATGTCGTCCCAGGACATTTCGTCGACTCCGACATCGAAAAGTCCCTCGAAGTAAGCATCCACGGGCTCTGATACCAGACCGGCCAGGCGCAATTTGTTTACGAAGAAGACCGCCGGGTGCACAAAATAGAATATGAGCGGATGGCGAAGTTCGTGATAGGGCGGACGATAGAAAGCTTCTTCGGAGGCAAGACCGGAGAAGATAAGCTCGGTGAGGGTCCAGCCATTGTCAAAGTAGGCTTGCACATCCTGCCTGGTGCAGGTAGAGAGATTCGGTGAAGACAGTCCATGTAGCTTACCGTCGGGGCCCAAACCGGGACATGAGCGGGGCTCTTTGCCGGTCCACCAGCTCTGCCCTCTGGGCACGGAGAATGATACTTGGGACTGGCCAAGGTTTACCTGCCAACCCAGGACCTCGGTCTGGTCGTCTATCAGACCAGTCACAGAATCGCTTGAATGGGTCACCGTTGTCTACCTCTTGGGTAAGTAGCAAAGAAGTTATACAACATAGACGGTGAACAGCGTTTGAACGATAGATTAAATTTGCGCTGGTTTACATGGGTCCTGACACTCTTTCTCCATCAAGACCCGTTCGACCTGCCTGCCGCCCAGGATAGACGTATACTGCGCCCGACGGCTAAATCCCTGCTTCTCCAGTAATCGAATCGTCACCTGATTATCCACTCTCACCCTGACACTGAGAGACGTATAGCCCCTCTCCTGAGCAGCCTGCTCCCTTCTGGTTTGTAAAGCGGCCCCGTAACCTTGTCCCCGTCGGCTCGACCGGGTTCCTAGCTCGGCGAAATAATAAGACTCGGGGTTCGCACCATTGCCAATCAACTCTTCGCTATTGAAATAGCCGACCATGGGCAAGCCTATTCCGAAAGAGACTATCTCGGCGGCGTCCCCTTCCACCACCACAAAGACATCGGCATCGCCGGCGAGCAATTTGAGCAGATGACCTCTAACCCCTTCTTCAGTCCACTCTTCGTTGCGCGGCGGACCGGTAAAACACTCCAGATAGATCTCGACTATCTGAGCAAGGACAAATTCTGGTAGCTCGGAGCGATAAGACTCGATTCGCAATTCCTACCTCTTAGCGGCTGACGGAGATCCTAACAAAGCATACACAGAAGATTCTGAGACAGGCAAACCGTTCATTCCCGGGATATTTCTACCAGGAAACCGAACAACAAAAGGTTTTTGGCCTGCCGGCGTTTAGAAAATCTTCCAGAATCGAAAAAACGAAACCAAAATGCTATCCTTGTGAGTGTCGCAGCATCTTAAACAGGTTAAGAGGATCTGGGTCATGAACTATTCGCATACACAACGGGTTCCCAAAGGTGTTCTCACAGCGTTTGGAGCAGTGGGCGGCGTGGCCGCTCTCCGTACCCCGGGCCTGGTCAAGCATCTTCTCGGTGCCACCATGGCCGGTTTACTCTATACATTCAGATCAATGACCGTATCGATAGACAAACATCACATCAACATCGTATTTGGTGACTGGTTGTCTCTCAAACAGATCAAACTCGCTTACATTCAAAATGTAGAGACCAAGAGAATGTGCCCTTTATCGGGATGGGGCGTACATTTTGTCGGTGACGGCTGGCTCTATAACGTTTTCGGTCTCGATGCGGTGCGAGTATCAATGAAGAGCGGAAAGACGATATACATAGGTACGGATGAGCCCCTATTGCTTGCCGCCGCCATAAGAGAAGCCGCCAATCTTCCGGACATCGACCTTACGGAAGCGGAAGAAGAGCTGGAAGTCGATTCCTTAACAAGCTAATAACGATAGACCTGATCATCTTGATGGTTTCTTTACGGCATTTAGAGCAATCATATTAATACGGGCGCAGAACACAGCGCCTCAATATGATAAGGAAACAAATGCAGCGTATGAACAGGCAAATCTTTCTGACACAGATACATCTACAATTCAAATCCAGATTTCCCTGGCTCATTCTGATGTGACGCGATCTACAAAAAAGCTATCAGGTCGTTGAATGGAACAGGGACATGCTTATTGCGGCTAACTGTCCGGAATCTTGAGTAACTTTTTGCTTTACATACCAGTTATTCAAATCCCTCAGTTTGTCCCGGTCTGCCCTTGGGTCCGCAACGCGAGAGTCGTTCGGGAATCCAGGAGCCCGAACGGCTCTCAATATTTTCAAAAAAAATCTCAGTAATTTTATGTTCGAAGCGTTACCGAAAGTTCTGAACGGGCAAATTCAAGGTAACACTCCTGGAACATACGGTAACCACTCGATGAATCAAACCAATGATTCGTCGATGTCTCAGCGAATCACGACCCAAGTACGGATCGGTGCTGCTGGGAAAATACGTATCCTTCTCAGGAGGCTTTTTGTAATGCGAAATAAAACTGATCCCCAGTGCAAACCAGAGATCAAAAAATCGGCAGAAAATGATGTTATCTCTTTCATAAGAAACATCTGTATCGCTCTAGCCTCTTCGTTGTTAGTAAGTGTATGTCCCGCATTTGCGGAAATGGAATATGAAGGTGTCAACATCTCCGGTGCTGAATGGGCACCACATCAGCAACCAGGCACTTTCGGCGTACACTACATCTACCCTCGTAATGAGGACGTAGACTACTTTCATTCAAAAGGAATGAATATCATAAGGGTGCCCTTCCTCTGGGAGAGGATGCAGAGAGAAGCCAACCAGGCTCTCGATGCCACCGAACTCTCGAGGCTGGACTCGGTAGTGAACTATGCCACCGGCAAAGGCATGGCTGTCATCATCGATCCGCACAACTACGGAGCATACAAAGGACAGACCATAGGTACCCAGGGCGGACACCCGAACTCGGTCTTCACCGACCTCTGGGTTCGCCTGGCGGAGCACTACAAGTCAAATCCGAAAGTGATTTTCGGACTGATGAACGAGCCGGTCGGCTCGAACATGACAGCCCAGACCTGGCTGGCCAGCTCGCAGGCGGCAATCAACGCCATCCGCAATACCGGTGCCGGCAATCACATACTGGTACCGGCCACCTACTGGATGCATCCGGTCAACTATGTGCAACTCAACGCCAGCGTCATGATCAACGTCACCGATCCGCTCAACAATTTCTCCTATGACGTACATCAATATCTAGACTATGACGGCTCAGGCACCCACTCCGACTACCTCAGTCCCACCGACGCGGTGGCGACCCTGAGCGGATTCACCGCCTGGCTTAAAGCAAACAACAAAAGAGCGATGTTGACCGAGATCGGAGTCACCTCTGACCCCGGAGCCCTCGAGAGCCTCAGTGCGATGCTGCAGTACATGCACGAGAACTCCGATCAATGGAAAGGTTACACCTACTGGTCAGCCGGTCCATGGTGGCAAGACTACTACTTCGGCGTGCAACCGAAGAATGGTCAGGACACTCCTCAGATGTTGACGTTGATTGCCAATCTGAACGGTGGCTCCGGAGAGCCGGATCCAACTCCTGAACCGGACCCGAATCCGAATCCGGACCCCAATCCAGATCCGAATCCGAATCCGGATCCAGAGCCCGAACCGGATCCAAACCCAGATCCCACTCCGGATCCCACACCTGATCCGACTCCGGATCCCACACCTGATCCCACTCCTGATCCCACTCCTGATCCCACACCTGATCCAACTCCTGATCCTAATCCGGACCCAGGACCCACACCAGGAGCGGACAACCAGAACAAGGTAAGGGACAGGATCAATAAAGTCCGAGACCAAATGAACAAAGTTCGTGATCAAATGAACAAAGTCCAGGATCAACAAAACAAGATAAAGGATCTTCAAAACAGACTGGAAGATGTTCAGAAGAATAATCCCAACAACTTCAATCAGATCCAGAACTTGATCAATCAGATAAACAACATGCAAAACCGGGTCAACACGAGGACAAACAACCTCAATCAGAGGATGCAAAACCTCCAGAACCGGGAGAACAGACTGAATAACCTGCTCGGCTACTTCAGACTGGAACGAATTGAGGTTCTCAACGCATGATGTCCAGAAAGAAAGGACAGCTAAGGCAATGCCGGGGAAACATGCTGGTACTGGTTGCGGTGGCAACCTGCCTTCTACTGGTACCACTGTTTCTTCTGCAAAGCCAGATAGGCTTGTTCATGGTAGACAACAAAAGAGTAGAGACCGTCGTGGAGGGGGCATGCCTGATGGCAGCCAATGATCTCTCCAGGATAATAATCAACGACCCTCACTTCGGCTATGTCTCTTTGAGCAACTATCCCGCCACCGGCGCCGGTACTCTGGCGCCGGACGGCGAGCCTCTTCCCGTAACCGGCATCAACACTCTGGTGGCAACCATTCGCCAGAACGCCATCATCGCCCAGGAGCTGAACAACAGCACCATGCAGGAGATGGCGGAAACCGATAGACGTTACCTCGAAGCGACTATCATGCGCTTGAACAGGGCGCTGGAGACTTCTCTGCGTGCCAGAAAGAAAGATGCTTTCTATGACGTGCACGGCAAAGAAGTAGACCCACTAAAAGACGCCACCGCCTTCATGAAAGCCAATTTACCCAAGGGAACCGAATTGAAGTGGATTCGACTCTCTTCCGGATGGCTTGCCGACGGTGGCGGCACCTCTACAATCAAAGCCCCGGAGCCGCATCGCTTCGCCTATGCTCGCGAAGAAATGATCCAGGGTGATGAGTTCAAGCCATTTACAAACATCCCGTTTGCAAACCGCGAATACACCTTCGCCGGTTTGAGCTCCTCTTCAAGAATAGTCCCCGGAGACCGCTTTAGAAAGAGAGACAGGGATCATATCAACTCTATCGTTCTGCTCGAATGCCACGTTGGCCGCAAGGACAACCAGGCCACCGGCTTGAAGTTGAAGAACACCATGCGCCTGTCCGCCTGCTGTCAGCCGTACTGCATGCCTGACACCGGAGCCCGGGGGGTGATGACCCTCCGGCTCACCGGCGAACCGGTGGCCGGTCTGAGAAGCTGGTCGGATTTCCTCAACGAAAGAACCTTCTCGGACAACCGGGTAACCAGCTACCGGGCGGTGAAGGGGGACTACCCTCTAGACCGCAACGCTCGCATGGTCAAATATGGGGGCCGGGCAGTCGGAAACCCGGGTACCGCCGCCCAGTTCGCCAGTAGCCTCTATTGCTGGCTCAGAAACGGCAACACAAGACCACGTATCGATTCGGTTCTAGAGATGACCAACGAGTACATCAAACTCAATCCGCACGATATCTATCTTTATGAGTTTGCAAAAGACGGCACCATCTCGCGAAGGCTTCTTCTGAAAGACCCATTTCCCAAAGGAGTAACCGCAGAGATGCAAACGTCCACCACCGCGGACACAAGAATTCAAGGAGGACTATCACCGATTATAATATTCAAGAACAATGTACGCTACCTTGGCACTACTTACGGTGGTAAGCACTGTGGTCAACCAATGCCGGGCAATCCCCTCAACTGGTGCGAACTCAGTGAATACGGTGGAGATCAGGCCACCGCCAAAGAACTCGGCAAAGGCCGACTGTCCACACGTTTGACCGTATCGAATCCTTTATCTCTGACCAACGCGGGCAACTTCTTTCAGCGTTTCGACGGCAAACCCCTGGCGGCTCAGCCAAGAAGGAGCCTTTACTCCGGAGGTCTGGCACTGGATATCGAGATCGGTGGCACCACGCCCCCGGACATGAAAAGAGATGTCATCACCATGAGGAAACTACCCCGCTAAAAAACTGTTTTTTGGGCTTCAATCTTTGAGTTTATAACCGACACCATAAACATTGGTAATGATCGAATCATCACCTTCTCTGTCGAGTTGTTTACGAATGCGATTGATAGAGGTACGCACAACCTCCGGTCCGACGTGATCGTCGGCGCTCCAGACGCTGTTGAGAAGTTGCTCCGGGGTGAAGACCCTCCCCGGATTTCGCAGAAAGAACTCCAGCAACATGAATTCCCTGGGAGCGAGCTTCTGTAGGACACCGTCCCTGATGAGTTCACGTCGCTCCGGATCAAGCTCAAGTCCATGAGCTTTCAATACGGTTCCGAGAAAAGAATGGGGGCGTCTCATTACAGCTCGAACTCTTGCAGCCAACTCAGCTAGAGAGAACGGCTTGGTGATATAGTCATCGGCCCCCGAATCGAGACCCATCTCTTTTTCATGGACTTCATTCTTGCCCGTCAACATAATGACCGGAGTAGAGCTTCTTCGCTCCTCGTCTTGAGATCGCAACCACTTCAGTAGACTCAAGCCGTCTTCTTCGGGCAAGGACCAATCTAAAATGATCAGATCGTATTCATAGGTTCCCAGAAACTCCCGAGCGGTAAGGCCATCATAAGCAGGCTCCAGAGAATAATTTCGCGAATCGAGATAATTGCAGACCACTGCACTGAGTTCTCGATCATCTTCCACCAGTAATATCTTCGACATAGATATCTCAATCGACTTTCGGTATTGTAAACCAGAAAGTCGCTCCCTCGACTCCGCTTCCGCCCACTCCTATGGAGCCCCCATGGGCTTCGACTATGGTCTTGCAAATAGGCAGTCCAAGGCCGGTTCCTTTTCCTCTTCTGCCGTCAGTGCTTTCAACCTGGCGAAAACGATCGAAAATAATCTCACGTTTATCCTCCGGCACCCCCCGACCCCTATCGATAATTCGAAACTCGATCTCTTTCAAGCCGTCCAATAGTTGCAGTATGACCGAGCTACCCTCTGGCGAGAACTTGACGGCATTGGATAAAAGATTGATCAAAACCTGAATAACCCTCTCTTCATCGGCAAAGGCGAGAGCTTTGAAATCGTCCCGGAGCAGAAGCTCTATCCCCACACCCTTCTCCTCAGCCAGACTCTTCAAAGTAGCGACGGCCTCCTTCGAGAGTAAGACAGGATCACAGCCAGTGCGCTCCAGCTCCATTCTCCCCGACTCGATCTTCTCTATATCGAGCAGATCATTAACCAGAACAATAAGACGTTCCACGGTTCGCTCCGCCTGGCCCACCCGGCGAACACCGGTCTCTCCTTCGAGATCGAGACATCCTTCTTTGAGCAGAGTCAAAAAGCCGCGGATAGAGGTCAAGGGAGTGCGGAGATCATGGCTGACCATAGAGACGAATTGTTGTTTCCTCTCCTCGAGTTCAATACGCTCGGCGATATCCTCCACAGCAATTAAGAGTCGTTCCCCATCGGCGCTTTCGTATTTGTTTACCACGACTTCTGCCGGAAAAGTAGCACCGCTATTGGTATTGGCCAGAAGCTGGTAGACTTTCGCCGGTGACTGTGGTCCGAATACGAGATGAGACCACAGAGGTGGTGAATCCCCCCCTTCCCTGGCAGTGAAGATCTGCTCGAGTTTCAAGTCTTGAGAGGCATCACGTTCGTAGTCAAATCTCTCTAGAAAGGTTTTGTTGACATAGTCGACGGCACCGTATTTACTGGCGCTTACAATAGAGATCGGCACATTGTTGAAGATAGAACGAATTCTCTCTTCACTCTGTTTAATCAATAACTCCGCTTCTCTGCGATCAGAAATATCATGGGCAACACAAAAATAAGACTGATCATGCTCAGACCATTGCACCGACCAGAGAATATAAATCAGATCGCCATCCTTCTTTAAAAAGGTCGATTCGAAAGGCTCTCCATCCTCGTAATACCTGGACTGCTCTAGACCGGAGATCATATGCCCCAGACTATCGGAGGGAATCACCTCGCTGATTCGGACTTCGGCAAGGTCCTCCGACTGGTAGCCGAAAACCGTTTCGGAAGCCGGACTGACGCTGGTGAACTTCAAATCGGCTGATATCGTACAGATGACATCCCGAGCATTCTCCACCAGGGCTCTCTCTTTATGAATCGACTCTTTCAAGGCAGAGGCGGTTTGATGAAATAGCATATCGAGTTCGCTGATATCATCATATCCTCCGATAGGCGGATTGAGCTCCTGGTTTGCGGCCAGCAAAATAGCATTATCTTTGACAATCTTGAGTCGACGACTCACTCCAAGAATAAAAATAGTGGTGGCCAGGCCGGCAAGCACCACATTGGCTAATACCACCGCTACCAGCCAGTAGTAGACCATCTCTCTGGCCTCCCTGGCCGACTCCTCTTTAAACTTCTGAATCTCGCGGTATTTATCTACAATACTGTTCATCTGCCGGGCGACATCATCGTTGAATTGCAACAATTTGATCTCGCGGCCGGACCAGTTGACCTGTTCGGTTTCGGCCGTAATATTTAGAGAACGGATCAGGTCCAACCCGGCATAGCAATTTTGACAGAGTTCATCAATCTCCTTCTCATCCCGTTCATTGCCACGGGTGAGAGACTTGAGCGAGTCCAGATCTCTGCGGACGGATTTCTCGAACTTGACCAATTCGCTAACAACATCCCGGACGGCAACAGGAGCGACAATAGCTGTAAGCAATCGATTGATCTGACTGTTGAGACTATTGACGTGGGAGACAACCTCCCTTGCCCGAACCTCCTCTTGAAGACGAGTCTCTGCCTCCTGTAAGAGCGCCCCCAGTACCAAGCTGAAACCGACCTCGAAGAAGAGAACGGTGCCAACCAGGATAATCACCTTCTGGGCTATGGAAAGTCGGGCTGGAAACATTTAAGCACGGCTCGGACAACGACACGATCATACCTCAATAGCGATTTTGACTGAGAATTTGCTTCGTCACTAGTTCGTAACAAGTTGAAGTTTAGGATGCAATTATCAAGTGGACGTTTTTTTTTGGAGAATTGGAACAATGGCTACAGGAAGCAACACCGAGGCAGCACCCCCCACCAGACTGGATCATCCTCAAAAAGAGCATGGCTCCGGTGACTCTCTTTACACCCGGGTTATCGCCGAAAGCGGAGGAAGAGCTCAGATAGGTACTGCCCTCTTGGGTCGGCTCCAGGGAGAAGACCGAAACACAGCTATAGAAAAGCTCCCGAATCTGACCCTGGAAGAAGACCATGGAAGTGAAAGGAGTCACGAAGCTTCTAGAGACGCCAGCTCAAAAGAGAGACACCGAATCGAGCAGAAGCCAGAAGAGAAAAAGGACCAAAAACGGCACGAAAAGCGTGAGGAAAAACCAAAAGAAAAAACCGGCACCGGCTTCGGCTTTGAATACGGATACGACAAAAACGGCGAACTGAATCAGATTCGTCAGCCGGACGGCAGCAAGCTTACCAGGATAGACGACACCCACTGGCAGAAAGAATTCAAAGACGGCTCCAGAAGCATAGAAGAGATGTCGGTGCGGCTGGATGAAGATGGCACCCTGACCTATGACCGAATCGTAGAAAACGGAGCCGACATAAGAGAAGTATTCGACAAGAGTGGCACCCACGCCGTATACACAGCACTGCACGATCTAAATGGACCGATGTCATTCCGATCTCAAAATCTTCTTCTCGAACATGTCGAGAACCGAGACGGCACCGCCGCATACATGAACTATGACGCCAGGGGTCAGCTCACATCGATCGAGACCGGGACAATGGAGCTTCGAAAAGCTTCGGACAACAACTGGTACTCTGTCACCCCGGACGGATTTCATTCTTACCTCGGCCCGAATGACGCGGTTACAGCCATCCGTGGTCATGGCATCGCCATCAATACCGGTAAATCACACTTCTTTATCAATGAAACCGGTATCAAGGGCAGCTTGTAGCTGACCTACCACCAAGCTAATCGCCAGCCATCCAATCTTTTTGGGTGTACATCTGATCGACTTCGGGATCGTGATCAATATAGATTTTCACCATCGAATGCTGATCTTCAACTCCACAGCATGGACAGGTATTTAGATGAGGGTACTCCGAAAAATCGGTGGTGCAAGTCTGACAAAAATAGAGAACGGTCTGGGAGTCTAAGCTGGTGCTCAAATTATTTGTGATCATATCTGTCTCCTCCGACAACTGTGCATAGGGACACTGAGGAAGCCTTTAGGTGATTGTTCTGTTTCAATATCGCTATCAATCAGGATAACTGCATAGTCGGCACCGAGACCATACCTCTTATAAATACATCATGCGATCCGGAGCCTTCCTTTCACCAATAGTTCACTCCGGATATACATCAGACATGTCCCTTGCCAGCAAAGGCTTTTAAACTTCGGCGACCGCTAAGACAGAATTAAACCGTTCTCATTCGCACAGCTTTAGCCCAATTCTGTGCCAGAATCCGGTTCGATGAAAGCCCAAAGAGATAAACAAGACAAGGTGACCAGGCTCAAAGAAGCCCGCACTGTCTTCGTTCAGACCCTGGGCTTGAATCTGCTTGTCTCTTTCAGCAAACTGGGTATCGGCATTTCAACCAACACCCTGTCCATGACCGCCGACGGATTCCACTCACTCCTCGATGCCTCATCCAATATTCTGGGTATCATAGGCTTGACCATATCAAGCAAACCGGCGGATGAAGGACATCCTTATGGGCACAGGAAGTTCGAAGCCCTGGCTGCTATCGGGATATCCTTTCTTATGTTCTTGGCCTGTTTCGAAGTGCTATCGGAAGCAGTCAAAAGGGTAATGAGCCAGGGCAGCGCCCCCGAAACCACTCCTGTCTCTTATGTGGTCATGGTGGCATGTATCATCATCAATGTCCTGGTTAGTAGATATGAATCGAAAAAAGGCGCCGAGTTACACTCCAGGCTCCTGGAGGCCGATTCTAAACACACCCTCTCCGATGTGTTTGTCAGCATCGGTGTAATCGCCTCACTTCTAGCGGTCAACTTCAAATTCTATTTTGTCGATGTGGTGGCATCACTACTAATAGTACTAGTCATTTTCAAGGCCGGTTACGAGATTATCCAGGCACATCTCGGAATCCTGGTAGATGCGGTAGCCCTGGAACCCGAAGAAGTGGAGACGCTGGTGCTCAAAGTACCGGGAGTTATATCCTGTCATAAGATAAGAAGCCGCGGTCTGGAAGATCATGTATTCATCGATCTGCATGTCCAGGTAAGCGGTCATATCTCCGTGGAAGAAGGCCACAAAATTGCTTACCAGGTCGAAGAGCTGCTGATGAAAAAGATCAGTGGTGTCGAAGATGTGATGGTACATATCGAAGAAGACAGATCATAGACTCTGGGGAGCACGGACCAACCATTCCAGATCCAATTCGGAGTCTCCGGACAACTTCGCTTCCAGCTCTTCTGTAAACTTGGTCACGCTTGTGGCTCGTTCATCCCGCCCGGTACTGGCGAGCACGGAGCCTATCTTCTTCAGTTGAGCGGCAAGATGCAGAGCAAGAGCCTTCATTTCAAGACGCTCTTTCTCGCTCATCTGATCCGCCTCGGCTTTCATGCCACTAGATGTGATGCTCACAGTGTATGCACTGAGAGCCAGATCAAGGAATGAAACAGCCTCGTCGGGCTCGCCTGCCTCATCTAATAACTCAGCGAACTCGACCGACTGGTCACCGATTAGACGCGCACTCTTGCCCTGTTCAATCTTGCCGAGCCGGGAGACGAAATGATCTCTGAGCAATACGGAGATCAAACGCAACTCGTTTGCTCTTTTGAGCTTTCCATAGGCGTCGGCCAGTTCTATCAAACAAGCCGCCCTGTCCTCTTCCGGAAGCGACCGGAGCGCTTCGGTTAGATAGGGCAGAGCCTTTTTGGCTTTGCCAGCTGCCAGGGTACTACGTCCCTTCAGAAGTAATGCATCCACATAGGTGCTGTCTTCGAGGGCATCGAGTCTGCCATAGCTGTCGAGAATCGCATCCGCCACTCGCAAAGCATTCTTGTCGTCGCCCTGTCGCCGATATAGCTTGCCCAGCTCCTTCAAGGTGACGACATAATCGTACATCATGAGCTCCTCTGCCTTAGCGGAGAAAGCCTCTATCGAATCAAGGCTAGAAAGACGACTCTCCAGAACATCAATCGCATCTACCAGTCTATCCTGACGAGTGTAGGTGCGACTGAGCACCAGGCGATTGCTCGTAACTTCCTGGGCTTCCTCGGGTAGAACGAGCAAGAAGCTCTCATTGCTTTTGCTAAGAGCCTGACTGGCACTTCTATAGTCCTTGAGCGATAGCTCGTAGACATCGGCCATCTCTTTTAGCAGAGAAGCCGCATCATAGGGTGATTCGGAGGCGGCATCGCCTGCGATGACAACGATACGATCACAGATAGCCTTCAATGTATCGGCGGTTCCGATATGACGGAAGTCGAAATGTTTTCGATACTGACCGGCCAGATCGAGAAGCGCGACGGCATCGGCCAGAGAAGCACTCTTTCCTGCGGCTGCCGCATCGATGGCGCTGGCTGCCGCTTCATCAGCCTGATTCAAGAACTCAGCGCTGACGCTACTCTCCTCCGAATCCGGTTCACTGGTTCTAGCTCGAGATAGACTCTCTCCCATACGATTGAGATAATGAACGGAACAACCGGCATAAGCTGCTACTTTCAAAGAAGCAGGAAGCTCAGAGTGTTCTTTCAATACCGACATCAGCTCTTCGACGGAGCTATCGGCCACTGAAAGGTCCCTGGAATAGCGGCTTTTATACTTTAGCTCTGCCAATCTAGAGCGGACCATAGCCTCGGTATCTTTTGACTCATCGGCGTCTTTGAGCGCTTTGAGAATTTCGGGATGAGTCTTCTCTTCGGGGCGATAATCGAGGTTGAGCGGAACTCTGTACAGATTGCCGGCGGACATGACGGTTATCTCTACCTCTTTGTCTTTCGGTCCGACTAAAAGCGTCTTGAAACTGCGGTCACTACCTATCACCGGTAATCTATCAACAAAGACCAGCTCATCGCCCGGTTTCAAACCGATCTTCTCTGCGGAGCTTCCGGTTATCACCTTCGAAATTCTAGAGCCCCAGTTATAGAAGTCATCAAATACGATGCCGGGAATGTACTCTCCGACTTTCAGGTTATCAGCATTGCCGATATGAAAGCGAGAGTGCGCCAGGCTGGGTAATTTTTCACCGCGTTTTTTAAGAGCCCGATTCAAATAGGAAAGTCGGCGATAGAGAGAGCCCAGTTCATACTTCATTCGCTCCGATGCCTGCCAGGCGTCGTTCTCGGACATGATCAGCTCGTTGTTCAAGCGTTGTCTAGATTCTTTCAAACGGAAATAGTCATTCAACAGCTTACGGCGAAGCTCAGCCCGCTTGGTCCCGGAAAGATTATCTTCATGCTTGGCTTTCAGAAAGGCGCTATGCGCTTTGAGTTCCTCCAGCCAGAGTTTGAGGCGGCTCTCCCTGGTCTTCATCACCAGCTCGGTCTTGTCGATGCGTTTCTTGCCCCAGTAATTCAAGAGAACCGGCTCCAGAGCGGACAATAGATCCCGCTCTCTTTGGGCGGAGGTTCGCCAGTTCTCAGGTATTCTTTCGAGATCTTTCAAGGTATCCAGCTTTTCGGCGACTACCTCGTCCACATCTTTATAACGATCATTGAAATCGAGCTCTTCGAGCTTGAAGAGAGCTTTGTCAATATCCAGACGGCGGCGATCCAGTTCATGAATGGCGACATCGTCTTCCACCATGTCCATCTCCTGGTCGAGAGCCTGTTCGAGAAGCTCTTTGGAGAGAGCCAGAGTGCTTGCTTTTTTCTGTTCGGTAGAAGGCGAGGTATCGGTATTCAAGATCGTCAGCTGCTTTTCTATCTCGGCAAGACCGCGGGTCAGCCCTTCGCGATGAGCAACCAGACGGGTCCTGCGCCTGCTCAACTCCATCTTGCTCTCTTCCAGGCTCTCTCTTTTAATCTGCCTATCTTCTTCAGGCAGTTGCCCGGCCAGGGCACAGGGCGCTTGAAAGCTCAGACTCAAGGCGATTAAGACAGCACCGATTTGAAGTTTTTTCAAGATTTAGTCCTTCCGAAACTGGATAGAAACAGGAAAAATGCGATGCAATTGTACAGGAGACAGTTCGGCAGTGCGTTAGAAAAAGGGAACAAATGGCTTTTGTAAAGCATGCCGATTTTCGCAGTTCCTGCGGTCCTGTTATACTGGGTCCTCGAAAAGATAGAGACAGGAAACTGGAGAGCGATATGGAGAAATTCGAATTCATCAAGTCACGGAAACGAAGCATGAATCTGCTGATGGCTGCAGCAATCTCGACTACCCTGTTGTCAATTCCGCTTCCGGCTTTGGCGAAGAAATGGACTGTAACTGAACGCCTGGATAAACTATCCGAGCAGATAGATAAAGGCGATAAAGCCAATGAGCTGACCGCCACCCAGGTAGCCGATCTTAAAAAGACGGTAATCGATATCAAAGCTCGTATCGATAAGATGAAAGAGAAAAATGGTGGCAAACTGGGTCTCAAAGACGGCAAGAAAGTTCACAAAGTTCTCAATGATCTCAGCGTCAAAGTGCTGCGCTTCCGGCTGGACAACGTCTACAAATAACCAGAGACAGCCTGCCGCACCACCGGCAGAGTCATCATAAAGCGTTGATGCTGTTCCAGAGCTTTTCCGCCTCTGCCTTTCGGCCGACTTGATTCAGGAAGGCGGCGTAGTCTTTGGTCACCTCTATGGTGGTGCGATTTTTCTTGCCATAGTGCCTGTTCGCCAGCTCCATCGCCCGCTTGAAGCAATACTCAGCTTTCTCCGGACGCCCCTTGTCCTGGTGGATACGTCCCACGTTGTCATAGAGACTGATTTTGACCGTGCTATCGTCAGACAGATATTTCTCTGCCTGGCGTAGACCGTCCATCCAGAGCCCGCCTGCCTGGTGGCGTTTGTTCTGGATGACATAGATCTTGGCCAGATCGTCCATGGTGCGGATCAGACTCTCATCTCCCTCTTTCAACCACTTTCGCTTGATCTCATAAGAGCGCGCCAGATAGCGGGCAGCCGTATCGGTCTTACCTATGCGGGCGCTCTCCTTGCCGAGCTTATCGAAAATCCGCATATTGGCAAGGGCTTGCTCTTCGTTATCAGGATCGACAGAGAGATTCAAATCGATCTCTTCATCCTCCACCGTGGCCAGATCTCCCAAAGACTTGCGCAGCTCCCGTTTATGCTCCTCCACCACTTTGTCTTTCTCGGGATATTTGGCTTGATATTGAAGCGCTCCGGCAAGAGCCTCCAGGGAAGCGAGCCTCTTAACATGCCGTTCTCCGTGGCTGGTCATATTGTCAGCCAGAGAAAGAGAATTGCGATAGTGGGCTTCGGCCGCCTCGAAATCACGCAATGTACAGGCAATAAAGCCAAGAGTCGACTCGTATTGCCACTGAATTTGCTGACCGGCAGAATCTACCAGGCTTTTGAAAGTCGAGTTGGCAAAGTATAGAGACCCTATGGCGATTACAATAGCTGCACAGACTGAAATAGATATTACCTGGAACTTCTTCTTCGGATCAGCCTTTCTCCAGAGCTTCTGCTTTCCGGTTATCGGATTCTTCTCCTTGATTCGGCGAAGATCCCGGAGAATTTCTTCGACACTCTGATAACGGTCCGCCGGTACTTTTTGCAGGCACTTCATGACCACATAGTTGATATCTTTGAGATCGAAACCGAGTTCCTGGGCTCTCAGAACAAAGTCCTCATTGGCTTTGCCTAGCTCTTGCGGCTCTTTATCGACATGGGCGTTCATAGTCTCCAGTACGTTGCTGCCGATGAAAGGAGGGAGCCCCACAATCGACTCGTAAAACAGACAGCCCAGAGAATAGATATCAGAACGGTGATCACAGGCAAGACCAAGACATTGTTCCGGGCTCATATACAGCGGACTGCCGAAAACCTCCCCGGTCTGAGTCAGGGTCATACGCTGATCGGACTCTTCGGCGGCGAGCTTGGCGATTCCGAAATCCACCAGTTTAACAGTGGAATCACTGCCTTCTGAAAGAAACATGACGTTGGCGGGCTTGATATCCCGGTGAGTGACGCCGTTTCGATGAGCCTCTTGCAGACCCTCACAGAGCTTTTCGAAAATATCCAGACAGGCATCGAGGGCGATTCCATTCTCATCGTAAATCTTACGACCCAGACTGACCCCTTCCAGATAATCCATCACCAGATAAGGCTGCCCGTCGGCAGTTACTCCGAAGTCCCGAAAGGTAATCAGATAAGGACTTGAAAGCCGCCCGATCGTCTTGGCTTCCAGGCGAAATCGCTCTACCGATAGCGGGTCGGTCCACAGATGTTTATGCAACACTTTCAAAGCCAGAACCACGCCCAGATCCTGGTGTTTAACCTTATAAACGGTACTCATACCACCCTTGCCTAAAACGGAGAGTACATCGTATTTACCGGCAAAGACTCCACCCAGAAGCGGATCCAGCTCTCCTTCCATTTTCGGAGTCAGCGCCTGTCCGGAAGAGACCGAGGCAGCCACGTCCTGGTCCGTATCGAGGAGTTCTTTGGACACATCGCTTTCATCTTCTTCAGATTCGACCAGCTCGAATCCTGTCTCAAAAAGACTTGAGACAAGCGGCTTTCTCGCTTCTGGAGACTTTTCCCGTTCTTTTTCGGACATCGACTTAAAAAACCGTGGGCATTGATCTGGGTCGAAAGAATCACCCTAACAATACCTATACCTCAATCAAAGAACAATGACGACAGATTCGGAAAGTAAAATCGACCCGCTCCTCGAAATCAAGGTATGACAAAGCTCTGCAATGCCGCCCTTGTTTACATAAAAATCTCTAGAAACTGATAGAATGCCTGCGAATCGAATAAAAGGAGGCTGTCATGAGCCCATCAAAAGCCCATGTCATAGATTACGAGATCATCGGTGATGATATCCAGGCGGTAGAAATAGAGTTGGATCCTGCAGAGACCGTAATTGCAGAAGCCGGTGCCATGAACTATATGGAAGACGGCATCGCCTTCGAAGCCAAAATGGGAGATGGAACCGAAGCAGGCGAAGGTGTGCTCGGCGCCCTGTTTGGAGCAGGCAAAAGACTTCTCTCCGGTGAGTCGGTGATGATCACCCACTTTACCAACAGAGGCCAGGGCAAAAGAAGAGTCGCATTCGCCGCCCCCTATCCGGGCAAAATCATTCCTATGCATCTCGGTGAACTGGGCGGAGAGATTATTGTCCAGCGAGATGGCTTTCTCTGTGCCGCATTCGGAACTAAACTCGATATCGCATTCACACAACGCTTTGGTGCAGGATTCTTCGGGGGAGAAGGTTTCATCCTCCAGAGACTTTCCGGAGACGGCTGGGTTTTTATTCATGCCTGCGGAAGCATCATCAAAAAAGAGATTCGACCGGGCGAGAACCTGAGAGTCGACACAGGCTGCCTGGTGGCCATGACCCCGGGTATCGATTATTCTATCGAAAAAGCCGGAAACCTGAAATCAATGGTGTTTGGCGGTGAAGGACTTTTTCTCGCCACCCTGCGCGGTCAGGGCACCGTCTGGCTCCAGAGCCTGCCATTTTCGCGACTGGCCAATAAGATTGTAAAAAGCGCTCCGGTCCAGGGAGGCTCCAGTGTCGGCGAAGGCGGCGGTATAGCCGGCGCCATCGGCAACCTGTTCGAACAAGATTGAAAGTGGAGATGAACAAGAAATCTTTGCAATTGAAAGCGCCTTTTCCTATGCTGCTTTTGCTGCTTTTTCTGATCTGCGGCACAGGAAACGGAAACGCCGCTCCGGCTGAAGGAAGAAACAAAGAGTCTTTAAAAAAGCCATTAATTGGAATCAATCTCGAAGTCGATGGAGACAATCCTGTCGTCTACGAGATCTCTGCCCCTTACACGAAAGCCATCTTATTAGCCGGTGGAGTTCCTGTTCTCATACCGCCGATGGCTCTAAAAGAACTGCAGATGGTGCTCAGCAATCTGGATGGTGTCATGATGATAGGCGGCAGAGACTATCCGCCCTCACTCTACGGAAAAGAGCCCCACAAGTCGATTGTACCCATGCACAGCGAACGCACCACTTTCGACCAGGTCATGGTGAAAGAGGTGTTGAATAACAGCAAGCTTCCTTTCCTCGGTATCTGTGCCGGTGCCCAGGTTCTCAACATAGCCCGGGGAGGCTCCCTGACCCGGGACATCCCATCGAAGTACAAGGGCTCAAAATTGCAACACGCCAGTCCAAACGGCTGGCAAGCAGGCTTTCACCGTCACAGAGTCAGCTTCGAAAAGGACAGTTATATTGCCTGTATCTACGGCAAAAAAGAGCTGACCGTGCCCAGTTCGCATCATCAATGTGTCGATCGTCCCGGCAAAGGGCTTGCCATCACCTCCAGAGCGCCCGATGGCGTAGCCGAGAGCATAGAAGCGAGCGACAAGAAAAAGGACGGAAGATTTTTGATAGGGGTACAATGGCATCCGGAGAGGGATTACAAGAATAACAAAGCCTTATTCGACAAATTTATCGAGTCTTCCATGGCTTACAAAAAAGCAAAAACGAGTCACTAAAACAGCCGGATCAGGCGTGTTTGAGACGCTGTAGCTGCTCTTTGCTCATCTTGATGATATCTTCCCTCTGGGGAAACTCAGGCGCCTGCACAGCGTAATCGCAGGCGCTCTTGAAGCTCGTCTTGGCGCGTCGGTAGTCCATTGTCTCCATGTGGACATTGGCGTTGCTGAAGTGAGCAGCGGCAAGTTGCATCTTTACCTGCCCGACCCAGGAGCCGGCCTGACTACGAGCAGCCCAGGCGAAAAGTCCTTTCTTGTCGCTCTCGGCATTCTCGAGCATTTTGGTCAGGGACTCTATCGCCCTTTCGTTCCAGACCGCGGTCTGTTTGCGATTGCCCTCCACCTGCTGAGCCATACCGGCAGCGGCGCACATCGGGCCCAGGTTGAGAGCCTGTTTGGGGTTTGCACCGGATCGCTCCCACTCTTTCTCTGCAATCTCAATCGATTCGGTGAATAGCCCCCGGGAGATAAGACTCTGGACCAGAGCCATGGATGCCCAGGATCCGCCATTGGGCACAAGAAAACGATACTTGATGGCAAGGGCGCAGATTGCTTCGGTTGTTTTCCAGGCTCCGAATTTGGAGCAGAGCATCACCGTTCCGAAGAAAGCCAGGGATACAAACGCTCTGGCAGCAAAGAATCCTGCCGCAAGTAGAAGGGTCATGAACACACAGGTGAGCCAATCGATAGGACTGGCCGAGAGTGCTTCGAGAAAACGATTAGAGCTGTAATAGACCGCGAATGCGGCGGTGAGAACTCCTACCACAAGCAAACCACCGAACATGGCGTATCCGAGTTTGTCCCATTTTGGATTTGATGGGCTCTCGTTAACAGGCAACTGCTGCCCTTTGGCTCGCTTGACGGCGCGGCCTTGAACCGCCCCCATGCCCCGCATCGCACGTTGGGACTTCTTTCCCTTCATCGCCTTCATGTTCTTAGCCATGTCTTTTTAAATTGAATCCCCAGGGTAGAATCGGTCGCTTCGACCGATGTCATGTAGCACTATGTATTTCATTTTCGCATATCCGCAACCCCATATATATACGGAAAGTCTTAAGAGTCGAGGTAGATCATGAATATTGTTGACATCCGCGCCAGTATAAAACATCGCTTATACTAACGAGCGTAAAGCCGTCGGAATTATCATCTATGCCCAATCTAAAAAGACGAGCCCTGGTCTCGATAGCGCTCCTGGCGCTGACCATCAGCATTCTGCCTGAACCGGCGGATGCCCGGGGAGGACGCGGCGGCGGCGGACGCGGTCGAGGCATGGGTCGAGGCATGGGTCGATACGGTGGTATGGGCTATGGGCGACCGGGTCGATATGGCGGATTCGCCGGCTGGGCAAGACCCTATAATCGCTTCCGCAACTATGGCTGGGGAGGCTATGGTGGCGGCTATGGAGACTGGGGAGATCCTTACTATCCGAACTATCAAGCCGGCAACTATAGCACTGGCTACGGTGGCAATAGCTACGGCTATGTCCCCAGCGCCGTCGAGGCAGAAACCTGGACGTCAGGCTCGGTAAGCGCGGTTCCGTTAAAATCGATAGAACCGGAAGTGCCAAAAGAGAAAATCGTTTACAAATCCCTTTTCAAGCTAGGTTCTGACGCCGACATAATCGAAGGTGGAAAAATCGCCTTTCATCTGACCGACGATGCGTTTCTGCTGGCCACCGGCAAAAAGCTGGTGGCGGTCGACCAGAAGAGCGGCTATCCGGCACTGGCACTCTATCCCGACGAAGTACTGCTATGGCACCTGGCTCAGGAGCTGGACAGACAGATTCTAAGCCAGAAATCAGCGCAAAAGGCGAACAAAAGCCGCATGGACTCGCCTGCAATAAAAAATTCTCAAGAGAAGACGGCAGCACTAAAAAAACAGATTTCTAATCTGGATAGTTCGATAAAATTGCTGGAGAGCGCTCGCACCAATCTTGGTGCGATACCGGATAAAACACCCGAAGGAGAAGCGCTGCCCGAAAATGGAGCAATAGAGATTTTTGCCAGTACCTGGATGCTGCCTTCCGGCGATTTCCTGGTGGTGCGAGTAGAGGACGGAAGCTTTGTCTATCTCGACGGCAAGGGAACCTACAAAGATAATCGCAAGACACCGCTAAAAAAAGCCTATCCTGGTAAGTTCGAATTGATTGTTTTCAACTATCTCAAAAAACTAGTTGGTGAGGCGCCCAAAGCGACCAGTGATCTCAAAGACGACATAGACGATACTCAGTGGGCCCTCGAAAAGCTGAAAGAGGAACTGGAAGAAGAATACAATGCCGATGGCGGCCACACCGAAGGTGATGCACTACCGGAATCCCAGACGCGAATTAATCAAGCGATTGTAAAAAGCGAGCACAGCTTCGCGGCGATGTCCAATCAGGTCAAGTCGATGCCGGCAGAGGTGGCAGCCGCCAAAAAGCTTCTGCAATTGCTGCAACAATAATTCGACTCAGATCTCGCCCCGGAGCATAGCCAGTAATCGATCTGCTATTCGATAACCATCCTGACGCAGACCATTGTGGTCATATTCATTGGTCATCCACAGGGTGGTATTACCCATGGCGTCTGCTACGCTCTCGGAGAACTCTCTTTCAACATACATATCTTCGGTGTAAACAAGCGCTTTTACCGGTACCTTATTGTTTCGCAATTGCTCCGGATCATACAAACCGGGCCAGCCCTCGAACTCCGCCAGGATGTTGGCGGCCTCCTTCAGTGGGGCAAGGTAATCATACTGTTCAACCATCCATGGATAAATCATCTCTCCGGTGAAATTGACCCTGGTGCCGCCATCGCCACCTTCAGGGTCGAACTGGGGAAACTCTTCTCTCACTCTGTGAGCCGACCAGTTGGACGCTTGGTTCTCGCAATAGATCGCTTCGTGCAACAGTACATAAATAGGATTGGTCTCGAAAGACTGCAACTGCTCGAATCCTCTCAAGAAAACGAAGCTCAGTTCCTTCTTTCCATTGACGCTGACAAAAGCGTCTTCGACCAGGTAGTGCACTTGCTCGAATCCGTCACTCATACCAAATGCGATACCTAACTGCTGAAAGCGCTCCGCGCTCAACCGGCCGCCACCCGGAAGCAGAACCAGATTCTCAGAGAGAAATTGAACTATGGTCTTCACCCTGGCCTCATCATCGGGATACCGCTCGTAGTACTGCCGATTTTTCTTAAGACAGCGCTTATAAGTGGCGCGATAAACATCGTCGACAGCCACCCCCACCGGCGGAATGCCGCCGGTAATCAGACAGCCGCTCAAGCTCTCAGGATAGGCACTGAGATAATGAGTCAGACAGAATCCGCCGTAGCTCTGGCCAAGACCATACCAGCCACCCTCATCGCCGACCAGCTCTTTTCGAATGTGTTCGGCATCTTTAACTATGGAATCGGCTCGGAAATTCTTCAGGTAGTCGGCTCTTTCTTGATCCGTCTCGATGTTCTCCATCGTTTGATAAGTAACCGGGGTGGAACGCCCTGTGCCTCTTTGATCCAGGAGCAAGACCCGAAAGTCCCTGAGGGCGCGCTTGAACCAGCCGCTATTGGCGAAGGGTCGCGGCGAGTGGTATCCGGGTCCACCCTGAAAAAAAATCAGCCACGGTAAATTGCTTCTATTCACATTGTCAATAGAGATTGCTTCCCTGGCGAAGACTTTGATCTCGCCCTTTTTAGGTTCCTGATAATCCAGAGGAACATCGAAGTGGTGGTCGATTAAATAAAGACCCGGCAATCTGCTGATAGAAGATTTCATTCTTCCCCCTGACAATAAACAAAAAGAATCGCTACTTTCGCTTCTCGACTAGAGTAAGATATTTTATTCGACCGGATGCGTTAATGACTCGATAGAGAAGGAAGAATCCATGAAAAGACATCTAAGAATGCGCCCGAGCCTCTGCTTCGCTCTGAATTGCGCCACCGCTCTTGCTTTCGGCTTTACCAGCGGAGCTGATGCAAAGCCGAAAGCACCGGAAGAAAACACTGCCGCCACGCCCGTCAGCTTGACAAAGCAAGCCAAGATCAACATGGAACAGGCAGAAAGCATAGCCCTCAAGGCAGCTCCGGGCAGAGTCAGACGCATCGAACTGGAAACAGACGATGGGGTGCTGATCTATGAAATCATCATCTGTCAGGGCCGCATAAAGAAAGAAGTCCGGGTCGATGCAAACTCAGGCAATGTTCTTGAAATCGATAAAAAACTCGGCAAGTGCGATGACTGATGATGAATTTTTCAAAGTTCTAGGAATCAAAGGCTACAAAAACATCCTCCAGTTCTGGAGCGCCATGGATGAAGAATATGGTCTGACTCGGGCCAGACAGCTCGAGTCGGCGTATATCAAACTGGAAGAAGGAGACGACCGTACTTTTTACTCGATGATCTACGAAGAGTTCGATGTGGGGCTGGCTTTTGCTTCGCTTAGAATCGATCTCTATCGCAGCTTCTTGACCTGGTTCAAAACGATGATGGGAAACATGACAAGTGCCACCATTATCGATATAGGCTGCGGCAACGGAGTTCTGACCTGCCTTTTGGCCGCGAACTTTCCGGAAGCACGGTTCATCGGCTTCGACATATCCGAAGCCGGTATAGACTCCGCTGATAAACTCAAGAAGAAGCTCTCTTTAGAGAATGTCGAGTTCCTCTCGGGCGATCTGAATTCGCTGCCGAAAGAACTTGAAAATATAGGAGCTGATATCGCATTCAGTGTTGCCTCAATAGACCCGGATCAGCAGTTCGAAGAGAACGCCGTAAACAGATCCCTGAGCGATCTGTGGCGCGAGCTTGAGCAAAGCAGGAAGCAGATCGGAGAAGATCTTAGCAAATTGGTATCAAACCTGCTCAAATCCAATGGTGGCATTTTTATCTGCTTCGACAAACTGGTCAGACCGCTTCAGCAAATGCGCCGCCTTCAGGCTATGGTCGCAGCCGGACTCAAACCGGATTTTGCCGCCTCGGCCTGGTTGCAGTATACGGATGTCCAGGGCGAACCGGTTATTCTGCCGGTTCTCTTAGGTAGAACAGAAAGCCCTAAGGCTTCCCCCTGTAACGTCCTCGATGTAATCGGCTTTTTAATGAGAAAAAACCGCCTCTTCGATGAAGGTGGTATCAATCTAAGCTACGGAGAAGACGCTCTGGCTGAGGTCGCCTTTTCTTATCTAAATCCCAAAGTCTTTGTCCAGGGTGCGCGGGCAGACTACAAAGACGGCAGCGGCTCGATCTGGCAGGAACTCTGGCAAGCCGGTCCGGTTCTAATTCTATTTGAGCACAGCAATCACGGCTATCGAGGACTGGAGCTGCATCCGCTCACCGCCCGCGACACCATAAAAGAAAGGCATGATCGATTTATCGAATCTTCGAAAGACTATGCCGATGTAGTAGTGATTGAAGAGGCCGAATCCCGATTCACAGCCCTGGAGCCGTAAATCAACCTATTCTCAGCTTGCCGCCTCCCAGGTTGGCGCGACCGAGAACCGGCGGAAAGATTACAGCAATCGCCACCAGCGATGCCATGGTCATGAACAGTCCGAAAAGACCGATGTCTTTGCAGGTGCTCAGATCGAAGAAGCCGAAGAACCAGGCTGTGAGCGCACCGATAAAAACCTGAGCAGAAAACATCAAAGAAGATGCCATGCCCGACAGGCCCGGGTCCGGTCTGGTGGCAAGAGCGACAACTAAAGGCGAGATGATGCCTGCCCCTATCATATACGGGATCATGGCGACGGTAATCAATACGAAGCCGTTGCCTCCGGGCCCGAAAACCAGAGGGATCAAACCGGCACAGGTGATAAGGGTTGCCAGCTGAAAAGATCTGACCATCCCGAAGCGATCGACCCAGGAAGAGGCGATTCTATTTCCCAGGGGCCAGAAACCGCAGAGAACGAAAAGCGCGAATCCGCAATGGAACTCGCTGAACTTGAGATTGCTGATCAACATGACCGGCGCCACAGCCAGAAAGCCGTAATATAGAGCCGAAATAAACGACAACAGTGCCATGCAGGCAATGAAACGCTTGCCCATCACAAGATTGCGAGCCCGAGAAAAAAGCTCCCGGGGCAGAGGCGATTTGCGCCTTTTTATATACGTGGGTCGCACGGTCCGGTGCACACATATAAGCATAGCCAGAGCATAAAGGCTCATCAGAGCAAAAGCCAGTCTCCAACCATGACCAAGAGCGAACAGCCCTCCAAGAAGCGGTGCGGTGGCGCCGGCAACGGAATGGAGAACACTGACAAAAGAGATGGTCTTCGACAATGCCCTACCGGATAACATCTCTTGCAAAATGGCATAGGGAACGACCACGATGAATCCGGCGGCAAAGGCCTGCAAGATCCTGGCCAGAAGCAAGACCTCGAAACAGGAGGCAGCAGCCGCCAGCATACTGGCGAGAGCCGAAACCGTTAGAGAAACAAGAAGAATCTTGCGCTTGCCGACCAGATCGGCTAGAAATGCCGAGGCGAAAATCGCCACGGAAAAGGCGAGCATGTATAGCGAAAGAGCGCTCTGAGCGGTAAAAGTGTCCACCGCAAGACAACGAGCCATATTATTCAAGGCAGGAACATGAAGCGACATGCCCAGCGATGATATGGCCGGTATCAAACCGAGTACCAGAAGCGATGGCAGCTCCTCTTTGAGCCTCCTGCCACTGACATTGACTGCGGCAGATCCTGACGCTCTTCCCTCGAGAGATGACAGAGGAAGAAAAAACGCTCTCATTTAATTCCGAATCTCCCGAGGATGCCTTAAGCGATAGCTTTCAAAAAGTACTAGCTTCGAGATCTTAAGCCCGCTAGCCCGATGTGAATATGCCACAAAATCGGAAATGTTGCAAATGTTATCAATAGGCGCTTAGCGCTTATCCCGAGGAGGATTCGCCCATTTGCAAAGGCTGGATATCTCTTACAGATTACCCAGCTCTTTTCTAGACCAGGCGAAACTGAGCAGACACTGTTCAAGAGATGCTCCTCCGAAGTTGACCAGATTGACCAGGTTCTGGGCATGCTCGACGAGAGGTTCCGGCACACCGCCCAACTTGATCAAGACCGGCGCCAGCATCGCGTCTGTGGCGAAACATTCGAAAACAGCCTCTTTCAAATCGTTCTTAGAAGAAGTGCGATCGAGAGTTCTACCAATCAATTGACCGAAGTCATATTCTCGATTGACCATCTCTTTGGTGAGATTCCTGATTCTATCGGGATTGAGAAAACCTGCCGCAATCAGAAATTTATAGAGATTCAGATCTCCTTCAATCAGGCGCAACTCCGGACTCTTAGCCGAAACAGCATCCAGTCGCCGAATTCGATCTTCGCTCAAGGCACCGGTCAGAAATTCCATGGCATCCTGAGCCGAGATATAACCACGGTCGACCAGACGACTCAATGCCACCGTGGCCGACACCAACCTCGGATCCAACCAGTCATAACCATACAAGACTTTCTCCAGGGGAAGATTGTTGGCATCGGCAAAATTGACAGCCGGACGCAGATCGCTTTCATCACAGATGCGACCGCCAATGAGAAGCTCTCTCAAATTCAACTTAATAACCGGCTTCAGAGAATCTGTCTGGATAAGAAACGGCAACATCTTCAACTTATCTACCGCGGACTCGTATCTCATGCCCTCGTTTCTAATACTGTTTTGATAACTGAGGGCGTGGCCGACAATACGCTCATCAACCCGGGCATCGATACTGAGCACTCTTCCCAGAGGCAATCCGCAGAGCCGCTGTAGAGAAAGCGCCTCTTCCAAATCCGGCTCGTCCACCAGCTCGGCATCGACCAGAAGCTGACCGAGCCGGACCGTTTCCAGTTCATCCACGGCACAACCCAGTGCACTGAGCGCTTCTCTGACCTGCCAGCCTCGACGGCGAGACATGCCGTAAGCATCGACAATATGATGAAACTCCACCGTTCCGCGCTTGAATATGCTGTGCAGCTCGAGCAGAGTAGAGAGCTCTTCGTTGGTCAAAAGACCACGAACCACCAGGGTACGCCCCAGAGGCAGCCCAAAATCGCGTGAAATCTTGAGAGCCGCTTTCAGCTTACTGAAAGGCAGAACATCCAGGGAAGCGATAAACTCCCCCAGCCGAATCTCCGAATACTTTCTCTCTTTCGAATCGCTCACTTTTAATCGAAAAGCCCGCCGATGCAAACAGTAAGACAAGATTACCTGATCTTGAAATCGAAAAACCAAATTGCCTCTAATAATGCCACTTTACAACCGGCGGGCGACAACAATCCCCCGACAAATACTGATATCACTTTTGGTACCATTACTTGCACCGTATATACCACTATTACCAAAGGCTACCCTGGACCATTTTGTCTAACTTAAAGCTTTGATCACACCTGCATTTCATCGACAAATTCACTTATGCGAATCAAAAACCGATGTAACCGAATGCGAACTGAAAATCCTCTCCAAGCCCTTGCCGCAAAAAAAATTTGTGGTATATTTGCAGAGCGACCTTTGTCGAATCAAGAAGGCGAAGGCGGTCCAAAGATCAAATTCTTTAACTGGAGAAAATCATGAGAAGAAGATCGATAAATTACAGAATTTTCTTTCATTGAGGCTGCTTCCACAGCAAAGCTTCGAATGACGGGTTTCGGCTAAGTCCCCGTCTTTTCACGATTTTCGACAAATCTGGAACGAGAGCACTGGGAAGCAGAGATATGGCCCCGGCCATGACTATGCCTCCGAAACAGGAGTGTTCTCGTTTTTTGTCGTGCGTATTTTCAGCTTTAGGTCATATGACCACAAGGAGAAGGTTATGTCAGAGACAATTTTGAAGGTTGAAAGACTGAACAAACAGTTCGGCAATTTCACTGCGGTGGAAGATCTTTCCTTCTCGGTCAGGGGCGGAGAAATAGTCGGTCTACTGGGCGCCAACGGTGCCGGCAAGACCACAACCATCCACATGCTCCTCGGTCTGACGAAGCCCACCGCAGGCACAGTGACAATATTCGGAGAGAACCTGGAGACAAGCCGGGTCTCGATATTGCAAAGAGTCAACTTCGCTTCATCCTACGTGCATTTGCCCTACAACCTGAGGGTGGTGGAGAACCTGAAGGTCTTCGCCAAAATCTACGGTGTAGCGAGGCCGACGGAGAAAATCGATGAATTGCTCGAGATGTTCGAAATCGCTCATCTCAAATTCAAGACATCGGGAATGCTCTCTTCCGGAGAGCAAACCAGATTGAACCTCTGCAAAGCCCTCCTCAATGATCCGGCCCTTCTGGTCCTGGACGAGCCTACAGCCAGCCTGGACCCTGATCTTGCCGACAAGGTCAGAAAGATCCTCAAACGGGTCAAAGAGGAAAAGGGGATGACGGTGCTCACCACCTCGCACAACATGCTTGATGTGGTCGAGCTTTGCGACCGGATTATCTTCATGCACCTGGGCGCAATCGTCGCCGAAGGTTCCTCCGAAGAGATTATGACTCGATTCGGCACAGACTCCCTGGAGGATGTCTTCATCCGAATTGCAAGAACAAAAGAGAAGGTGATTGCATAATGTGTTGGAATAGAATCTACGCCCTGATTTTGAAATATGTCTACATCTGCTCACGGAACTCTTTCCGGGCGATGGACATTTTCTTCTGGCCGATTATGGACTTGTTGATGTGGGGCTTCGTGACAATGTATATGCTCAAAGTGAGTAATACCGTCCCTGGTCTCATCACCTTCTTGATCGGAGCAGTGATTATGTGGAACGTCTTCTACCGGGCCCAGCAGGTCGTCTGTATCTCGTTTCTAGAAGACCTCTGGTCCAGAAACCTTCTGAACATCTTCACCGCTCCGGTTCAAGTAAGAGAGTTCGTGACCGCCGCTTATATCCTTGGACTCATGCAGGCATCAATAGTGCTTGTGATCATGTCCCTGGTAGCGGTTGTCTTCTACGGCTTCAATATCCTCGACCTCGGTATCTACGCCGGTATGCTTCTGGCTAACTTGATGCTGATGGGCTGGGCACTGGGACTGGTGGCGACAGCGCTAATAGTGCGCTGGGGTCCCCAGGCCGAGGTCCTTGCCTGGGCGGTACCGTTTTTGGTGCAGCCTGTGTCGGCGGTATTCTATCCGATCTCCGTCCTGCCTCAGCCTCTGCAAGTGGTGGCAAGTATGGTCCCAGCCGCCCATGTCTTCGAAGGCATGCGAGCCCTGATGACAGGCAATGAAGCCATAGTCTGGGGTCACCTGGGAAGCGCTTTTCTGCTCAATCTGCTCTATCTGGCAGGAGCCGGTCTGCTCTTCCGCTACCTCTTCGAGCAAGCCAGAGAAAAAGGGCTTCTGGCAAAATATTGCTCCTAGAGCCCTGAATAGGATAACCAGAAGAGACCGGTGACATGTATATGCTGTCCGGTCTCTTCTGAATCCCGGTTAAGAAATCCCGATAAAATCAAGCGAGCACCCAGATCTGGTTTCTAAGAGCTTAAACTGTATTCTTTGTAATGCGGCAAGAAGCTAAAACGAGATGGAAGACAACCTTGACAATGCCCTCAAAGTAGAAGTCCTGGCGGAGATGCTCAATCTGGACCGGCAGAAGTCGGCCGAGATGGTAGAGACCCTGGCCAAGATGCTGGAGACAGCTCTGCCGGAACACACCTCTATAAAACGCGCCGGCTGGTTCATGTCCAAAACCCGTCCGGTGGCTGAGCTTTCTGTTCAGTTCGACTCGGTAGGCTATTTGATAGAACGCTCTAATAAAGGTACGATAACCGCCAAGCACCAGAAGATAGTGCGCGGCATCGCCCTGAAAAGCTCTGACATGCCCCTGGAAGACTGCATGAACCAGATTGTCGAAGAGCTCAAAAACCTGGCAGAGAAAAGCAGTACAGCAAGGATGGCTCTCAACCACTTCCTGGAAGGACGATATTGACATGTTCGGCTTTTTCCAGTCTAAAAAAAGCGAGAACAGACTTCGCCAGGAGAGACTTCAAGAAGAGTCCCGGCGGGCGCTCGAAGCAGGCGGCATCCCCAAAATCGCCGAAGAGCGCCTCAAGAATCACATAGCCTCGGGCAGCAAATTTTTCACCAGCGACCTCACCAGTCGAGAATTTCTCCTGGCAAAGGATCAAAATCTTGTTCCTATCGGCCAGGTGATGGGCTCCTCTTTCTATAACATTAATTTCTGGAACTCTCTCTTCAGAGTACGACTCTCCACCGGCGAGATGAAAGCGGTATCGAGCGCCCTGCTCGACGCTCGCAAACTGGCCATGCAACGCTTGCTGCAAGAAGCAAAACTGCTTAACGCCTCCGGTGTAATCGGGGTAAAAATCCAGGCAGGCAAACGCCTGGGATCAGACAGCCTTCGAGAGTTCACCGCTATCGGCACCGCCGTTAAAATCCCCGGTTGGAAACATGAGCCATTTCTGTGCGATCTCAGCGGTCAGGAATTCTGGCAACTGTACTCGGCGGGATACAGACCGGTTGATATCGCCTTTGGTGTATGTTCCTATTATATGTATCAAGATTGGAAGACCAACCGCCAGATGTATCAATGGTGGGGCGGCACCAACTTTCGCAACCAGGAGATAGATCTCTTTACCCAGGGCTTCTACAATGCCCGGGAAATCGCCATGCAACGCCTGGAAAGAGATATGAACGAATCCCTGGCGGACGGTCTGGTTGGAGCTCAAATAGATTATGAATGGGAGCGAATCGAAACCTCGGACAATTCGCAAGCCTGGGATCTGATCGTCCATTTCACTGCCCTGGGCACAGGCATTATTCAAGATCCGGAACTGATCGAGCAAGCGAAAGCCCTGACGAAACCTAAGTTCTGCATCAATCTAAAAGGCACCAATATGGCTCCGCAACGCTCGAGCCGCATGAACGAATTGAAGTCGCAGAGCCTGGAGAACATCCAGGATCAATACATGCGCATGATGAACCTGGAGGACCGAGAGGAGTAATCCATGACCAATTCCAATCCCGATTCTGCATCCAATCCCAATCCTGATATCCATCCCGATCTGCCACCACACGCCAAAGAGAGACTGCAGCATATGCGCGGCCAGGGAGGCAAGCGCGGTCTATTTACCAGCGACCTTTCGGTGAACGAATTTCTTCTGGTCAAGGAGGCCGGTTTCGAGCCTGCCGGCATGGTGGTGGGTAGCTCCATCTACCACGTCGGATTCCAGTTCGCCAATCTGATGCGCAATCAAGAGATGGAAGTTTTGACCCAGGCGCTCTACCATGCCCGGGAGCTGGCCATGACCCGCATGCAGGAAGAAGCCGAAGAGCTGGACGCCGACGGCATAGTCGGTGTCAGACTGAAAGTAAAACATATGTCATGGAACCTCGACCTGGCGGAATTCGTGGCAATAGGCACCGCGGTCTACAGAAAAGACGGCGACAAAGGCTACCGGGCACCAGGCAACAAGCCATTTACCAGCGACCTTTCCGGTCAGGACTTCTGGACCATGCTCAACGCCGGCTACCGTCCGGTAGGCATGGTCATGGGTAACTGTGTTTACCATATCGCCCATCAAACGCCGGGTCAATGGTTTAAAACCGTGGGCAAGAATATCGAGATGCCCAATTTCACCCAGGGACTCTACGATGCCCGGGAGCTTGCCATGGAGCGAATGCAAGTGGAAGCCGAACAATTGCATGCCGAAGGCATTGTCGGAGTCGATATCACCGAAGGCAACTACGGATGGAGCTCCCATGTAATCGAGTTCTTTGTTGTAGGAACGGCTATTGTGCCGGTTCGAGAAGATCACCACATCCCGACACCGCAGCTAGTGCTTTCAGTCAACGATTGACCTCCGAAAGCTCGATTCGGATACAGCGGGTACAATAAGATTGAGAAGCAAGCGGATAAACTTTGTTTGACCGATGAAGATTTCTAAGAGACTATCCCAACGTATCATCACCACCTTAGTGCTCGGCGCTTCACTGGCAATACCTGCCGGTGCTTCTTCCGACTGGGTCGAAGACGACAGCCTGAACGGATTCTATAAACATCAAATAAACAAAGACGGCAGCCCCCCTTCTTCGGACGAATTACCGCCGGCTCAACCCCGAAAGCCGATGTACCGGACCCTGGGTGACCCCAACCCGGAAGGCTCCGAAGGCGAGAACGCACCTGCGATTCCTTCTTATCCGATGAGCGGAGGGGAACAAGATCAAGATAGCCCCTTCGACGTCGAAAACAAGGGCGGACTCTACGCCCCGGTCACTGTACCACCTTCAGCGATGATGCAAGCCCCCCAGGCGACTTCGCCTCAGAACCCGGGCGAGCCACAGAAAAAATCCCTGCTTTCTAAAATCGGCAGCTTCGGCAAGTCCGTGGCTCGATTGCCGGTGGACGCCGTGGAAGGAGCCGGTGAGACCCTCAGCAATCCCTATTTCTGGCAGGGAGCCGGCGCCCTTGCCGGAGCCGGAGCCAACGCCTATATGAACTATCAGTTCATGAAGAACAATCCGGGCTTTTACAACAATCCATATTATGGTGGCTATGGCGGATACGGCGGCTATGGCGCCTTCGACCCCTACTTTGGAGGCGGCTATCCCGGTTACGGTTATGGAGGTTATGGCGGTTATGGTGGATACGGCGGCTATGGTCTCTACGGAGGCTACGGGGGCTACGGGGGCTATAATCCTTACCTCTCCGGAAGGACCTACTTACCCGGCTCCTCCCTGAACAGTTTAGGCTCCTTCGCCCCCCAGACTCCGGCAACCCAGGCTCTAAGAAACTCCTACAATAACGCCGTCAACAATTCTGGTCTGTCAAACTATGATAAATACTGGCTCAGACAGAATCCCAATCCGATGCTTTTCGGCTACTAATAATTTCAATGCTTCCGGGTCTTCGCCATAACCTGCCAGCGCGTGCTTTTGTAAGGCTCCATGCGTGCCATACCAGCCAGAAGCAGAGCCGGATCTTCCTCCACGACGAGAAAGTCCCTGTCCTCCCGAGTTATGAAACCCTGCTCAGCCACCCCGTCGAGAAAGTGGAGCAGATGGTTGTAATAACCGAGTATATTGTAGATCCCGCAGGGCTTGCTCTGGGCCTCGATAATAGTCAGGGTGATGATCTCGAATAATTCTTCCAGCGTTCCATAGCCACCGGGAAGGGCCACGAAAGCATCGGCCAACTCTGCCATCTTCGCTTTTCGTTCATGCATCGTGTCCACAACAATCAATTCGCTCAGCCCGTTGTGACCTATCTCACGATTGACCAGGGTCTCAGGAATAACACCGACGGCAACTCCTCCGGCTTTCAACACAGAATCTGCCAGGGCCCCCATCAATCCGACACTGCCGCCGCCATAGACCAGACCGATCTCATTATCAACCAGAAGACGGCCGAACTGCTCTGCGCCTTTTATATAGGTCTCGTCATTGCCGTTTAATCCGCCGCAAAAGACACATACTTTCTTGATCAAAGCAAAATTCTCGCTTTTCTGATTCCGGACCTTTCCATTATATGGCTAGCGCCCGGCAAAAGAGGAACTACAAAGCTATCTTTAATCAAGCTTTAATAAAATCTTCCGCCACTACAGGTAATATCACTGAGAGATGCCTTCCGAATCGAGAAAATCTACAAACTCAGGTAACTCCTTAACATCCGGCACCTTCTTATCCTGAAGATCATGAATACTGTTAACATGGATTCGACCCCGATATTTCCTGGTTGTCTCCTCAATCCACTTTGGATAGTCGTCCACTACGCCCATGGCGTTTATCTTTTCAAGGGTCGGAATCTCCAGCAGTTTCTCGAGAGTGGAGTTAGAAATTTTGGCGTTGATCATACTTATCTCTTCTAGTCCGGACCGCCTGAGAGCGCCTACCAGACTATCAGGAATAGCACAGCTGTTTGCATTCAAATACTTTAGAGAGCGGAGCTTCGCCAGCTTTGCCATACCGGCTGCGGTGGTACTGGTCTCGGAAACATCCAGACTTTTCAATTCAGGCCACTTTCGCACTATGATTTCGAGACCTTTATCGGTGACATTTTTGCAAAAATCCAACCTTATATCCAACAACTCGGGATTTTCTAAATAGGACAGACCTTTGTCACCAAATTCGGTATTATTAAGACGCAAGTCAACTAAATGTTTGAGCGCGGCCAGGGACTTGCCGGCTTCATCCGTCAAATCGACCATCTCCAGATTGAGACTATAAAGATCCAGCCTGGTCAGCTTAGCTATGCCTAGATCGGTAACACCGGACTGCGACAAAGAAAGTCCTCTGATTCTGTTTCGGTGCGCTAGAAGCTCGTCGAGGTCCTGATCTCCGACCCTCTGACCATCGAATGGCTTGAGATATCGATAAAACTCATTGGGGTTATCGAGGTTATAACGCTCGACCTGGAACTTACCCAGAGAGCGATTATAAAAGGGAATGCTCTCTTTGATGATCTTCTCGGCCCTCTCTTTCGTTTTAGCGTTCTTAGACTCTATGGACGCGACCATAATTTTGTTGGCAGCACGCTCCTTTTTAGAGAGAACCGCAGGCACCATCAGTACTATGGCCAGAACAGAGACTATGCCAAGACCGATAAAGGTCTTCTTGAAATTATTCGAGCGCGAAACATTCGTATCGGCAGAGGGGACAACACCCTCAGGCTCCACCAGGGTGGAAGCCTCTTCCAGAGCCTCCAGAACTTCATCCATGCTTTGATAACGCTCAGAAGGTTCTTTCTCCAGACACTTCATTATCAAAGCGCTGAGTTCGAGCCGAGTTACGGGAAGGTTCTCCTCGCAATCACTTGTAGCCAGAACTGGAGTCCGGGGGGCTGTATTGACATGGTCCTGCATGGTGTCCCAGGCGCTCTCTCCTCTAAAAGGAGGATGACCGGAGACCATGAAATAGAGAACACATCCGAGCGAATATATATCGGAGCGCTCATCCACGGTAGAACCCATTACCTGCTCCGGGCTCATATAAAGAGGGCTGCCTACCAGGGTGCCAACCTGGGTGAGTGCAGCTTCGTCCTCATCTCTGTCGGTCAGTTTTGCGATTCCGAAGTCTACTATTTTTACGCGGTTATTTGTATTGCCGTCGGTCAATAGAATGTTGCTGGGCTTCAGATCCCGGTGCACAATCCCCCGGGAATGGGCATGAGACATCCCGCGACAAATCTGCTCGGCTATTGTGATGATTTCTCGATTCGGCAGAACGCCATGAGCCTCAACCTCCTCCTCGAGGCTGCGTCCGATTACAAAATCCATCACCATATACGGTTCTGTATTGTTAGAAACACCGAAATCCAGAATGTTAACTATGTTGGGATGATTGAGTTTGCTGACCACCACTGCTTCCAGCTGGAAACGCGGCACGAGCTTTTCGTTGAAGCTGTCGAAGATCAAGGTTTTGATCGCCACCGGCTTATCAAGAATGGTGTCATAAGCACGATAAACCACCCCCATGCCGCCGGCGGTCAGTCTCTCGATATCCCGGTATCGCCCCTTTTCCTTGTCTGTGGGCTCGAATATGTCATTCTCTCTAACACTATCGGTCAATTTCCACTGCCTTTTCTCTCTTCCAGGAACTGGTTGTAGTCCTTCAACAACTCACTCTTATCGGGATCATACCCGGCTTCGGCGCTGCTTAGCTTCAACTGTTCGACGGCTTCACTAAAGATGGGTGAAGCTTGCTCGAACTGACCCGAAGCCGGCGGGGTAACTGATTTCAAAAGCCAGATGAACCCGAGCACAATCACAAGCAAAAAAAGCGCGACGACAGCGTAGATAATCAAACTTATTATCGCCATTCCGGCTTGCGCTTCAAGACCCTTCTCCGACCTGGCCCGCCCCCGTTGAACCCAATCATCCACACGCTCGACAAATGCGGGCTTCTTCTTGCCATACCTGAGCAGATAGCCCATGATCAGGCCAAAAATGATCACAAAGAGAGTGCCATAGAGGAAATTGCGCCTCTGCCTGATCATATTAGAGTGCAGTTCCTGCTCCAGTTCCAGGGCTCTGGCGCAGCCGAGCATCGCCCTGCCGTGTCTATAGAGCCTCAGTTCTTTTCGATCCGCACCGGCACTGCGGCGAGCCGCCTCCAGGTCGCTTCTCGCCTGGTCGAACCTCCCCTTGTAGATGGAATCGAGGGCAGATTGATAGTACCAGCTGAAGCCCTTCTCCTGCCCGGCCCCTCGAGCCTGGCCAGAACCGGATGAGACTGCCATGGTCAGCAAGAACGCAACAAAAATTTGCGCGAAGGATTTTGAAAAAAGTAGATGTTTCCTGGCCGGTTTGTGGCATAAGATGAGCATGGAAGTAATTTTACTAGTTTTGTTCATCTGTGTAATTCTTGCCCTTAAACCGGTAAAGGATGATAGCTATGACAGGGACCGGCTCTCCCCTCCGGCAGTGGAGAGAAAACTCGAAGAAGGCAGCGTCGAGTCCGGGCTCACTTATCAATTTCAACAACTGAACACCCCGATGGAAGACATGCTCGAAATCAACAGCCAGGACATAGCAGCCCAGAAGCAGAGCATCACCAGAGTAAAAATAGAAACCTTCCAGTTCGAAGGCAGAACTTATCTCGCCATAGAACAGCATGGCATCCTGATCGTTCGAGAAGATTCCTAACATTCCATGTCCGTCATCGATCTGCGCAGCGACACCGTCACCAGACCGACCGCCGCCATGAAAGAGGCGATGGCGCAAGCAGAAGTCGGTGACGATGTCTTTGGTGAGGACCCTACCGTCAATGAGCTGGAGGCCTATTCGGCTCAATTAATGGGAAAAGAAGCCGGTCTTTTCGTGGCGTCCGGCACCATGGGGAATTTTGTCTCGCTCCTGAGCCATTGCGGACGGGGAGACGAAGTGCTGGTGGCCAGGGGAGCCCATATTTTTCAGTACGAACAGGGCGGCGCTTCGAGCCTCGGCGGAATGGTACTCAATCCGATCGGTCAATCGAAAATGCAAGCGCTCAGGGCTTCTGATGTCATAGACAATATCTCCCCCAGAGATCAGCACAAGCCGATAACACGCCTGGTCTGCCTGGAAAACACTTTGAACGGCATCGCTGTGCCGCTGGAAACTATAGACGCGGTGGCCGAAGCGGCCTCCGCTCATGATCTTAAGACCCACATGGACGGCGCGAGAATTTTCAACGCCGCCCTGGTCCTCAAAATCGATGTAAAACGCCTGGTAGAAAAAATAGATTCGGTACAATTCTGCTTTTCAAAAGGACTATCGGCACCAGCCGGCTCTATGGTGGTGGGCAGTCGAGAGTTCATAGATAAAGCACGGCGGGCTCGCAAAGTGCTTGGTGGAGGGATGAGACAGGTGGGCCTCTTAGCGGCAACCTGTAGGATCGCCCTCGATAAAATGACAGATCGCCTCGAAGAAGATCACGAAAACGCCAGAAAGCTGGCGGAAGGCGTAGCGAAGCTGGACTGCCTCCACGTGGATCTCTCAATCTGTCAGACCAATATGGTCTGGATCGAAACGAACTTTCCAGGCCAGAAACTAAAGGCCCAGGATCTGGTCGAAGCGGTTAAAAATCTAGGGGTACTGGTTCTCGCCACCGCCCCCGACAAAATTCGCGCGGTCACCCATTATGGTATTACTGACGGTGATATAGATCGAACCATTGCCGCCTTCGATACTGCGGTCACCACAATACTGGAGAAAGCCGATATCCAAACCGGATCGAGATCCTAACCTGACAATAACAATTGATGGCGCCTAAATGACCTCGCCCCGCTGTAGAGACTCTGAACCCAAGACCCCCTGGCGGGGCAGAATCAGGATCTAAAGCAGAATCATGACATATACTCGATCTATCATCGTATCCGGTGTACTTCTCTCCGGCCTGTTCACCTATCTATTTTTCGACAACCTGTTCAATGGTGCCCCCCTCGGCGCAAACTGTCCCCTTTTTCTCCTGCCTTTACTGGCGCTAATGCTTCCCCTGGCAATAAAAAACAAGCTACCAGTAAGAAGACATTCTCTCTGGTTCGTCTTCGCTGCTCTCATACTCTCCACTCTGATTGTCTTGCGAGACTCAAAATTTCTGACCGGTCTCAATTGCGCCGTCTCCCTCTTCCTTATCCTTACAGCATCCATAAGCATGCAGGGGTTCAGAGTATTGACCTCAGGCATGACTCAATACATTCAATCTCTGGCTGCCGGTATCGAGAGTGTCACTATCAAACCCTGGCAGTTCTTCTTCAATATCCTGGACTGGAATGATCTATTGAAACCGGAAGTGAAAGAGATAGTCGGCGGCACTCTTCGAGGGGCGGCCATAGCCCTGCCCCTGGTGCTGATTTTCGGAGGACTTTTCATATCCGCCGATGCGGCCTTTGCCGGAATGGTCAAGCAAAGTCTCAATATAGATCTGGAAGGGATCAGTCGACATCTCACAATACTCTGCCTCTCCCTCTGGGTCTTCGTCGGCTTTCTGCACGGCATGTTCACCGGCAAAGGTTATGACCATATCGACTGGGGCGAAGACAAAGAAACAGACGACCAACCATTCAAGCTGGGAATGGTGGAAGTATCCACGGTACTCTCCATAATAAACCTGCTCTTCGGTGCATTTATATATATTCAGTTCACCTATCTCTTTGGTGGCACCTCCACTTTGATGGAGACCAACAATCTGACCCTGGCAGAATACGCTCGACGGGGCTTCTTCGAACTGGCGGCAGTTGTCGCATTGACCCTGCCCACCCTGATGCTTCTGGACTGGAGCCTGAAAAAGACAAGCCGAATCAACGCGATTATCTTCTCCAGCCAGGCCCTGGTCAATGTCGCCTTGACCCTGGTGATCATGCTCTCGGCCTGCAAACGAATGCAGCTCTATCAAATGGAATACGGTCAAACCGAACTTAGATTCTATGTCTTCTCATTCATGATCTGGCTTGCCGTGGTCTTCGCCATTTTCAGCGGCACGGTCCTCAGAGGAAACAGAAAACGTTTCGCGCTTGCCACCATCATCTCAGGATATCTCGCGGTAATCAGTCTCAATCTTCTCAATCCCGACTGTATCATCGCCAGGGTCAATCTGGAAAGGGCAAGATCCGGCAAGACAATTGATCTGGATTATCTTCTTGGCTTGAGTGCAGATGCCACACCGCCTCTTGTCGCAGAAGCTGGAAGCAAGGACGAATCAAAATTGAAAAGCAGAATTCTCTCGGCGCTGAAATCACGAAAGAAAAGCCCTGTAAAAAACTGGAAAACATTCAATCTGTCCCGTGCCGAGGCAGAATCGGCCCTGGATAAATTGGGACCTAAATAAAAAGCTCGGCCAGATTCTTGCCGGAACCCGGCTTGAAGCCGGGGAAAACTTTATCGACCTGGCGGTTGCCCAGAAGAGTCTCTGTTAACGCATAGAGCACTTCACGATAGTCTATAAGCACAGACAAGCCCGCCGGTCCGACATCCAGATCCTCTTCTAGACCGGGAATTCTCCTCAGGACTTTCTTGGGCTCATGCAAGGGATCGCTAACCTCGGCAAGACCCGGCCACTCACCAAAAACTCGACCGCCTCGAACTCTATCCGAAATAATGAATAGAGAAAATGCCCTGCCATGATCTGTTCCCAGTGAACTGTTTTCGTAAGAGCGCCTTCCGAACTCGGTCATCACCAGTACCGTCACCCGGGAGCGGAGATTGTCCCGGGCTAACTCTAAGTCAAAGGCATCCAGGCTTCTCGCCAGCTCATCTATGCTGCCTGCCTGCAAACCCTGGGCCCCTCCTTGAATAAAGTGAGTGTCCCAACCGCCATGATCGACACAAGCCACGTTCAGACCGAGCTCTGCTCTGACCAGCCTGGCTACCTCAGCCAGGCTGCGAGCCAGGGCACAGTCCGGATATTCGACACCTCCAGATCCCGAATCCAAGAAGCTTCGTGAAGCTTTCATCGAAGCGATTCTATCAAGCAGATGCAGAGTATCGGCGCCGGCTCGTCCCAGGTCGTCTCTGCTGGCACCATAAAGCATAGAGAGGTCTTCGAGAATCGCGGCGGAACCGCCCTTTAGCTCTACTTGATCCACTGACTGCAAAGCAGCCACCGTAGGCGCACCGCGAAGAACCTCCGGTATGGTATTCCCGAAAGCCACCGCCCTAAGCGGAGAAGAGACAGAACCTCTTCCAGGTCGATAGAACAGATGGCGCCCCAGCCAACCGCCCTGCAGTCTTCGGTGATAAGCTTCACCATGCTCCATCTGATCCTGCGCTTCGAAATGAGACCCGGAGACATTGTCCGAACCCACAGCCTGTACGAAAGCAAGACGCCCCTCCTGATAGATTCGTCTCAGTGGCGCCATTCGAGGATGAAGAGCATAGAAATCATCCAGTTTCACTGCGAGATCGCCATCGGCAGAAGGCTTCGAAATAGTGCCACCGCTTTTGATACCTATGGTCGGTCGCGCTCGATAATAGTCGTCGTCACCATAGGGAATCAACATGTTGAGCGTATCGGCACCACCACGCAAAAAAATATTCAAAAAGACATGATCTGCTTCCTCGACGACTGCCTTGCGGTCTCCGGCTCCATTGAAAGCAAATCGCTTCAGAAAGTTTCGTCTGGTCTCTTTCACTCTTCAGTACCTCTGGAATGCCGGCGAAGAGAGAATAAGACCAAACAGTTCGGCAGGATTCTTGCGATGGTGAGCCAGACAGAGGCGCTCCTCTTCAGTCGGTTTGCGCCCGTTTAAGTAGGCGAACAAAAGCTCCTCGGCTCTTCCCTCGCTCCCAAAAGCGGTCATAAGTCCATCCAGATCGACCTCAACCGATTCGATCCGCCCTGCCCCCAGGCCAAAGGCGAAGTTCCAGCGCCACAGTAGCGAGCCCAGCCAGGGAAGCGTCTCTTCAGGATAACCGTCCGGAGTCGGATGTTGAAAGGGCTCCTGGCCCATGGATGATAGATACGTATATAACGGTGCCCGGGCGAAGGTCTCTGCCCGTATTGCCCTGATAGCGCTGACAAGAAAGCGAAAAGGTCGCTTGATTTTGTTGCCTCTGTTATCGAAAAACTCTTTCGATTGAAAAAGCTCTCTGAGCACAGCTTCCATATTACCGTCACAGGCAAGGAAAGTCCTGGCGAGATTATCTGTCAAACGGCTTGTCGGCTGGTCCATGACAAAGTGACGAATCAGCTTTGTGCTTATATGCCTGGCCGTAGATGGATGTCGAGAAACTATTCGAATGAGACGATTCAGGTCGGTCTCTCCGCCACCGGCCGGAATAACCTGCCCCAGTACCAGTTTCGCACCATCGTCGTGACAGGCCGGATCGAAAAAGACCTTGCCTTTTCCGAACTTCTCTCTGATTCTATAACCACTGAGGCAGCGCGCCGCCTCGAACACATCCTTCTGAGTATAGCCCCCATCCACACCCAGGGTATGAAGTTCGAGCAGTTCCCTTGCATAGTTCTCGTTAGGGGCGTCCCCGGCTTTCTCGACTTTGTTGTCCTTGCCGTCTAGATACTCCAGCATGGCGGCACCGGTGGCAGAAGCCCGGATCAAATCGGAGAATTTCCCAAGAGCATGTTTACGAATGACATCGAGATCGTCAGTGGTTTTGTAATAGACACAGTCTCCTTTTTCTATGTTGATGTTGAGATGGTCGCTCCAGAAATTGACCATCACTTCAAGAAGCTGCCGATTAGAATATATAGCCTTCAATAAGGTATGCCTTACTAAATCGGCTCGCAAGACTTCCTTTCTGAAATCGAAACAATCACCGGACGATACGAAACGAGACTCGAAACGACGAGTTCGAAGCTGCGCCATCCGATCTTCGATAGAGGAGGGTTGCAATTGGCGCTCCAGCCACTTCTGCGTCCCAGACTCTCTGATTTCGGCAAGAGATGATGGTGTAGGACCGAAGCTGAGCCGACTCAAGAAATGATGGTGATCATCGACTAGCACCGTATCCGGCACCACAATCCGTGTCGGCATGTCAGCACCGAATCGTTTATCAAGTTCACTGATTGCCCGTTCGCATGCGCTCAGCGAAAGCGCCCCCAGCGTAGCACCGCCGGCTTTGCAAAAGGCTCTGCGATCGACTTTCATCGGGGACGCCGGTTGAAGAGGATCGCTCTGAGCGAAGCACCGAATCCGGTGATGCTGACCAGAGGAAAAACCAGAATCCAGCCTAAAACAGGAAAGAGGAAGGTAAATTCTAGAACCAGCCCACCAAAGAGGACCGGCTTCCACTTGCGACTCGTGTCGAAATCGAGACGCTCTCCTATCTTGGCGGCGAAACCGGAGACCCCCATGCTGGACACGAAGAGAAACGAGCTCATTAATACGAGCACGGCGAACTCGTTGGGACCCTTGCCCATATTTGAGAGGGCGCCCACAAGGAAGATGGTCAGAAGCAGGCAGGGTAATCCGACGAAAAATGACTTTATAGGGCTGGAAGTGAACTTGCTTCCGGCGGCTTCCACCACTTCCGGCCAGAGCGCCAGATGAAAAAGCCAGAGCGTACTCGTGGCCGCAAGAGTGCCCAGTACGATCAAAAGAATGCCGATGGTATCAGCCAGAACCATAGGAATCTCCAACCAGGGTAGCTAAGGTCTCCGTGTATTTGTTATATATTGTCCAGTATTCTGCGTGTCTCTTTATCGAGACCGAAAGCAGCGGTAATAGCCTCTCCGTCGAGATGCTTCATAGCTTTGCCGGCCAGTCTGCCGTCGAAAAACTCAGGTTGTATATCCGCGGCCGAAAACCAGTCTGAAGCAAGCAAAAAGCCCCAGGAAGAGAGGAAAGATGGAATATAACCGCGATAGCTGTGGACATGTTTGAAAACATGCTTAACCGACTGGCGAAGCCTTCTGTGACCAGAAGTTTCGGATTCCACCGGCGACAGGATCATGCCCTGGATTGCGACTACACCATCGGGGCTGAGCCTCGATTTGACCAGTTCGTAAAAAGCCGGGGTATAAAGCTCAGCGGCCGGTCCTTCGTCGAGATCCGAAACTATATCGATAATGGCGACATCGAAAGTCTCTTCGGATTGCCGCAAATACTCGAAGCCATCCTTGAACTCGTGACGAACCCTTTCGTCTTTCATCCGGCCATGGTGCCAGGTAGGCAGATGCTCTGTGCAGAGTTCCACCACTTCCCTGTCGATATCGATGGCCACCACCGACTCGACCTCTTCATGTTTGAAAATCTCTCTTAAGGAAGCGCCTTCACCGGTTCCAACCACGAGCACCCGCCGGGGTCTCTTATGGGCAAGCATGGCAGGCTGAATCAAAAGCTCATGATAGAAAGTTTCGTCTATCTCACTGCTCTGTAGATCACCATCGAGAAAGAGAACCCGGCCGTACTTAGGCGTATCGACGATGGTTATCTCCTGGAACTCGGTCTCTTTTCGGACGACGACATTCTCCAGGGGGAAATGCTCGAAATCGCAAGCCTGGATTAGATACTCTTTGCCCTCGAAATTCGCGATGTAACTATTGCGCTGCCTGGTCAGCGGATGCAAATTTGTTTTCATGGTCTAACTCCCCTAAATCGCCCGACAAAATCCGCGTTTCCATCCGGAAACGCGCAGGAGAAAGCACTATTCTAACTGAGAGAATGAGCGTTTCAGAAAATGAGGAATCGGAATTTCACGAATATTCTTAAATTCAGGTGAGATCGACATTCATCAGCCCGCGATTTGTAAGCTTCTTAGATACGGTCTTGGGCTTTAGATAGTCCACCAGCACTTCATGAAAGCGGCTCGGCTCGCATACGTAACCACAGGTGAAGATATCCACGAAACAGGAATTATGCTCGGGATAGGTATGGATACTGGCATGACTTTCGGATAAGAGATAGACCGAGGTAACACCGCCGCCCTCGAAGACATGACTGCTATCTTTCAAAACAGTAGCGCCGGAGGCTTCCACGGCTCTACGCAGAGCAAGATCGAGCTCTTTGTGATTAAGCAGACTTTCAGGCTCGCATTCTATATAGCTGGCAAAAAGGTGCCTGCCCCCGAATTCATATTCGATTTCGGCTTCGGCTTCAGCGCTGGCACCCTGTTCGGACTGGTTCTCGCACACCTCGGCCAGTTCATCGAATTCAACATCCAGCACAGCGTTCAAATCAGTCTGCATTTGAGATTCTCCAACTAAGTCACCTTGATAAAGATCAACTCGGGAATCATCCGGAAAGGACAAATAGCTCCTTCCGGATCCTGAGAAAAAGACGAATTACTATTATTACCAACCGGGGGATTTATACAAGGGATATACATAAGGGTCATTCGACTTGGCAAAATTCTCAGAATTGAAGACCCCCACTAGTTGCCGATTAATGGGGTCGGAGAGGAATTGTTAATTTCGATTAAGAGGAGAGCACCTTCGTGACATCCCGGCATGGATTTTATCGCGGCAACTCCCTAAGATTGCAACCAGATAGATAGAGCGAATTAGACAAAAATCGTGAAAATCCTGGTTCCGGTAGACGGCTCACCCCATTCGGACAAAGCTGTAGAGGTCCTTGCAAAAGCCTCGAACTGGCTCAATCCTACTTTGATTATGCTCCTCAATGTGGTTCAACCTCTGGAATCGTTCATGCCCTTTAAAGTCGACGATAGCATGATCACCAGAGAGCAAGAGCTGATCGCCAAAAGATCGATATGGCTATTGGAAAGAGCCAACTATCTTGCCGCCGCCTTTCCCGAAAGCCCTCTGGTGGTCGACTATCGAGTCAAATTCGGACACCCCAAAGAAGTTATCGTCAATATGGCAGCGAGGAGGAAATATGACCTGATTTTCCTGGGCTCCCACGGAAGGTCGGGAGTGGAGAAACTGCTACTGGGAAGCGTATCTCAGGCAGTGCTTGAGCTTGCACCATCTGCGGTGCTAATTGCCAAAACCGGGCAAACCCAGGACAAAAGCCCTCTATCTCGCTTCCAGCGCGTACTGGTGCCTTACGACGGCTCGGTCTATTCCAGGGACACAATCAACTGGCTCTGTCAGCAGAACTTCGGTCCCCAGACAAAATTTCATCTGGTCATGGCGGTGACGGACTTCGAGAAGATAGAGAAGCTGGATCTTACCGAAGAGCAGGAAGTGGCGGTTCGCTCCCAGTGGACCATGATAAAACAGAGAGCTTTCGATATCCTCGAGGATGTGGCGCTCAGCCTGGGCAAACTGGTCGGCAACCAGAATGTCAGCATCGATGCCATTCCCGGAGACCCCCGCGAGGTAATCTATCAAGAGATAGAAGCATTCGGAGCCGATCTTATAGCTCTTGGCTCCCACGGCAGAACCGGTCTGGATAAGATGATGCTGGGCAGCATATCACTGCATATTGCCCAGCATGCAGCCATTCCTGTATTGGTCGTCCGCAGAATGACCAATGTGGAGTTGCCCTTCGACGATGAACTGGTGGATGATGAGCCTTATTCCGACGAAGAGATAAGATCCGGCCGCGAAGACAGGCCACCCTTTACGATGTTCTAGTTCCACTCACAGGTCCACTGGTAGAACTGTTCATAACTCTCCAGGGGAACAGGCAACTGGCCTTCCACCTGATAGGTAGGCATACCGCCGTTCATGGTCTCAGGTGCCCTCTGCATCTGATCGATAGGAATCTCGAAATTATATACCGGACTGCCCGCCTGGTCGGTGAAGCCGATATGGAGCACATGATTCTCTTGCATGAAGACATTGAGGTTATGAGGCGGTCCTAAATAGGCTATCCGGACATGAAGATTGCCCCGATCCCAGGCTGTGCGACAGTGGGCTTCCAGTTGCACCGGCAGAATCGTGATAGGCGTATAGCGCTTGATTGTGGCGGCTTTGTCCAGCCGCGCTCTGCCGTAACGCTCTAAAAATGGGTTCTTGCCCTGGGCAAGCACCTTTTCACGATTCTTTAAAATAGAGCCCCGCTCAAACTCTGCACGACTGAGATCTTTAGCAGGTTCGCTTTTCAGAACCGGCTTCGCCGCCACAGATTCGGAAACAGAAACAGGTGCGGAAACAGATATTGGTGCAGGCGCAGGCGCAGGTGCCGGTTCCTGAGCCACATCTGCCTGCGTATTTCCACCGCAGGCGCTCAAACAAACGCTAAACGACAAGATCAGGAGCTTCCATCGAGATTGCTCCCGGGTTTCCTTATGATTTACAGTTCGCTCTTTCATCTGGTTCACACCGGATATAATACCGAATCCTTTACTCTCCCAAACCTCTTGTATTAAGCAGGTAATTTGTTAGTATTGATAATAGCAGCATAGAGGAGGCTTCCCCAGATGCCCCTGTCAAAAAATACCGTAAGAAGCGGACTATTCACCCTGTCGTGCACGGCAATCCTGAGCATATCATCGATATTGCCGGTCCTGGCAGAGTCGGATGTTTTGAAAAGTGCAGTCACATTCTTCGAAGAAGGCAACTATGCCAGTGTTATCGACAAGCTCAGCGCTGCCGAAAAACTGGGAGATGAGCAATACAAGGCCAGATATTATCGCGGTCTTGCCTATCAGAAGCTCAATCGCAAAGAGCAAGCGATCAAAGACTATAAATGGCTCTATTACAACTCTAAGGATAAAACGGTCAGATATAAAGCCTGGCAGGCTCTTAGAGGGATCGGCAAAAGCCCCTCCTCGGTTACCTTGAAAGCATCCACCAGTAAGCAGGAAGCATTGGCTGATGGTCCGGGCGCCGACGCCTGGGTATCTCCCTCGGAAGGCTATGGACGCTCCGGTCCGCCGGCTTACTCCCGTTTGAAAGTACAACGCTACGCCAAGCCTTGCGGTCACTGAGAATTGAGGACCACTCTGGTAAAAATCCCAATCGAGTCGAGCCCCACGGCTTGACAAGCCTCCCGGGCTGGACATATATTGAACGGAAAGAGGCTTGTTCCGGGTAACATATATATAGACGCCTCTCTTTGTCAGGACTTTTCCTTAGTACCATGCACGTTGAATTCTCAGGAAGAAAGAACAGCTCTTCGCAAACTACGCGAAAGCGAAGCGGCTCGGCCATAGCCGAGACCGGTCCGGCACTGTTCATACTTCTCATAATGATCCTCTTTCCCTTGATAGATTTGATGTACATGGGCGTCGCCTATAGCATCGTCTACTATCTCAATCATCTGGAGACCAGAGAATTGTCGGTGAGATTGGCGGCCGAAACCGATCTTGTCCTGCAAGAAGTGGACAACAACTATGTAACCACCGGATTCGGCAAATTCGTCGGTCTATCTTTACCCAGAATAAGTCATCCGCTTCCGGGCAAGGCTACCCGCCAGGGAGATCCGATTCTGGTCACCTGTACCACCGTGGCCACAGTAGATCCCTTTCTCAATCTCCCTTTCATCATGCCGGTATCGGGTATCAACAGTCCGGCGACGTTTACGGTAACCAGCAGCAGACTTCAGGAAGAGCTCGGTGAAAATTAACAGAGACTATAGAAGCATTAGGACAAGGAGAAGAGGTTCGAGAACCAATCCGGGAGCGAGCCTGGTAGAGGTTGTCGCAGGGCTTTTCATAATTATTCCGCTCTTTCTGTGCATCATCGACCTTTCGGCCATTGTTGTCGGGCAGATAGTCAACGACGCCCTGGCCAAAAGAGCCGCCCGGGCGGCGGCCCAAAAGAAAACCGCCGGTGACGCCAACACCGCTGCTTCGACCATCGTCAATACCTATAAAATCAACGGCATTGTCACCCAGGCTCGGCTACACAGCCTGGATTTCAACACCGACGGTCAGGGAAATGTGGTGATTGAAACCAGAGTTCAAATCAACGTGCCTGCCCCTATCCCGATTGTGCCCCTCTTTCAGAACGGTCGCTTCATGCACGCCAGGGCTACTGAACCTATAGTAATGCTGCCTGCAGGACCATGAAGCTCAAAAAGATACTTCTTTCGGTACTGCTAGCAATACCACTGACAGTCGGGCTCATTGCCTGCAAATCACAGATAGCAGAAGTATCTAAAGGCAAATCCGTCACCGAGAAAAGAGACGCATCAGTGGATGTGAGCGAGAAGGTCAATACCCAGAAAGCCGAGCTGGTCGGAGAGGTTATAGACGCCTGGTGCTATTGCTCGAAAGTTATGGGTGACGGCAGGGGCAAAGAGCACGAGAAGTGCGCCAAGCTCTGTGTTGCAGGTGGTGTCAGCGCAGGCATCCTCACCGACGACGGTACCGTCTATATAGCAGCCAAGCATCAGGGTTATAAGGGAGCGAACGGCATCCTGCTGCCTTATGTGGCTAAAAGGGTCCGGGTGAAAGGCTGGATAGCCGAGCGCGGCGGCATAAAAGTGGTGAAAGTGAAAGAGGTCGAACTGCTGGACAAAGAAGTGGACAAGGAGAAGGAAAAAGTCGAATAAGTCGCCTCTTGCTTCAGTCTTTGCTTCGCATCCCGCCCAGAATAGAATTTTTCAAACGCCAGCTAAAGTCGCTATCTTTATTATAGACACGCTCAGCCAGCCGCTTTCGAGCCATCTCTACCTCTTTGTTTCCAGGCATGATCGCCAGGGACTGGTTATAGAGAGTAAGTGCATCTTCGGGCTTGCGCTTCCATAGTTCATAATCGAGACCGAGCCGAAAATAGCCCCGGGCCAGCATCATGTCGCTCGGTGGATTGAGCCTGATCGAAAGCGCCTTTTCATAACAGTCCATGGCCATGCCTCGGCGATTGACATCATCGAAAAGCGAACCGACAGCCAGATAGAAAAACTGACGATGACTGTCCGTCGGAGCAGCACTGGCAACAGCCGCTACCGACTCTTCGATAACTTTGTCGGGCACCTTATTTAATATCACCCTGGCGAATTTTTTGGACTCTTCCAGTTTCTCTTTGTCAGATCCCTTGCAAAGAAAGTCCGTCAATGCCGGACCCAGAGCCGCTTCATAGTTGCCTGCTTTAATCAGCTCACGGCTGACTCGGTGGGCCGCATCATCGGTGCAGGGGTCTTTGCTGAATGCTCTCATGTAACAGATAGTCGCCTCTCTGCTCAGACCAAGCTTGAGAAGGATCTCTCCTTTGAGCATATTCGCTTTCACCGAACCAGGATCTTTGACCAGATCCCAGTTCAAGCACTTGATCGCATCATCGAATCGACCCTGGTCGAAGCGAATTCGAGCCAGGGCATAACCTACACCGAAAGCCCTGGTTCTTGCTCTAGCCGCCTCTTCGTAGAGCGAGTCGGCGAATTTAGAAAACCCGGCATTCTCCATGGTCAGACCCAGCTGTAAAAGCTTGAGCCCGTCTCCAGCCGCCAATTTTTTAAGTTCAGCAAGCTCTTTTTGGGTAAGTTCGGTCTCCCGGGTCTTGATCGAAACTAAAAGAAGCTGATAGTGAAAATCATAACTCTGGGGATACTCTTGGATGCATTTCTGGTATTGCTCCAGAGCAAGACTCTCGTAACCGCTCTTCTCCAGCAACAGACCCAGCAGAAAACGCGCCCGGGTGGCGCCGGGATCTTTCTCGAGAATGGCCGAGACCTTCTTAATAAGCGGCTCCGCCGTCCCCAATTCTTGAAAGTTATGGAGACAGTACTCGACGAATTTGCGATCGGACTCTTCCATAGCCTGACCGGAGCTGCACTCCATCGTTACAAGCCCGAAAAGAGCCAGCACCATCATCAATACTAGAGTTGTCGCGGAGAATCTATGCTGATTCATGGACACCGTCAATTCGATTTATCTATCTGGCAAGCTTATAGCTGATCTTCAATTCTGTGAAATAGCCGGGCGCTTTGCTGGCACCCACATTCACCACCACTCCGTTTTTGCCCTTGGTAGCCCTCACGGCATTCTGGTTCTTATCAGGAATCACCTTCCAGCTATTGGCTTTTAGAGTATCGCGATACCACTGCATCACCGCATCGGGATGGTCTTTTACCTTGAACATCAGGTTGATGGCAGGGCCGCCCGGCTTATTAGGATACATAAGCCCATGGGTAAAGGTCGCTTTACCTGAATACTGGGGCAGATCCGGCAACTCCATCGGTTGTTTGACAAGCTGCCATGCAGCGGTCCCGGTACCGCCCCTTTCTGCCCTCTGGGCAATAAGAATGCCCCGTTTCTCAGAAGCATAGCCGGCACCGGAAAATTGCCCGAGTAAAAACAAACCCAGAAGAACTATGGCGAGTCTACCCATCTAGAAATTGAACCTCATCAAATCTTTTCTCTGATATGTTCAATTTAGCACGGACAACAGAATCTTCCACCTCCAGCGGCCTGATTTCTGAACTTGATAACACCGAGCACATTTCTGAAGCCGGATGAAGGAGTCCATTTGGTCGTATCCTGACCGGTGGCCTGGGAATCGAGAGGACAATCCCAGGGGTGAGGATAGCCGCACTCTCCATCACAGTTGGTGATCCCGTCCAGCCGGAAGGGGCTGGGAGAGCGGGTGTAAGTGCTGGTGTTGCCGTCGGGCAGATTGAGACTGGCGTTGTTCAGGTCGGGAAGCTGCCAGGGCGGCGGACTGGTGCTCAATATCACCTTTTTGGTAGCAGGGTCGTAGTAGATGTAGCTGACTCGATTGAAGGCCACGGTGGAATTAAGCACCGCATTCATTTGAGCGCCGGTGACCTCTGGGTCCATCTGTCTCATGTAGATGCGCAGCTGATTGACAATGCCGCTTGCCTGGGTCTGGGAGAGAAGTTCCGAGAGGGTACCTTCGCGGACCTGGGTCAGACCACAGTCGTTGGTGGAGTATTTCTTCAAGCCGGTATTGTTGGCTTCGGCTTCGATGGTGGCACACTCCGCGCCCGATGCCCGCTCGCGACAGATATCGAGGTGGTATTTCTCTACCGCCATCAGGTTGTTGACGTTGTTGTTGCCGGAACCGGGGTTGGTGGGCTGGCCGAAAAGACCGGAGAATCGCTCCAGATTGCAGGGCTGCCCGCCGGAGGAAGTCATCGTGGTGGGAGAGGCGCTGTGCGACGGAGAACCGTTAGAGCACCGGGTCACCCCGTTGTTTTTGATGAAGTTGATGAAATTGATGTCACTGGCGTTGGTGTTCGGATTGGAGGAGAACGGTCCGTAACTGTCGACACCAGCGTTGGTCAACATGCCGGCCAGGTTCGACTGAGCCACCGGGTCGCCGCCTGCCAGGGCAGCGTAATTGTTGTTGACGAAAGAGCTGACATCGCTGAGGGTAGGAGAATTACCCGAAGACTGATCCGCAACCAGACCGTTATTGGCATTTGGTCCAAGAACCTCTACATAGTTGGGGTCCATGAGCTTGTCCTGCCAGATGTCGAAGCCGCCGGGCGCCTGGATGCCGTTAAGAGAGCCGGTATTGTCCACGACGATGAAGCCGCGCTGCACTCTTGCACCATAGATGGATTCGAGAGAGCCTACAATGGAATGAGACACCGCCCTGGTAGCCTGGGCGCTGGCCACCTGGTCGAAGGCGAGACCGGCGGAGCGGTAGGCATTGGGAGGTACATGATTGGGAATCTCGTTACGTGCCTGTTTCTCTTTGAATGTTTTGCGGCTCACCAGATGCGGCGATAAAGTCGGTCGAAGCGGAACAGCCCAGAGACTCTCGGCTCCGGCTGAGGCCAGTTGCTTGTATCCGGCCAGGTAAGTTCTGCCGTCATTACCGGTGGCGGTGACTCCGCCGAGACCCGGACCTCCGGGCAAAATCTGGTTGTTATTGATGTATACGTTACTGGCTTTGCCTCTAGCCATAAACGATGTCTCGTGCTGTGAACCAAGGTGCTGCACGGAATTTGAAGAGGACTCGAACATACGCATGGCGTGATTGGAGGCGACGTTCTTGAAGTGTCCGTCAAAATTGGCGGAGGAGTTGAGTTTGTTGTTGAGACGATCGGATACCCCACGTACCACTGCAAGCATCTGCTGGGCATGGGCATTGGCGTTGGCTGTATTCAGCGCCTGGGCATTGGCCGAGACTAAAAAAGCCTGAGCTGCCAATCGGTTATAAGTGACCAGGTTGACCTCCCCGGTATCCGGGTCGTCGGAATCGCCGAAGTGATTCACTTCGTCACCGTTGAGCAGGGCCGTGCCCGGACGGCGCAGTACTTGCTTGGCGACATTGAGATTGCCCGCGTCTGTCGCATGCTGCAGCTCCTGACCGCCCCCTAGCTGCATGATCAAGAAGAGTAGTCCCACGCCTAGAATGGCTAGGACTAAGGCACTCACTATAACAAGAGCGAGAACAGCTCCTTTTCTGGTCCGTCGAGACATGATTCGGTTCCTTTGGCAATCGGTGAAAGGTTCTCAGGCTATAGATCATCCAATCAATAGAAACGATTAGCAAACGGTTTTTACTAATTACAGCCGGAGCCTACAGCTTAATAATATTTAAGAATAGTGAAAAAGTAAAGCAAATCAGGGATTTTCTAATACTGACTTCTCCGCCGGATTATTACGAGATTTCCCCTGCATTCGCTTCAATTCCAGGCGAACAAGGTTTTTGCGAGTACTCTCAACCAGCTCCGGCGCTGACTTGCTTCTAATCGCCAGTACTCTTTTGAAAAGCTTCTCGGCTTCACCGAAATTGCCTGCCTGCTCTTCCAGTTCGGCAAGCTGAGCCAGGCTGGCGGCAACATGCTCGTGTTCCTTACCGAGATACTTCTCTTTCAGCACGAGCTGGCGCAAAATCATCGGTCTGGTGTCGGCGCAACGGTCTTCGGCGCAGGCGGAAGCGATAGCGAGATTGAGAGTCTCAATCAACTCCCGAGAATCGCTTCCCAGATAACGCTCCTGAAGTTCGAGCAGGTCCTTAGCCGCCACCTGGGCCTCTTTGAATTTCTTACCTTTATAGAGAATTCTGACACGCAGCAATCGAAGCGGAGACAAGAGCAAGAATCTCTCTGGGCTCTCTTCAGCCTGGCTGAATCGAGCAAGATCCTCGTCCACCACGGCTAGAGCCTCATCGCTCTTGCCTTCGGCAAGATAGGCCTCGGCCAGCTTGACTCTATATGAGACAAGCCGATCACCGGAAACACCTTGAGCCCGCAACTTTTCTATCCCGGATTTGAAACCGGCAATCGCCTTTTCATACTCTCCGTCCTCAAACTGCTTCAGGGGCTGAGAGAAGCTCGCATCCACCGTACCTGGCGCCTTCTCTTGAGACAAGGAGACGGATCGCTCCATGCCGCCCGAACACCCTGCCAGAAGCAGCAATGGAACCATGCAAAGGCCAGGCAATTTCCTGACGACTGAGACCAAGATGGACAATAAAGTGCTCCGGCGACGCTACCTGAATTAGTGATACCAGAAGCTGTACCCGAAAACAAACTTCTTATAAAAGTAGAGAGAAGGCATCGGTTAGACAGCATCAATTTTTTCGATATATACTCGAAATGGGATATCTCTACTATAACCAGGCACGAGGCAGACCAGTGACAGAACAAGACAAGGTCAAAGAGAGCGAAGCTAAAGAAACAGTAACAGAAACTGAAAGCGCCGATAGCTCCCCTGGCCAGAACATAGAGCCGGCACGCCAGCACAATAGAAGTTCGCTCCTGGAGAGTTTCTTCAAAACCCTCGAGTATGTCTCTAAAGCAAGTGATGATAAAACCATCGTCTACCGTGATTCGGATCGCAGGACAACCAACTTTCTTGGAGTGGCATTGATAGGAGCGGTTATTTTCGCCGTCCTCCCCTCCCTTCAACTGGCCTCGCTGGGACTGGTCTGTTATGTGGTAGCTGATATCTTTCTGATTCTTTCAATCGGCGGCTTCGTACTCACCAGATTCGGTGTGATAAGAGCGATGGAACCGCGCTATGCTCTTGTAACCTGGCATCTAATGGTAGGAACCGGACTTTTGACCCTGACCATCGGCTTCAATATAGTGGCTATAGCGGTGGCGGTGCTGATGAAAGATCAAATCGGCTCCATCTTATCAAAACCGCTGTTTTGAGATCTTAGACCTTGCACTATATACGACACCAAAGTTTTTTCAGCAGAATTTACCCTCTATTGTTTCTGGGAATGCTCCTGTTCATAGGACCAGCTTGCCCGGCTGCCGATAAGCCGCCGGCCGAAGCAAAGACCTATCTGAGGGTGGACTTTGAACTGAAAGGCTCACAGTGTCCGGCCTGTATCAGGAGACTGGTAAAAAAAATCCGCGCCTCAAAAGGCATCGCCAAAGCCGACATCTCTATCCGTAAACCCTATTCCGGAGTGGTGGTATTCGACAAGAAAGTCACCAGCTTCGAAGCGGTAAAGAAAAAGTTGAAAGCGGAGAAAACCGAAGCGACAAATGTAGAAGAGGAAGAATTGAAGTCGGTTCCGGAATTACTTATACCGAAGTCTTTGATGACCAGGCTGGAGAAAAACAAACATTAGTTTTCCAAATCGATTCGGCTGAAACTATGCTTCACCCGGGGCCAGTTGCGCCTGAACTCGGCCCGGGTCGCTTCGAAGTGAAGGTGCTCGACCTGGCTTGCGCTTTTATCAGCCGGGAAAAAGATGCCATAGCTCCTTCGGTCCTGATCTCGCCATTGATTCTCCATGATCAATACGTTGCGACCATCGAGACGTTCGGTTCGAATATCGAGGATATCGAAATTGCCGTTGTATCCATAGAGGCCAGCCGGAAATACCTGAGCTACAGAATCGATCTCGTGCTGGTCTAGTTTATGGGGCTTTTGACTCAAGACATTCTGGAAGCTGGTCGAGACCTCGGGAGGAAATGCCGAGCCTGGCTTGTTCCAGTTCCAATAAGCGATCTTCATGGTAGGACTTGTCGCCGCCTGGAACTCTTTCACGTCGAAAACCGCCTGATTCGAGTCTTTCACTTTATGAAAACCGCCGGGCAAAACATAGTCGTCGATAACCCCGACATCGTCTATTTTTTCTGAACTTTCAATTTTGGGTCTATGCTTTCCAAACAACCGTCGCAAACCCCGCCCGTTCTCCTGGCCCGCATCGACAAGCGGATTTACATCAGGACTGATATTGGGATTAGAGTTCTGCAACAGTTGTCTGACGGCACCGGCGAGAATGCCATCGGTCTGAGCACTAGTCTCTGCACTGGTCTCTGCGCTGTTCTTTGCCGCGGCTCCCTTTTCGTCAGAGCCTTCGTTGAAGTTTTCCATTCTGTTCAATAACCTGTTGGGGGAAAGGTCGATGATGCCACCATACCGGTATCCGCATACGGTTCGATATACGTAGAATCAGCATCAGCCGCCAAAAACCGCCCAGCATGGGGGGATTGAGCTGCCGATCACCTGTGAGCCGCATCAATATCGCTAGTTCACAAAAAGGTCCTAATTGACGATGAAATGATCGGTCGCTCTGGTGCCCACGAAACTGCGCAGGTGGCTGCCGCTGAATTTCAAGAGATCCTTTTGCACCTGCTCGAAAAGAGGGTCTGCCTGGATTTCGGCGGCAAGATCGCCTCCGGACAAATTTGCGCCTCCTGTATAGAGGAACATCCAGGGGTCGAAGGGATTGACATGTCTTTCACCCTTCGAGCCTGCACCCAACTTATCGGCCAGGGCAGGACTATATATTTCGGTAAGCACTACTCCCTCCGGCATTCCGGTAACGGTCTGGGGAAAGAATCCCACACTGACCACCTGCTTCAGCCGCACTGCCGGACTGGAGAGATGCAACTTCCAGGTGGTGGGCATATAAGCGCTGAGAACCAGAATCAAATCTTTATCGCTGTCTTCAGAAAGAGGCGGTTTAATGTCGACATCCACCTGTCCTTTGATCACATCGGTATAGTCGGCGGTGGGCTTACCGTGATAAATACTCAGGACCCGGACTATGTGCGCATCCTCCGGATGAGGACCGAGCGAGATATTTGCCACCGGATGATTCATGTTATTGAGAGCCGCTTTGACCTGGTCCTTCCAGTCTGGCATCTGAGTAATCTGGGGCGGCGGCGAAGACGCAGGCTGAGCTTGAGGTTGAGAGTGAGGCTTGATCAAAATCTGACTACCCAGACCAAGAAGCGTACCCAGAAGAAGTATAGCTATACCCGACACCACCAGCAGTGCTTTGTTGCCACCGGAATTCTCTTTCGGGGTCTCGCTAACCTTCTCGACTCTATGAACCGGCACCGCAGAGACTGTATCACAAGAGGCGCGCTTCAATTCGGTCATCACCTCTCCCATATCCGCGTATCTCTCGGCCGGGTCCTTGGCCAGGCAGCGACGGGCGATGGGTTCGAGGGCAAGAGCCAGAGGCTGACCGGCAAGGGTCTCATATTGAGAGAAGGGCGGTGGCTCATCATTGACCTGACTGACGATGGTCTCTATGGCGGTGCGTCGCACAAAAGGGGGCTTGCCGGTGAGCACCGCATAGATAAGACAGCCGAAAGCATAGATATCGGTCCGTCTATCTTGCGGTTCTCCGTTGCACTGCTCCGGGCTCATGTATTGAGGGCTGCCGAAAACCTCTCCGGTTCTGGTCAGCTCTAATTCGGCGGCGGCACCATCCGGTCTAATCGCTTTTGCAATACCGAGATCGACTACCTTCACGAAATACTGCCCCTCGGACTTGAGCAAGAGCACATTGGCAGGCTTCAGATCACGATGCACCACCCCCTTTTTATGGGCATGGGCAAGGGCGTCGGCGACTTGATACAACACCGCCTGCACCTGCTCTATACCGAGAGGTCCATTCTCTTTGAGGATATGATCGAGCGAGCGAGCCTCCAGATACTCCATCACAAAATATGGAATACCACTGGTAGGGATGATACCGGCATCCTGAATGGTGATCAGATTGGGATGGGACAGAGAACTCATGACGCTTATCTCCTGGGTGAAGCGCGCCTCTACCCTCTCGTCGGCCACAAGACCTCCGTGCAATACTTTGATGGCCACCGGCTTGCCTATCTGGAGATTGCGCGCCAGATAAACCGCGCCCATTCCGCCTTCTCCCAGTTTGCTCTCGATCTGATATCTTTCGTCCAGTATCGAGCCGATAATGCCATTTTCACCGGGCATCGTCCTGCCACCTCACCTTGTGTCGCCAGGGACCTTGATCAGGCACCTTGTAGCTGTGTATGCCTTTCTCCTCTCTGACCAGCTTTCCTTCCTTATCTAGAATCATCAATTTGAAGCTCACCTTTTTACCGGCAGGCAAAGCCACACAAAGAATATAATCGCGGTCTTCAGACAAAAGCAGAGGGCCGGCCGCCTGTTGCGGCTTGCGACTCCAGCAGCCCAGATTGGAAGCCGAACCGGTTATGTATAGTTTCTCGCCCTTCCAGTTGAAACCGGGACTTTCGACCTGGAAAGTTATGGGCACTAGCTTTCCGGATAGCGCGGTAAAGGGCTTAGACCTGGAGGTGAGACCATCGGCTCTTTTGACCGCCATGCGCATCTCGCCGTAAGACGCGGCAGGAGAAGTAACCTCCACACTGCGATCCGACCAGTGGCGAATCGAAAGAGACTCACCGTCGGCAAGAACCTGACCTTGCTTCTCACCAAATCCGATACCGCTTACAACAACCGGCTTGCCTCCGTGAATGACACCGGGACTGATAGATGCAATTTCGGGCTGGACTTTGCCATTGCCTTCGCGCTCTCCTGCCATCCAGATCGAAATAGAGCGGGGAGGCAGAGTCAATGATTTCGCCCCGGCGGAAAACGCGACTCCACCCAACCGACCGGCAAGGGCATCTTCAATAGCCGTATCACCCGTACCAAGAATCGCGGACAACCGCTCTGTCGACACTGGTGCACTGTTCTGTTTGCCTTTGTTCACAGCCACAACGACCGCATGACCGCCGAACTCCCGCTTGAAGATATAGAGATCATCACCGACTTCTATAGATTGCTGACAACCGTATGACAGCGCTTCGCTCGATCGCCTCAGACGATTGAGTTCGGTTATCAACTTGAAGCCCTCCGACTCTTCGTCGAAGTTTTTCATCCAGACCCGGGTATAGGGATCTCCGCCACCCTTGGTGTCATCATGAATATACTGCTCGGTACCGTAATAAACAGAAGGAATACCACGCACTGTATACATCAATGCCAGAGCCAGGTCGACGGCGCGTCGGTCTTTGTTCAGGCTGGTGAAACGAGGCATATCATGGTTATCGATAAAAGTGATCAAGGCGCTGGGATCTTTGAGATCGGCATCCTCTTTCTCTATAACCCTTGCCAGCTGCTTGAAGCCGGAGGTCTCTTCTCCGAGGACTTTGCGAATGGTGGTGGCAAAAGGAAAATCGAACAGGCCTACTCCGGCTTTGTTCACGAACTCAACTGCCTCTTTGTATAGCGGATCATCGGTATCGGACATCCACCACTCCGCCACAACAAAATGTCGGCCCTTGTCATAGAGCTTGTTCACCACCGTACTCTGCCAGCCCCAGTTGGCGTGCTTGGCGGCATCGAGTCTGGTGGCGTCGGCACCGTGTCTTTTTAAGTTTAGAACCGCATTGCCAAGATAAGTATCTATAAAAGAGTTCTCTTGATTGAGGTCGCCGAGCCAGGCCAGAGTGTAGTACTGCAACTGATATGGGTCGTTCCAGTCGGCAATTTCCGGTAGATGATTGAAGAGTTTATTTCTATCGTTTTCGGTATCGCTCATGAACTCCATGCCGTCGTACAAAGCACCGAACTCTCCATGGTTTATGGTACTTGTATGATTGAGCGGCATATCGACCATCACTTTGATCCCGCTTCTATGCGCGCTCTCTATCAACCTATCAAAGACCTTCCAGTCACCGATATGCTCATCGATACCCTTGAAATTTCGGGCATGGTAGCCGTGGTAAGGAGCCATCACCCGGCCATCGGCTTCTAGAGTCGGCTTGTTGACATTGTCTATAACCGGCGAGATCCAGATAGCAGTGAATCCCATCTTCTTGAGATAAGGCAGCTTGTCGATAACCCCCTGGAGATCGCCACCCCAGTATGCGTTCCAGTTCCTCTTCTCAGGATCGAACATCCCCTTAGAGACTTCGGGATCATCGTTTTTAGTATCACCGTTGCAGAAACGATCGGTAAATATCTGGTATATGGTCGAAGCCCGCAGATCTTCTGCGAAGCCTGATTTTGGAAAGGCGAACAAGAAGAAAACAGCCAGACAAAGCGGCGGAATCATTTTTCTAAACTCAGTCATAGACCGATTCACTCCTGACCAGAAAAACTCGGTCCCTAAAAATATCAGAAAGCGTTGGTCTAATGCTTAAATTGGGTGCGATGATAAAATTGACTCGGACTTTAGAAGAGCATCTAATGCGATCATGATCGAACAAGCCCCGGATTTTCTCGAAACAGAAAGATTGAAGCTGAGACACTGGCAAAAGGATGATCTGGAGCCCTTCGCCCGCTTGAACGGCGACCGCAAGGTGATGGAATGGTTTCCCAAAATGCTGGATAAAGACGAGACCGCCGCCTTTATAGAATATATCCGGGACCATTTTAAAACTTATCAACTCGGACTCTGGGCGGTAGAGCTGAAGGAGAGTGGAGAGTTCATCGGATTTGTCGGTCTCTGGAAACCTAAATTCGAGGCGGATTTTACTCCCTGTGTGGAGGTAGGCTGGCGATTATTGTCGGAACACTGGGGGCGAGGCTACGCGCCGGAAGCGGCGATTGCCTCTATCAACGACGGCTTCAATAGAGCAGGTCTCGATGAGATCATGTCCTTCACCTCGGTTCACAACAAGAAGTCTATTAGAGTCATGGAAAAGATCGGTCTGAAAAGACAGGCTGATTTCGAGCATCCTCAACTGCCCGAGGGACATTTTCTCAGACCCCATGTGCGTTATTCAATCTACAAAGATGACTGGAAGCGGACCTAGCCAAATAGACCAGGTCAGAGCACCGGTTTCGGTGGCAGCATTTTGAACTTACCAATCAGAGCAGTCGGCAATATTTCTTGATTAAATTCAATAAAGCTTTGAATTTATTCTCGACCCCTCGAACTTGCCACGGCACCGGGCAGAAAGCCCGAAATCCAGTGATAATCAACACAAGATCTATTGACAACCACACTTTTGTTTACCTTTCCAGTTGACAATTTCAAAAAACCGCCAAAACCCCGAAATAATCAGGGCAACAACCAGGTTGTCAATAGTTGAAAAATATCGGTCCAGGGAGTAGAAATTAGTAAGAGATCACGGGAAACGGAAAGAGGAGACCTCACCGGTTGGATATCTGGTTCGTATTTCTCTGGATAGCATTTTTGATAGGCATCTTAGGATGGCCTATATCCAGCTTGTTCTGTAACGCCGTTCTCTGGTATTGCGACTTCCAGGATGGTGCCGAGAACGACTGGGGTTCGAACGTTTTCTGGCTACTTATGTACCCGGCTGCTCTCACCTTCTCATGGATGGAGATCATCCTGCTCTATGTCGAATAGATGAGTGATCCGGATCGAGAAGCCGAACTGGAAATTCTCGCCGACTGGAACGGTGTCTTTATGCCGCTCAAAGATGTAACTGTTCCGGCTCTAGACCGGGGCTTTCTCTTTGGTGACGGCGTCTACGAAGTAATAAGAGTATATGGTGCGTCTCCATTTCGCCTGGAAGATCATCTGGACAGACTGGCCACCAGCCTCGCTTCGGTACAGATGAAGCATGTCGAAATCGCCCAGGTTAAAACACGCCTGCTTGCGCTTATTGAAGAAAGCAGTCTGGAAGACGCTCTCATCTATTGCCAGATAACCCGGGGAGTGGCACCGAGAACCCATCATTATCCCGATCATTACCAACCCAATATCCTGATGTACATCCAGCCCTTCACCGATGTTTATGCGGAAACAAGACGTACTGGCGCCCGGGCGATTACCCACAGAGACATCCGCTGGCGCCGCAACGATATCAAGGCAACCAGCCTGATCGCCAATTGCATGGCAGCCAGCTTTGCCAGAGAGAACAATTGCCTGGAAGTGGTATTCATCGACGACCGGGGCTATATGACCGAAGGCAGCCATACCTCGATATTCGGTATCAAAGACGGAAACATTCTGGTGGCACCATCTTCGGCCAATGTTCTGCCCGGGATAACCAAACGCCAGGTTCTCGAAATCGCGGATAATACCGGCATCGCCTTAGTCGAAACCAGGGTGAAAGAGGAAGATATCTACGGACTGGATGAGCTTTTTATCGCAGGCACCCCCGAAGAGATAATCTCTATCGTCGAAGTCAACGATAGAAAGATAGGCACAGGCGAACCGGGCCCCCTGGTAAAAAGAATTCATAACGAGTTCAAAAATATCCTGGCTGCCGTCGTGAGCAAAAACTAAAATCTAATTTTCCAGCCAGCTTTCATAAGAAGCCTGGCTCTGGCTGGCTTTAGTTTCTGCTTTTCCAGAAACAGCTCCTCTTTTGGCCGTCGAAGTCTTTGAAGCGGGTGCTTTCTTAGCCTGGGTAGCGGATTGCAATAAGCCCCGATTTTTCATTATCTTGTTAATGCCTTCGATATTGCCCTCTATGACCTCTTTTTCGTCTTTTGGAAGGTCCTTGCATTGCAGCGCTTTCTTAAAAAGTTTGAGACTCTCGTCAAATCTATCCTGCAACATATAGAGATTGGCCAGATTATTGAGCGATGTCCAGTCGTCGCCCTTCAACTCCACAGCCCTTTTGTAAGCCCATTCCGCCCGTGCCGGGTCATTGAGGTGCCTCAGCGCGACGCCCAGATTGCTGTAGACATCGGCATCATAAGGATAGATCTCGATGGCATCACGATACTTCTCGACCGCCTTTTCGTACCACTTTTTGGTCAGATAGCGATTGCCCAGATTATAGTGCGGCAGAGAATCTGCATATTGAACCCTGTCGCCGATACCGGGAAAGCCCTCGGCCATTGCGGCAGTACCGGTAAAAGCGATAGCTGCCGTGATTAAACATCCCCAAAAAAGAAAATGCCAGTTCATCAATACACCCGATACCACTTGCGCCAGAGTCCGTCTAATATTAGCGTTTTGGCAGGCGAAAATAAACCTTCCTCCAAAAGGGTAGATCTAATTTGACACTCTTTGAAAACTTCGAGAGATAAGAAACCTTGGACAAGGAAGAGAGACCAAACGGACATTCAATCTGGCACCTGGGACTTTTCGGGGTCTCGGTGGCATTTATCCTTGTAATGATTCTAGCCATACCCTGGACTTATTACAGCCAGAACGAACTGCGCTGGCAAGAGAACGCAGCAGCGGCCTCGGTGCTGGCTTTGATTGCGATATTCAACGCCTTCTCTTTGATTTTCCGCCTGCGCATTATAGATAACGAGAACATTGCCTTGACTGATTTTAGCCATTACCAGATCGTCATGACCATATCCTCTGTGGCAAATATTCTCTTCTGGATGGGACTGGCTATGTGGCTGGTCTATCAAGACCTCCATATATCAAGACTGTTTTGTTACCTTGTCTCACTTACTGGAGCCGGCGTGCACAGCATGCTGCACTACCAGCGATGGCGCGAGGCCAGATCGACTACAACAGTGATGTTACTGGCCCTCTATGTACTAACGTTAATCGCCCTGACCTGGGCGTTCTTTACCGAAAAGGTCTGACAGCTTCAAGAAAGCGCTTCGGCCAGGGCATAGGCGGCGATACCAAAAGCGACAGCCACATTGAGGGACTCTTTGAAGCCTCTCATAGGCAGGTGGCAAACCGAGGAGCAAGAAGAGAGCACCTGGGGAGAAAGACCTGAGACTTCATTGCCGAGTACAAGACAGAGCGGCACCGAAAGGCTTTTGTCAGCCAGTGCCTCAGTGAGCAGACGACTGTCGTTGCTGACTTCGAGACCGACAATTTCTACCCCCTCACTCTTGAGAGCTTCGATCGCCACCAGAGGATTCTTCTCGTAAATCCAGTTTACGGTATTCTCCGCACCGAGGCTGACCTTCTCGATCTCTTTACGTGGTGGAGATCCGGAGATACCGGATAGATAAATGCGGTCGAAACCGGCACCATCGGCAGTGCGAAAGATAGAGCCCACATTCCAGAGACTTCTCACATCCTCGACCAGTACGGACAGCCTGGGCACCCCATGCAATTCTGGACCGCCGCAAAGACCGCCACGCTCTTTGCGCTTCAAATAGACATTATCAATGACGGAAAGCGCCTCCATGGTCCTGAAACTGGCCTGGATACCGCAATTTGGACAGACTCCATGAAAGTGATTGCGCTTATCCGAATTGAATTGCGGCTCTTCCAGAGAGAACCGATGCTCACATTTCGGATTGGGACAGATGGTTTCCATTGAGCTGACAGTTATAAATTTAGGATTTGGGTTTGAAGCTACCGCTCATCTTTCTGAAAACAGGCTCCAGCTCTTTTCTGCGATTGTCGGTTACCATGCCCTGCTGGATGTAATACGAATCGGAAGCGAAGTGAATCACCTGGTAGATGAACATCTTGTCTCCGCTTTTGGAATCGACTGCCTGGGCAACCACTTCGAACCCGTCAGCATCATCTTTGCTGTCGCTACCCAGAGAGACAACATGCAGGTCACTGAAATCGGATAGACCGGTCATCTGCTTTATTCGATCAACACAGAACTTCTCGCGATCGGGGATATGCGGATTGGCAAAAGATTGCCCGACTATAAAAATAGGATCGCTGGCGCTTTTGGCAGGAAATTTGCCTTCTTCCGTGAAGAGAAGCATGTTCTGAATGCGCCGGGCAAGCTTCAGGGGTCCGGCCGGTTCGATTTCGAAATTAAGACCGGCAGTTTGATCAAGCTTCAACTTCGCGTCCCACTCAATATTACTGACGCTCTTTTTCAACGCGGCCGAGACATCCTCCTCGATACCCTCGGGAAAAGCGGCCACTACCAATACGGCACTGTTATCGTCACCGAATATAGTGATCCACTTTTCGAAAGAGACTCCGGCAACCTTCTGCTTAACATGCAAAAGTTGCCCTTCCATGTCAGAACCGGCGACTTTGACGGATTCCTTACCCAGAAGCTCCATGTTCTTCTTGGCGAGATTCTCGGCGGTGAAGCCTTCAATCATCTTTTCAGCCGGAGCGGGCAACTCCGTGACCATTATCGACGCGTGCTTCTCATCGAGAATAAATCCATTGAAAAGCGGTGAAGGCTTGAATCCGGCAGGAGGTATGAGTCCCACTCTTGTGTTCTTGACCTTCTCGAGAACACTGGCTTTTTCGGCAGTCTCCGGAGCTGCCGTAGCAGGCAAAACTGCCAGAGAAAAAAGAACCGCATTTATAATGAGGGAATACCGAGCCAGCAACTTTATCGAAATCATGTCAAATCTTCTTCCAGGGAGTAAAAAAATCCATTTTACACTCTGGAGCCCGCTCAGACGATAATATCAGAGGTATGTTTTCGACTGGGAAGGGCGTAACCGGGCAACAACCTGGCAACTTCCTGGCTGGATAGATTGAGATGATTAGAGGCCACCGTCGCAATCACTTCACGAAAGTCCACAACAACAGGCAGATCCCTGCCCTCGAAAAGATTCTTCTCGTCAAGACCGCGCCAATCGCCATAGACTTTGCCGCCCCGAACCGGTCCGCCCATCATCCAGATCACATTGCCATGACCGTGATCGGTTCCACCATTGCCGTTCTCTTTGACCGTCCGGCCGAACTCCGAGACAACCATGATCACTGTATCTTTGTATTGAGAACCGAGTCCGTTGGCAAGATCGGCGAGACCCTGACCGAGCACCGACAGTTTATTGGCAAGCTGACCCCGGCCCGCCCCCTGGTTGACATGGGTATCCCAACCGCCGAGCGCTAGAAATGCTATCTGGGTGTTGCGGTCCTTGCCAAAGATACTGCCCAGTTGCTGACCGAAACCTTTGAAGTTGCCGACATTAGGCGCACCTTTGTCCGCCGCTATCATCTCTTCCGCCAGTTTCTCCTTGAGGGTATTATGGCCCTCCACGCCTTCGCGGAAGGCTTCTCCAAGAGCGTCTTTACGCCCGTCATACATACCGGCAAAGGCCGAAGCGACAAAAGGTCTGTCCATGACCGATGGGCGTCCGCCCCGCTTGGGCTCATAACTTGCCACCGATACAGGACCCTGGAGAATTCTCGGCATGGTCGAGCCTACATTTATTGCTCTTATAGGCGAATGGTTATCGGGGAGAATCTGCAACATTCGATTGAGCCAGCCGGAGCTGGCGGTTTTCACCCCGGGTCTTCCTGACTCCATGTAGTCCTGGGCATCGAAATGGGATCTGGTGGCATCCGGCGAGCCCGATGCATGGACAAAAGCCAGGGAGCCCTCTTTCCAGCGGCTTACCAGAGGCTTTAGCACCGGATGAAGACCGAACGTTCCGTCAAGGTCGATACAGCCATCCGGCTTGCCGGGCTGATTGACGGCAATTGTCGGTCGCGCCCGATAGTAGTCTTGATCTGCATAGGGCACCACGATATTCAAACCGTCGGCGGCTCCCCTGAGAAAAACCACAATCAGCTTGCGCGAACCGCCCTTGCCGCCACCACCGGCAGCAACAGCAGGAGAATAAGCCCAGCCCGACAGACCGGGAACGAGACAGGACAGTGATACCACCGCCGAAGTTTTCAGAAATTCTCTTCTATCCATCTGTTACTACCTCTATCTCGACTGCCTAATACATCATGAACTCAGGACTACCCAGAACCAGGGCTGTCTTGAGACGTTCATGGGAGTTCGTAATCACCTGACCTGTTCTGGATGCTCCTTCAATGCCGGCGATATCCGCAAGCAACTCCGTGCCGGTCTGGCGGGGGCGAGCCGCTTGATGCCTACCAGATCCAAGAGCGGTGGCGAATTCTATTCTCTGGAGAAGTCCGCCTGGATTGAGCCAGGCCTCTTCCGTGTATTTGTAGCCATCCGGAGTCAGACACTTATAGAGGGGCATTCCTTGAATTTGAAGAAATCCGATAATCGGTCTCGATTGTTTGACCACCGAGTCCGTCGCCCGCAAACTGGAGACGACATAGCGATAGGGGCTTTTATACTTGGCAGCCATGGCGGAGCCGTCCCAGAACTCTTTACTGCCGAAGAGCACTTTCAAAACTTCTTTGATATCGCCGTCGGTGCTGCGAAACTTAGCCGCCATCCGCTCTACTAAAGCCTGGGGAGGCTTGTCCGACACAAAATACTGCGCCAGCTTGAAAGAAATATGCCTTGCTGTGGCAGGATGGCGAGCCAGTATATCGAGCGCTTTATCAAGTTCGCCCTGCCCCTCTCCTTTTATCACCGTACCAAGAAACTGCTTATCAGAAAAATCATGACGGCGACGATCAAATTGATAACCGCTCACACTGGTCAGAGCATTCTGGCTACCAGAACCAGCTCTGTTCATGTTCATATTCGTATTGATGTTCATGCGGGCGCCACCACGATTGACCAGACCATGACCGGTGAGGATGCGCGCCAGAGCCACCACATCTGCCTGGCTGTACCCGCCGTCCACCCCGAGGGTATGGAGTTCCATCAGCTCCCTGGCATAGTTTTCGTTGATGCCGCTGAAGCGACCCGGGCGCTTATTATTATTGTTGTTCTTAAGAGGCTTATCAGTTGTGTTTTGCCAGTTGTCCAGATAGAACAACATAGCGGCATGATGGGAGGTGGAGTTGAGAAGGTCTCTGAATTTGCCCAGGACATGAGGGCGTATGGCGCTCTCTTCGTAGGCTCCGACCCAAATATGATCGAGCCCCTTATCGAAAGAGACATTGAAGTGGTTGAACCAGAACTCCGTTAAAACTTCTTCCAGCTGCCTGGGACTGTAAACAGCCCGCATCAAACGGGCATCGGTTATCTGCTGATACATGGTCATATAATTTTGCCGAATCTGTTTCTGGATATTCTCCCTGGCTTCTTTCGATGCGGTGGCTTCGTTTTTGAGACCAGCTGCCAGCATCACCGGCTTTCTGCCATAGTTCATGAAAAGCTGGCCGGGAGTCATTGTAAGCGCGGGACTTTTTGCGACCAGCTGTTCGAGGGCGGGGGGCTGCTTGATAGAAGCAGGATCCAGCTGCTCGGCGATATAGCGAGCAGTGCCTTTGCGGACCACCATATCTATTTCGCCGGGTCGTGGACCGTAGGCGATACGATTGAGCAGGTGCCTGGCTCTATCCCGCGCAGAGTTACCCGCCTCTGCATTGGCGCTTTCCCCACCGGCCATGCCGGGGCCGCAGACCATAGGGAAAAGCAGAAAAGCCATAAATAATGCCCGGGCCAGAGACCTTCTTGATAGTTGTCTTGATCCCGAGGGTCCGATGATCATGAAGCCATGCCTCCCTTTTTCTCTTCGACCTACAACTTCTAATAACGAACAGAATTTGAAAAAGTTCAAAATTAAATCGCTAATTTAACGAATGGAGGCATTAAAAATACCTGTGACTTCACTTCTCTCCTCATCGGGGATTCTCAGCACTATCCTGCCGGATATCTTGCCCTTCTCTTTGAGCGGATCGAACTCCAACCTCATTCCATAACGGTCGGCTGCCGTATAGCTCTTGGTTTTCATACCGCTTTTGCCTTCTCCGCCAAAACGCAAGTGGATATGAGGTAGATTGGTCGGCTTCCCCGGCGAAAGCAGTTTCGTTCCATAAGGCAATTTATTATCGTTAAAAAGAAAGATAGTAACCCGGGCAGGAAGTGCCGAGGTTTTACCGACCGGTGCCTCCATACTAAGCGTACTGACAAAACGATCATATATAAAGGAACTGGCTTTGAACGGAATCCCCTTGAGTTTGCCGGAAACAGCCGCATTGGCTATTTTGGCGGTTCTGGCGCCGGCACACCACTCGCGCAGCTCATCGCCTTTCGCCGCGGCGTCCTTGCTACCTTGACCGGAGCTTCCGGCTCTACTATGCCAGTTTTCGCGATGATGCTTCCAGACTCCGTCTTCCAGGCGCATATGAATAACACCGGTGGTAGAAGTAGTCGCATCTTTGTCTTCTTCGTCACTGCCGGTCCCCGAGCCCGAACTTGACGATGCCGATATAGAGCGGTCTACATCCCCATCATCGAATCCTCCGCGGACATCATCGAGCTGATTGGTGGAAAGGGGCACTGCTTGTAATACCGCCTTGTCCCCCTCGACCTGCTCGCTGGTTATCTTCACCCGCGGATACATCATCATCTTCATGATCTTGAAGATCTGCTCTTCCATCACCTCGGGGCTGACCCGATTCTCGCTCTCAAGCTTGGTGCTGATCCAGCCCCGATTGGCTTTATCAATCGCTTCTCTGGAGAGCACCGGTTTGAATTGATCCAGTTTGTCAGCCTGCATGATGAATTCATGGATTTTCAAATAAGCTTCAGTCGGTCCAAGACCCTTGAGCGCATCAGGGGTCAGAAGACGACTGGGCGATTTTATCGGGCCCGCATCATCATCTGCATCCACCGCTTGAAGCGGTGCGGCATTGCATACAAATGCCAGAAGACAACCAAGCAATAGAAAGGAAAAGCGGCCGAACAAGGAATTCTTCACCAAATATGCCACCGAGAAGAAGTAAGCGCTACTACCGAAATTATAGAGGATCTCGAAGCGACCTCGAAACCGCTATCAAGAATTCTGATTCTTCTGATGATTTTTGACTTCTGTAATTCCAAGTTGAGTAAGTTCTCCGAGCTTAGTGACTCCTACCTTGAACTCGTTGGCGAAAACTTTCACTTTATCCGGATCGAAAGACTTACCAATCATCTCCGTTCCAGTGATAATCTGCTCCAGCCCTGTCGCCATCTTGGCAAAATCGGTGGTATCCAGGACATCCTTGACAGCATCGCCGCACCGCTTGACTATCTCGGTAATCTGGTCGACATCCTTCTGCCCGTCCTTGTCGAGATCAAGAGTTTTCAAATACTCCAGTTTCTCTTCCAGATACTCGGTCACGGACTCTACGGCAACTTCGGTTAGCTTCTTCCTGAACATATGGACCTCCGGTCTCCTCAGCACAAGTAATGAGAGAGGGTTAATATAGCAGACTGAAGCCGACCTCCCCTGAGAATCTCTTCAATTGGCCCGGGAGCAGTCGGCTCTGGCTATGCTATGAATATTGGCTTTAACTAGTTGGAAAGAGCAGCTTCTTTGAGGTTCTCGGCATTCTGAGACCACTTCAAGGAGCCAAAGATCTGCTCGGCGTCTTCGATGAAATCCTCAAAGACCTCAGGCGGAGCAACAAACCAGACTTCCTGAACAAAATTGCCGCTATCGAGGGTGACATCGACAATGATACCCCGGGCTTTGATGTTCTCTTGCACCCAGAGACCCTGAATCTCAAGAACATTGCCCGAATCAAGACCGACGGTCTTGGCATAGTCACGCTTGAAGCGACCGGGCCAGCCCACTTGCTCCAGTAGCAAATGAACGGCAAGAAACTCGTCGTCGTTTAGTTCGTGGGGAGGTCTTCTGAGAAGCTCGAGGAAAGGATTCTTCTGCGTTTCCAGATAGTGATAGGTCTTCTTGGCAGGATCGCGGAGACAGACTCCGACTCTCTCGTCCTTATGCGAAGTAAAAAACTTCGAAATCCACAAATAGCCCGGCCTCGGTGGCTTGATGCCAGTCTCCCAATCCTCGGGCATGGTCAACTCGGCGACAATTTCACCATTTTGATTCGGGATTTCGATTTTATTTACTTCAGACATAAGTTCTCCGTTTTCTCAGCAGCTTCTCGACAACCTATAAACAACAAACGACACGCTACAAACGCGCTTACGAGAAGGATTCATTCTAAACCCGAGAACAGTAAACATGATTCCTGTGTCTTCTCGTTGAGCCGCTTCGGAAGCGACCAAGATTTTCATTATAACGTGTTGAAATCGGAAACGCAGGCTACAGCACAAAGAAATCTTAAGGTATGAGCTTGCAAGCGCGATAGAAGCGAAACATGCATGATGCCATATCCGATACCAGCCGCCTGAAACTCCCGGACCTTTTCTATCGGTCTCTGCCGCCGAGGCCCTTGCTTAAAGCGATCCTAAACTTGCCAGGCGCAAAAGAAAACCAGGGAGCATTGGCGAACCTTGCCAGTGCAACAAAATTTAATGCCCGGCAATTTTGAATTTCGGAAGACTACTTAACAGTATGGTCGATTCATGTACAATTATAGGCTATTCCAAATTTTTAGTTCGCGCTCGGACTTGAATCATGGCTTCACCAAAGCAAAATTTACTGCGTCCGCTTTTGACGGGATATTCTCCTCTAAAAGGGACCTACGACGAGTATTTCAAAGATCAGAACAGTCCCAGAGCAGGCTTGAAAGGCTTGACCAGATTGCTGGATGATCTGGGCGAGCACGAGTTTCGGCTGCGCCAACAACTGGCAGACGAAGCCTTTATGCTGGGCGGCATAACCTTCTCGGTATATTCCGATGATAGGGGGGTTGAGAAGATCATGCCCTTCGACCTGATACCAAGAGCGGTTTCAGGCAAAGAATGGCAGAAGTGCGAGCGCGGATTGATTCAGCGTATTCAGGCGCTGAACATGTTTTTGAAGGATATCTATCACGAACAAAAGATCCTCAAAGACGAAGTAGTTCCGGAGTTTCTGATCAAACAATCGAGCGGCTATCTAAAAGAAGCCTGTGGAATCATGCCTCCAGGCGGTGTCTATGTCCATGTCGCCGGCATCGACCTGATTCGTGGTCCCGATGGTAACTTTGTGGTGCTCGAGGACAATCTCCGCACCCCATCGGGAGTCTCTTATGTTCTAGAGAACCGGGCAATAATGAAAAGGGTCTTCCCTCGCATTTTTGCCCGGGCCAAAATCAAAAACGTAGAAGACTATCCGCACTGGCTCAGAAACGCGCTCACCGAGCTGTCTCCGGTGGACGCTTCTGAAACAAGGGCAGTGGTGCTCACCCCCGGTCCTTATAACTCTGCCTATTTCGAACACAGCTTCCTGGCAAGAAGAATGGGTTGTGAACTGGTCCAGGGCTCTGACCTGTTTGTCCGAGACAACAAAGTCTATGTCAAAACCACCTACGGACCCCAGCGAGTACACGTTATATATAGAAGAATCGACGACGCTTATTTAGATCCCGAAGTCTTCAAGAAAGACAGCTTGCTTGGAGTGCCGGGCATCTATCGCGCCTATAGAGAAGGCAACGTCACCCTCGCCAACGCGCTGGGCAACGGTGTTGCCGATGACAAAGCGGTCTATCCTTACGTACCCGATATGATCCGCTACTATCTATCGGAAGAGCCTGTTATCGAACAGGTCAAGACCTATCTCTGCCACCGTGACAAAGATAGAAAGTATGTCCTCGACAATCTAAAAGATCTGGTAGTCAAAGAGGTGGACGCATCGGGCGGCTATGGCATGCTTATCGGTCCCCGGTCCACAAAAGCCGAAATCCAAAAATTCGCGCGTCAAATAGAAAAAAATCCCAGAGGTTATATCGCCCAACCCCTGGTGGAACTCTCTACCTGCCCGACCTGGACGGACCAAGGAACAGCCCCCAGAAGGGTAGACTTGAGGCCTTACATAATAAGCGGGCAACATACAAGGGTCCTACCCGGCGGTCTGACCAGGGTGGCTCTCGCCAAGGATTCTTATGTGGTCAACTCCAGCCAGGGCGGCGGCACCAAAGACACATGGATACTGGAGGACTCTTAATATGATCTCCCGGGTTGCAGAAACATGTTTCTGGCTATTTCGCCAGCTCGAAAGAGCGGAGAGTACCGCCAGGCTATTGCAGGTCAATCGTGCTTTCATCCTCGATATCAACCTGCCCGAGATAGAGCGATGGTATCCCCTGGTCATTGTCGCAGGGGAGCGTAAAAGATTCGGCAAACTATTTGCGGAGGCGGCCAGGCAAGACGAAGAGTTGATTCAGGCTTATCTAACATGGCACGATGATAATCCGGTCTCGATCAAGAGCGCCATCTATTGGGCGCGAGAGAATGCGCGCACCATCCGTGAAGTCATCAGCCTCGACACCTGGGAGTCCATCAACTCTCTGTGGCACTGGCTCTCTTCCGGTCCAGGCAAGCGTATGTACAAAACGGACAGAGATAAATTCTACCGCCATCTTATAACCAGCATCAACGCAATTCACGGCGTCGCTCTCAATACCCAGTCCCACGAAGCGCCGTTTTACTTTATGCAACTGGGGCTTCTTTTAGAACGGGCCGGTCAAACCGCCCGCACTCTGGACTTCAAATATCACTCTATCGGCCCGACTAAACTTGGCATGGAAAGCCCGATAGAGATTGCCCAGTGGTTGGCGCTATTGCGCTCTTGTTCAGCTCAAGATGCCTATCTGAAAA
>CAZCBH010000001.1:202578-210718 GCA_964496875.1 uncultured Candidatus Obscuribacterales bacterium | reverse complement strand
GCGGGGTCAGATACCATGGAACCACCGGTATTTTGCTGATTGCCTACGTCATGGGTCCCTGGACGGTGCATACGGTGTTGAAAGGAACACCGGCAGCCCGATACGGACTGAAAGCAGGCGATGTAATCGAAAAGGTCGATGGAGAGTCTATTAGAGGCATGCCTATCGACCGCGTCTTCTTCCGCATCACTGGTAAAAGAGGACAGATGAAGGTTTTCGACATCCGCCGCAATGGAATCGCCCTGCAGATCAAACTGCCTTTATGGAGCATCTACGACATCAAAGACAGAAGAAGTCAATACATAGAGTATTACTGGTATCTGCTCTATCACAAAGCCATAACTCTGAACCAGTATCACAGACTGGTGAAACCCTTTATCTATTTCGAAGAGCCCCAGCTCAACTCGCCGCCGAAACCTACCGCCAAGAACAGAAAGTCAAGATAGGCAAGAGGCAGACAGTCAAAAAACTGCTTGTTTCTGCTATTCTATTGCTTTTTCTCTTTGTCTCCTTTACCAGATAACGGTCATATCGATGAGAATTCCGACAACCGCCCAGATCAGGCAACTAGAGTCCGAATGGATAAGCCAGTGCGGCAATAACTGGGGTCAGGTCTTAATGGAGATAGCCGGGCGGGCTGCCGCCATTCGCGCCTTGAGGATGTGGCAAGAAAGACCGGGCACGGTCACCATTGTCTGCGGTACCGGCAATAACGGCGGGGACGGATTAGTTGTGGCCCGTTATCTTAAACTCTGGGGCATTCCTTGCGAGGTCCTGGTATTGACACGAAAAGAGAAAGAGCCAGGCAATGTAGAATTCTCAACGAGCGAATCAAACAATAACCTCACTATATTAAAAAATCTGGCGGTGCCGGTGGATTTCGTCTCTTCCTTGAGAGAGTCCCATTTCGAAGCCGACCCGGAAAATACTGATGATGACGATGATTCGGACTGCCTGGATCTGGAAGCCGACAGCCTCTTCCTCGATGCCGCGCTTATAGTGGACGCCATGTTCGGCACCGGTCTCGATCGACCGATAGAAGGTCTCTATCGCCGAGTGATAGAGAGTATCAATAGAAGCGGCAAGCCGGTGCTGAGCATAGACATTCCTTCCGGTATCAACTCCGATACCGGACAAATAATGGGAACCGCGGTTAGAGCAGATGAAACTGTGACATTCGGTTATCTCAAACCAGGTCTTTTAATTTATCCCGGCAATACCATCAAAGGCGGCCTGACCATCGTCGATATAGGGCTTCCCGAGTTGCCCGAAGTTTCACCGGATATCAATCTCTCCACAGTGGAGATTGTCCGGGAGATGTTGCCTCTCAGACCACTGGATGCCCACAAAGGTACTTTCGGGCATGTAGCCTGCATTGCCGGCAGCCGAGGCATGATGGGGGCTGCTACCCTTGCTGGATTAAGCGCCCTCAAGAGCGGTGCCGGTCTGTGTTATATGGCGATACCCGACACGGACAGACATGAACCCACCGCCCTCGAGCTGATTACTAACATCATGCCTGCCACCGCATCCGGTAGCTTTTCTCAAAAAGCCCTCGATGGACTGAAGGAGCTGGCGGATAAGGTAGATGCACTCATAATCGGTCCGGGCATCAGTACCTGCGAAGAGACCGCAAAGATGATCTGCGGCTTTATCCAGGAAGTCACAAACCCTTGCATAATCGACGCAGACGCTCTCAACTCCCTTGCTCTTTCCGGTGCTACTCTGGGCGAAAACAGTGCCAACTGTGTTATCACCCCTCATCCAAAAGAGCTGGCCCGGTTGATGAATTGCTCGGTGGCAGAAATTCAAAATGACCGCATCACGAAGGCACTGGAAGCGGCAAAAAAATTCGCCTGCACAGTATTGCTAAAAGGCGCCATGACCGTGGTGGCAAACGAGGATGGTCTCGTGTTCATAAATCCCACGGGCAATCCGGGCATGGCCACTGCCGGCGCCGGCGATGTGCTTTCCGGATTGATTGGCGGTTTACTAGCCCAGAAAGTAGAGCCCTTTCAAGCAGCGGTGGCCGGTGCCTACCTTCATGGAAGGGCCGGAGATATCCTGGCGGAAGAGCTAGGTGAAGCGGGCATCATCGCCGGTGACATAGAAAGGATGATCCCGCTTGCCATTAAAAGCGCCAGAGAAGGAGATAGAAGCGTTCTCGAAGCCAGTTTATTGAGCGCCGATAGCCATAACTGAATTGAGAAGGTCGTCTTAGTCGCTTGCGACGGCAGCTTCAAGAAAGGTCAGACCAGCCTTGTTTTTTCCTAGCCGGGCTCTTATGCCTATAGGAAGCACCGAGGGACGTCCACCTTCTCCCAGAGGAAAGCCCACTGCATATGGTGATTGCAGTCTTTCCATCCGCTCAACGATAAGCTCATATATAGAATGCATAGAATAGGCGCCACGCTGATAGCAATCATGAAATTCACCATAGATGACAGCGGCGGCGGCTTGCATGGCACCGCAGACGGTGAGATTGGTGAACCAGCGATCGAGAATGTCGTTACGCTCTTTGCTGTCGTTCAAGAAAAGCAATTTGGAGTCGGTCTCAATCTGGTATTCGGTGCCCATCAATGAAACCAGAGAGGTAAGATTGCCTCCAAGCAAAACGCCTTCCACATCCTCTTCTATAGAAGAATGGCAAAAAGACTTCAGATGATGCTCCGGAGAGTCGAAATCGAAATTAGGCTCGATGGCAGTAAGAGAGCCCCTGGTGCAAACCGCGTCTTTTAAGAGGTCGAAGCCTCTTTTGTCGACGATTTCGTCCAGATTTGGTCCGTAAAAAACGACCATTCCACCGGTCATCTTGTGAACAGCGAGCAATATTGCCGTGCAGTCACCGGAGCCGACTATGACTTTAGGATTCTTACTGAGGTGTTTGTAATTGATATCGGGTAGAAGTCTCAAGGCACCATATCCGCCGCAGAGCATGAATATTCCTTCTACCGAATCATCCTCTATCGCTTCGTTCAAATCCGCCAGTCTTGCCGCATCGGTACCGGCCATATAACCGTGGGCATCAAGTACATGTTTGCCGACCAAGACCTCAAAACCCATTTTCTCGACCAGGGCCTGAGCGCGATTGACCTCGACCGGACTGGGTGGTCTCGATGAAGGTGCCAGAAGTGCGACCACCGAACCTTTTTTAAGAGCTCTCGGCTTGATTGCTGCGGTCATGAAAGGCAAGCCTCGTAGATATCGAAACAGAAAGTTTCGCCATCGGTCTTCAAACGGGCTCTTGCACCCAAGGGTATCGTGAACTTGCATCGGGAATGACCGAAGCGCATGCCATAAACCACCGGTACTTTGAGATGCGAGAGCCTCTCTCTGAGCATCCTTTCCATGCTGAAATTGATATTGAGCCTGCTTCTTCGACTCTTTCCGGGTTTGCAATCGAAACATTCGCCGATAACAACGCCTTTGACCTTATCGAATTTACCAGCCAGCAAAAGCTGAGTAACCATCTGATCAATGGCGTGGGGCTCTTCGCCGACATCCTCGAAAAAGAAAATCTTATCGTCGGTGTTGATTTCGTATTCGGTGCCCATCAACTGCCTAATCAGAGTAAGGCAGCCGCCGACAAGGGGACCTTCTCCCTCGCCTTCTTGCAAGACCAGCCTGTAGGGAGGATATTCAGGGGCGAAATTCTCGCCATCATCTGGATCCTCAATGGCACCAATGGGATTCTTATCGAAAAGAGCTCGCTTGAAATTATCGAAAGTGTATTCGCTATCGAAAAAGGAGCCGGCTGTGGGACCGTGGAACGTTACCAAACCAGTCTTCTGATTTATTGGAATCAGCAATCCGGTAATATCGCTGAAGCCGATTAAAATCTTCGGATTTTTTCGAATCAACTCGAAATCTATTTGAGGCAACAAGCGCACACTACCGTTGCCACCACGGATAGGGAATACCGCTTTTACCTCATTATCCGCCCACATCTCGTGAAAGTCTTCCAGCCTAGCCTCATCCACACCGGCCAGATCGCCATGGTGATCTTTCAGGTGTCTGCCCAGTTTCCATTTGAGCCCAAGTTTCTTCAACCACGCAAAAGTAAACTCTATCTGTCCATCCTCGAACATGGGCGAGGATGGCGCCACGATTCCGACGGTATCACCAGCGCGAAGAGAACCGGGTTTTATCGTATCTGGTGCCGTATCCATTTAAAAGGCTCGTGGTGAAAGGCTCGCAGTGCTCGAATTTATAGAGAGTTTACCTAAGGATAGCAAAAAGAGACACAGACCCTGTAGAATTTCCTCTTATGGATCTACATTTGATCTATCAATCTATGTAAGATCGAATCCCCTCGAAGTTTTATATCCGGAACTCCCTTTGACCATGCTTAAAACAGAGCCTGTTTCTACCGATACTTTGGAAACCAACCTGAGAGATCGATATAGCGAAAACCAGCTCCGATGGCTGGACAAGGCAAAAGCGTTTGCCGATAGATTAAGCCTCGAGGATGTCATCGCCTCAGACAGGGACAATCAGTTCAGGAAAGATCTTTTCGAAGCGGCTTGTAAAGAGGGGCTTGGCTCTCTGCCATTCCCCGATACTTATGGCGGCTCAGCGGGAGACTACATAAGTTTCTGCCTGGTCAACGAAGAGTTCGCCCGCCGTTGTGTGCCTATCATGAGCTCTCTTGGAGTCCATGTTCTCTGTCAAGAGCCGGTCTATCGCTTTGGCACCGAAGAGCAGAAGGCAAAATATCTGCCCCCTTCATCCACCGGCAAATATCTGGCCGCTTTCGGTCTTACCGAACCGGATGCCGGCTCCGATACCGCCGCGCTTAAAACCACGGCACGCTTCGACGGAGAAAACTATCTGCTCAACGGAGCCAAGACCTGGATCACCAGTGGTGCATCCGCCGACTATTACATAGTGATGGCGAAAATATTAGGCGATGCTCATAAACCGATGGCAGGAGACCCGACCAAACGGGACCATGGCATCACCGCCTTTATCGTAGAACGTCACTTCCCCGGCTTTCAAATCGGGCAGAAGTTCGACATGCTGGGTATGCGCGGCTACTCTACCTGTGAGCTAGTCTTCGACGACTGTACGGTACCGGTGGAAAACATGCTGGGAGAACCCGGTGAAGGTAGAAAAGTCGCCCTCTCCTCCCTGGCCAAAGGCAGGGTGACCATCGCCGCCCAGGCTACCGGTTGGGCCCAGGGGGCGCTTGACGCCCTGATCAAAGTTCTGAGAAGGCGATATCAAGAGCAAGTGATTGATGAAAGCATCAATGGCCTGGCCGCCACCGTGGGGGACCTGGCCATTACCGTAGAGGCAGCCCGGGTGTTGACCTATCAGGCGGCAGCTTCGGTCGATAGAGGCAGCGCCGACGTCACCCTGGCAGCGATGGCCAAAACCACCGCCACCGATGCCGCCATGAAAGTCTCCACCGAAGCACTCTCCATCCTGGGCGTGGAGGGGCTTGAACCGGAACTCTTAGTGGAGCGCATATTCAGAGATGCCAAAGCCGGCCAGATTTATGAAGGTACGAACCAGATCCAGAGAATGTTGATCGCCCGCGCCCTGTTGAAATAATGAGTCTCGACCTACCCACAGAAGTTGATGAAACCAAGCAGGCTGTCCGGCAGGGCAAGCCAACCCTGGTAATTAGCGATAATCCCGAGGTTTTCGGAGGTCTATCCCAGGGATTTCGCTTCGTCAAAGAGAAGACCCATCGTCACTATCTTCGTCTTGCGGTTCTGGCTCTAGGGCTTCTTGCCATGATTCCCGCGGCATTCATCGCATTTCGGGTCTATCTGGAATTTGCCGGAACCGGCAACGGCAGATTATTTCTCGATATCGTCAAAATCCTGTTCATCTCGGCAGCAGTTATTGCCATAGTGGCGCTGGCGGTTCTTCCTTTTGCTTATAAGAAACTAAAGAACCTTTTGATTGATATGGAAGAGGTGGCGCTTTTCGGCAGGGATTTCGCCCTCTTCAACCTTCCTATCTATCGACAGCAACTTGTCCAGCTGAACGAGAAGCTCAAAGGAGAGGGCAGTGAACAAGCGGTGGCATCCGGGCTGGATATGGTCAAGGATCTTTTGCCCGTGATCAAACTTTTGATGGCTAAAGAGAAGAACTTTCTCAAATGGGGCATGTCCGGGTTCAAGATGCTGAAGAAGCTGAAAGGCTTTGTCGAAGGCAAGATTTAGAATGACTCAGATCACACAGAACAGCACCATGCAAAGCACAGCTTCATTTCATGAGTACGTCGAATCTCGAAAAGCAGCCGTCGAAGATGCCCTTATTCGCTATCTCGAAAACACGGATAAAGACTCAGGATTACTTCAAGAAGCGATGCGCTATTCGGTCCTCTCCGGAGGAAAGCGCTTGCGAGCTTTGTTATGCATCGCCGCCTTTGAAACCATAAACGGTATTAACCATCCACAACAAAGCAAAACGAATGGGCTCGACTTCTCTTCTATAGTGCCCATAGCCTGTGCCATCGAGATGGTTCATGCCATGAGCCTTATCCATGATGACCTGCCCTGTCTCGACAATGATGATCTCAGACGCGGTCGGCCCACGAATCATAAAGTCTTCGGCGAAGCGATGGCGCTTCTTGCCGGTGACGCGCTTTTGATGAAGGCGGTGGAGTTGATTATCGATAGAACCCCTGCCGCCGTGGACCGCTCCGTTCTACTTGCAGTTATCAAGGGACTTTCGGAAGCTACCGGGGCAAGGGGTATGGTCGGTGGTCAGGTTTTCGATCTTATATATACAGGTCAATTTGGTCTTCCCGAATATGTCGATGCCGCCATGATATCGCGAGCCCAGAAAGAAGGGCTGACCCTGGCCGAGCTATCGGCCGATAGTTCGGCAACCAAAGAGATAACCGCCGAGAAGGTAGAAGCGATTCACAAACTAAAAACCGGAGCGTTGATTCGCTATGCCCTCACAGCAGGTGGTGCCGTGGCCGGTGCCTCGGAATTTCAATTAGAGGGAATTCACAAATTCGGCGAAATCCTCGGTCTTGCTTTTCAGATAGCCGACGACCTCCTCGATGTAACCGGAGACAGTGACACCCTGGGCAAAACACCGGGCAAGGACGAGAAATGCGACAAAGCTACCTGGATAAAAGTATTCGGCGTGGACGGCGCCCGGGAGAAATTGAAGAGCCTGGATGTTGCCGGTCGGGAAACATTGGCTAATTATAATCTTCTATCGAGCGACTTTCCGGTTCTCGAACAACTGCTCGAATTGGCAATCATACGGACAAACTGAATCAACTTAATCTGTAATCTGGTAAACCATGGACTTATCTTTTATCGCCGACTTCTATTCAAATTCGACCTTCGCTCTCAATGCCGCCTCTCAATCGGGCTCAGGCATGGCGATGGACCAGAGAGGCTGGCAGGTAATCCTGGTTACCTTTCTAGCCAGTGCTCTTGCCCAGAGCGTCAAGGTAGTCACCAAGCTTGCCAAGACAGGCAAGCTCGACTTGAGGGTGATAGCGAAGACGGGAGGGATGCCCTCCAGCCACAGTAGTTGCACCATGGGAATGGCAGTGACAGTGGGCTTGATAGAGTCTTTCAACTCTGTTTCCTTCGCCATCGCGCTCTGCCTGGCGACCATCGTCATGTATGACGCCGCCGGGGTAAGAAGAACTGTCGGTCTGCAAGCCAAAGTACTGAACGAAATGCTGGAAGAGCTCTTTTCGGAGCATCCGCACCTCAGCTCCGAACGCATTAAAGAATTCCTAGGACATACTCCTTTCGAAGTTTTGATCGGTGCTATTTTTGGATCGCTGATCGCATGGCTCTTCAATATACTTACGCTTCGGTACTTTATAACAGGGTAAGTTCCTGGCTTCACTGGTTGTCATGCACCCTTTGAGCCTCATTCTATGAAAGAGAAGTAATACATGACTACCATCAAATTTGGTGTGTTTTGCTCTATAATCAAGGTCTTGGAAAGGGTTGCCAGGATCATTCTAAAAAACCTACTTTAAAAGGGTAAGTGACGGGAATGACGATCTGGAGTTTTGCTCTGGATGGTTGGCGCTTGATTACGTTTCTTGTGTCAGGAGTCAACGAAAAAACGGTTTCCCAGACCTCATTGGCTAATTGCTAGGCAAAAGTCAATGCTTGTTAGCCACTTCATCAGATGATGAACT
>CAZCBH010000001.1:27908-202568 GCA_964496875.1 uncultured Candidatus Obscuribacterales bacterium | reverse complement strand
TGCTAGGCAAAAGTCAATGGCTGTGCGTTGGAAGTGGTGGCTTTCGCTGCCAAATTCAAAATTGCTGTACCAGTCGGATTCCGTGTTATTTGATAAAGGAGGAGAGGCAAACGGGGCTCAATATCAATTGAGGTAGAAAGTTTCCTGATGCCGAAAACTAAATGAACACAACGGTCCAAAATAACACCACACCAAAAACCACCTCGCCACGGCGTTCACGTTTTCCTGGCAAAGAATCAGGTTCGGTTTCCTTCAACTTGACGGCCCTCGGTCGCCAGCTGCTCAAAGAGCAAGCTGCTAACGCCGGCGTCTCTAATGGCGACTATGTCGAAATGCTCATCCGTGAGCGTGCCGGCATGCCTCCTCTGAGACTGCCTGCGTCGCTGAAGCAAACCGGTCCTAAAGGCGGTGCCAAGTCTTACTTCTTCGGTAAGAACAGAGGTACCACCACTGCTGTTTGCGTGACCCCCATGGCTCACAGACTGCTCGATGAGCAAGTTGCCGCTTCTAGAATGAGCCGCGGTGATTACATCGAGTATCTGCTTCGCGAGAAGTCCGGAATTATCGAAGAATCTTTCAAGAACTTCAATCTTTCCGCTTGGCAAGCCCAGCAGGCCCAAATGCATGTTCAACAGCCGCAGCCTATTCAACAGCCTGCGCCTATTCAACAGCCTGTAGAGCAAATGCAGCCGCAGACTTCTTTTGCACCCCCTGCCCCGCCCCAGCCGCAACCTTCTGTATATCAGCCTGTTCAACAACCAGTTCAACAGCCTGTACAACAGCCGGTTACCGAGCAAGGCTACCAGCAGGTTCAGCGCGAGCAATCCACACCTGCTCCGTTCCCGGTGCGCGAGTGGAATTCCGGAAACTAAGCATCGCTTAGAGAAAGAATAGTTCTGAAAAAATTGAAGAGACTCTCTTTTGAGGGTCTCTTTTATTTTTCACAGTCAATTCTCAGCGCAATTTCCGACGGCTCCATATTAGATACCATTCATAAAAGCGCTGCTCAATCCTCTTTCTTGGCATAAGACGGCGACCAGAAAGACGGTAGCGGCTGTCGAATTCGATCAAATGCTGACGCAGCTCAGAGCCCAGCTCTTCTCTGTCGGCGAGAAAACGCAGAAAAAGCCTGCCGTCTAATAAGCCGTGATGATACTTCGGTGTCGCCGGTCTTCTGACAAGATAAGCCTCTATTGCCTCGGTTAAATGGGTCTGATTCAAAATGGGCCAGGCAGACTTCAGTGCTTTCAGCCGCTTTTTCCTTAGCGTACAAGAATAAAGCTCGATCTGTTTTTTATCAAAGTTCTTATCCGGTTTTTCGGCAGCCAGAAGAAGAGCGACCAGATCAGCCTGCTCATCAGCCATCTTCTTTCTTATGACAGCAAGATCAGACATAGGCTAACGTCCCCGGAGATAGAATCCGAAAGATTCTATCCATCTCTTGATTGAATTCCGATAAGTCGGGAAAGAGATCGTCCCTTTCTAGCAGTACAGCATCGGAACACCCTTTAGAAAGAGCGGTGGAGAGAAGGTCGAGCACCGCTTCACCCAAATCATGGGCATGGGTATCGTGATAAATACCCTTTCTCTTTTCACCGCCTGCTATGTGCATATAAGCGACTTTAGAGAGCGGCAGGCGATCTAAGAACCTGTCTGGTGAAAAGCCCAGATTAAACGAATTTGCATAGAGGTTGGAGATATCTAGCAGAAGTCGGCAATCGGTCTCGGAAAGAACCCTGGACAAAAATTCCGCTTCGTCTATTGTTTCGCCAGGCCAGGTCAAGTAAGAGGCGATATTCTCGAGAACAAGAGGAGCGTTCAGTCTCTGGGAGGCAAAGTTGATATTCTCCACCACCACTTTCAGTGTGTGTTCATCTCTTTTCACCGGCAGTAGATGTCCCGATTCCATACCGCCACCACGGACGAAGGCAAGATGTTCGCTGATACAGACCGCGCCATATAGATCTATCAGCCTATTGAGACTATCTATATATGCGCAATCAGGAAGGCTCGAGCCGCCCAGGGAGAGACCGATCGCATGCAGAGAGATTTTAATGCCTCTATTTTGCAGAGCCTCGATGGCGGGATGTCTGCTCGTCTCCATAAAGTGATTGTCGGCCAGCACTTCTATGAATTCTAGATCTCTTCGCCTTTCAATGTGCATGGCCAGCTGAGGTCGCCAGCCTACCCCGCAACCGAATAGGATCTTCTCAGTCTTCAAGACCCTATCCTCCGCAGCCGCCGCAACCGCCACCACATCCGCCGCCGCAGCTACTACACGAGCTGCATGAGCTACAGGAGCCGCTCGAAGAACTGGAAACCGGAGGAATAAAATAATCTTTGAACATAAAAAATCCTGGTGCCGTAATCAGCGTCGTTCCGAAAACGGCCAGGGCGAGAACCATGTCATTGGCACCTACATTAGCGCTGCCGGACGAAGCCGTAGTATAAAGACCACGATTCTGATCTTTTAGATCAGATAGAAACTTGTTGCCTGCACCGGTTCGAACAGCACCCTGATAGCAAGATATGATCGCATGCACAAAAGAGATCAAGACAAGGATAACCAGAAGGAAAACCGGTCTGTGGGTGGAGAATGTCTCGACAATGCGGGGAAGACCCAGAACCAGAGGTGGAATCAGGGCGGCGACCACGGTCAATAGCCTGCATAGAGATTCGCAGCCTTTATCTGCAATCAGGCCTTTCTTCATGAGCCTCAACCTCATTCGCTCGAAGATATCTCTATATCGTCCCTTCCTGCCCAATACCTCTGTCCAGGTGCGGCCATGAGCGTCGGCCGCCAGCCTGAATTCAAGATCCTGTCCTATCTGTATCCCGGCTTCGTCGGTGTTGTCGGGGGGCGACTCATTCTCATGGATTTTAACGAGCTTCTCGTGGGGACTGGATTCGGCTTTGATTCTTTTGGGACCGGTGCTGTTCGTATCGTCCGATGAAAAAATATTCCTCTGTAGCATATAGCCGACGGCACTCTGCAAGGCAAGGGTCTCTCCCCCGTTTAAATAGGCGATTTCATAGGGATGAAGACGCAGATTCTTAGAATCGGCTCTGCCACCACCGGCAGCACCAGCAATTAAAATAGATTTGACTATCGCAGCCCCGATTCCAATAACCACCATAGCGGCCAGATAAAGAAGAAGATATTGCGGTCCGTGGATTTCGTAAGGATTCATAGGTTTCTAAATCACTCTTTGATTTCGAGCTGATCGGCGACATCCACCGCCTTATCGACACTTTTCATGACACGGGCAAAAATCTCCTGTACTTCCAGCGCCGGAGCGACACCGCGGCGAAGTTCTGAAGCGGCTTCCAGGGCTTCTTTATCCAGGTCGAAAGCTTCGGCGGCGGCCATGAGATGCGCCTTAGTAGAATGCTCCTGGGGCAGAGGCTTCCCGGTCAACTCGAGCAAAGTCCTCAACTGCACGGCAAACGAGCCCATGAGATTAGTCACCAGGCCTATCGAAACGGATCTGTCTTGATGCAGATTGACATAGCGATTTCTGAGCCTGATGCTGATATTGCGAAGCTCTTGCTCCAGGCGTATGCGAAGATGCTTAGGGCTGATGCTCAAATCGACAAAGGGGTCATCACCGAAGAGCACCAGATGATAGTTTTTTATGTGCATGAACTTTACCGGAAAGACATCGGCACTGCGTGCCACTTCGCTGCCGGTCATGATCATGGCGTTGACGTTGATGCTGTTGCGCGCCTTTCTCAAGGGCTTGTCTATTTTGTCCAGCTCGGACGCCGATACGTCCTTGAGCAGAATCACCAGGTTGACATCGCTTGCACCGGGTCGAAAATGACCGCGGGCGATGCTACCGTATATGATGACCGATTGTAGATTATCGCCGGCTCCTCTCTTCAAGGATTCGACCAGCTCCTGCAATGATTGTTCCACCGGAGAAGGAACGTTCAATTTAGCTTCTATTTTTTCCATGGTAAAAATTCCTGCCGACAGGCAAATTCTACCTGGTAGCAAGAAAAACTTCTAGAATCCCGGAATTCTATATGGTCAACGATAGGCCTGACGGCTCGGCTTCAGGTGGGTAAGCGGGTCTTCCCGGACCCAGAATTCGGAAGATGCCATGACCCCGCCGAAGACAAGAGGTAAAAGAGCCAGGCTGATTCCAGGTCCTGCAAAAATCGCCTGCAACCAGGTAATTCCTCCCCATAGAAGAAGCCCTTTTGTCATGGTGGCGGTGCCGACCAGGATCGAAAAAGCGTATAGATAGCCATGATCGACCAGAAAATGACCTGGTTGCATATCACCGGGTTTGGCGATGACATTGGCCATATAGAGAGCCTCTGCGATGAAGGCGATAAAAAAGCCGGTCCAGAGCCACTGCCACCAGGCATTCAGAGAGCGAATCTCCTCTTTCAAGACCGCAATCTCTTTACCCCGGGCCGCGCTATCTTGCTCTTGCAAGAGCGCTATTTTCATCTCCAGAAGATGGGAAATCTTCTGTCTATCTTTGAAGAAGAAGGACTGCATTATGGACAAAGCCTTGTCCAGCTTCTCTTCTGCTCCCTGATAGAGCTTCTCTCTGGCCAAAGACCGGGAAAGTCCCTCCAGAGTTGCAATATACTCAGGGCTCCTGGCCCCTTTGTTTTTGAAAGCTTCTCTAGATTCGGCCTCGAAATAGGCGATGGCCGCCTGCGGCTCTCCGAAAGTTACAAGCTGTCTGCCCCGGTCGCTATATTCTGACCAGGAGACCCTCTGATAACCAAGAGCGATAAGCTCCGGTGCCAGCGACACCAGAGCAAAAACCAGGATGCCAATCTGCACCTTCTCTTTCAGACCCATATGCAAAATCCCCGGAGAGCAATAGCCGATTATCCAAAGACAGACCCCAGATGATCATTCCCGGTCGAATTCAGCCAAAACGTGTTTAAGGGTAATCGTTACCTGTCCTTAATGTAGAATAAAGGCAATGAATCATGTAGACACGACTTATGCCGGGCTCTGGAGACGACTCCAGGCATGGATTGTCGATCTTATCCTGATGATGCTCACCGCCTGCGCCATCGCCATCGTGGCAAGCCCTTTCATCTACATGGGTGCCACGGCTTACACAAGCGATCGTCATCTGCTCAACCTGATCTACAAGTACTCCGGCGCCTCGATAGGCATTATCACCTATTTCGCCTATTTCATCGGCTTCGAGATCTCCAAATTCCAGGCAACACCGGGCAAGATCCTCTTCAATCTCAAGATAACCGATATGGAAGGTAAACCCATAGGAGTGACCAGATCAGCGTTTCGCCTGACAAGCAAGTTTCTCTCCGGTTTTCTTCTCGGTCTGGGCTTTGTTATCTGCGATTTCACCAGTAGAAAGCAGGCCCTGCACGATATCATCGCCAATACTCTTGTGATTCGAAGCGAGTCAGAGCAATCGCCAGAGCAGACCTCCTGAGGCTTTCAATTCGGCAAAGCGATCTCTAAACTCGGCTGCCGAGGAGAATCCTCTATCAGGTGCCAGTCTGCCTTCTTCATTCAGCTTGAGACGCAAAGCCTTCAAAAAAAAGTGCTCCATCTCCTCGGTCATGTCTGCCCTGAGCTTAGACGGCAGTTCGAGAGCAAGAATGGCAGAGTAGATATGTTGTCCGACCCGCTCTTTTTTCGCCACCTCGCCGAGCAACTCTTTCGAGATCAATCTGTCATCATAATTCTCATCATCAATTGAGCCGTGCATAAAAGGATGAAGCGATAGAACACATTCCCAGAGCAGTATCCCTAAGGCAAGCACATCATCGGGCTTGAGAAGCGGATAGTAAATGGCAGTGGTTACAGGGACCCTCGGCTCCCTTCCATAAAGAGTATTGAGAGGACCGAAATAGCCCGGATCAATCAGCTTGATACCGTTTTCAGTGCAGATTATATTCTCGGGCTTCAGGTCGCCGTGATAATTGAAGCTTTCAGAATTCTCTATTGCCACTACTATCGAAAGAAGCTCGAGAAACATATCGGCGCTGAAGCTGCCGGTGACGAAGGCATCTCTAGCGGTGTCACCTTGTAGATACTCCATCCGATACTGGGTCTTGCCGTTACCGGAGGATTCACCTTGATCCGGTTCGATTTTTACAACTCCATCGATCTTCTGCCAGGCTTTCAAAGTATCTATTTGATGAGCGAGCAGTTCGTTGCAATCCGGCTCGACCACTTTTATTCCACCGGTGACAAATAGAATCGCCGCCGATTCGACCGCTGTCAATTCGGGCTTGAGCGCTTTCTCCCTGGCCCTCTTCAACACCAGGCTGCCGCCATCGGTTTCCACCAGACTCAGTTCGGCGAAGCTGCCTTTGTCGTCGGCGAGGGTCCTTATCATTGTAGAATCCTCAGAAGGGCGGCAACAGCTTCCGGATCATCTGACTCTAAAGAAGCGATCATATCATCGAGTCTGTTCAAATCTCTGGTGCTCAAGGAAGGTTCAATCTGTTCTCGAAGCAGGAAGAGATAATCGTGCAAATCCTCAGCATTTTGCGGAATATCCTGAACCTGATCGGTCCAAAGCTCTTTGAGCTGTTTCTCCACATCCGCACTGGAGAAGCCATTTTCGGTGACTCTATCTTTTGGCTTCGGTGGAGCTTCCGCAGGTAGTTCTTCTATTCTTCTCTGCCAGGCATCGCTATCAGCCAGCCTGTTGCGCATGGTCACCACCGGATGATCGGCACGTCTATTGGCCAGATGCAATCCATAACGATAGTCCACGTTAGAGATGGCCTCTCTGACCTTGCGCACTATTTGATCATCATCAAGATTTGGATACTTGGCTCTCAGGGCTTTCATCTTACCGCTGAACGGTTTTGAGAGCAGCATGTTCTTAAGAGAGACTTCGTTGGTCAGTCTTATCTGGGCGCTCTTCAACATGGTGTTGATGGAATCGACATTGTAAATCGAGCCGTTCTCGTGCTCCAGTTTCAGGCTGGCGTCTCCGTCAGTTCCTTTGATGACCCGGACATCGGCGCTTCTTTCCGGATTGGAGGGCACATTCAAATCTCTGACTTTCAAGTCGGCAAGGGCATGGTCGAGCATGACTCTTTCTGCATAGCCATCGAGATAATCTTTCAATGGCGGCGTCGGCGGTATCTCTCGACCCACTCTGCTGGCATAGTTGAGCGCACCGTCTCTGATATTATCGGCGAAGCCTATAAGACCCTGACGGAAATCCGCATACTCGGGATCCGCGGCCCGCTCTCTCAACATAGTCTCGAAATCACGCAACAGCCGTGCGGGGTCGTCGACCGGTTGATTACGGATCGAACCGCTAAAATCAGAGAGGGTAAGCGGAGAACGATTGCCGGTCAGAGTATAGAGGGTGTTGTCCACGTCGGCGCGAAAACGGTCGACTTGCTCTTTGAGGCTGACCTCTTCTCCGTCTATCCGCACGGTCTCTGTCGGGTCGGCATCATAGCGAAGAGTACCGCTTTCATCAAAAATCGGTCTGGGTCCGTAGACCACACCATGCTCGTTCATGGCAGCCACATTATTGCCTCTTCCGTTCTGGGCCTTTTGCAAGTTGCCGGTGGGATCGATGATATGAACCTCGCCTGTTTTAGTGTTGACCAGAAGTCCGTCGGCGCCGGCCATATCTGCTGCCGAATGATACTCTGTCGGCATCACAACCCATTCAGTTCCGATCTTGCCCTGGTCCTGGAGGCGTTTCAAACGGCGTTCCATATGATCGAGCACCAGAGACTGGGTCTCCAATCCGGGCTGATCTTTGACAGGCATCTTGGGAAACTCGCTCTTGTTGGAGGACTTGATCTGGCGAATAACTCTCTCCAGCGCCTCGGCATCCACGCCCCCATCACCACGTTCGAGAATGAGACTATCAGCCTCGATATCTATCGCTCCCCGGGTCACTCTTGTGTAGAGCAGTTTCCTGTCTCTTTCCCTGAACTCCAGCCTCGGACCATCCGGAGAGCCTAATCTGATATCATCGGCGGAGCTTATTGCAAAATCCTTGCCGCGCTCTACCTTGACTCCATTTATATAGGTCCCGTTCGAAGAGACATCCTGGAAATAGAGCTGCCCGTCCTTCATACTGAGTCTGCCGTGGTTGCCGGAGACTTTTTTGAATTCCGGATGATTGAGCGGCACGGAACCGGAGTGATCGCGCCCGATCATAACACTGCCGCCTTCCCTCAAGTCGCCGGCGAGCCCACCCGGACCTACTTCGATAGGTCTCTGTTCTTTAATCAATCTCAACCGAGGTCCATCGGGAGAGCCCAGATGGATATCATCGCTCAGGTTAATTGGAACTTCTCTTCCCGGGGTGAGGCGGTCACCATTAATGTAGGTGCCGTTGGACGAGACATCCTTGAAAAAGAGCTGCCCATTTCTCATGAATAGCTTGCCATGCACTCCGGAAACTTCGTCATATTTGCTGGCGGCTCTATCGACGGTGCCCTCGAAATTTCGACCGACGGTAACTTCGGATCCTTCGGTGAGACGAAGAGCATTACCTGAGCCTGAGCCCACTCTAATGGGCGCTCCGTTCTCGAACACCTCTATTCTTCCACCCCGGGGAGCATGGGGCTCGACCGGGATATCCCGACCATGGTTGATGATCTCGATACCTCTTTCATGGGCGTCTATCTGAGAGTATCTGACTCCGGCTTCTCGCCAGCGCGGGTCATAGACCAGGGGCTCGTCTTGACCGGGCAGGCGGATATGAACCCAGGCATGATTGATAGTCGGGTCCCCGACCTCACCGGCCCCTCTGACAAGAGTCGCTTCCAGACCCAGCTCATCAGCCAGCACTTTCATCAAGGTTGCCTGCTCTATGCAGACCCCTTTGCCCTGACGAATAAACTCGCCCAGTAAAACCGGTTCACCCTTGTTCTGTTCACCGAAAGCATCATGCCAGGCATCCAGTTGTTTGCCCGACATATTGGGAGCACCAATCAGTTCGTGGACATAGGTATTGAGGGCGGCAGCTTTCTCGGCAGGCGAGAGATGACCGAATCTGGTGCGAGCATCTTCGATGACATTGCGCAATACAGGATCGTTGGCTCGATCGACGGCAATCATATGCCGGCGCGGCTGACCGACAAGTTTACCATCGGCACCGACCCTGGTGCCCTTGCCGGCATCTATATAACCATCTCTGATCCGGCCTGCAAGTTCGCTGTTCGTTCCGAAATAATTGGATTGATCAATAGACTCTCTGAAGGTCCGCGGACTCTCGGGCACGTAGTCCCGGGGTCTCAGCAATACACCCTCGGGCAGATCCGTTCGCTCTATCAAGCGGCGCACAGCCGCTCTTGGAGAATCGGCTCTGAAGTGCAGCTCGTGACCATGCTCCGGTTTCCCGAGATTGACTTTGTCACTGGGTTTGAGTTGAACCCACTCGCCTTCTCTTATTCTTGTGCCGTTTACATAAGTACCGTTCGTCGACCCTGCATCCTGAATAAAAGCATTACCACTCTCATCGACATAGTAGTAAGCGTGTTTGCGCGAGATCTCATCGGCCGATCCCGACCAGCGGATATCGCCATGCCGTCCCAGAGTGACGACATTGTTCGGTTTGACCGGGGTGCCGTTGACATAGCGAAAGTCCAGCTTGTCGCCGCTTTTGGTCATGCCCAGAGCGTCCAGGACACGACGCGAGAAGGTCCGGGTCACCTCTCGCATGGGAAGGTCTTCGCCCCGGGTTACATACTCTTTGGTGCTGTCATCGACCCTTGTAGGAACGCTCCTTTCCGGAACACCGTCGGCGTTAGCCGGGTGAAGGGCATAGAGATCGCCTGCTTCACCATCGGCGGTGGCAACTTGAGCATGAACCTCGGTAAGCCTGCCACCGGGTATCCCCATGGATACGGTACCATCCGGAAGGTCTACCGGTTCTGCACCCAGCTCTATTATTCTGGTCTCGCCGCTGGCAAGCTTGACCTCGGCTTTAAAAGGAACGGCGCCTTCCGGAGCGGAGACCTTTATCTTTCCATCGGCGCCTCTCGCGAACTGAGCGGCGAAGCCATCGACATTGTCGAATTGATTGCGAGCCACATTGCCGGCGATACCAATCACCGGTTTACCCAGGGTGATAGCCCCTTTGAAAGCGACGGTCAAAGTGGCTCCGGCACCTGCACCCACCAGGAAAGATTCGCCCAGCTTGCTCAAGTCGAGCTGTCCGTCTTTAGCAAGGCCCACTGAGCCCTCGATAAGAACGTTGGAAGATCCTCCCAGAGCCGCATTGACTGCCGACTCTCTCAGCACACCTTTCGCCATGCCGGGAAGCTTGGCGGCGATCTCGGGAGAAGCCGCTCGCAACTCCGTGCCCAGCGCCCTGACACCGCCAATGAAACCATTCTGGCGAACCAACTCCGGGAAAGACTGTTTCAGAATATTCTCGGTTACTTCCCGTCCCGACTGCTCAATCACTTCTTGCAATACAGGCACTAACCTGGCCGCGTCATCGGGGTTGGCGACCAGCTTCTGGGCTAGACTCTCCACCGCCTCTTTGCCGACCCGACCGCTGACACTGCCTCCGATCAAATTGGTCAGCTCTTTGCCGGCAACGCCTTCGGCACCTTCTTTGAAGGCTATACCGAGACCCCGGTCGGCAACCGCAGTGCCCACTCTGCCCCAGGCCAGAGTTCCCACTCCTCTGATACCGGCGATGGTCTCAGGACCAAGAACGCTGAAGCCACCGGTGGCTGCTCCTATGATGGCGTCTTTGAAGAGATTCTCCGGATTCAATTCGTAATCCGTACCTTGAATTCCGCGCTTCAATGCAATTCTTCCCGCCGCACTGGTAAGCGCCACCGCCAGTAGTGGTCCGGCAGCCACTCCACCGGTGGCCACTGCCACCGAAAGTCCGCCTACCAGAACGGCGGTTTGATAGATTCCTTCGGCAAATTTTTCTTTCGATTCTCTATAATCTTCTATGGCTTTTGCAAAGACTCGGCTTGCCTCTCTCAGCTTCTCTCTATCCTCTTCGGGATAATCTTCCGGGTGCTCGAACATATGCTGCAGATTCCGGAGCATATCAGCCTGGATGGTGAGAGTTCTATCAACGGTAAGTTCGGTGGCATCCACCGAAACACCGCTCTCGCTATGCCTGGCCAGGGCGAATGCTTCATAGTGAGTCTGGCGATAGTCGACGGTGGATGCGGTGATCAGGTCTCGAAAACGTCCCCGGTCGTCTTTGTCTATCGAGCCTAGAAAATCCGTATCGAAATTGCGGTCATATTTGCGCCCGTAATCTTCTCTCAATTCTTGAATCCTGGCTTCTCCGGAAGGCCCCTTTCGAAGCGCGACCAGAGCATCCTCGAAGTCGGCGGCTTCCGGCCCTTTACCCAGGACGGCAGAGGCATAGATCCGATCTGATAAGGTCATCTTCTTATCGGGATTCTCCGCCACCGCATCTATAAGCTTCTTCTCGGCATCACTCAAGTGAGGATCTATGGCGGCTCTTGCTTCAGGGTCGAGGGCGGCGGTCTGTTCGAAGAAACGATTATCTTTGAGTCCCAGTTCGGCTTTTTCCGAAGCGGATAAAGAACCTCTCTCGAGCAAAGCACCCTGAAACGTCTCCAGTTTCCGACTGTAAGCGGTATCTACCGGAATGTACATACCCTGACCGTACATGGCAGCTGTCACAGCAGGATCCGGACCGAACTGATTCTCGTAGGCATTGCGCACAACACTGTCCACTGCCGAGCGAAGAAAGCGGTCTTCTTTACTGAGTTCGTTGTAGGGTTTGTTCAGCCTCTCTCTAACAGCCGGGTCTGAAAGAAGGCTCTCTACAGCCGCCATGGAATCTTCTGGCGATTTATTGTCGATCCGGTCTTTGAGCACGGTCTCTGCCGGTCTTTCTATATCGGGTGCCTCGCCGGTTCGAGCCACCTGATCGAGAAGCATCCTGGCGTAGACCTGCCTCTGACCGTTGAGGGTATCTTCGGCAAAATCGTCCACCATCTTTTTGAAAGCAGGGTCATCTTTGTAGCGCTTCGCTTCTTCGGCGGTCATCCTCTCGAAGCCTTCCAGTACACCGTCTTCTCGGTAGCCCCAGCTGAAAAATCCTTTGTTCTTGTTCTGTTCGATGGTCTCGAACAGGCTTCTATGCACGCCTCTTGAATCATCGAAGGTCCACTCTGAGTTGGCTCTATCCACTTTGCCATCGAGAATTTCGAGCATCCTGTCTGCTTCGGCTTTGCCTGCCAACTTCTCGACCGTCGTTCTGATATCCTCTCGATAGTGCTCGCCGCCTTCGGCGCGCAGCCGACTCCAATCTGCTTCCCTCAACCCTTCTAAAGATTCGAAGCGCCCGGTTGTATCCTCTTTCGAGGTAATGTCTGCAAGCAAAGAATCTTTGCCGTAGCGCATCACCGCATCCCAGTGGAGAGCTTCTCGGTTATCGCCGGAGTCTCTAAAAGCTTTGTCTATCCGTTTGAAATATTCGAGCGCCTGTCTTTCGTCGGCACTCTCGGGCTCCCTGCCTGATTCTGAAAGGCTTCTGCCCAGAGTATAGGATCTCCTCTCTGCATCGGTGGCTCCTTCCACGGCAAGCCCGATATTCTCTTTGTTATCGAACCAGCCGAAGAGGCTGCCGGTATTATTGAGGGCGATGGTAGATAACGAAATCCGACCTTCATTAAGCGCATCCATCGCCATCATGAAACGAATATCGTCGTCCTTGGCGTCGACCCCATCTTTCAGCGCACTCGCTCCCTCTACTATCGAGATGCCGCCAAGCACCTTACCCCAGGAGAGATCTCCTTCTATGGCACCGCCGATGGCTTCGTCAATCGGCCCCAGGGCGAAGTCGCCCGCCTGCATGACCCCTGCCAGAAATCCGGTAGGTGGTTTGAATTCATCTATCAAAGCCTGCTTGAAGCCTTCGTCCTGCTTGAGGCTCTCTCTGGCGGCTTGCGCCTGGGGAGAATCACCTCTCAGGGCCAAAAGCAGATAATCCAGAGAGCCCTCTTCGACGGCAAAGCGCGCGAAGTCCTTGATCTGTTCTTCAGTGCGCTCTTCGGCAGGCGTTCTCAGAAAATCGACGGCGGTCCGCCCCTCTTTGGAGAGCCCATACTGCTCCAGGGCTTGATCGATGGTCATTCCATAATCGGCTTTGAAATCCTGCTCTAGCTTGTCCATTCTAGTGCGATCGAGAGTAGAGAAAACTTCCAGGACCCTGCGCTCAGCATCGTCACGATCATTGTCGATATGATTGAGCGACAACATCAGGGCGCCGGCGTCATTAGTCCTGCCGTCACGCCTGTTGAGGATCGCTTCAAATTCGCGAAAGTCATCGCCTTCGAGTTTCTCCTTCAAATTGCCGCGCAAATCGAAGTCCGGATTGTTTTCATTACCGGGCAGTTTCCGATAGGCGGTCTCTATCGCTTTTCTATCCGCTTCGTTCAACGGGTCGAGAATATCCCGGATCTTCTTCAGATCGGGGTCGTCTCCCGAGCCTATACCGAAAATATAGCCTTCGTCATAACGATTGACCGCTTGAAAGAGTTCTCTAGCCCGGCGGTCTACCTCAGCCGGAGAGAGGAGCGCCGCTTTCATCGCCGGGCTGTCTTCGATTATTACATCGGGAAGAACGGTGACGGAGGCACTGTCGGCAACGGCCGTTGAAAAGCTTTCCTCCCCTTCGAGGTCATGAATCAGAGGACGACTTTCCGTACCGCCCTGGTCAGCCTTTACCCAGGTCTCAACAGAGCCTTCATAGGTTGTGGCTTGCGGCTCTGCATGAGATTCGGTCTCTGGATGAGCCGGGACGCTGTCGACAATCCGGGGACTATCTTCTGCCGGCTTCTTGGCAGAATCGCCGCTAGTTATGCTTCTGTCTAGAGACATCTCAGCCGAATCCCACGTGATATCCAGTAACTACCTACCACAAGGGCGGTATTTGTAGACAGTTCCGGAGGCGCAAACGCTTGCCGTCAGAGAGTTACCGCAGATGACTGCGGAGAGATTTTTTAGTAAGAGTAAGCGTGAGCGCGACCAGCACCGGTTCTACGACAGGTCGTAAACAAGTCCTGATGTCAAGAGGCTAACACATTAAATTTGAAAAGTTAAGTGGTGAAATTACGTAGTAAGGCATTAATTTATTCTGCCAGGGCCTGCATATTGCCTCGACCACCATGGAGCTGGCTAACCCTTGCGCGGTGAGAGGCATAAGAGAGGATTGCCTCTACCTGCCCGAGATAGTCGACTATGTACTGAGCACGGAAACCTCGTTGAATAAAGGCTTCCAGCCTTAGCCACTCTTTGACCGTATTATGCAGGTGGGTGACATCACCCTTGATAGATTCCAGCTTGTCGGAATCGGCTTTATCCGAGAGTTCATGCATGGTCTCCTGCAAAGACTCTATCTGCGTAATCACATCATTGGTGCTGGCAGTATCGGAGAGAATGTGGGTATCGGGATCATGCAGGTAACGGTTGACCATGGCGGCAAAATCGTCCACGAGAAAGCGACTTGCCCTGATAGGATCCGACTGGGGAGTAAGCAGTGTTTTCTTGCGATAGGGACCGACCGCTAGGACATTGAGCTTCTTATCATCGAGATGAGCCATGGCAAAGATAGTGGTGCCCAGCGTTCCGGTGGCACGGGCGGTATCAAGCTGCTCTATCAACCCTGCCGTATCAACCCGCATTATGGCCAGACCGGGGAAGACCAGAGCCTTGTCAGAAGTCGACTCTCGGCAAAAATCAGCCATGATCGCAAGCTTCTTGGGACTGTCGGCATAGGTCATGGGGTTGAGTGTGTCGATCCAGCCATTAGCCACCCATGTTTCCCACTCTTGTTGAACAGCATTGACCCGCATTCTTCTGGGGAAGGCATAAACGGCGGCAGAGATGCGACACTTCGGCTTTTCGGTCCTGAGCATATCCGACACCTCTTTGACCATTTCGTTGACCTGCTGGGTTTTCCAGGCGACGAACAACTCCCGGGTCTCTTCGTTGAGGTCATCGAGGCTGAGACCGGTCTGCTGTTCGAACTTCACCCGGGAATGCCAATTGAAGCCCATTTCCGAGCCGACATTGTTGAAGGGATAGCGAATATAGTCGAGCTGGATGCCGTCCACATCGAAATTAGCTGTCACCTCACGAATCAAGTTTTTGACATAGGTGCGACATTCGGTATTGCTTGGATCGATCCAATATTCCGATTGATTCGGAGGGACAAGAGAACCCGTTTTAGAAGCCATGGCCCAGTTGAAATCATAACGTTTGAGGACAGGACCGGGAAAATCGGCGGCTTTGCCGATAATCGGGTTATGTCTCATGTTGCCCACGTTGAATATCCAGAGCCAGGCATGAATCTCCATGCCGTGTTTACGGGCTTCTTGAACCGCAACCGCCAGAGGGCTCCATCCCAAGGTTTCGGGGTTCTGTTCGGTGAGTTTACTCGGGTACATAGTGAAGCCGGCGTTATTGGTCTCGAAATAGACCACGTTGATACCGGCTTTCTTCAACCGTCCGAATAAGTCGACCATACCCTGGGGACTTTTGGTGGCGACGATGGTGCCCCTATCCAGCCAGATGGAACGGGCTTCGATAGCTCGAACCGGCATGGACTGTGCGAAGGCAAGGGCAAATAAATGTCTTGCTTTGTTTAAATGTTCATCGGCTATTTGAAATCGCCTCTCTTTATAAGCGCTATGAAAGGAATCGACATTGCCGAGGGCTTCCTGATAATTGGCTTTGATCTCGTTTATGGGAACGGCAAATTCTGCCTGGGCAGCGGTTTTTATTGCTTCTTCCGTCCTCTTGTTCAGATAATCCAACTCGCTTTTTATAGATTGATACTCGGCGAAACTTATCTGCACCACCGCTTCCTGGGTGATACCAGGGGCGAGTTCATCCAGAGTCATGGCCAGAAATCGAGCATTGGTGGTCAGGTCGCCCTGCAATCCGGGGATCCATGTTAGATAAGCACCATTACCGCGACGGGCGATGGCGATTTGACCGGCACCACCTTCGTCCTTCCATTTGGCGATAGCGCGGGTATCGGCTCCAATTTTGAGTGTTGCAACTTGGGAGCCCACAGCGAAATCGGCTTCTATCGGAAGCGGAGTGTCCACCCAGGCTAATTTGGTGGGACTCTTGAAAGTTCTCTGGGCATCGACTGATACTCCCAGCAGGTCTACCAGGGCCCTTGCGCCCGGCTGTTGCTGGCCACCACCATCGGTGACTAGAAGCTTGCCGCCACCAAGAAAATACTCTTTTAACCCAGACGCGGAATCAGCCGGTAGATCCACCAGCATCGGTACCACTATCAATTTATACTTAGAGAGCCTGGCTTTGCCTTCGGCGACCTGATTGTCGTCGAGTTCGTCGAAACGCACATTAGAAGAGGAGAGATTGCGCTTGAACTCATCGTAGTCCTTGGAAAAAGTGCCCAGATGCTGGTCTTGATAAGTGTTCTCGTTTATTTTGCTTCTATAGACCGCAAGGGGCGTCGGATTCTCTGCCGCCGCGACCGGCTGCGACAAGATTGCGGACAGTATCAAATACAACACCACAAAGGATGACAATAGAAAAGCCCTGCGTAACGACATATGAGAAATCTCTCGCTCCTGAAACCCGGCCTGTTAACGATTGCTTTTCATCACTCTTTCAATCTGTCTCTGGCTATCGCGCTTGGCCATATCTTCGCGCTTGTCATACAACTTCTTACCTTTGCACAATCCAAGCTCGACCTTTACCCAATTAGATTTGAAGTATAGCCGAAGCGGAATGAGAGTGAGACCCTTTTCTTGAATTTTGGATTTGATTTTCTGTATTTCTTTTTTGTTCAACAATAATCGTCTTTTCCTGGTCGGTTCATGGTTGAAACGATTGCCGTGATCGTAAGGAGAGATATGGCTGTTGTATAAATAGACCTCACCATTCTCGATACGGGCATGACTGTCTTTCAGATTACATTGCCCGGCTCTTATAGATTTGACCTCGGTGCCGGAGAGTTCAATACCGCACTCGATGGTCTCGAGCACGTGATATTCGTGGCGAGCGCGACGGTTGTCCGCTGCCACCTTATTGACGTTTGATTTTGGGCTCTCTTTTGTCATAGGAAAGTTCCGATCTTGAACTTTCTATTCTACCTATATATAGCAACCTGGCGGACTGCCGCCGGGTCAATTTTACAAAGCCCGCTTAGAAATAGACTAGAATGGGGTTAAACAGCCGTTTAGCCCTGGTCGGAAGCAGATGATAAAGATACAACCCTTCTTCAGTACCGATGCCACCCAGGTGAGAGCCCTGCTCCGTCACCAGGATGCTCCGGTGCCCTATGAAAGCTTCTGCCAGGAAGAGAAGATCCTGGGCAGCGGATTGAAATTCTGGCAGCACTGGCTTCCCTGCAATCTCCACATCGGTCCTTCGGTTTACCTGGCTAAAGATGACGGCGTTGTCCTGGGGCTGATTTCGGTGGACGCCCTGGGCAAGAGCAATGGCTGCTGGCGGGTCAATCAACTGGTAGTCAACAAAAATCACCGGGGCAGGGGCATCGGTCAGGAACTCCTCAAATATGTACTGGCTCTCTTCGGCGGTCAGGGTATCAACCACTTTATTTCGGAAGCGGCCAACGAGAACATGGCCGGTCTCAAACTCCTTCATAGCTGCGGCTTTCGCAAGTGCAGCGGCTTTACCTATTACCAGGTACCGATTGACTATCATCCGCCCCAGTGCGAGGACATTCTCAGTAAATTCAGAATCGCCCAGCCCGAAGACCGGGAGCGGATATACGACCTTCATCAATCGGTCCTGCCCGAGGACGTGAGGAGAGTACTGGAGCTGGTTCCGGATGACTATTACGTACCAGAGCTCAATGCCGACACCTTCGAAAAGATGACCAGAAGACTGATGCGGCGCAAACGCTGGTTCTGGGTGGCAGATGAGAAGGAGAGAGGAGTGATTCCCTGCGCTGCCAAGATAAGCGCTCACAGCCAGGGAGACTTTCATATAGAGGTATATGTCAACCAGGGCTGGGAACACCTTTGCGAAGATGTTGTCAAATTCGTTCTGGCTACTATGAAACGAGCCGGCATGAAAGGGACCATTGTTTTCAAGGTCTATGACTTTCAAAAGCCCCTGGTAAAGTGCCTGGAAGATCAAGAGTTCGAGCGTAACGGCAGCTTCACCCTTATGGTCCGAGAGCACTGGTTGAGAGCTAAGAAAAAGTCCAATTCGGTTTCGATTCCCAACCTGGATCTGGATCTCGGCACAGGCACACCGGCGATAAATGTCCCTTTCACCCAGGGCTTCGAACTAAATTAGTTTAAGGCAAATGTTTGATTTGTAAAGGAAATAGGAAAGTAAGCATCCACCGAAGCTGCTTTCTGATATCCTGTGTGTTTGCCGAGCTATGTGGATGGCATATCACCAGCTCAGCTTCGGCAATATCAGTGGTTGCAAGGGTAAAACCATGCTCTTGAGCCATATTCGTTTCAAGTTTGGATTCTTCTAAATCAGTCAGGAGATGTCTGGTGCCAACCATCAATCAACTCATCCGCCGCGAACGCAAAAAGGTCACTTTCAAGACCAAGTCGCCTGCCCTCAAATCCTGCCCTCAGCGCAGAGGCGTTTGCACCCAGGTGAAAACTACCACCCCCAAGAAACCGAACTCCGCTCTGCGTAAAATTGCCAGGGTGAGACTTACCAACGGAATCGAGGTCACCGCCTACATTCCCGGTATCGGTCACAACCTGCAAGAGCACTCCGTTGTGCTTGTCAGAGGCGGTAGGGTTAAGGATCTTCCCGGTGTCCGTTACCACATCGTCAGAGGTACTCTAGATACCGCCGGCGTCAAGGACAGAATGCAGGGTCGTTCCAAATACGGTGCAAAGCGTCCTAAGAGCTAGGCGCAACAAAAGAATAAGTTTTAAAGGACGGAGAAACAAAAATGTCTAGACGTACCGCAGCAGAAAAGCGCGTTCCATCGCCGGATCCGGTATTTGAAAGTCAGCTGGTGCAGAGATTCGTAAACCGGATGATGCAGCGCGGCAAGCGCAGCACCGCCCAGAAGCTGCTCTACACAGCCATGGATATCATCAAAGAGAAGACCAAGCAGGAACCGCTAGACGTATTTAATAAAGCTGTCAAAAACGTCACCCCCCTGGTGGAAGTCAAAGCTCGCCGGGTCGGTGGTTCTACCTACCAGGTGCCGATAGAAGTCAAACAATCCCGCGGAGTTGCACTTGCTACCCAGTGGATCATCACCAACTCCCGCAAGAGAAGCGGTCGCTCTTTCTCCGAGAGACTCTCGGCAGAATTGATGGACGCCGCTAATGGAACCGGAGCCTCGGTGAAAAAACGGGACGATACCCACAAAATGGCCGAAGCCAACAAAGCTTTCGCCCACTACCGCTATTAATTAATACGGTTTTATTCGAACTTCACAAAATCCCCGGCGGATCCGATGCCTGTTGAAGGCAGAAAGTAGATCAACCGGGGTTTTCGTTTTTAAACGATTCCAAAGCCGAAAGCCGCTGTTCAAGCCCATCTGAACAAAGGTTATCAAGCGCAACAGTTCTAATGTCTCTAAGTATTACCGACAGTGCGCTTGCGAAAATACGATCGGCAATTGTAAAGATAATCACGGAAAAATATGTAGTAATCCTCAATATAGACAAAATCCCGCAAATCCCATGGTTAAATTCCAAGAGCAAAATGCGGTGCAAAAAACGTTGACAAAACTGCAACCGATTCGGATATATCATTTAAATTACAAGGGTAACCCATCATGGATGTTCTCAAAGAAGAAAGGAAACCTTCGGTGACTCGCTCCAGCCAACTAGCAAACATAAGAAATATGGGAATTGCCGCCCATATCGATGCCGGTAAAACTACGACCACGGAAAGAATTCTTTTCTATTCCGGACTCATCCACCGCATGGGCGAAGTCCATGATGGCACCAGCGTCACCGACTGGATGGCCCAGGAGAAAGAGCGCGGTATCACCATTACCGCCGCCGCCATTACCAGTGAATGGAAAGGCAAAAGAATCAACCTTATCGACACCCCCGGACACGTCGACTTCACCGTCGAAGTCGAGCGTTCGATGCGGGTTCTCGACGGCGTCGTCATCGTGCTCTGTGCCGTGGGCGGCGTTCAGCCCCAGACCCAGACAGTCTGGAAGCAAGCCAACCGATATTCGGTACCCCGCATGATCATGGTCAACAAGATGGACCGGAGCGGTGCCGACTTCTTCAAAGTTCTCGGTCAGACGAAAGAGAACCTGCCCGGCATGCATTCTACATGGGCCAACTGCCACCCGATTCAGATTCCCATGGGAGCTGAATCCAACTTCATGGGTCTCATAGACCTGATCGAGATGAAGGCTCACTTCTACGAAGAAGATGATCCGATGGGCAAAAACATCAAGATCGACGAAATTCCCAGCGACTATAAAGAAGAAGCTGAGAAGTGGAGACATACTTTAGAAGAGGCCATCGTCGAATGTGATGATGCTCTTATGGAAAAGTATCTCGAAGGCGAAACTCCTTCTCCCGAAGACCTCAAACGAGTCCTGCGTCAAGCTGTCTGCCAGAACAAGATCATTCCTGTTCTTTGCGGCTCCGCTTTCAAAAACAAAGGTGTCCAGCTTCTTCTCGATGCCATCGTCGACTACCTGCCGGCTCCTTCCGATGTGGAAGGTATCAAGGGTACTCTTCCTGATGGCCAGGAAGCAGTGCGCTTGTACGACCCCAATGAGCCTTTCTCGGCCCTCGCCTTCAAAGTGATGAACGATCCTTTCGTGGGCAAATTGACCTTCCTCCGGGTCTACAGCGGTACCCTCAACGCAGGCTCTTATGTATACAACTCGGTGAAAGGCAAGAAAGAGAGAATCAGCCGTCTCGTCCGCCTGCAAGCCGACGAGAGAACCGATGTCGAATCGGCAGCCGCCGGCGATATCGTCGCCGCTGTCGGTCTGAAAGACACCAGCACCGGTGACACCCTCTGCGACCAGGACAAACCTATAATCCTCGAGTCCATGGACTTCCCGGATCCGGTAATCTCGGTCGCCATCGAGCCCAAGACCAAAGGCGATGCCGACAAGCTCGGTACCGCTCTTTCCAAACTGGCTGAAGAAGATCCTACCTTCAAAGTCTCGGTCGATCACGAGACCGGTCAGACCATCATCGCCGGTATGGGTGAACTTCACCTCGAAATTATCGTCGACAGACTGTTGCGCGAATTCAAAGTGGAAGCCAACGTGGGCAAACCCCAGGTCGCTTACCGCGAGACCATCCGCAATGCCGTTACTCAACAGGGCAAATTCGTCCGTCAGAGTGGTGGTCGTGGTCAGTACGGAGACGTCGTGCTCGAGATCGAACCCGGCCAACCCGGTACCGGATTTGCCTTCGAGAACAAGATCGTCGGTGGTGTGGTTCCCAGAGAATACATCCCCGCCGTCGAATCCGGTGTCAAAGATGCCATGGCTGGCGGTGTGCTTGCCGGTTATCCTATAATCGACATCGTTGTCCGCTTAGTGGACGGAAGCTTCCACCCGGTCGACTCTTCCGAAATGGCTTTCCGTACAGCCGGTTCTATCGGTTTCAAGGAAGGTTTCAGAAAAGCCAGACCGGTTCTGCTCGAACCTATCATGAAGGTAGAAGTGGAAGTACCGGAAGACTATATGGGCGATGTAATCGGCGACCTCTCCGGCAGACGGGGCAAGGTCGAAGGTATGAACACCACCGATCACCTCTCCAAGGTGAACTGTAACGTGCCTCTCTCCGAGATGTTCGGTTATGCTACTGACATCAGAAACAAAACCAGAGGGCAGGGCACCTTCACCATGGAATTCCTCCACTACGAGGAAGTGCCTACCAGCATCTCTGAAGAGATCATCAAAGGTAAACACCACTAATTCGGTGATTATCCAAGCAATTGAAAAGCCCCGGTTGAAAGCGCCAAGCCCAACCGGGGCTTTCTTTACCAGTCCAATAATCTTCTATAATTCATAAAATACCCCCCATCGAGCCTGTAAATGGTTTACTATTTCTTTGGCTCACTGCCTGATAAGGACAAGAACGAGGATTGTCATGAAGTACCTGCATAGCGGCTACATATTGTTCTGCGAAAACACGGAACGAAGCGATGACGGTACGCTCAACCTGAAGGGAATCTTTGACGTATTCGTGGTCAAAGAGCTGCCTTTCCACTCCAGCTGCTCCTGGGTCATAGGCTTCGGTACGCCCTACGAAAGACGCCAGTACAAGGGCACGGTCACCATCGAGAGCCCCGATGGCATAGAGGTTTACAAAGGCGAATTCAGCGCCAACGATCCAAACGATATTTATAAGGGTCACCATGTCTTCAAGCCCGATATCACCCTGGAAAAAGAGGGGATGTGGGCGGTGAAAGTCACCCTGCGTAACTGGAAGGATGAAAACATGTGGGACTTCGAGCGTAAGTTCTGGTGCATGCTCGAACCTACCAATCATCCCGACCCCTAGAGCTAGCGGCGCAATGAGGCAGAAACTCTTTCTCGCTTTGCTTTCGACCCTGGCTCTCAGCGCCTGTTCTATGGATGAGTGGGGGTTGAAAGACATAGTCGAAGGCGACTGTGACGATATTACGCCCGCCCAGCTCCAGAAACTCTCCCAAGCGATTGTCAAACATCCTAAGAAAGCGGAGTATCTGATTGCCCGGGGGCGATACTATTACTATAAAGATGACTATGAAAAGGCAATCGCCGATTTCGACAAAGCCATCGCCCTCGATGCCAGCCACGCTGATTGGTTCGAAAAACGGGGTGATGCCTATCGTTATTCGAATCGCTATGAAAAGGCTTTATCAGATTACTCCCGGGCGATCAAACTAGAAGCCGATAACACCATGTACTTCACCGCCCGTGGTGACTGTTATCTAGCCTTGCACAAGCACGATCAGGCAGAGAAGGAATACACCAGGGCGATAGAGCTATCCGATGCTCCTGGCTATGAATTGCTTCAACGCGCCTCCTTCTTCGAAGAGACAGGAAGACTGGAGCGTGCCGTCGAAGACTACAAGAAAGCAGTGTCTCTCAAAGAAGATTACTGGTCTGAAGATGGCAGAGAATCTCTCGCCAAAGCCTATATCTTTCTCGATGACAAAGACAAAGCCCTGAGCACCCTGGAAGGGTTCAAATTTAAAAAAGGCAGCACAAGCTCCAATGCAGATGACATTTTGCTAAACCGCGCCTATCTAAAAGAGCTTATGGGCATGAAAGAGGATGCTTTGATAAGCTATCGACTCGCTCTCACCAAAACGGACAGCGATATCGCCGACGATGACGACCCTTCGGTCTGGCAATTCGAAAACCGGATGAAACTGGCGGAAAAAGCCGGTCTGTTGAACGATAAAAAAGAAAGAGACAAGTGTGTCAAAAAGATTCTAGACGCCTACCAGAAACAAATAGACTCAGGCAAGCAATCCGAAATTGAAGGAGCACTCCAGGGAAGAGCCCTCTTTTTAGAAGAAGAAGGTAAGGTGGCCGAAGCAAAAAAAGACAGATTGACGCTCGAGAGTCTCTACGATCAAAGAGTGAAGCTGTCCCCAAAAGAAGCCGACATATTTCATGATCGAGGCAGCTATTTCGCCGATATCAAAGAGCACGAAAAGGCTCTGACAGACTTTCGAGAAGCCGCCGCTCTCGCCCCTGCAAAGGAAGATTACCAGGAGCATGTTATCAGCGAGTTAGTAGAATTGAAGCGCTTCGAAGAGCTAGAGTCGGCTCTTACCGAAGGTCTAAAAAAATACCCCGACAACTCGACCATGCTTCTCGCTCGCGCCAAGCTTCTAGAACATAAGGGGAAGCTGGTTGAAGCGCTTGCGGTTGCCGAACAAGCCCTTGTTCACGACCTCTACGAAGCAGACATTCATGAAACCATCGCCTCTATTCTGCGCAAGAAAGGACTTACAAAAGAAGCCGAGGCAAGCGAATTCAAAGCACGCTTTTATAAAGGCGCTTACGAAAAATAGAGATTCTGCCTGCCAAAGTCTCTTTTCTCTATGGCATCATATATGATGCTCGGCTCTAGAACAGAGGCCAGGTTCTCGCCTTCGAAGCGATATTCTCCGTAGATTCCACCACGGACCTTGCCGCCTACAAGCATGGCAAGACCAGCGAGACCATGATCCGTTCCACCTTCTTCATTCTCTTTGAGGCTTCTTCCGAACTCAGAATAGATGAATATCGTCTTCGTTTGAGAGTACTCCCGGCTGATCAGTCGATCCAATTTTTCAAGGGCACTTGCTTGTTTCCTTAGCTGATCACGATGGGTATCGAAACCCTCCAGCTCCACATATCTGCAATTAAGAAAAAACTTCGGATTCTCTTGAGCGAGAAAACCATCGGCTTTTAGATCTCCGGTCTTCCAGAAATAATCGGCCAGTTCATGGGAGCTGGTTTCAGCATCGGCCGAGAATCCGACACCAAGAAGAAGAGCCAGATCCCCTTTGCGATAAAGCCGAGCTGTCTCGGTCAGAGCCGGGTGTAGACCATACCCTTCGGTAAGTTCGATAAGATCGCTTTCTGATATAGAGATAGAGCGGCGATATCGCCTGTAGTCATCGCACTGAAGCGGCACCACCGTATTCAGTGCATCGTTTCCACCCGATAGCCTGACGACCAGAATGTCCTCAGCAGAAAGCGGGGATGGTAAGCTGCCGGCAAAACTCAAAGCGGAGAGCGCGCCTGCTCCACGCTTCAAAATCTCTCTTCTCGAGTATCGCTTCAAATCGTCCATGAGCCTGATCAAGTACAAAAAAATTGCTTTATAGCACTATAAAGCAATTAGTTGATTCTAGGCAATCTGATAAAGATATCGGGGAAAAATTTGGGCGGTACTGGATTCGAACCAGTGGCCCCCACTATGTCAAAGTGATGCGCTACCAACTGCGCCAACCGCCCTCAAGTATTCAATTATAACCCGATAGTCCTCGCATTTAAGAAAGAAAAAATAAGGCGGCACCCAGATTCGAACTGGGGATAAGGATTTTGCAGACCCCTGCCTTACCACTTGGCTATGCCGCCGTTGATCACATCATACGGTTGCCCCAGGCTTCTGATCCTAAGTCTTGAGACAGCCGATTGTCAACGCGAAAAGCTTCTGTATCATAAGACGTTACCTGGAAGCTAATTTATCTATTGACAAGAGGAGGCTCGATCACCCTGGCTCAGATAATCTGGAAAAGATTCCTCCAGGCTCTGCCGCTTCTCTTTATTCTTTCGGTGATCTCTTTTGGTCTGGTTCGGGCCCTGCCCGGAGATCCGGTGGAGGCTCTACTAGGAGAGAGCACCCGGGATATCTCCCGGGAAGAACTAGCCTTCATGCGCAAACGCTTCGGTCTTGACGACCCGTTGCCGATTCAATATGCTCGCTGGCTTATGGGCTGGGCCGGGCATGGAGAGCTCGGCCGCTCCTATCAAGACAACCGCCCGGTTCTGGAAGTGATTCTAGAGAGGCTGCCAGCCACAATTCTTCTAACCGGCACCGCCATTATCATCAGCTTCAGCACAGGCACAGTCTGGGGACTGGTTCTGGTTTTTATCAGGAGTCGCTGGCCACTATTAGAAGGCATTTTGCTGACTTCCACCCTATTTCTCTACTCTATACCAGCCTTTCTCACCGCTCTCGCCCTGGTTTACTTAGCAGCGGATCGGCCAACGCTCCATTTTATTCCTGTATTCGCCCGACTAGATTTAGACAGAGGCAGTGCCCTGGTCGCGCTGCTTCCTTTTGTCCTCCTGCCTGCTTTCTCCCTGGCGCTTGGCCGGGCAGCCAAAGTGGCACTATTTATACGCAGCCTCGCCCTCGATGAGATCGAAAGAAACTATGTAACCCTGGCCATAGCAAAAGGTATGCCTTATTTCCGAGTCATTCTCGTTCATGTAAGCCGCAACTGCCTTTTGCCGGTGCTCAATCTGCTCGCCCTTTCTCTGCCTGCCCTTATAGGCGGATCAGTCCTGATTGAGTCTATATTCGGCTGGCCGGGAACGGGACGGCTGGCGGTGGATGCCACTTTCGGGCGCAATTATCCGGTGATGACCTCATTGATAATGCTCTACGGCACCATGGTAATCCTGGGCAATCTACTGGCTGATTTAATTGCTCCTTTTATAGACCCCCGCCTTCGCGACGAAATAGAGACGGCAAAAGCCGAAGATTCGGTCAGGTTGAGGAAGCTTTGAAGATGAACACCAAAGTAAAAGGGGCTCTTACCATCTTCCTGTTCCTGAGCGGACTCTGTCTTCTGGGACAGAGTTTCGGTCCGGATCCAGCCGGTCTTGCGCCCAATTTAGACGCCTTCAATCTTGTGCCGTTGAGCCCCGGTCACCTGCTGGGAACCGATAGCCTCGGTCATGATCTCTTTACCATAGCCTGCCTGGGAGCACGCAACTCGCTTGCCATCGGTCTGATTTCGGCTTCAATAGCTGTCAGCTTCGGCACTCTCTGGGGCGCAGCCGCCTCTCTAGCCGGTACCGGCATAAGCACCCTGATGATGCGCATAGTAGATGCCCTCCTGGCTATTCCAAGCTTGATTCTTCTGCTTGCTCTGACCGCTCTCATAAAAACGCCCGAATTCACCCAGGGGCTGCCAGTGGAGGTGCTGGAGTTTCTGGGTGTGACCAGATCCTCTCTGGGGCTGATTCCGCTTCTTTCCATTATCCTGGTCATATCGGCAACCTCCTGGCTGGAGGCAGCTAGAATCGCCCATACAAAAATTAGCGCTCTGCTTCTGGAAGAGTATATAGAGGCGGCCGTATCCCTTGGTGCCGGTAGAATCCGGCTTTTGCTGAGACATTTGCTGCCCAATGCCCGGCGAATCATCCTGATCCAGGTCATTTTGCTGGTCTCCGACGCGGTGGTGATGGAGGCCGGTCTAAGCTTTCTGGGTCTCGGTCCGGGTCCTGCCACGCCAAGCTGGGGCGGAATGCTGCGTCAGGCTCAAAGTGACTTCTTCTACGCCAACTGGTGGGCACCATTAATCCCTGCTCTACTCATATCTTTGACCATACTCTCGATAAATTTATTCGGAGAAGGGATGCTGGAGGAGAGAAGCTGATTGACAACCGCCTGTTCCGGTTCGAAACAGTGCTAGAATTGCTAGCGAAAAGAAAGGCGAAATTAAGCTCCGGAGGTCGCCCTTGAGCAAACTTTCCATAAGAAAAGCACTATTAGTAATACCAGCCCTGTTGACCCTGTCGTCAGCTACATTGATAACAGCCTGCAACAATGATAAGCAGGTTACTTTCAAATCGGCCGGTATGACCCATACATTCAGCGAAGGCGGCAAAGACCTGCCTCGAGAGCTGAAGCCCTTTGTCTATCCTGAATCGGTGGTGGCAGGCGCTACCAATGCCCATGATGCGGAAGGAGAACAGGCAAGATTCCTGTCGATGTCCTCTCCTGATTCGATGGAAAAGGTGACGGGATGGTATCAGGAGAAAATGGATAAAGAAGGTTGGACAGTGGATGAAACCAACAAGTTGCCCAGGCTGATCATCATCTCAGGTCATAAAGATGATCTAGAAGTCAGTGTCACCATGGCTGAAGACGACGGCAAAACAACCATAAGCGTCTCCCAGGGCAAATCGGTGGACGATCCTGTATCCGAAAAAGAGATGGACAACTTCACTCCCAACGAATTGACTCCGGCCACAGATTAATTCAGCAATATCTATTATGACGATTCCCTCCGGGTCGCTTCCCATAGCCGAGGTCATCTCCTCTTCCATAACTCGTTTCACTGCCGAGTGCGTCAATCGCCATGACGACGAACCGAATCTGCCTGTCAGACCGCGTTTTGGCAGCTTCCTCAAGGTAGAATCGGAAGAGAACGGCATCTCTGTGATTGCCGTGGTCACCAATGTATCCACCGGTCCACAAGATGCGGTGCACCGACCTTCGGCTCTGGGAATGACTAGACAAGAGCTCCAGCTTGCCCAACCGCATATATTCTCGTTACTGCGCACCGAGGTGCACGCCTTAGTAGTAGGCTACATGATAGTCGACCGCATGTTTCAGCATCTTCCGCCCCAGCCGCCGGAGGTGCACGACTTCGTCTATCCGGCCAGTCCGGAGGATATTGAAAAAGCCACCGCCGGCTTCGATTTTCTAAGGCTGCTCACCGGGGTCAACGATAGTCCGGTGGATGAACTGATAGCTGCCACCATTCGTGAAGCCTACCAGGCCACAAACCAGGACGACCGATTTCTTCTCGATGCCGGTCGCTCTCTGTCCACGATCATGAGGTCCGACTATGACCGACTGCTCGCCATTTTGCGAAAAATTAAGCCGATTCATGAACAGGTCAATTTCGATGGTTTAGAATAAATTCCAAAGTATTCAGGAGGCTGGAAGCCAAGCATGCCCAATACGTCCCAACAGAATGCAGACAAGCGGATTTATCTAAGACAGTGGGTCGGCCAGTCTGTCCGAGTTCTGACCGTTAGAGGTGGTGAGTATCATGGTCAGCTCACCAACCTGGCCTTCGAAGGACAGAACCGGCTGATGTATATCATGCTCGACGACAACTGCTGCCTCAACTTCGATCAAATTGTCGAGATTAGCTTAGACGTTAGAGAGTAGTCCCTGTGCGAATCATCTACCTCGGCACACCGGAATTTGCGGTACCTACACTAAAGGCTCTTATAAAAGAGCCCGGCTTCGAGGTGGTGGCAGTGGTATGCCAACCCGACCGGCCAAGCGGCCGCGGCAACAAAGTGCAGGCGCCGCCGGTAAAAGTGGTGGCTCTCGATTATGGAATAGAGGTCTTGCAGCCGGTTAAACTGGCAAAAGAGAAAGAGATTGTCGAAGCGATGCGAGCGCTCAAACCTGATGTTATTGTGATGGTGGCATTCGGCCAGATTCTCAAGAAGCCGGTTCTGGAGATGGCACCACTGGGAGTAATAAACCTGCACGGGTCCCTGCTTCCCTCTTTACGCGGAGCCGCTCCTATAAACTGGGCGATTATAAATGGGCATTCTAAGGCAGGCAATACGACAATGTGTACCGATGTCGGCGTAGACACCGGCGCCATGCTTCTCAAAAACGAAGTACCTATAGAGTTGCATACCGATGCGGTGGAGCTGGCTCGTCTTCTTTCCGAAAGTGGTGCGGTTCTAATGGTCGAGACTCTCAAAAGACTGGAAGCAGGAACAATCGAACCTGTCCCCCAGGACGATAGTATGGCATCATATGCGCCACTACTAGATCGAAATCTCTCTAACATAGATTGGTCGCAAGAAACTCTTAAAATCCACAATCTCGTCCGAGGTCTGGTGCCCTGGCCGGGCACCGTGAGCCAATTCAGGGGCGAGCCTATAAAAATCATCAAAACTTCTCCTCTGGAAGATGCTTCGGCGTCTCAGCCCGGTCTTCTTATAAAAGATGGTAAGAAAATCACGGTATCCTGTGGCGAGGATGGAACTGGGCGGCTGGAGCTCATTACCGTACAGCCTCGAAACAAGCCTAAGATGCAAGCCGGAGATTGGGCGAACGGCATCAGACTGGAGAGCGGAGAGACGCTTTCCAAAGTGACGGACTGAAATGGCGGAAAAAGGAGTCAGCTCGAGAAGAATCGCCCTGGAGACTTTGCTTCGGATCGAAAACGAAGGGGCCTACGCCAATATCGCTCTCTCGAAAGCCCTGGAGAAAAGCGACCTCTCGGTGCGAGACAGAGCCCTGGTCACCCACATAGTGCAAGGCGTAATCCGCCACCGCTCCCATCTGGACAGCATGCTGAGACCATTCTCTAAGAAGCCGCTCGATAAGATTCCGACGGTTCTCCTCAATACTTTACGCATCGGTGTCTATCAGCTCGAGTATCTCGAAGACATCCCACCGTCCGCGGTGCTCAACACCTGTACCAGTATCGCCCGCAGTTGCGGTCACGAGGGGCTGGCGAAATACTCCAATGCCGTCCTGCGTAGCTATCTGAGAAAGAGAGAAGAATCCGTCGTCTTTGCTCCCCGAATTCCCCAACCGGATCATAACCTGGGGGTAAGCGAACTCTCCGAATATTATTCGATGCCTGTCTGGTTGATTGAACGCTGGCGCGAGCATCTGGGTCCGGAGACGACTCTTGAAGTCCTGAAAGAGTCCCAGGCAGAGCCTAAAGTCTTTATTCGGGTCAATAGAACCGCTATTAGCGCCGAGGGACTCCAGGTTATCCTTGCTAGAGCCGGTGTCGAACTGGAGCCATCCTCGGTGGTGGATGGAGTATTCAGAATTCTGTCGCGGGGGCGTGGTCGCCTGGAAGATCTGCCCGGCTTTAAAGAAGGTCTTTTCAGCATCCAGGACGAAGCCGCTTCTCTGGTATCAGAAATAGTGCATCCGAATCAGGATACGACGGTGATTGACCTATGTGCCGCCCCGGGCGGCAAGAGCCTGCACCTGGCGGAGATGCTGGAGGGCAAAGGCAAGGTCATCGCCGTGGACATCTACGAAAAGCGCCTCGCTGAACTCAAAAAAAACCGATCCAGACTCTCTCTTTCGAATATCGAGATAAGGACCGGCGACGGTCGAGAGTTCCAGTTCGAGCGCCTGGCTGACAGCGTACTGGTTGACGCACCCTGCTCGGGCACAGGGGTCCTCAACCGCCGATCTGATTTGAAATATCGCAAAAAACCGGAAGATCTCAAAGAATTGCCGATTTTACAGGGAGCCCTTCTAGATAATGCCGCTACTCTTGTCAAACCAGGTGGAGTCCTGGTTTATTCCACTTGCTCCCTGGAGCCCGAAGAGAATCAGGCGGTGATAGAAAGTTTCTTGAAAAAATGGGGCGAGAGCTTCAAGCTGGAAGATTTGACCCCGTACTTGCCCGAAAGCCTCAAGAGTGACGAGCGATTATCCGACACCGCCAAAGCCGGTATGCTTCTTTTGCACCCCGGTATAAGAGGCCTTTCCGGATTCTTCATCGCCCGGTTGCGCAAAGCTCCGGATCAAGAAATGCAGTAATATGGTCCTATTAACTCTAAGAGTCGGTCTTGAATTCTGAGGAGAGATGTCAATGGAATTTTTCGGCATTATCTTTTTCCTTGCCCTGGGCTATCTGCTTTCCGGCATCAAATTCATCAAGGAATACGACCGGCTGGTCATCTTTACCCTGGGTAAAGCCACCGGGGTAATAGGTCCCGGGCCTTGCTTCGTCTGGCCTATCGCCCAGGCCCATAAAAAAGTCGACCTCCGGGTGATCACCATGTCCATTCCGATGCAGGAGATCATCACCAAGGACAACGTTTCGGCCAAGACCGCCGCGGTCTGCTTCTTCCAGGTCGTAGATCCTTTTAAAGCGGTCACAAAAGTGGAAGACCCTTTCACCGCCACCAGCCAGATTGCCCAGACCACCCTGCGTTCGGTGCTCGGTCAACACGAACTGGACGAACTCCTTACCGAAAGGGACGCCATCAACCAAAAACTCAGCGCCATCATAGACCGCCAGACAGAAGGCTGGGGCATAAAAGTGAACTCAGTGGAAGTCAAAGATGTCGAGATTCCTGAGAGCATGCAGAGAGCCATGGCAAGGCAGGCCGAAGCGGAGCGGGAGAGAAGGGCTAAAATCGTCGCCGCCGACGGGGAACTGCAAGCCGCCGAAAAGCTCTCCCAGGCAGCTATAAAAATCTCCCAGGCACCAGGAGCGATGCAACTTCGACAGCTCCAGACCATGGTCGAGGTATCTGCCGAGAATAACTCCACCATCATTTTCCCGATTCCGATAGAGCTCTTCGAGCACGGCAAACGAAGGTTTCCAGCCGGTATCGAGAAGATGGTAGAGCCCATCGTCAACACCATTCAGACAACACAAAATAAAGGTGCCAAAATAGATTTGAGCGCCACCGAAAAAGAAGAAGCCTAATAGCTCTCTAGAAATTCCGGTAGAGTCTTTTCTTTTGGTTTCTTGACGATCCAGACACAGGCTTCCACCACCGCTTCCCTCAGTTCATTATGCGGCTCCTCTTCCATATCCGCTTCGAAGATCAAGCGATAGGGCGAGATATTCTCGCCATACCAGAGGAAGACCCTTATTTGACCTGACTTGCTCTTGCCGAAATTGACCAGGAGATGATCGAGGTCCTGGGGTGGTGAGACATCGAAACCACGCTGGTACTCGGTGGCTGTGTCGAAACCGAAAGAGACATCGCAGCCGGCAAGATGACGAGGGAAAAGCCCCCCTTCCTTGAAAGCTCGTCCACGGTTGATTACCAGCTCATGGAGATTCTCTTTGCGGCGTCGATAAAAGATCCAGCCCCGGAAATCCCCCGGCACGCGGTCGGCAAGCTGGACCCCGACCTCCTTCTCTACCATCTCGAGCATAACCTGACAATCGGGAGTAAGCTCGGCGATACCTGCTTCAGCCTCTTCCTTGGCGATTATCTCCGACTCCAGCTCGATGAGACGGGCATGAAAACTACACACAGTACCCGAGACCTTCCTGTAATGACTTGTTAGTTGATTATATTCTATTTGACTCAGGGAGAAAGCTCTCTACCCATGAGAACGAAAGCGACGATCAACATAATCACCCCAAAGCCTTTCCTGAGCCAGCTATCGCGAATACGAAGCGCCACCGAACTGCCGATGAAGGATCCGGCCACCGCCCCACCCATCATTGTGAGCATCAATGGTATGTTCACATGACCGAGCAAAAAGTGGGTAATGGTTCCGGGCACAGAGACCGTGGCAATCACCACTAGAGAAGTACCGAAAGCGGCTTTGATAGGCATTTTGAAAAAATAGAGCAGGCATGGGACCAATATAAATCCACCGCCCACACCAAAGAAACCAGCCAGACAGCCGGACATCAAACCGACCAGAATTTTTGTGCGTAGCGACCGGTCTGGATTCTCTTCTTCGGCACCACTTTCACCCTCACTGTTAGATGCTTCCCGCATATCCATTATTTTCTTGCCGATGCCGAGGGTCAGATCTATTCCCGATAGCACTACCAAAAGAGCAAAAGAGAGCATCAACATTTTTCCGTGCACCACTTTGGTGAGGGCCGCTCCTATTAGCACCCCCACCACCGCCGGTATCATCATGGCGGTCGAGACTTTTTTGTCTACTAAGCCCTTCCTCGTATAGTTCAGGGCACCGCTGAGGGATGTAGGTATTATTAAAGCCATAGTGGTACCAATGGCCATGTGTGGGCTGACCCCGAGACACAATCTCAATAATGGAGTGCAGACGATGCCCCCGCCGATTCCGAAAGCGCCGGAAAAGATACCGGTGGCTAGACCAATGGCGATGGCTTCTAAGATAAAGTTAATAGAGAAGTTCACATGTAGTGAGAGATTACCCGTCCCAGTTCTGGATTATCGACGATCATCTGATCGAAGACGGGATTCTTGGAGAGAATTTCACTAATCTTCTTATCACGTCGGATCGCTCGGTAAATCCCTTCGGGATCTCTACTGATGACGTAGCGGGCATTAGGATTGGCTGCCAGTCTTCTGGCCGCCCCTTTCCACTTTGTAATTCTTCGACATAAATAAGGGTCGGCTTCTGCGATTTCGGTGATGCGAGGGTGCCCCGCAAGGATCATAGCTGCCCTTCTGTGATTGTTGACCGCTTCGGAAATTTCCGGATTGGCTGCCACCATCTTGTCAAGCCAGTGATATTTGGCAAGACGCTTGGCCAGCCGACCGTCGCTGCGAATCCGGCCTAGAGTATCCACCTTCCAGTTGAGAAATGATGGTTGAACAGGTTCAGACTTGACCGCCACCACTTTTTTAACCGGCTTGAGCTGAATTTGCTCTTCATCCTCGGCCAAGCCGGGGCAAGAAAAGAATTGAAGAATGAGAAGCGGTGCCAGGACGGCAATTTTTTTATGAATCACTAAATCTAATTCCAATCCCGATTTCAATACCAAATATAACATGGTGCGATTAACCGGCGATGGTGGCGTCAGCCCGAGCGCTCATGGAAAGACGATAAATTAATGACCGGCATATGGATGTTATCTGAATCATATGTCTAAATGGTACGGATGTCGGCATTAAGACTTATAGTAGAATGTGATCAGTTTCTGAGGAGCAAAGGCAGCCAACGATGTCCCAGCCCGGCAATACGAGCGACAAAAGTGAGGTCCCGCCCGAAAGGACTAAAGGCGAGCAACCTGAGAAGCGGGCACCTTTATCCCTCAGCGATCTGATGTCGATCAAATCAGCCTCGGACCAGGCTGTTCGAGCCAATCTCAAAGAATTCCACGACATTATCCAGGAACCTGATCGACAAGAAAGTCGAAACAATCGCTTCGACGCGCGCAAAACCGCCGATATCAGCCGCCTGCTCAATGATAAAACCATCAAAAGAGAGATGGTGAACGATTCAAGTAAAGATTCGAGAGAATACCGCTGGACAGACACCAGAGAGGTCAACGCCTCCTCCAATACAGGTCTCTTTCATCCTATTGGAGTGCGGCAACACTTCAATCTTCGTGGTGTCGATGCGACCAAAATCGAAAAGGAAAAACAGTCCGAAGAGGCGAGCCGGCTGGTTGAGGATTTCTTAAAAAATACTATGGTGGATGACTTCACCTTAAGCCCCCACGCTAAAAAAGACCTGGAGGAGACCACCCAGAGCCTGGCCGAAGCCGGCGGCAAAGAAGAGATTATCGCCGCCAGCATTCATCTGGCAAGATTATTGAGACATCTGCAATATTTGGAAGAGTCTAAAAAGGCGGTAATGCTAGCGATGGGGGTAGACCCGGATAATAAGCTGGCGAATCAATTATTCAAGGAGTTGGAGAGGGTGCACCCGCAAGATATTGCCTTTTCACCGGTCAAAACAGTAAAAGCCCAGCTGAACAAGCGCGATCTAGCTAAAAGGATCGTAGAGTTGAGCCGTGGACGGGTCACCATCGTGGGGGATCTTCTTATCGACGAACTCCTGGAAGGAAAGCCGGAGCGAATATCAAGAGAAGCACCGGTCTTGATTCTGGAACATGTGGAGACCTTGCATATTCCCGGCGGAGCGGCCAATACCGCGCACAACATCACTGCCCTTGGGGCTACCTGCCATGCCATCGGTGTCTCCGGCGATGATGAATATAAAGACAAGCTGGCCAACATGCTGGAGAACCATGGCATAAGCCACGACCTGGTGGTGGATAGTTCACGGCCGACCACCGTAAAAACAAGAATTCTCTCGAAATCACATTCTTTGATGCAACAGTTGCTTAGACTGGATCGTATATCTCACAGCCGCATCGCGCCTGAGATAGAAGAGCAACTGGCGGCTAGAATAAAAAGAACTGCGGCAGATTATCATGCCGTTATCCTATCGGATTACAGAGCCGGTGCCATTACCGATAGTGTCATTAAAGCCTGCCGCGAAGCCACCGCCGGCACAAGAACCATGCTGGTCGTGGATGCCCAGAATGGTTATGAACGCTTCGGAGGCTGTTCTCTAATCACTCCGAACCAACCAGATACGGAAGCCGCCATAGGATTCAAGATAGATTCACCGGAAAAGCTAGCTGAAGCAGGCAGAATGATGCTCGAAATCAGTGGAGCAGAGTCGATTCTGATTACCCGCGGTAGCGAAGGCATGGCTCTGTTTCAGAAAGGCGAGCCCCATATGGAATTGCCGGTGTTTAATAAGAGCGAGGTTTTCGATGTGACCGGAGCCGGAGATACTGTGGTGGCGACCATGGCTCTAGCCCTTGTGACCGGTGCCAGCCCTCTCGAGGCAATGGCTCTCGGCAATCTTGCCGCCGGAATTGTCGTGAAAAAATCCGGAACGGCGGTTACCAGCCAGAAAGAGATGCTTGATACCCTGGAGAATCTGGAACTCTAGGCTTTATTATAGGCTTCGATCATACCGGCGTAGACCACGTCGTGGCGGCCGGGGGCGGGAAGCGAGTCGATCAACTCTTTTTGCATGGACTCGGGCAGCTTGCCTAGAATCTTGCTAAAGTGCTCGACCATATTCATGGCGGTCTGCTTTATGGTCTCTTCGTTTCGGTCGAGCAGGTCGGTGACGCTCATCTTTTCGCCGGCTTCCATCGGACCTTCCACCTGGTAGATAAGAGCATCGCCCACATGGTTGTTATAGAAATTGTCTGCCGCTTCCGGTCTATATCCTTCAAAACTCATTTCAGTATCTCCTATTTCTGCCGTCGCCTCGGCGCTGTTTGGTTATGTGTAGTTCTATCGCGATTCGACAAAAATTTGACAGGGGTACTACGTAGTTCCCGCACAGGTTCACTTATATAAGTGGGAAAATCACGTTCGACCCAGGTCATGACCCGGATCTAGAATAAATCTGTAAATGAGCGTTATGCCTCAGTGCATCGTAAATATATTTGTTGGCAGGAAATAATCATGGGAACCATAGTCTCTAATAATCTCGCCATAGGCGAGCTTTTCAAAATGGTATGCGAATACAGAACGGGGCTCTCCGAGCTTTCGGAGTTGGAAGGAGAGCTATTGATCGAGACCTTGAAAGCCCGGGCTCTCAATGAGCTCGACTTTGGCCAGGAGCTCTCTTCCGGACCGATAAGACTGGTCAAGCGGGTTACCGGCAATGTCTCTATATTCTTCGGAAAGATATAGGCTATAGCGAATCTTCAATCATTTTCAAATTCAAAATCAAATAGTCGCCATTGAGTATGATCAAGCTTTGCAGCAGTAAAAGGCGATTTTGATGAAATTGAGAAAGTTGAATCCCCTAGATCTGGCCTTCCTGGTCTTGTCTTTGATGGCTCTAGTAGGCTTCGGACTGGCTAAAGCAGGCTATGCCGGAGTCGACCAGGTCATCGAAGGGACCCATAAAGTAGATATATCGGTCTATCTGATCGGGCTCAAGACCCTGGATACCGAGATTTTTAAAGTAGGCGAGAAATCCGCCATCACCATCCGTAACAGGCCGGTGCATCCGCCCATGACCATTGTCAAAGTGGACCACTGGGAGCATAAAGCATCTTTTTTGAATAAAGAAGGCACCGGCACGGTCGCCTTTCCCGACCCCGCCGTTCCCCATGCCCACGATTTCATTGTCACGGTCCAGGATGAAGCCGATGCCACCAAAGACGGCTTTGTGATCAGGGGTAACAAAGTAAAAATAGGCAATCTGGTCGAGTTGGAAGGCTTCAAGTATCGCGCCCAGGGAGTGGTGGTCGATATCACCAAATCGAACGGTAAATAATGAGCTCTCCTATATCCCCTATATATAGGATCGCCAGGATCTTCTCTTTCTACGATAAGAATGAATGGTGGTGCGATAGTCTCAGGCAGTCCCTGCTGATTAAACCGGTGCTTGCTCTGACCGGTTCTATCCGGGCGGCGGCAGAGGCGAAAACCGGACTAAGCCGGCTCGGCTCATTACTGCAGAACGCCAGCATACTGGTCGCTGTCCTCCTTATTTTCTGCCTGGGCCTGCCCCAGTTTGCCAACGACAAGCTCGGTCTTGCCTTTATCTCTTTATTTGCGTTGATTCTATGGCTCACCGGCTGGATCCTAGGAGGCAAAGAGCGGCGCAAGCCGGATTTCATAGACTTCCTGATACTTCTCTATCTAGGCATGAATGTGGTAGCCGCCTTCGCTTCTCACTATTTTGTACCGAGCATCAAAGGTCTTGCAAAAGTAATCATATATATAGGTAGCTATTTTCTATTCAGCGCCCTTTGTGCCCAGTCGAGAAAAAGAAGCAGCGTTCTCGTGGGCGCCGCTTCGCTTATAGGCATGGCGCTCTCTTTGCACGGACTTTATCAGTTCAAGACCGGGGTCGAGCCATTGGCCACCTGGGAGGATCCTACTGTCGAGACCCAGGGCACTCGTATCTACTCTACATTGGGCAATCCCAATCTTCTGGCCGGATTCTTGATTCCATTAGCGCCACTCAGCCTCGGTCTGGCATCGACTTATCTGGTCGAACGTAAATGGCTCTTCTCCGCTCTTTTCTACGGCGGCTTCGCCCTCATAAGCCTGGCTACTATTCTGACCGGTTCCCGGGGTGGTTATATAGCCATCGCCGCCGTACTCGCAAGCTTTTTTCTACCGGCCCTGTTATATGTATGGCGGCACAAACCACGATCCAGGCCATTCATGGTCATTTCCCTGGTGGTGGTTCTGGCACTGGGCGCCTTCGCAGTCACCAACGTCCCTGCCTTCAGCACCAGGCTCGAATCTATATTTGCCGGTCGGGAGCACTCTTCCAACTCTTACCGTTTGAATGTCTGGGAGTCTTCCTTCGAGATGTTCAAAGACAACTGGTGGTTCGGTACCGGTGTGGGCAACGAGACTTTCAGACTTGCTTATGGACTCTATATGGTCTCGGGCTATGATGCCCTGGGGACCTATTGTGTCCCCCTGGAAGTGGCAGTGGAATGCGGTGTGCTCGGTCTTGCTCTCTTTCTATTTATAATCGCTGCTGTCTTATCGAGAGCCCATATGAATTTCTGGCGAGTGGAGACCGGTCCTTATCGCTGGGTGATTCTAGGTTGTGCGGCGGCTATCTTTGGTTTGATGACCCACGGACTTGTCGATACCGTTTTTTATCGCCCCCAGGTCCACTTCATCTTCTGGATGATTGTGGGAATTCTGACCATGGGATACTGCGGTGACGAGCCAGCCGGAGACAGCCAGCCTGGGGCTTCCGAGATAAAACCGGGTTAATATTAACCTCGCTTAATTAAACGGCGCTAATATTTAATCATCTGATTTACTCTCTAAAATGCAATCCAAAAGATTAAATATAGCCAGAATAGCTCATATTTCTTGCGTTTTGGGTATATGAGAGAGAGGGTATGAAGAGGTCCAACCAACCTTGACAGCCCAGATAGATTAAACGATAATAATTAATATCTGTTTAATGTGCGAACTTAGTATCATCTCAATATTCATTTCGGACAAAAGATAGCTTGGTATCGCAAAGGCTGGACACACTGACGGAGGAAACAGCCACATGAAACTAAACCGAAGGAGAGGGGCGACGTTAGGATTGGTTGCGGTCTGCGTGTTCGTAGTCATCATCCTCGCTGTCGGCTTCTTTATCCTTGCGAAAATCATAGGAGGCGAGCGCGAAGTGACCAATGCCACCGATGCCGGTGTATTGATTGTCGCTAGAAACGCAATGTCTCCTACGATCGTAGGGGTAGATTTTAGCTCGATAGGCGCAAGCGCATCCGATTTCATCGGTCTTGACGAGGCAGTCACCGGTCTGGGAAGTACCGGTGGTAGAGCAAGCATGCAGAACATCAATAGAATAATCGCTCAATCGCTACTTGTTGCATTGAACGCCCAACATATTGACACTGCAGAAGCTGCAACCCACGCCAAAACCATTGAAAGTACGGCTAAGCAAGTTGCCACTCAGCTTAGAAATAAACTGCACAACACCAACACGCTCAACAGCCACTTCACCGATGTTGCTCAATCGAACAACACCAAGATGTGGCAGGGTAACAAAGTAAATCTGGTAGGCAACATAGCTTCCGCCTTCATGAGACAAGGTTATTCGACCAACGTCTATGTACATGCCGGCACCAGGCTCCCTGTCAGCCCGCCCAGCACATTGACCAACCAGAATCCCGGTGCTGCCACCAGCAGCGATGGTAATTCTCCCTACATGGCCGGTTACGTGAACTGGAATGTTCCCTGCGGTAATGGTCAGTCGATCAGCATCGCCGGCGTTCCGATATTCCCGAAAACCCAGCCCCACATCGTAGATGTCGGCGAGTTCGACGGAGCCACCACCGACCCCATCGGCGGCAACTATCTGCCTCCGAACGCGTTCAAAGCTACATCGCAAGCCACTGAAAGTTCTTCCGGCACCACCGGTGGAGCGCTTGCCTGCGCCATAGTCGGTGTCCTCGACAGAGACTTCGCAGCAGCTATCCCCAGAGGTTACGTGAGAATCAACAACGGCGAAGATGCCAACGCCCAGAACGCACCGCTGGCCGACCCAGTAGTTGACGGTACCAACGATATCTTCAACAACGAACTGTGGCCGCCTTCGGCAGTCAACGTAGCTTCCAACGGTTCGAACACCATGTTCTCCACCAACGGTGCTCTGATGAGCAACTGGGAAGCTTACAACGCAGACACCACTGGTACCGTTCCGCAACCCGGAGTAGGCGGTATCTATGTTGTCACCAATGACACCCAGGGTTACCGTGCTGCCACCGTCGATGACCTGGCAGACAACACCAACCACCCTGACGTGACCAGCACCCCGGGCGTCGGCGCTCCCAGCGATTGCGACACCCACAACGGCTGGGACAAGCCCGAGTGCTTATTCAGCGCCTCCGGTCTCGTCCCCGGCAGCATGCCTTACGCTGCAGCGAATGCATACAACCGCTACAACGTTACCGCACCTGCCGGAGCCAGCACCGATGGCTACACCAACATCGAATACATGAAAGCTGACTTGCTCAGACAACGTGCAAACGGTGCCAAGTGTGCCTCTGTGAATCCGCCCCCGTTGGCTTCCGGTATGAAGAAGTTCAACGTGAACGGATGCTACAACACACCTACTCACAATGCAGCGTTCGGAACTGTAGATACTCCCAAAGCGTATCTCGATCAGATCTCGGACGGTGGAGCTAATGCTTGTGCCACCAACATCGTTGGCATCATTGCCGATAGGATGACCCAGGTCGACCCCAGCATCACCAGAGCTAAGGTTGAAGCCGCTCTGAATGATGCCAGCATGCCTCTGGCAATGGGTCAGACCCTGGTACTGTACTCGCCTGGACCGGGCAATGTCACCATGCAGCCCATCCCGGCAGGTACCTACTTCAAACCGGCTCCGGCCAACTTGACGGATAATGATGGTCGTACTTCGACCCAGGTAATTCCTTGTGAAAACACCTACAGAATCGACACCACCATCATCAACGCCAACAAAGGTCATGGTTCCGGTCCTGTCTGCCCGATAGGCGACGCCAACTACCACGAAGCTCCTTTCGTGCAGGACGCTCCTATCACCGCAGTCGATCGTGCTGTATGGACACCAGCTTCCGGTTTCAATAACCTGCTTGGTGACCTGAAGTTCGAAAACACAGCTCAGAACGGAGGCACATTCTGTAAGCCCAACTAAGTTCTGAAGACCAGACAGTAAAAAGTCCGCTCAACCGACCAAAATCCTTTCAAACGGGGTATGATGCAGGGAGAGCGGGCTTTTTATTTGTCCATCGAGATCTTCACCGGAGGATGTTTATATGAGAAGAACCATAGCTGTTGTCGGTCTGGCTTTATTAATGACTTCAGCGCCGGCCTGGGCTCAGTATGGTCAACAGCAGTTTGGCGGGACCCAGCGATATAACGGTAAAAATCAGAAGAAACAGGATTCGGAGCACCAGGCAAGCAATCTGGACAGACCGGTCAGCCTTCCGAATCTTCCTGACTATACCGGAAAACAATTTTTCGTGACCGGACTCTCCTATCCTAATGCCAAAGACGGACCCGGATACATTCAGACTTTCAATGTCGAGAATACCGAAGACCAGGTCAAATCCTGGTGGAAGAGCGCCTTGAGTTCCGGCAACTGGAAGATAACTTTCACAGATCAACATTCCATGAGAGGCAAACTGAAAGACGGCAGCACCTGCACCATCACCGTCGAGCCACCGGCCAACACAACCAAAGACAAGATGAAAGGTTGCCGGGCCAGCTACACAGTCTACTACCACCAGGTCAATCGAAGACGTTGAAGTCTGGGGATTAGCGAGCTTGAGAACCTCGGCAAGACGATTGAGACCAGTACTGGTATTAATATCGGTGCTGATTTTGCTGGGAGCCTGCACAGACCGAGCCCTGGTCAATGCCAATGAATTGCGCCTGGGTAAATCCGCTTCTGACGAGGTGGTGGAGATTCCACTCCAGCCCATGCTCGAATTGGACTATCTCTCTAGAGAATCGATTCTCAATATGAGAAAGAAGCTGGTGGCGGATAGAAACTCACTGCTGGCAAAAACTTATAACCCCGAAAGCGCCATCTTCTCTCAGATCGTGTCCGGTAAGCCCTGGTGGGGCATTATCGGATGCACTGTCTATGGCCAGGGGCCGCGTTCTATCGAAGGGCTCTCAGAAGAGTCCCGTTATCTGCTCAATCCCTACCTTCTGGTAGGAGTCTCTTCCTGGTCCAACGAGATCTGGGACCTGGATAAAATAGAGCGTAATCCGAAGGTCCTTACGCAATCGGACTTTCCCTATTGCTGGCAGGCTTCGATTCTGCGCTACTATCCGGCCAGATCGGCTCTTCAAGTAGCCTATGAAGTGTCAGCCTACAACCAGGGGCTTGCCAGATACAAGAACTATCTCAAACCGCAAGAAGTAGTGGACCGATTCAATCTAGTCGCCTATAACGCCCGGGACTTCGGCTATAACTTTCTCTACGTTCCTATTGAAGAGTGCAAGAATATCGAGAATGCAGAAAAGGTCTCGGCCCCGGTGCAAATCGTGCAATACATCCACTGCGGAGGCTCGAGCGGCTACAACGGTGGCTGCAACAATATGAGTCCGCTTCAAAAAGAGATAAACGAGTTCACTATAAAGTCGCTCCCGGCCTCGGTAAAGGTAAAACTCTGGAGAAGTCATCCGGGAAATATAAGCCGCCAACCAGACTGCACTGTTTTTATAGAGTTGCGATAAGCATCGAAGACGGTGGCATCATCAATATTACAAACCGGTTGCAAAGATAAGATAATATAAGCATGTCAAGACACGTAGATGTTTTTACGGAGCACACAAGTCAGAAACCGGCTTCCTGTAAGGCTTTCCGCCCCAGGGGATTTCAGAAGAATAAATACAGGAAAAACCCTATAGGCAATGAAATCCCTCAGTCGATAATCTGGTTATTACCTGGAGCCGATTGAATTGGATAAGCCCGAGAAAGATTAACCCCCAGCGCTATCGGAACCAGGTTAGTGACACTGCATCCAGCAGAGTGCATCGGGAAATAGAACTCTACTACGAGTTCTATTTCTCCATATTTTCAAGAAATGCTACTACTCTTGCTGGTGCCGCGCTGGCACCAACCAGATTGATCGGGAAGAAGGCAGTCTTGAAGCCGAATGCAGGCAGCTTGTCAAGTTCGACCAGCTGCTGGACAACATAAAACTCCTTGTCGCGGTGGGCGAAGTGCGCGTCCCAGATTTTGCTTTTGTCTCCGGTCCGCTTGTAGTCCATCATCATCACCATAAAGGGTCGGTCCCAGCCCAGAGCGTCGGTGCCGCCGACCAGGGCTCCCTGTTCGGCCAGCCAGCGGGCTGACTCTCTAACAAGACCAGGATAATTGTATTTGAGCGGATCGGTGATTTCATATTTGTCGTGGTCGGTTCTAATCAAAACAGCGTCCCTCTCTTTGATCTTGTATTCGATCTTATCGAGAGCCTGTTTCAAATCATCGACGGTGATAGCACCGCCGGTGCCTCTTTTATGCGACAGATCCAGCACCACCGTATCCAGATAAAGATCATCGAGGGATATCTGATCAATGGTCTTGGCTTTAGATTCACCGCATTTGCTGCCATAGTGCAGCGGCGCATCCACATGAGTGCCAAGGTGACTGGATAGACTGATATTCTCTTCGGCCCATCCTTCACCATCGGGAAGGTCATCTTTGCCGCACCCGAAGAAGGACATCATGATCTCGGCTCCGGCTTGATTGTCCACATATTCAATCTCGGGAGCAATTATTCGAAGCAGCGGCTTGAGCAGCTCCGGAAACTTGGTCGGATCGACCGGTGCAAGCGGTCGGGTCAAATCAATCAATTTCGTCATAGAACTCGGACCTGATCTCAATTCAGACTTATAGAACCACAGGCGGTGACACCATTCACCAGCACTGTCACCTTGAAATTATCTTCCCCGGAAGCAAGCATATTCTCGGGCAGATCCACGGTGATTCTGCTCTTCGTTTGGGAAACAACCCGGGCGCGAAAATCGCCGAAATAGACTTCGGTTTTATCTAAATCACCATCGAGATTGTCTCCGGTGATAATCGCCGTCTTGCCGTCATCGCCTCGGTTTATGGAGAGCAAGCGAGGAGTGGCTTTGATAAGAAGCGGCAATATTGCAGACGGTACTCCCCGGGTCACGATTTTAAGAGTGGCTTTGCCGGGTTCAGAATTATCCGGGACCTTAACAGTCAACCTGCTACGAGTGGATTCCAGTACATCGGCCTTTAGATCACCGATATAAACATCGTTCTCACCTTCGTCATGACTGAAGCCCCTGCCGACCAGAGTCAGTCTGGCACCCTGATGGGTTTCAGTGGGATTGAGAGCGGAGAGTTGCGGGCTGACAGAGCCGCTCAAGGTCCAGCTCAAAACAGCTCCTTTAGGCCCCTGGGCCTCAATATATATAGTATTGACCCCAGGTTCTACCAGGTCGGTGATGTCAATCTCGAGGGTATGCTTCTGCACATAGTTCTCATCGACGATCAGATCTCCCTGGGGCTCCTCATACTTGCCGAAGGTGGAGGTATCGATGTCACCGCATAAAAAGACCCGCAACCAGTTGAATCCGGGCTTACCGGAAAAACCGTTGTGAAATGTCAAAGTCATGGGCTTCTTCACATCCGCGGCCGATAGCTGGAATTTGCCGGTGAAATGCTCGACTCTTTTTCGACTGGCTTCATATGGCCCGCCTTCTGCCACAGTCTGCATTACTCCTGACGCCCTGGCAGGAGCAAGAAAAAAAGCCGATGAGATCAGAAGAGCTGAAATCAAAAGCAATGTTATAGGATTGCTTGCTCTTGCAGGCACGTCTAGAACTCTGCGATCAGACCGAAGCTTGCAATCATGATGATGCAGACGAAGAAGAAAACAAAGAACCAGGCCCAGCGGTTGATTATTTGAATCTCGGTCAATTCTGCTGCTTTCTTGGGAGGCATCGTTATCTCCTTCTATTCTTTGTCTTTGTCCGAAGACTCTGTTTTTTCGGTGGATTCAACTTTCTCGACTTTCTCGACTTTCTCGACTTTCTCGGCTTTTTTATCTTCGACTTTTTCAGCCTTCTTAGATTCTTCGACCTTTTCGACTTTCTTGGGAGCCTGCTTAGGAACAGCGGCCTTGGCGCCTGCATCCTCTAGACTACTTACGAAGGAGACGAACTCTTTGGTCTGAGAAAGAAAACGATCGGTCTGCTTTCGGGAAAGCCAGAGCGCTAGAACTCTTCTTCTATCGGTGTTGGCTTTAAGACCGGGGGGACGTCCACCCAGAAGGCGCTCTTTAATCATGCGGTTGCCTTCGCGGAAATAGCAATCACCAATCTGGCAACCGCATACCACCACCCCAGATGCCCCGGCTTTCAAGGCTGTCTCGACCATTAATGGTTGAATCATGCCCGAGCAAGGGAACTTGATCACCTTGACGTTGGGCTGATCTTTGAGGGTGTCGTTCTCGTTCATCACCGAGTCGACTTCTGCCGCTCTTTCACAGATTAGAGTTATTATCGTCTTTTCTTCAGCCATCTTGCTTTACCTTGAAATACAGAATCCGAAAACTATTTAAGAAGCCTCGATCAACTCTTTGATCTTCGCTGTCACCTGCGCATCTTCCAGATTGGGCAGATCAATCGCATCGAAAGCACAGGCTCCGACACAGACACCACAACCGGAGCAGCGCTGGGCCTTTACCGTAGCCAGAAGCTTGAAGCGAGAATCAGCCGGTGCCGGCACCATCTCGATTGCCTGATAAGGACAGTCAAGGGAGCAGAGCCTGCAACCGACACACTTGTTGTTGACCACCTCGGCCGCTTCCACCGGTTTGGCACCGTAGATGTTGCCCGGGATAACACAAAGACCGATGAGAAGAAGCAACATGATGATCCAGAAAGGATACTCGCCCACTGCAGCAAGAAGCTGATATGGCCACAGGAAGATGACATCGACCTCGGACATGGTGGGCTGGGTGGCCATATTGGCCATCTTCGTCTCGGTTAGAGGGAAGATATAGACGAGGATGAAAACCATACCCAGAAGCGCGTAGTTCAGCGCCGGAGGGGGAGTGATCACCGGTCTGGTCATGCGAACGTAATGTATCCAGAGCGCGAACATGAGCGAGAAAGACAGGCCGATATGGATAAACAGGAAGTTCGAGAGGGTCAGGTTGGAGATCGTTCTACCGTTCATAAACCAGTGAGAGAGGAACTCTCCACAGAAAGGAATGGCGGCCAGTGCCGAAACGGTCATTCTTGTAAGCAGCAGAGAGCGTTCATCCCAGATCAGATAGTAACCGGTCTGACCGATGAACATCACCATGAGGAAGAGCACCACCCCGGATATCCACTGCACCCAACGGTACTGGCGGAATCTGTCGGTGGCCCACACTCTTATCGCGTGGAGAACGATGAAGATTACCATGGCGTCACCGGCGTAGCGGTGAGCGGCCCTGATTACGGCACCGAAAGGAATCTGTTCTGTTATGTAGTCCACCGAAGTATACGCATTGACCAGATTCTTCGAATTGTATGCGTTGTCGATAGTCGGGACATAGTAAGCGAACAGAAGCAAGCCGGACAAGAAGAGTATGTACATGATGAACTGAGGTAGAGCACCATGATAATAGAAGGGATTGTACTTACTCTTCATCACCTTATTGGTGATGTCCTCCATAACCAGAAATATGTTGTTTAACCAACTAGTTTTTTCCATTTCGGTTCCTCTGTAGACGCGCTTTGCGTTCTTTCGCTCCTGGTGTTTAACTAAACTCTATTTCTTAGCGGGTACGATGGTCTTCTCAGTTTCGTCCTCGCTACCGACAGCCATGATCGCGACCGCACCACCGAAGAAGGCAAGCGCAATCATCGCAGCGTAGACATAATCGCCGAGGGGACCCTCGGCTTTTTTGCCGGTCAAGTAAGTTTCGGTCGAACTCTTGAACAAGCCGTTGTAGCCTTCGACCATGGAGGTCGTCAGGGACTCGGCTCTCAGGAGCTTGATCGTATGGGGATAGTCGAATTCACTCGGCATTCCCAGCTCTGCCCAGAGCATGGCGACTGTGAAGAATAGACAGGCGACTATACCGATTCCAGCCAGACCTAACTTGATTGGATTACCCACGTTTCAACCCTTCTCCTTTACCGACTGCCTCTTCTCCCTCATCCTTCGTGGAAAATGCTCGGATCTTCTCAAAGAGGCCGATATGCTTCTTCAAGGTACCTTTCGCTTTTTCCTCGAGATAGATCCAGTAGGCATGAACTCCCACAAAAAATACCGTAACCAGTGTTCCGAAGAGGAGAATGCCGAAATGCTCCAGAGTGAAGCTCTCCTGCAGAGCCCGCCAACCTTCGAAGAACCAGGACAGACCGAGTACGGCACCGGCGAAGGTGGCAAGCTTGTAGCCGAATTTAACTTTGTATTCGACTCTGGTCAAGCTCTGACACTCCTTTGTGCTATCCATCTCATCCTTTCCCTTGGCTCCCACTATTGACTAGAACTCCTCTTACTTAGCCGCAGCCGCTGCTTTTTCAGCCGCCTTGGCTTTAGCCTGGGCTTCGACCTCGGCCTGGGCGCCCTTGCACTGCAGATAGGTCACCGCGCAAAGTACCAGACAGACCACACCGGCAATCATCCACCACCAGTCGACAAATGGAATCGGCAGCGGGTAATTCGCTTCGACGCCTTTCGTCAGACGATCGGTGAGGGTGACATAGTCGAATACCCACTTGTTCGAGAGAACAAAATCCATACAACCGTTATAAGTAGGATGGGTATCCGGAGTAAAGGTCGGAATAAGCTGGAAGATGATATCGACAGGACTGGTGGTCTTATCGGAAATCGTCTGCAGCTGAGCCACCAGCGCTTCACCACCGTCGACCTTAGCCATCCATCTTTCTTTGATGGCAGGGATGAGGTCGACGTTGTAAGGCATCTGCGCGCCCTTGGGAACCAGTTTACGCACCAGCTCTTCTGCCTCACCGCCGGCAGAACCTAAGAAAGGCTTGCAGAACCAGTAGGTATAAGCGTGGAGCAATGGCGACAGAAAGAGCTCGGTCTTTGCCATGAACCAATACCAGACGGCCCAGATTGTCTGAATCAGAGCGATAAAGCCCATGGTCAGACAGCCGGCGGCGCCTTTTGCCTTCTCCTTGATATCATTGGAGGTCCATATGAAATATAGCTGCCATACGATACCGGCATTGACCAGCAAATACATGGAAGAGCGCCACCACGGCGGATCGTCGTGGATGTTGGCAATGTTGGCGATGATCAGAATCGAGAAAACAATCCAGACCACACCGCCCATGATAGTAGTCATCAACACCAGAGGTCGCTTCATGATGTTCTTCTCGGAACCTGTAATCCAGGTATCGAAGAAGGGAATGAGCACCACCGAGATTGGAATCAAGAGGGTAATCTCTGTTGCCACCACCGGCTCCAGATACTTGTACATCTGATAGAGACCGAGGAAGTACCAGTCCGAGAGAATCGGCAACGGTGTGACATCCGGATCGGATCTACGACCCAGGGCCGCAGGAATAACTATTGCTACCACCACCAACATCAACAAAACGATGTTGCGCTTGATCCAGTTGAGGGGGATTCTCTTGTAGCTATTGTTGTAGAAATAGATCTCCACAAGAATAAGCGGTATCAAAGAGAATGCCAGGTGCAGAGAGAAGAACCGGGTAATCGTCTCCTGGGTGATGGCACCACCGGCGCCAAGCAGCACTTCTGCAGTGTTCCAACCAAGGTGCAGGGACTTGACCAGAGGCATGTAGTAATCGCCCATGAATGGAAACTGGTCCATATAAGTGGGGAATGTGGCGAAAACCTTGGTCGCCCAGAACGCCCGCTGGTTCCAGATCAGAAGATATCCGGAGAGACCCGAATACATAGCCAGCAACAACATTACTAAGCCTATGGCGACGTTGAACTCTTTACCGGGTTTGTAGTCTGCCATTATAAACATGCGGAAAACCCGCATGGTGGCGGCGATTATCATCGCGTCCGCCCCATACTTGTGGACACCGCGGATGATATTACCGAAAGGCACCTGGTTTTGAATGTAGAGAATCGAGTCGAAGGCGGCTGCCTTACTCGGTACGTACCAGGCGATAAGGACAAGACCGGTGGCCATGACCACAAACCAGATCAGATAGAAAATCGGTCCGAGCGCATAGAACGGATTGGTTTTGGCCTCTTCCTGGTAATGCTCATCGAATAGATCGATGTTCTTGAGCCGGGTGGAGACCCAGTCGCCGATTTTGGCGAGGCTCCCCCAGAATCCTTCGTTGTTAGCTGCTGTACTAGGCAATTGAACCGGCCTCCAATGATATTACCTTAACCTGGTTACCTTCTTTTTTGAGCTCGAATTTACGAGGTGGTCTCGGTGCGGGACCACTGACTACTTTTCCGGCCTGGGCGATATCGTAAACGCTCAGGTGGCAAGGACAAGCGAAGACCGGTCCCTGGGGCTTATAGTTATAGCCCTTGGCGCATTCCTCCGGGTCCTTGACATAGTTGAAGATACAGCCGAGGTGCGGACAGATGCGACTGTATGCCACCAGTTCACCATTAGGCAACTTGACGATGAAACCGGGGATGGTTCTGACTTCTTTCAACTCAGGGTTGTATTCCAGATACTTCTGATTGAACATAAAAGGAATACAGGTCCACGGCTCCGGGAACTCCTCTTCGGAGAAGGTCGGAATAGGCGGCTCTGCAAGCGGCTGGTCGGAGGGGCCGAGCACGTCGAGCGGCCCGAGCGTCGGTCTCAAATAGCGTAAGAAGGGTGAGGCCAAAAGACCGAATGTCAGAGCCAGCGGCACCGCAGCCACCGTCTTCAAAATTGTTCTTCTTTTTATCCCATCGCTCATTGTTTTATCACCTGGTATTTGAGGGGCGGCAGCTAATGCGCCGCCGGATCTTCCTTAGTCTCGCTTGAAGTAGTTGTGTTGGTTTCAGCAGGATTGGCGGGCTTTTCTGCCTCTGATGCTGAGCCTTCTTTTGTTTCGGTTTCGGTTTTAGTCTCGGTGGCAGCAGGAGCGGCAGCACCTTTAGGAGGTTGCTCCAGTTCGAAGTCGGGCATTTCATGGAAGTTGCGCACATACTGCACCAGTTTCCATATATAGTCGGCATCGAATTTCACGCCGTTCTTTCTGTCCTCTTTACCGAGGAAATTAGGCATACCTTCCCACTTGATACCATTGGCGATGTGGTCCCAGATCTGCTCATCGGTACGGTCATAAAAACGATTGAACTGGTTGAAGTTGGCCGGAGCCGGTTGAAGAACAAGACCCTTGTTCAAAGGACCGTCGCCGGCACCTTTTGTACCATGGCAAACAGCACAGTTGGCACCGAAAACAGCGGTGATTGCCGCGTGCTCTTTCTCGCTCAAGAGAGGAGCCGCTAGAGAGCGGCTGTAGAATACGAGATCCCAGAGAACTCGCCTGTCATATTTATCAGAGAAGCTGGGATGGGTAAACTCTCTCACCACCTGAGGATCCATGTTCTCTACCTTGCCTTCTTCGGAGAGTACCGGCATCTTGGTGATCACCCCTTTTCCGAAAGCAATAGCTTCGTACTGCTCGATAGGCTTACGACCACGCATCTTCTCTATGTCGGTCAAATCGATATCACACTTTCCGGGAACACCTTTTCCGGCGTCACCATGACAGGAAGCGCAGTTCGCCTGTTTCCAGTAGACACTACCGTCTCCCACCGAGGGTCTCGAATCCGGCATAAGAACCAGATCAGCACTATGGGTGGCATCACGTGCCGCCAGGCTGTCCTTCCTAACGTCGACGTTCATCTCTCCGGTACAAGCGGTCATGGCTACCAGTACCGGAACCGTCAGAAGGGCTATGGCTAATTTGTCGATTCGCTTAGTAAAGCTAGTAAGGTTTTTCATGTGATTTGAAGGACTCATTTTTTTATTCAAGAACTTTTTAGTAGTTGAAGAACGGTATCCACGAAACAGCCGCGTAGATGAAGATCAGTATGAAGCAGATGACCAGAAATGGCGGGGGCGGACCTTCGCCGATTCTGTATTCGGACACTTCTTCATAGTGCTCTTCTTCTTGTTTGATATCTTCCGCCATGATCTCTCTCCGCTAAATATCCTGTCTATGCATCAACCGTTTTGTTTGGCTTCTCTGGCCCTTTCGACAGCCTGCCTGGCTTTGCCTGCCAGGTTGCCGTTTTCGGAATCATCGAGCATGTCGAACTTCGTCGATTCGATATCCTCGAACTCACCGTTGCCTATAGCCCACCACATTGCCCAGACAGCCATGATGAAGAAGATCACGCATACGCCGAAGGCTATATAAAGACCAGTATCTAAAGGCGACTGGTTGAGAATACAGTTAGGACACATAGACTTCTACCTCCTTTACTCGTGACCGCCGTGGTGGGGTTCGTAGAGCTGATTGGTCAGCTTGGGCAGCTTGATATGATCGACTTTATTGACTTCGTCTACCGAGTCGATCAACACTTCCTGATCTTGTGGAAGGGTCTTGAGATATGCCACCAGATACCAGATCTCTTCCTGGGTCAGGTTGAGACCGAAGCGGGGCATTCTCGTTCCGGGAACACCTTCGGCGACCCGGTAGTACCACATCTGATCGGTGTACTGCTTGAAGAAAGGCCTGGTGAAATTGGCAGGCTTCTTCAGAAGAGTAAGAGAGTTCGGACCGTTGCCCTCGCCATTGAGACCGTGACAGGCGGTACAGTTCTGGGTGAAGATACCTCTGCCTGCATTGGCCGCGGCATCGGAGCTGGTGTCGACGTGGTTGTTCTTAGCCAGGTTCTGACCGGTCCAGGTGGATGGCAAATACTCAGCCGGTGCTTCCACCCACTTATCTACTTTTCTGTTATTTCCAAGAGTCTGAATATAAGCGACCAGGTCGTTCATATCGCGCTCGGAAAGATAACTGAAGCTAGGCATGATGGAACCGGGCTTGACGGCACGGGGCTGGATCAAGTGAGCCTTCTGCCATTCCGAAGGCATTCTGCCGCCTTCGTTGGTCAGGTCAGGACCGGTTCTGGCGGTACCGAGCTGGTGAGGAGTTTCATAACGAAAGTCACCGGCTTTGACCAGCGGTCCGTAACCACGGTCTTGCAAACGGGTGAACTGGGTATGGCAGTAAAGACAGCCTTCCCTGATATAGATTCTTCTTCCGCGAATCGGATCCGCCACAGATTTCTCGGCCGTGTAATCGTTATGACTCGGGGTTGCTTCAGGTCTGAAAATGACCATAGGCATCAGAACGGTCGAAAAGATGATTATGAAAAAGGTCGAGATGATACCAATGGCACCGAGTCGGTAGCCGTTACCGTTCATTAAACCTTAACCTCCCTAGTTTTGGCCTTGACGTTCGCTTTACGCGCTGTATAGATGGTCCGGAATACGTTGTAAGCGAAGAGACATTGACCGGTAACGATCAGCAATCCGCCTATCGAACGGGTAAACCAGTAGGGAGTAAGAGTATTGCTCCACTGGTCAACCGGATAACCCATGGCCCATCCGGCCGACTGAACCAGTCCGGCGACGGTGAGAGCGAAGTAGAAGATGATGAAACCAATAAGCTTGAACCAGTAGTGCAAGCGGATCAAACCTTCACTGTGCCATTTCTCGAAACCGACCAATCTGGGCAACGCATAATAAATGGATGCGGTGACGATGAAGGAGAAGGTGCCGAGCAGGGCGGCGTGGGCATGACCCACGACCCACTGGGTGAAGTGCAGGTACCAGTTCACCCATCTGGTGGCCTGGAAAGGACCTTGCAAACAGGTAAGAAGGTAGAAGAAACACGAAGTGACCGCAAAACGCAACGCCATGTCATTGACCGGCATGTGCCAGCGACCTTTCATGGTCATGAAGAAGTTGGTTAGAACGGTAAGAACCGGAACCAGAAGGAAAATCGAAGAGATAATCGCTATCGCTTTCAACCACTCGGGAACCGGTGATTGAGTGATGTGGTGCGTTCCGGTCGGAGCGTAGAAAAGAGCGATACCCCAGAAACCCAGCATGGAGAGACCATGGCTGTATAAGGGTGCCTTGGTGAGACGCGGCAGGAGGTAATACATCAAGCCGACACCCACGGTGGTGAACCACATACCTAATATATTGTGACCGTAGAACCAACCGATGATGGCATCATTCAGACCGGGAAGCGATACGAAAGTCCGCTGGCCTATGATCCACACGAGAGGGAACCAAAAAAGTGAGCCCAGGAAGTACCAGAGACTCACATACAATTTTTGAACTTTTCTATTAACGATGGTCATCCAGATGTTGTAGGTGAGCAGACAGAGTGCCACCACAACCAGAACGTCGAGCAGAGCTCCCAACTCGGCATACTCACGACCTTCGGTGTTGCCGTTGAGCAGGGTACAGAACGCAGCCACCATCACTCCGTTCCAGGCCCACATCGTGAAGTTGCCCAGCTTCTCTGAGTGAAGCTTGTTTTTGCACAGGGTGGGGACCATGTGGAAAATGGAGCCCACATAAGCCATGGACAACCAGCCCACCGCGACGGCGTTCACGTGCCACATTCTCAAGTGTGGCATGGAAAGCTGCGGTACGTTGTGAACGAGGTCCGGATTCACGAACTCCATGGAAGCGAAAAGTCCTGCTCCCATCCCCCACAAAGACCACCACAGCGCGGATAGAAGGAAGTTACGACTGGCGCTACCTTCCTTGTCGCTCAAAAGTTTGTCAAGAATGCCGCTCACGAATTACTAATCTCCAAGTTGGCTTCCAACGTCTGGACTTAAACCAGGCTAGATTCTAGATTACTGACATCGTCCGAAGCCGTGCACAGTAATGTTTTTTCACTGAAAATTATCACAGCGTTCCCCGGCAAAAGGGTCCCGGGGGCTCAGGAGCCCTACCTGTTGACAGAAAGCGATTGCGGCAAGGGTTCCATTAATAGTATGTAAGAATTCACAATTTAATCAGGATGATAAATGTCGGACTGAGACCGACCGGTAAGTGATCGAAACGGGATAAATATGCCATTGATGCCTCCTTTGCGACCTATTGAATATGCTTCGAAGGCCGAAGAACTCGGTGTCTTATTTTTAAGACTTGGGCTCTTCGTCGACGGGACGTAAATCCATACCGTTATATTTGTTGGCTGCTCGCCCGTGTCCGTTGCGAATAATGAACTTGACCGCCTGGGCGGTCATTGTCAGGACGTCGAGATAAAGTTGCCGGTCTTCATAAGCCACCGGAGCCAGAACGAATTTATGTCGAACAGCACCGCCGGGGTCGGGTCCGACTCCTATCTTTATTCTGTTAAAGGATTTGTTGCCTTTCAGATTCTCGATAATCGATTCGACACCATGCTGACCGCCGGCGCCTGATCCATTTTGAATACGTATCTTTCCAAGAGGCAGAGACACATCGTCATGCAACACGATCAAATCGGCCACTTCTATTTTGAACCAGTCAAGAGCAGCTTTGACAGCCGTTCCTGATAGATTCATGTAAGTCATCGGCTTGAGCAGAACAACTTCCTGCTTGGCAATCTCCACTTTAGCGTAATCGTAAGTGGTGCCCCTCAAAACATGACTCTTACTGCGAAACCCTGCACTGAATTCGGTGCCGAGAAGATCGACTACGCGAAAGCCGGCATTATGCCTGGTGTTTTCATATTCACTGCCTGGATTGCCAAGGCCGACTACAAGTTTCATATTTTTAATCTAATGGGCGAGGTCGGAGAACCTGTCTCAATATTAATGATGTCTTCTCTTAATGTCATGCTCAATCTATTAATACAGAAGCTAAACTATGAGCTTGCGACGATTACATGGAAATTCATCCACTGTAACAAAGCCGGTTTCAGCTCATTTGCTTCAAAGAAGAGGACTCTCAGACGAAAATGAACGAAGACACAGCAAACATCCCGTACCTGCCTCATACATCGCGAGACCGAGAGGCGATGCTAGAGAAGATAGGTGTCCGCTCCTTCGAAGAACTAATAGCCCATATCCCGGCGAATTTAAGGGCGGAAGCGATCAAAATCAAAAACGGTCTGAGCGAGCTCGAACTGATTCACCATGTAGACGGTCTCGCCTCCAAAAACAGACCTGCTTCCAAACAAGCCTGCTTTCTAGGCGGCGGTCAATACCAGCGCTACGTGCCTTCGGTAGTACCACAAATAGTATCAAGGTCCGAGTTCGCCACCGCTTACACACCCTATCAGCCCGAAGTTTCCCAGGGCAGCTTGCAAGCAATTTATGAATTCCAAACAGCGATCTGCATGATCACAGGCATGGATGTGGCTAACGCCTCTATGTACGATGGACCCACTGCCTGCGCCGAAGCAGGTCTTATGGCCTGCCGCGTCACAGGCAGATCCAAGCTGGTAGCGCTTCACTCGGTGAACCCCGAACACAGAATGGTGACCAGCGGCTACGCCAAAGCTCTGAAACTGGAGTACGAGACCATAGACTGCCCGGAAGGCGCGGTCGAACCCTCCGGGCTCAAGATTGACCAAGAGACCGCAGGATTGATTGTCCAGTACCCGAATTTCTTCGGATGCTACGAGGACATGAATGCTCTTTCGAAAATCGCAACCGATAGTGGTGCACTCTTGATTGTCGTGAGCGATCCTATTAGCCTCGGTCTTCTGGAGGCACCCGGAGTACTCGGTGCGGACATAGTCGTAGGTGATGCTCAGTCTTGCGGTAACTTCCTTAATTTCGGCGGACCTTCTGCCGGATATATGGCTTGCAAAAAAGAGTACATGCGGCAGTTGCCTGGAAGACTGGCCGGTGTCACCCAGGATAAGGAAGGCAAGCGCGCCTTCACCCTCACCCTGCAAACCAGGGAACAACACATAAGAAGAGCCAAGGCGACTTCCAACATATGTACGAACCAGGCGCTCAATGCGCTCTCCATGCTGGTCTATGCGACAATGCTGGGCAAATCCGGATTCGAGAAGCTAGCCAGAATCTCCCTGCAAAGAGCACATTATCTAGCCGACAAGCTGACCGCAATCGATGGAGTGAGCTTGAAATTTGAGAAGAAAGGGTTCTTCAACGAGTTCGTGCTCGAATTCGACAAGCCGCTCGAGCTAATCACCGAAAAGTTGAAAGAACGCGATATCCTTGCCGGTGTTCCTATTTCCCGCATGTATGGAGAGCTGAAGAACTGCTTACTTGTCGCGGTAACAGAGATGAACCCTCCACAGGAGCTCGATCTTTATGCCGAGAACTTAAAAGAGATCATGGCAGAACTCTCCAACCACGGAAAGGTAGCGGGAAAAGCAGACAAGAAACTGGCTTCGGCCAGCTCCTGACCCCCTTACCCAATGCAGGTATAATCGGAAGAAGTGGAAAAACAGAAAAGATTGATGGAACCAGCCAAAATCAGCCCCAAACCAGAGACTAAGACCGAACCGGGCGGCAAGCTCGGTACAGTAAAAGGCTTCGTCAAAGAGATTATCGAGCTGGTGGTCGTTACCCTGGTTCTTTTGATCGCTATCCGCGGACTGATAGGCGAAGCTCGATACATTCCCTCGGCATCTATGGAGCCGACTCTTCAGATAAACGACAGGCTGATTGTCGAAAAGATATCCGGACATCTCGGTCAGCCTATAAAACGGGGCGATATCCTGGTCTTTTATCCCCCACCGGAGGAGATGGGGGGCAGGGATCTTCGCAATGATCCCCTCACCCTGCTCGGACGCTGGACCGGTCTGCCCTTTTTGCCAAACGACCCGGCCTTTATCAAGCGGGTCATCGGTCTGCCCGGCGATCATATTCGCATCCAGGCAGGAGTCGGGGTCTTCATCAACGGTCAGCTCCTGGACGAATCTTCTTATATCAAAGAGATTCCGGATTACGACCTCAATATTCTGGGCGACATCGGCGGCAGAAACATCACCAACGAATTCATCCATCCCTATGCAGCCAACGGCAATGACCCAATAATCGTCCCGGCCGGGCATCTTTTCATGATGGGAGACAACCGCAACAACAGCGAAGACAGCCACGTGTGGGGCTTCTTAGATCAAAAGCGGGTAATCGGCAGAGCCTGGGTCCTGATCTGGCGCCGCCTCAACGCTCCTATATATCCACCCATCTTGAGCGAGTAAATTTGGGTATATTATTTGAGGTCCGGTTAATTTCTTAAGAGGTCAAAATGGCTAAGCCCTCCAGTTCTCAGACAAGAGGTTCTCAGAAAGCATCGAATTCTTCGGAGGCTCCGAAGACCAAATCCGGATTAAGCCAGGAAGAAATTCAAGAGAAGCAGGCAGGGGAAGATTCCCTGACTAGAACTAGATACTTGAAAGGGGAGAAGAAGCCGGCAAAAGCCGCGGAAAAGCCCAAAGCCAAACCCAAAGAGAAGTCCCTGAAAAAGATTGAAGAGGAACTCAATCAAAGGGAAGTCGCTCTGATTGAAAGAGAGATCAAGACGATTCGACTTCAAGAAGAGCTGGATAGATTACGTCCTCTCTCCGGTCTCTACCGGGTGGTCAAATCCATGGCCACCGAAAGGAAGCTCGACCCACTGCTCGAGACCATAACCAGAGAGACTCAATCGATGCTAAAAGCCGACCGCTGCAGCGTTTTTGTCGTTGAGCAGGACGGAGAGGGCGAGGTAGAGCTCTGGACAAAAGTCGCCCAGGGTCTCGACGGCTCCAAAACAATCCGTATTCCCATGGACGGCACCAGCATCGTCGCTTACTGTGCTCGGTCAGGGGTGATAATCAATATTCCCGACGCCTACGAAGACGAGCGCTTCGACCGAGCCGTCGACAAACAGACAGGCTATAGAACCCGTAGTGTTCTATGCGTGCCGATGATGAACCGTTCCGGTCGGGTCATCGGTGTGTTTCAGGTCCTCAATAAGGATGGCGGTCCTTTCACATCCGAGGATGAAGACTGGCTCCAGGCCCTGGCCGCTGTCGCCGCCGGCCTCATAGAACAGGCTCAGGCCTATCAAGAAATTGAACAATTCGTAGACAAGACCCTCGAAGTCCTCGCCCAGACTATTGATAAACGGGATCCATTGACCGCCGGTCATTCGATAAGGGTGACAAAATATAGCTTGCTTATAGGCGGCTCTATGAATGTCCACTCGAAGGACATCGACGTGCTCCGCTATTCGGCGATGATGCATGATTACGGAAAAATCGGCGTTCCGGAAGCAATCCTCTGGAAGAACGGCAGACTGACCCCGGAAGAGTATGCCTGTGTGCAGACCCATGCTCGAATAACCTTTGACCTGCTCAGCAACCTGCCCTTCACCCGGCGTCTCCAGGCAGTGCCTTATGTGGCCAGTTGTCACCATGAGAAACTCGACGGCACAGGCTACTATCGTGGTCTGAAAGGCGAAGAGATTCCATTCTTGTCCAAGATAATCGCCGTGGCTGATGTATTCGATGCGCTCACATCGGTAAGACACTATCGCAACCGCATGCCGATAGATAAAGTCTACGAGATTCTTTGCTCGGGTAGAGGCAATCACTTCGAACCTGATTGTGTCGACTCATTTCTCGATCTGCCATGCCACAATGTCCTTACGGTGATGGAGACCGAACGGGATCACTCCGGTTCCGACGAGATCAATCTTTTCAGGGACGTCCGCTGGAAACGTCTAGTAGAGCTGGTCTCCGGAGCCAAGCCGAAACGGGGCGAAGAAGATCTCAAGGAAATATTCGAACGCATTTATAACCACGGTCTACCCAAGGATTATAAGTCTCTAGACTAGAACACCTTGACAGCCTGGTTTACGGCGAGGTATCCGGTGGTATGAACCAGATACAGTGGCTATATCCGTTTTATTGATTTTGAGATTTTAAAACCATGCACAGACTCGGCTATCTCATCGTCCTGGGCTTTTGCTTGCTCATTTTCTCCTCGGTCTTAAACTCGGGGACGGCACAATCCCAGGATATTGATAGACCCACGGCGGTGACGGTGAAAGGGCAGCGTCTTTTCATCTACTACTCCTCGCTGGACGGTCTCACCCCTGAGGAGAGGGCGAGGCGAACCGTAAACAAAATAGAGGCGATCACAACAGATCGTGATTTCGAGCCTGGTCTGGTGAGAATAGAGGACACTCCGAGCGGTACCAGGTTGATGTACGGCAATGAGGTACTGGCCACAGTCACCATCGATGATGCCAAGGCCCACAAGAGCTCCACCAGAAACCTTGCCCGGGGCTTCGCCAACAAATTGAGATCTGCTTTTAGCGAGAAGAAAGAGGAACTCACTGCCGCCATGGCCGCCTACGCAGTATCCGCTTCGATAGTGGCGACGATAGTGCTTCTAATCGCTGCCGCATTGATATTCCAGGGAGGAGCCATCTGTGATAAAAAGCTCCAGGACTGGAAAGGGTCGAAAATCAAGTCCATCAAGATCCAGAAAGCGACTCTATTAAGCGCGGACATGATGGCGAACATGATATCTTCGGTGGTGCATCTAATTCAGATCGCTCTGATGATCGCCACTCTCTATACATATCTACTCTTTGTGCTGGAAGCCTTTCCCAACACCCGCGCCCTCGGAAAAGAGTTGAAGAATGCCAGTCTTGTACCTCTGTATCAAGCATTCGACGCTTTCTTAGATTACTTGCCCAATCTCTTCGCCATCCTTGTTATCGCCCTTATGACCTACGGTGCCATCGGTCTGGCGAGATTTTTCTTCGATGCGATAGACGCAGGCACCATCAAAGTATCAGGCTTCGAGCAAGATTGGGCAAAGCCGACCTATAAGCTCACTCGTCTTATGATCATTCTTTTCTTCCTGGTGATGGCACTGCCCTACGCACCAGGATGGGAGTCGGAATCATTCAAACAAGTGGGGTTACTCTTCGGTCTTCTCTTTTCCCTGGGCTCCACCAGTGTGGTCGGTCACATCATGGCAGGCACGGTACTCACCTACTCTAAAGCATTCAAGGTCGGAGACCGCATCAACATTGGTGGCTGCACCGGCGATATCATAGAAAAGTCGATGTTCGTAACTAGAATCAGGACACCGAAGAATGAAGTGATCTCGATTCCCAACGGCGAAATCCTCAACTCCCATATCACAAACTACAGCAAGATGGCTTCTGCCGACGGGCTGATTCTGCATACCCAGATAACAATAGGCTACGACGTACCGCGCAAAACCGTGAGTGAACTCATGGTAAAAGCCGCCCGGGATACCGAACATATCCTGGAAACGCCTGCGCCCTTCGTACTTCATACAGAACTGACCGATTTCTCGATAACCTACGAACTCAATGCCTTTACCCACGAAGCGGCATTGATGCCACGCATTTATTCCGAACTGCACGAAAATATTCTGGATCAGTTCAATGAAGCCGGTCTGGAGATTATGTCTCCTCACTTCTTCAGCCTGCGTGATGGAAATGCTCTCCAGATACCGTCCGAAAACTGGCCGGAAAAGTATCAGGCTCCCGGATTTAATCTGTCCCTTGATAAGCCTTTCTCTAAATAATTCGTTCTGTTTCCGTAATTCTTACAGGTCTAGATAAGCAATCTCTTATAGAAGCTTATTCCTTCTCTGGCGCGCCCCTTGCGTATTTCCAGGGAACCATTCGTGAACGTCCGGGGTCTCGGTACTCTAACCGGGAGCGGATCGCGACCCAGATAAACTGGCTATAAACCTGTCAAGAGTCGAAGCAGATAGAATAGCTTGATCATGAAAGGAAGAGTATTGATGAAAGCGCCTCCAAAACCTGGCTTTAATATGGGCTTGCTTCTGACGATTGCGGTTTTACTTGTCGCTCAGAGCGCTTCTGCAGAAGATCTGTTATCGGCGGCCTCTCCCACCGAATTGAAAGATTCGAGCATTCAAATTGACAAACTGGAATCCGTTCCCGCACCGGCGAATTCGAAGGACTATACAGAAGAAGAAGAAGAAGAAGAAGAAGAAGCCACTACAGAGGAAGAGACCAGAACGAACAACGAGCCGATAACCGTCTATGAAGACGAAGAAGAAGACGAGTTGGCTGTCAGAAAAGGCAAGGCGAAAATCTATCTGACCATCTCGGTGCCGCGCAACAAAAAATCCGTGGTCAAAGTGGAAGCCTATCCTTATCCGCCAAAGCCGCCCAAAAGCACCGGCTACGGAGTCCTGCCCACTGAGCCTAAAGATGTAAAAGGTCTTCTGATCAGTCACGGTTATCTTGGCAGGGTCGCCATGGATGACACCTATCCGCCAGGCGGCTGGCGATTTCAGTATGCCCTTGCCCGGGCGGTCAGAAAAAGCGGTAAATCCGTTCCTCATTCCATCCTCACGCATTATCGCTGGGCCGATGGCATGATCGACTACCTGACACCAGAATTGGAAGCGGTGAACAAGTTCGAAGAAGCCAGACAGGAGCGCTTCAAGAAGTATCAAGAACAGTACAGCAACAACTACGCTCTGCACAGGAATACCGCTGTGAGAACCAGTGTGGAAAAGGTGAGATTCCTTCCTCTTCCAAACGACCGTCACAAAAAAGGAAAGAATTTCGGCGGCATTCTAAAAGACGGCAAATGGTGGATCCTGGCTTCCCACAAAGCTCCGGGGCTGACTTATTTCTGGATAGAAGAGGTCGACTTGAAGAACAACGATCGCAAGATCCTGGAATTCAACGAAAGCAATGCCATCTGCATTAATGGCGGCTGGTAGTCACCTCATAAGCGACCACATGGATAGTCGGCTTGGACTGGAGATTGTGGCGGATTATTCTAACCGTCGCTTCCCTGACCGCGTTTTTGATCTCACCTAAGCTGGCTTCTCTCTTCTCGACTCTGTAGTGTTCTACCAGAGCCTTAACCGCCTCTTCAATCTCCTTCCTGCAATCCGCCCATTCTTGAGAAAGCAAGAACCCCGAAGCACCACAAGTGATGCCAGGCTCCCCGACCATGGAGCGATTTTCTCCCAGCATAAAAGAGACCGTCACCACCCCTTCGTGGCTGAGAGACTTTCGCTCTTTTACCGAAAATGTGGTGACTTTCTCGCCCTGGAGTCGATTGAAGAGTACCGCCGAAGCTTCTATGCTGCCTGTCACCCTGGCGATTCCATGGTTGATCTCGAGAATATCTCCGTTGTTTACAGGAAAGACATTGGCCGAGGGCATGCCCCATTCAATAGCCAGGGCGGCATGGTGCATGATATGGCGTCCCTCGCCGATGGCAGGCAGGAAGTAGCGAGGGCGGGTAAGAGAGAGCATCAACTTCAACTCTTCGCGACTGGCATGCTTGCTCACATGCAGACCCCGCTTGTAGCCGTGAGAGATACGGACCCCTTTACTGAGAAGTTGGTCTAAGATACCGGCCATGAAACGGAGTTTGCCGGGCATTATAGGGCCGCTATAGACAACACTGTCACCGCTCTTCAGTTCAACCTCTTCTCGTTTGGAGAAAGCCAGATCATTGAGCACATTAAGAGGATCATCCTCGATGCCGCTCAATATAATCATCACCTCTTCGTCTTTGAGACTGTCAATATTCTCGAGGCTGGTCTCTATATCTCTATCATATTTGAGATTGCCGGTCACCACCGCAGAAAGAGCGGTTTTGAGAAGAGAGTCGCCGATCAAAACCACTTTTCTGCCAGTGCGGGATGCGATATCGAAGAAGAGCTGGAGCCGATGAGTATTGGTGCCGGGGAAGACCACAAAAACCCGCCCGGGCGCATTTGCGATCGGGCTCTCCAGATTGCGTTCCAGAGAGGACTCCGAAGCGGTATAGCCTTCATACTCGACCCCTGCAGAATCGCTAATTAAAAGAGTCACCCCTTTTTCACCAGCCCTGGCAAATCGGTGAATGTCTAATTGATGTCCGTCTACCGGGGTCTGGTCCAGTTTGAAGCTCGATGTATAGATAATGGTGCCGTTCGGGCTTTCTATCTTGAGACCGCTGGCATCGGCTATGGCATTGTTGACCGGTAGCCACTCAACGTTGAATGGGCCGATCTCGTAATCATTGCCGAACTCGATGGTATCGAGACAGGCGGTCAGATCCACAGCCTCGCTGTCACCGGTGCCGACCACCGACTGGGTGAGGAGCTGACTGACGAACCTGGGTGCCAGGATTCGGGGTATATCGAGGTGCCGGAGCAGGTAAGGGACGGCGCCGGAATGCTCCTCGTGACCGTTGGTAAGTAGCAAAGCCGCTATCTTTTCTTGATTGGCTTCAAGAAAGTTGGTGTTGGGCAAAAGCAGATCGACCCCGGGAAGATAGCGTGAAGGATAAGCTGCACCTGCATCGACCAGAAGAATCACCCCGGAATGGGAGACCACCCAGAGAAGCTGGCCCAGTTCCCCCTGCCCGCCAAGAGGTATTATCGCCAGGCTATCATGTTGTATAGTTTGAGATCCGTTGACGATTGAAGACATCTTCCAGGTCCGTTATCCAGGATGTAGACAGTTCAGAAGGTGTGGGTTTCTAAGGACCATCCCGGCCGAGGGCTATAGAATTGAACAGGAGCTACCTGAAATTTTAGTTGCATGACAAGCTTACCCCAGAGGATATGAGATGAGTATTACAAAAGATTCGAAGCTCGAATTACTATACGACAGCGATAAGTCTACATCTTCAGCCGATGCCATTCACGACATGCAAGCAGGCAGCGAGCCCGGCCGCTCTACAGAGACTGTTAGCTATGGTCAGCTATATAAGCTTGCCGACGGACTTGAAGAGTGTTTTCGCAAACGATCTGTAGAAAGACACAAAAAAGTTCTGATCCTGGGAAGAAACTCTTCCCTTGTGACAGCCTCGATTCTGGCTCTCTGGCGTCTTCAGGCTACGGTCATTCCGGTGGATTTCCGCATGACCGTCAACGAGATGGCTAACATAGCCGAAAGGGTGGACGCCAATCTGGTAATCGTCGACTCGGCCCTGGTAGACCTCGGTGAACTCAGCGAGAAGATGGGGTCGCGAGCTAATAGAATACTTACACTGGCTGACCTGGCGGACCTCGACGGGGTAGATACGGTAATTGCCTCGAGAGAAAGTCAGAGTCACAAGGAGGATTTTCAAGCTCTCGTCATTCTCACCTCCGGCACCACCGGTATGCCGAAAGGAGCTGTACATTCCTATAACAGCTTGATGAAAAATCTGTCGGAACTGGGAGAGCTGGTCAATCTCACCTGCAACAAGGTGGTATTGCTGCCCCTGCCGGTCAGCCATATTTTCGGACTGGAAGTTTTGATGATCGCCTTGAAAACAAGAGCTGCCCTGGTATTTTGCGATCTAGATCCGGCTTCTTTTGTAAAAGCGATCAATACTCACCGTCCCCATATAATCGCCGGTGTCCCCACCATATACGGTGCTTTACTGATGCAGGGCAAAGAAGTGGTTCATTTGGACCGAGCCGAGGTACTGCTCTCCGGCGGAGCTCCATTACCCATTCCCATGGCGAAGCAATTTGAAGCGGAATTTGGAAAGCGGCTCAATAACGGCTATGGCTCCACCGAATCTAAAATCATCTGTTTAAATCTCGATGGTCCGCTGGAATCCGTGGGCAAGCCCATTCCATCCGTGAAGATAAATATTATCGACGAAGCCGGAAACAACCTGCCCGATGGCCAGACCGGAGAGATTTTTATAGAAAGCAAACTCTTGATGGACGAGTATCTCAATCAGCCGGAGAAGACCGCAGAAGTTCTTACCGACAACGGTTATAGAACCGGCGATATTGGACATCTTGCCGACTCCTATCTCTTTATCTCGGGGCGCGCCAAAGAGATGATTATAGTGGCGGGCAACAAGGTCTTCCCTATAGAAGTAGAACAGGTGCTCTCCCGGCATCCGCTGGTGAAAGAGGTGGCGGTCACCGGTCAGGATCACCAGAGACTCGGTCAGATTGTAAAAGCGACCATAGTGGTGGCGGATGCCGACCTGGGCGCTGCCCTGACCGGCGAAGACGAAGCCGGTGCCAAAGCAGCCAGAGAAGAGATTTTGAAGAGCCTGAAAGACTTCTCGAAAGAGAATCTCAAAAGGGAGCTACGTCCTATGGTCTGGGATCTAAGAGCACTCTCGAACCCTCTACCCAAAACGAGAAGCGGCAAAGTGGACAAGAAACTGCTCTAAAAGCTAATTCTATTTGCCGATCATCATATAGAGAATGATGGTGCCGACCGCATATATAAAGGCAATACCCATGGCATCCCAGGCTATGAACGTGGCCTTTTTCTCGGCGCGATAACTGAGACCGATGATTGCAATAGAAGTCATGATCAGCCCACAGAGTGCGCCGACCAGATGGGTTGGCGATATCACCTCGAGCAGAGGACCTTTTAGATAAAGCGCATCATCGAGAGAGAGAATAGCCAGATTGAAAAGATTGCTGCCCAGTAGATTTCCGACCGCCATATCGAAAGCCCCGATTTTAGCGGCGCTTATACAAACAACGATCTCCGGCAGCGAGGTCGAGATTGCAATCAAGATGCTGCCCACAAAGGTATTGCCCAGACCGGTTATGGAAGACATGCGGTCGCCGATATCCGGCAAGAATACACCGGCTGCCACCACCACCAGTGAATTGAGAATGAACATGGTCACCGCTTTATTCAAAGAGACATCACGATACTGCGCCTCAATGGTTTCCATGAATTCATTCACCCTTTTCTTCTCGTGTTGATAGATCAATTTCATGGCGAGGATATAGAGAAGTATAAAAAGCGGACTCAGAGGCTCTATCCATCCGATGGTGGGCAAACGCTCCTCGGCGACGATATCGAGACAGGCAAGCCCCAGCATGAGCTGGCCGAAACCGGCGGAGAGCACATGACCTTCATGAACCTGATGAGAGACCGGCTTGGGACCGGACATGAGATCCAAAATGGCGATGATCAGAATATTGCACATACAACTTCCGAGAATCGCTCCGACGGCTATATCTGGCAGATCATGGAGAACAACAGAACTGGTCCCGGTTATCAACTCAGGAAGCGATGTGACGGTGGCGAGCAGCACCAGACCGATCCAGGTTCTGCCCATACCGGTCTTCTCCGCTATCGCATCACCGTATTTGGAGAGCTGAGTGCCGGCAAGAAATATCGCCAGGGCACAGGCGAAAAAAGCGGAGAAAACAAATACTGGACTGTCCAATTGTCTGGTTCAGAGATTAGAGTTAGAGAACCGCGGTCTCGCGATAGGCGCCCCATACTTCCCGCATGGCATCACAGATTTCGCCCAGGGTACAGTAGGCCTCCACGCAATCTATTAAAGGTTGGAAAGAATCCCTGTTGTTACTCAGAGCTTCTTTAAGAGCCGAAAGGGTATTGGCGACCTTCTCATTGTCTCGGCGTTCTTTGAGACTCTTGATTCGCGCTTCCTGCCTTTCTTGATACTCACGGCCGATTTTGAGAATCTCGATATCATCACCAGGAGCCTTCTCTTTGAAAGAGTTGAGCCCTATGAAATGTCTATCCTGGGTACCCAACTGCTGATTGAACTTGTAAGAAGCGTTGGCTATCTCTTCCATAAAGAAATGCTTCTCGATACCGGAGATAACACCACCTATCTCTTTGATTCGATCGAAATAGACATTGGCCTGTCTCTCCATCTCGTCGGTGAGCCACTCGATGTAATAGGAGCCGGCGAGGGGATCGGCCACATTGGCTACGCCAGTTTCGTGGGCGATGATTTGCTGGGTTCTCAATGCTATATGAGCAGCTTTCTGAGTAGGTAGACCGAGCACTTCGTCCATGGAGTTGGTGTGTAGCGATTGAGTGCCGCCAAGCACTCCGGCGAGCGCTTCGATGGCGGTGCGCACAATGTTGTTTTCAGGCTGGGGAGCGGTGAGACTGCATCCTGCCGTCTGGGTGTGGAAACGCAGTTTCCAGGAACGTTCGTTCTTGGCTCCGTATTCGTCTCTGATTCGCTTCGCCCAGATTCTTCGAGCAGCGCGGAATTTGGCAATCTCTTCAAAGAAGTCGATATGCGAGTTGAAGAAGAAAGAGAGCCTCGGTACAAATTCATCTATATCGAGACCGGCTTCGATACCGGCATCGACATAGGCAAAGCCGTCGGCAAGAGTAAACGCCAGCTCTTGAACGGCGGTGGCGCCAGCTTCTCTAATATGATAGCCGCTGATAGAGATAGTGTTCCATTTCGGCACTTCTCTGGTGCAGAAGACCATCATGTCCTGAATAAGTTTGAGAGCCGGTCTCGGCGGAACTAAATAAGTCTTCTGGGCAATGTACTCTTTGAAGATATCGTTCTGCAGAGTACCGTTCAGGTGTTTCCAGTCGAATCCCTGCTTGCGGGCATTTACCAGGAACATAACGAAAATGATCGAAGCTGGACCGTTGATGGTCATCGAGGTGGAGACCTTGTCAAGGGGCAGGTCCCGATAGAGTATCTCCATGTCCTCCAGGGAGTCTATAGCCACTCCGCAAACCCCTACTTCTCCGTCGGCTTTAGGATGGTCCGAATCATAGCCCATGAGAGTGGGCAGGTCAAAAGCGGTGGAGAGTCCTGTCTGTCCTTGAGAAAGCAGATACTTGAAACGCTCGTTGGTCTCTTCCGGACCGCCGAAACCGGCGAACTGTCTCATTGTCCAGAGTTTGCCCCGGTACATGTCTTTGTGAATGCCTCTGGTGTAGGGGAATTCACCGGGGTCGGCAAGCTTCTCGTCATAATTCCAGTCTTTCAAGTCTTCCGGCTTATAAACCGGCTTGAGAGGAATTCCAGAGATGGTCTCGAACTCCCTGGCGCTCTTGGCCCGGGTGTCGTCACCTTTTTTATTGTCTCTGTCTTTGGATTTCGGCTTGGACAGTTCTTTGACCATGATCTGCTCCCGATTTATTCAGTTAACTTGAAGACTTGCGGCTATCCGCTTATAGTCGGCTATCATTCTCCCTTATAGAAAGGGAAGAGGAACTATATTTCTCTAATTCTTTCATATTCCTATCTTATCTTTTATAAGAATCACAGCCGGGGAGTTCATCGTCATGACAACAACCTACAAGACCGAAGAGTCCGAGAAGATGCTGAAAGAGATCCTCGCCAGCAAGAAACCGATGCCGGTGAAAGCGCCCCGGGGAACCAAGCTTCATACCAAAGGCTGGCTTCAGGAAGCAGCTTTGAGAATGCTGCTCAATAATCTCGACCCCGAAGTGGCGGAGCGCCCTCAGGATCTTGTGGTCTACGGCGGCTCGGGCAAAGCGGCCAGGGACTGGGATTCTTTTAAGGCTATTGTCAAAGCTCTGACAAAGCTGGAGAACGATGAAACCTTATTAGTGCAGTCGGGCAAACCGGTGGGTATTTTCAAAAGTCATGAAAATGCCCCCCGGGTTTTAATCGCCAATTCCAATCTGGTCGGCAAATGGGCTACCTGGGAGCATTTTCGTGAATTGGAAAAGAAAGGTCTGATCATGTTCGGTCAGATGACGGCCGGCTCCTGGATCTATATCGGCACCCAGGGAATTCTGCAAGGGACCTATGAAACCTTTGCCGCCCTGGCAAGAAAACACTATGACGGCTCCTTGAAAGGGAAAATCGTTGTGACCGCAGGACTTGGTGGCATGGGCGGTGCTCAACCACTCGCCATCACCATGAATGAAGGGGTCGCTCTCTGTATAGAAGTGGACCCTCACAGAATAGAACGCCGCCTGGAAACCAGATATCTCGACGTCAAAGCAGACAGTGTCGACCATGCCATCGAACTGGCAGAAAAAGCGAAAGCGGAAGGAAAGCCGTTATCCATCGGTGTCCTCGGCAACGCTGCATTCATATTGCCGGAACTGCTGGAAAAAGGCTTCGTACCGGACGCGCTCACCGACCAGACCTCGGCCCACGATCCGCTCAACGGCTATGTACCGCTTACGGAAAAAGGAGAGCCCATGCAGCTTTCTGAAGCGGACGTATTAAGAGAATCGGATCCGAAGCGCTATCTCGAACTATCATGCCAAGCGATAGCTATTCACGTTAAAGCCATGCTCGCCTTCCAGAAAAAGGGGGCGATTACTTTCGACTACGGCAACAACATTCGCCAGGTCGCCCTCGACCACGGCGTCGAAGACGCCTTTGCATTTCCGGGCTTTGTGCCAGCCTATATCCGTCCTCTTTTCTGCGAAGGCAAAGGGCCCTTCCGCTGGGCGGCTCTCTCGGGCGATCCTGAAGATATCGCCGTGATAGACAGAACGATACTGGAGAACTTTCCCGAAGACGAAGCGCTCTGCCGCTGGATCAAGATGGCCGGCGAAAAAGTCGCCTTCCAGGGTCTGCCCTGTCGAATTTGCTGGCTGGGCTACGGAGACCGGGCAAAAATGGGTCTGATCATGAACGACCTGGTCGCTCAAGGTAAGGTGAAAGCGCCAATAGTAATCGGTCGCGACCATCTCGACGCCGGCTCGGTCGCTTCTCCCAACAGAGAGACCGAGAGCATGAAAGACGGCACCGATGCCGTGGCCGACTGGGTCTACCTGAACGCCCTGATTAACGCGGTTGGCGGAGCCTCCTGGGTGTCACTGCACCATGGCGGCGGGGTCGGCATCGGCTACGCCCTCCATGCGGGGCAGGTGATAGTGGCCGACGGTTCTCAAGAAGCTGCCGAAAGACTAAAAAGAGTGCTGACCACGGACCCTGGCATGGGTGTGATTCGTCATGTGGACGCGGGCTACGAAGAAGCGATTGAATTCGCCAGAAAAACCGACATCCGGATTCCACTATGGGAACTCGATGACTGAGGCGAGTAAATAACCCGAATCTTGGTATATAGAATACATGTCAAGATCCGCAATCACTTTAAAAATAAGCGCAATGCTGATCCTTCTCCTGGGGCTCTTTTCCGGGCAGAGCTTTGCCGCCGACGCGCTTTTGAAGGGAGACTCCCAGAGAGTGCGGGTTAATAAGCTTCTGGGCAATATCCACTGGCACCAGTCCCTTGCCCAGGCCCAGGCCGATGCCCGCAGTCGCAACAAGATGATCTTCTGGGTAAACATCCTGGGAAGGCTGGATAGAGACACGTGAAGCGCCGGCAATAGCTTACGGGCCGTGAGCCTGTCCCAAGACCCTGCCTACTCTGCCCTCAAAAACTACTTCGTCTGCGGTTTCAAAGATATCACCCATGAAAGCTATTCAGGAATGTCCGGACGCCATACCACCTTCGGTAATGCGGTGAACACCACCAACGGCGCCGGTCCCCGCAACCTCCAGCTCTTCATGCTCTCTTCCGACGGAACGGTATTGCATTGTCTGCCCGGCTACTGGAATTCGCGGGATCTTGTCTATGAGATGATTTTCGCCGCTCAGTTAGATGAAGTCTACAAAGACCGCAGCCTCGGCGCCAGAGAAAAAGCCGAGAGGTTTCGAGCCATGCAGCTCGCCCATGCCGCCCAGCATCCGAAGCAGATGAGCAATCGCAGCCATATGCAGGGATTCGACCAGCAGTACGAAGCGAAGAATCGTCTCAATGAAAGCGATACGATACGGGACGTCAACGCAGTCAAAGCGGCGTTAAGAACCGACGCTCATATTCCCGGCTATGCTTTCAAAACCACTGATGTGCTTTTGCACGAAAGGATGGCATCGCGACCGTTTGTTCATTACAGCCGCTTCGATGTGGCAAAGTTCTCCGACTATGGCAAGCCTATCTACGACAAAAATGAAGATCAAAGAGACGTGAGAACCGGCGAGACAATAGTGCATAACGGTCACAAAGACCTGATCGGCAATCCCATTGCCCTGGCCAAGCAGAAATACGGCAAGAAGTGGCGCAATTATGTGGACGACCCTTCATCGGCAAAGGGCTGGGGCGAAAACACTGCCGGAGCCGGTCAGGGTGCCTGGAGCGATAGCGGTCAACAATCCCGGGCGAAAAGCTGGGGAGAATACCAGGGGCAGGGTAGTCTCTGGGGACAACAGAACGACTCTCAGAAGAAGAAGAAGAAGGGGAGATAATCCTGGAGCAAAGCATCTGGTGGTGTCATTTATGGTGGCATCTCCAAAGTGGATATCTTGAGGATATCCTTGCTCTGCTATCGCCCTTCGTAAAGATCTCGATCACAGACGATCGGCAATGTCCAACCCCGAAAAAAGGCAATAGCGCAGCTTTTGGCAGCTTCCACTGACAACCCTGCTGCCCGGTTAGTATTTATGATTAGAATACTTTTCCCCTCTGCTTAACTTATGTCTTACCCCTCTGGGCTATGATCAAGGTGTCTCCGCAAAAGAGCGAGTGATTTAGTAAGGCATAATCCAGACAAGAACCATGAGTCGTTTAGTACAGAAATTTGGCGGGACCTCCATAGCAGATGTGGCCCGCATAAAAAAAGCGGCAGAGATAGCAGTCGAAGCTGCCTACAATGGTCATGAGGTGGTGACGGTGGTTTCGGCCATGGGTGATACCACCGATCATCTGATCGAACTTGCCGAGCAGGTCAACGGTACTCCGAGCCCCAGGGAAATGGACATGCTGCTTGCCACCGGCGAACAAGTTTCGATAGCCTTGATGTCCATGGCCATTCAGAATCTCGGTTATCAATCCCGCTCTTTCACCGGTGCCCAGGCCGGTATCATCACCGAGCCCAATCACGGTCTGGCCAAAATTCAGAAAGTCCAACCCGATGCGGTGGACGCCAGCCTGGCCCGGGGAGAGATAGCCGTCATAGCCGGATTCCAGGGAATCACCCAGAACAATGAACTGACCACCCTCGGTCGCGGAGGCTCCGATACCACGGCGGTAGCCCTCGCAGCGGCGCTGAGCGCTGATCGCTGCGATATCTATACCGATGTAAAAGGAATATACACCGCCGATCCCAGACTGCTCTCGGAAGCCCAGAGACTGCCTGCTATCAGCTATGAAGAGATGGTCGAACTCTCATCCACCGGCGCCCAGGTGCTGGCTGCCACATCGGTGGAGCTGGCCATGGACTCGAACGTACCGGTCAGGGTGCGGTCCACTTTCGAGCCCGGTGACGACGGCACTCTTATAACCAATCGGCTGGTATCACCGGATTACACTGTCTGCAGCATATCTTGCGATATGACCCAGGCGGCGATCACAATAAAATCAGAGAACGCGAGACTGGAAGGGATCTCCAATTTATTCACCAGGCTTCAAGAGCTCGGTATTCATACGGATATGCTGATGCTGCTCGCCCATGAAGATGAACCGGCTCAAGAGGTGGCTTTCACCGTAGAGCAGAGAGCGCTCAGTCGAGTCCAATCGATTATAGAATCGAACGGTATGGCACTGGGTAATCCGCGCTCCTCGGTAGACACGGATGTGGCCAGGATATCGGTGGTGGGAAGAAGACTGACCAGCCGCCCCGAAATCATCGCCAGCGTTTTCGAAGCTCTTCAAATCGGGGGCATTCCGGTAAACATGGTAGCCACCGGTGATATCAGGGTCAGTGTTGTCCTGCCTGCAAAATATGCCCGCGAAGCGGTGCGTTTGATTCACAGCAAATTCGGTTTGCATGAAGGATGTTTTATAGCCCACTAAAGGCCCTTTAGATATAAGCAAAGAAATTTGAGGTTTTCAACAAGGTATTCTGTATACTGGAATCTCCATCAGGGCTCAGCCAATAAAGAGGACTCTAGATATGCCTCCTTTCGAAAATCTTTTCGACAAAGCGAAAAACTTCGCCAAACAGACCTCGGACCAGACCAGCAAAGCGGCGAAAGTCGCGAAGTTGAAACTCAATGTAGTCAGTCTCACTTCCGAGAAGAAAAAGCATCTGGAGACCATCGGTCAGAGGGTCTGTTCTCTTCTCAATCAAGGAGGCGCCATCGACAGCGGCATCTTGAAAGAGACAGTTGCCGATGAATTGAATCAGATCAATCGTATAGAAGAGAGAATAAAAGAGCTGGAGAGCGAGATTGCGGATCTGCAAGCCGGTCCGGATTCGGTTGATGTGAAAGACGTTACCGAGTAATCTCCATGAGAGCTAAGTTCATTACTATCTGTTTGCTCTCTTGTTGCATCACTAGTGGTGCCGCTCCCGTATTCGCCGATGCGATTTCACCCAACATAGATAATAGCGAAAAGGTTTACTCAAGCGAAAAACCGAACTCTGCTTTCTTCGGTTCCGGCATAGCCGGTAGACTTTCCGAAGCCTCTCAATTACGCTTCCAGGGCGAGAACTATTCGAGCGACGGGCAGCATGAAAGGGCTATTCAATGCCTCAAAAAGGCTGTGGAGCTGGATCCTGGCGACCCGACCGGTCACTTTCTATTGGCCCAGGCTCTGACCAAGAAATTGAAAACCCAGGATAATCCCGACCAGAAGCTGCTTCTCGAAACCTACAATGAATGGTCACTCATAGATAAACACGACGCCGATCATACGCACCAGTTCGAGGCCCGTAAAAACATCCGCTTTCTCAAGCTATTGAATAAAGCGATGTACGAGAAAGAGCATCCGGAAGAGGCTAAGAAAAAGCGCCGGTCGTTATTTGCCAGCACCAGATCGGTCTTGAAAAAACTAAAGCCGAAAAAAGATGACGAATTCGACTTTACCCTTTGATGGAAGCCGATCGAATCAGATAAGCAGAGGCTTTTGACTCAGCCAGTTCCATTTCGTCTTTAAAGAGCTCACTCTCAACAAAAGAGCAGGAAAAGGTCTTTTCGAATCCCCTAGAAAAGACAGCTACCAGTGCATCCACCGTCAGCGGTGCAACCAGCTTGTCGAAGAGATTGCAGTGCCTGGGTCGACAACAGGTCTCGGTTTCTCCATTAGCCTCGCCTTGCAACAAAGAGGGCATCAGATCCTGGGGCTGATTCAACAAGATGGAACCGTGTTGCAAAATCCAGTCTCCACGCCGCAGCTGGGCTGAACCTGCCAGCTTGAAACCATCCAGTTTGAGATCCGCGGGGGTAATAGCCAGGAAACAATCGGCTTTGTCTCTATAGCTGCGGTCGGAAGATTCACCAAGACAGGCTTCCAGTCCCAGTTCTGCCAGTCCGGCAATAAGTCCCTGACAGATTTTGTCATAGGCGGCGGCGATACTGCCACCAAGCAGGGCACCATGGCCGACAAAAGAGTAAGTCAATTCGCCGCTATGCAAAACCGCCCTGCCGCCGGTCGGTCTTTTGACCAGATCGAAGCCTCTCTGGACAATTCGTTCTCTGTCGGGATATGGCAGTTTCTGACCATAGCCGATAGAGACGGCCTCGGGTCGCCATCCGTAGAAGCGAAGAGTAACGCAATCGCTCTTGCCGGCGGTGATTGCCCTTTCTAAGATAGCCTCGTCTACGGCCATGTTCATGGAACCTTCGAAGACCCGGTAAGGGAGCAATCGAGCCCGGACAGGAGCGTTCATGATATGCAGGCTTTCACCAGGGGCGGGGTCGCCACTTCAGCGGTCGAGAATCTATAAGCCGAGTAGAGAAGGTTTTTTATCTCGTCGAACTGCTCGCGATTATGGGCTTTCAATTTAAGCAGAGGCTGACCGGGTGCCAATCTGGTTCCGACCTTAGCGGAAAGAACCACTCCCACAGCCAGATCAATCGGATCGCCTTTGCGTGCTCGACCGGCTCCCAGGCGTTTCAAAGCTTCGGCCACGGTTCTGCCGTCCAGATGCTCGACCCAGGCCGGCTCATCGCCTTCATAAAGCAGTTCGAAGCACTCTTGCGCCTGGGGCATCAAAGAATAATTCTCGATGATAGCGGAATCCCCACCTTGGGACTCTATCAGAGTTCTGAAGCCGGCTAGAGCTTTGCCTGAAGCCAGGGCATCTTTTAAAATGCGACGTGCTTCTTCTCTATCCTCACAACGGTCGGCAGCTACCATAGCTTCCGCCCCCAGAGAAAGACAGAGCTCTTCCAGATCGGAAGGTCCTTTCCCTTTGAGGGTTTGCACCGCCTCTTCCACCTCTACCGAATGACCGACGGTATTGCCGAGGGGTTGCTCCATGTCGGTGACCACGGCAACCACAGGCTTACCGAGCCGTTTGCCGACTTCGACCATCAAACGAGCCAGTTCTACCGCCTGGGCTTCGGTTTCCATAAAAGCGCCCCGGCCGCATTTTACATCGAGAATGATAAAGGTGCTGCCGGCGGCAAGTTTCTTGGACATAACCGAAGCGGCAATCAGAGGAATGGATGCGACGGTGCCGGTCACGTCCCTGAGAGCGTACATTTTGCCATCAGCCGGTGCCAGCTGGGCTGTCTGCCCGGCCACGGCCATGCCTTTCTCTTTGACCTGGGCGATGAAAGCTTCTTTTGACAGAGAGCAGTTAAAACCTGGTATAGCCTCCAGTTTGTCTATGGTGCCACCGGTATGACCCAGCCCTCGACCGGAGAGCTTCGCCATGGGGATGCCCATGGATGCCATCAGAGGCACAAAGACGAGGGTGGTCTTGTCGCCGACACCGCCGGTGGAATGTTTGTCACCCACATATTTGCCCACCGAAGAGAGATCGAGGACCTCTCCGGACCGACACATGGCATCGGTGAGCCAGGCGGTTTCGTCCACAGACAATCCCTGCCAGCATACCGCCATGAGCCAGGCGCTGAGCTGATAGTCGGGGATACTCTCATCCATGATACCGGACACCAGACGCTCGATATCTTCTCTTTGATGCTCCTGACCGGCTCTCTTGGCCAGGATTAGGTCGACCATGGACACGGGGCACCTCTTATCATGAAACTAAACATGGTTCTGAAGCTGATCAGGATATCAGGAATGTGACACAGTTTACGCTTGACATCGCGATACTCTGGCAAGCAGCCTTCAAAGTTATATACTTATGAGTCTTTCAGCCGGATCATCATATGAAGAGAGAAAGTAAAACCGAAGCGAAAAGAGGTCTGCCCCGAATCGGGCAGATTGACTTCAGCAACTGCCTGCCCATTAATCTACCGATTAAAAAAGGCGCGGTGCTACTCGAAGGGGAGTTTGTCTCAAGGGTACCAAGCGGTCTCAATGCCCTTATCGAAGCCGGCGACCTCGATGTCAGCGCCGTCAGTCTCTACTGTTATCTGAATTGTCCTAGCCTCAGCTTAGTACCCGGAATATCGGTATCAAGCCTTGGTCCTGTGGGTTCGGTGCTCTTCTTCTACCAGGGAGACATCAAAGATCTCGATAATGCACCGGTACTGGTGCCGAACGCATCGGCTACCTCTATTAATCTATTGAGGGTGATTCTCGATCAAGAGGCATCTGTAAAGGCAGACTTCCAGACAGTGCTCACACCCGATTTGCCCGGCAGCAGCGCTTCCGGGGCCCTGATTATCGGCGACGAAGCGCTCAAGGTGGACAAGAGTTGGTCAGCCTCTTATAACCGCATCGATCTGGGTAAGTGGTGGTTCGACCGCTTCAAGTTGCCTATGGTTTTTGGAGTCTGGGCAGCCAGATCGGAATTTATCGAGCAGGAGCCGATACTCTATAAAGCGATAGAAGAAGCCCTGAATCGATCTAGAGATCTGGGCTTGAGCAGTCATCTCGAAGAGGTGGTCGATGCAGCGGCATTTCATATGCTACTGGATAGAGAGCGGGTGAGACGCTATTTCACCGAAGAGCTGGATTACAATCTTGGCGATGAGCACCGCAAGAGTATCGAGCTCTTCGCAAAACTCTGCGGCAGTCTCAACTGAAATCTGGAGCATGTTCTTGAATAACGCTTTGCAAAATTCGGCAATTTTATTGATTTCTAGCTTCGTCATTCTCTTTGCGGCGGCACCTGGCTACGGCAAAGAGAAAGCGCCATCGACAGCCGAGGCGCTGGTCAAAGTGATTGCCGAAGCCGATAGCTATTTTGCCGAAGGAAATTACGCTAAAGCGAAGAGCGCTTACTCTCGTGTGGTAAAACTGGCGCCGGATAAACCGACGGGATACCTAGGTCTTGGTCGATTGCACTTTCTCGAGGGCGACAACGAAAAAGCTCTTGCCGAATTGACCAGAGCGACGAAACTGGCGCCGGATTCTGCCGATGTGCACTTCGAGCTGGGCTCTACCTATTTGTCTCTCGGTCTGGTGGACGACGCTATCAGAGAACTTAGCACCGCCGATAGCATCAGCCCCGGACGGATGGAGATAAAGTATCGCCTGGAGCAAGCCAGGAGCTGGAAAGCCACCACCGAGAGAATGGCGGCATCAGTAGATCAGTTTGGTGATTTCGATATCGATAGAGCAAGCGATCTCGGTGTGGTCTTCCGGCTCTCCACCAGCGGTCGTGTTCAAGAAGCTATCAATCAAGCCCAGAAAGCCCTGGTTAATTATCCCGACAGTCCCAGTCTCCACTATCAACTGGGGATCCTGCACAAAGCAAGAAATGAGCTCGATCGCGCCATCGAAGAGTTTCAAAACGCGCTGGAGTTGAATCCGGACCATCTGCTTTCTCTAGAACAGTTGACCAGTATCTACATCGGTCTGGAGTTCTACCAGAATGCGGAGCCATATGTAAGACACTGGATAAAGATTGACCCGGACAACCCTGTCGCTCACTACAACCTGGCCTGGTGTTATATACCGTCCAACGATTTCAAGGATGCGGTTGAACCCCTGAAAACATCTGTCAGACTGGACCCGCGCAATACAAGAACGCTAAACGAATACGGAAACGTGCTGAGAGAATTGGGTGACGACGCCCTGGCGGAGAATATTTTTCGTCGGGCCTTATCACTGGATCCGGTGGCAGCCAATCCAAGACTCAATCTGGCCATGATCTATTTAGCCGACGCGAAACCAGAAAGAGCGGAAGAGGCAATTACTCCATTGACGAAGAGCCACCAGGGAGAGTGGAATGTGCTCGCGGTATCGTCCCTGGTTCATGCGCGAATCGGCAAATTCGAAGAGGCGGCGCGAGAGTCTGAGTACGCGCTCAAAACGCAGCCGGATAATCCCCTGGCTTTCATCCCCCTGGTGGCACGTTCGGAAGTGCTGGCCAATTCAGGCAAAGGGGAGGAAGCCATAGACATTCTCGAAGAAGCCCAGACCAGGGATCCTGATAATGTCTTTGTTTTGCAAGAACTTTCCGAAACCTATGCATCCCTGGGCAAGCTGGACGAAGCCGTTGCCCTTGCCAGAGAAGCGAAGAAACGCAATCCGGATAGAAGAGCCACCGACGAGCTTCTTATGTATAGTCTGGCCAGACAGGGTAAGTTGGACGAAGCAGTTGCCATACTAGACCAGATCAAGGACCTGTCCAGGAAAGAGAGGGACCGCTTGCAAGGTCTGATCTTCGAAAAGTCCGGCAATTTTTCCCGAGCCCTTACTTATTATCAGAGCTTGTTGAAAAAGAATCCTTTTTACGAAGAGATACACTTTCGTCTCGGCGAGATCTATCTGGACCGGGGCAATTCGAAAGAGGCTATTAAACACTTTTTCGCCGTAGTAGATCAAAACGGCGGCAATTTCGAAGCTCGTTATCAGTTGGCGAGTTCACTGCTAGCCAAGAAGAAGTACAAACAGGCTCTTATAGAAGCGAGGCTGCTTTTGAAATTGAGCAATGGTTCCCAGAAGAGGGCCCAGGGCATAATTGCTATGGCTCTTTATCGGGAGAAAAAATATAAAGAGTCTCTTGAAGCATTTCAGGAAGCCGATGCCGCAAGCAGTCTCGATAAAGAGGCGACTATTGCCTACGTTGAAGTCTTGAAACGTCTTGATCATCCCGATAAAGCTGCCTCGGTGCTCTCCCGCTTGAATGCCGCAAACGACCTCGATGATAAATTCAAGAACCAGATAAAGAATCTGGCTAAGAATCTACCGGATTGACCGGAAGCACCCGGGACTTGCTAAATTCCGGGAATGTATTAAATTAGCAATAGCATCCCCGGGCGGATAATTTCAATAGATACGAGCTAAATGAATACAGGCTATATCACCGACGATAATGACCGTGCATTTCCCTATGTATTGAACCGACGCTGGGAGGTGGTGGATAAACTCGGTCAGGGCGGGATGGGAACCGTCTTCATGGCAAGAGATCTCAATCTGCCTAATCTCAACGATCAGAAGAGAGCCTGTGTTGTTAAGCAGCTACGAGATGATTTCTTCAGGGAGGAAGACCGGGAGAAAGCGTTGCAGTTCTTCTTCCGGGAAGCCCAGGTGCTGGCTGCCCTAAACCATCCCAATATCGTCCGCATTCTCGATTTTTTCACGGAAGAGGGAAAGTCCTTTCTGGTCATGGAATATGTCCAGGGTCAGAATCTTCATGAGATGGTGATGAAGCGTCAGGAGCCATTCTCGGAGGAGATGGTGGTGGAGTGGGCGGTGCAAATCTGCGACGTGCTTCATTATCTACACACCCATGACCCTCCGGTGATCTACCGTGATCTGAAACCAAGCAATATCATGATCGATGTACACGACCATGTAAAACTGGTGGACTTTGGTATCGCAAGACCCTTCGAAGAGTCGGAAGACAATACCCATGTGGTATCCCAGGGCTATTCCCCTCCAGAGCAGTACTGGGGGGCGGCTGATCCGCGCTCCGATGTTTATGCCCTGGGTTGTACCATGTATTTCCTTCTTACCGGAGAAGACCCGGCCGCTCTCAATGTCGCTTCGCCGAAGGCTGTCAATCCGCAGATTTCCGACCATATCGATGAAGTGATTCAAAGAAGTACCCAGCAGGATGTCTGGGGGCGTTTCCAGTCCGCTCTCGAAATGAAGGAGTTGCTTACCTACAACGTCAATGCGGGCAAGAGAGAACAGCAGTCGAAACCGGTCCTGGCGATAGTTGCAGGCGTTTTCGTCACCGCTATCTTCCTGGGTGGATTGATGCTCTCGGCAAAACTGCACGACCAATCAGAGATGCAACCGGCGCCGGTCGATCAGTATCGGGATCTCGAAGCGAACAAAAACCTGGAAGAGGAGAAGAACAAATTTCTCGAAGACAAGCGCCGTTTCGAGAAAGAGAAAAGAGAGCTCATGTCGAATTTCTTGAATCTGGGCGGAAAGAAAGAGGAAGCGCCCCAACTGACTCCATCTCCGTCAACAACCAAGAAACTGCCCTCCATGGCATTTCCCATCTACGAACAGAGCGATGAAGCCGCAATAACCGATCCCGATGGGCTGAATTAAAACAGGAACAGGAACAGGAAACAGGAAATCGAAAGCGCCGCAAAAAACAAATACATCGCCACCACTATTCTCGGGGTGACAATCGCCGTCTTTTCTGCAGTCGGATTTATTAAATCCGGTCTGCAAGCGGATCTCGCAAGTCATATGATAGGACCGGGACCTGAATCCGGTTCTAATCTGACCGGATATATTGATGGAGCTTTTTCAAGATATTTTGCTTCCCTGGGATTTGCGCTGGTGGCAGGTTTGTGCCTGTTCCGCTTCGATGGAGGCTTGCATGAGCAGCGCCGCTCGGTGGTGGCATCGACAGCCTTAGTGATATCGTTCAGCCTTGCATGGATAGCATTGACCAGAGTGCTGCAGTTTCCTATCTGCGGCGACGACTCCTATATCGATTTTCGCTATATTCGAAACTGGGTGAATGGCATCAGCTTCGATTATAATCCGGGCGAAAAGGTAATCGGCTTCACCTCCCATATACACTTAATCTTGCTGTATTTTCTCTGCTCGGTATTTCGAGCAACGGATGTGGCCCTGGTATCACAGATGACTAATGCAGTCTTCCAGATAGTAAACGCTGTAATCATCTATTTCTTCGCTTTTGATCTGTTTTCAAAACGCAGCGCGGCGGCGGCGGCGTTATTTGTATATGCTCTAGACCCTTACGGCATTCAACAGACGATATTCGGCAAAGAGACCCATATTCTGGTGACTTTTTTGGTTCTTTCAATATGGGCGATGCATCACAAGAAACAGACCGCGGTTGCCTGGCTTACTTCGATAATGCCCTTCATCCGTCCGGAGGCGGTTATCTGGTGGATGGTCGCTCTTGTCTGGAGCTTCAGACAAAACAGAAAAAACCTAGTCGGTGCATATCTTTTCCCCGGTCTATGCGTGCTTGCCATTTTGTTGGCACTCTACCTTGCGTTCGGGACGGTGATCCCGCATGGGATGGTCGGAAAGTTTAAGATGTTCTATCCGATGCCGCCGGCATTTATGTTTCTCAATACCGTCTGGATGATAGGGACAGGAATATTTCTACCGCGCTTCTATCTGGATGTGCCGGGAATAGCCTACTTTCTGGCGGCGACCATTACCGGTCTGTTTACCATAATAGTGTCGTTCAAAATCTTCAAACTACCGGCCCTTCGCTATTACATGGCAGCAGTCATCGTATACATGGTGGTTTTTGGCATAAAAAATCCGGCGCCTTTCGGATGGTATCACTGCTGGTATTCTCTTATCCCGGTATTCTTCGCCGCACTGGTGTTTCCTTGGTGCCTTGAAATCATCACCGATTCTAAGCGGTCGGTATGGAAACGCATAGTGGCGCTGCTCTCGATTTCGGCATTGCTTCTGGTGCAACTAGTTCAACAGTTCACCAGGCCGGAGGCGAATCTAACTGCCGTTACCTTCGCCTGGAACAATGAGTTTAAACGACTGGCACAATTCGGAGAAGCCCTGGAAGTGATCAAAAAATATCCGGGCGGGGACAAAGCAACTATCGGAGCCCCCGAAATAGGCTACCTAGGCTACAAACACTCTGGAAGAATTCTCGATTTCTGTGGTTTGCTTTCACCGGAAGTAGTACGCTTCGGACGACTTCCGGATAGCCATCAAGGCAAAGGGGAGGTGCTCGAGATAAATCCGGCCATTGTAGAAGCGCTGAAACCGGAATATATAATAACCCTAGAGGCCTTTGGCAGAGAGCTTTTGAAAGATCCCTACTTCATTGGACATTACGAGAAAATCGCCACCTTCGAAAACACCTGGGCCGATTCGAAAGGACTATTTCTCTATCGACTGAAGCAAGAATCAGGAGATGAGACCGGTCTTGAGAGCATAGAGGATAAAAGCTCCGAATAGAACCCGATAGACCACGAACCACCAGGTAGAGTGCTTCTCCAGAAACTTTATCATCCAGGCGATGGCAAGATAGCTCACCACTGTCGAGGCGATCAGACCACAGATCAAACCGGGTATGCCTATGTCGGCTATTCCAATTTCAAAGAGCTCTTTCAACTCGAGCAAGCCGCTGAGAACCACAGCCGGAATGCCGAGCAAGAAGCTGAAGCGGGCGGCATCGGCTCGGTTCAGTCCCAGTAACATCGCAACGGTCAATGTAGAGCCGCTGCGGGAGCACCCTGGTATCAGAGCCAGTGCCTGACCGAGACCCACTATGAAGCCGTCTTTGATTCCCATCTGTTTCAAATTTTTCTTCTGATTACCGACAACTTCGGCGACGACTAGAAGCAGACCCATGACTATCGAAACCGTGGCAATCAGTTCTAGACTTCGCAGAGGGCTGTCTTTTTGTTCAAGTAAGCTTTTGATTGCCAGACCGATTATGCAAATTGGAGCGGTACCGATGATGATACCGGTAAAGAGCTTGAAGTCGCTTGACTGGTAGTCTTTTTCATTGATTGCATTGACGAAACCAAGAGATATACTGGTGATTTGCCTGGCGAAATAGGCAAGCAATGCCGCCACGGAGCCGAGTTGCAAAACCGCAGAGTAGGCAGCGCCCGGGTCGCCCCAACCGATAAAGGTAGGCACCACCCTGAGGTGAGCACTGCTTGAAATAGGGAGGAACTCCGTCAGACCCTGAACAACTCCTAAAACAGTTGCTTCGACTATGGAGATAGATTCTGTTGCCACCAATTATTGCCTTTCTAATAGGGAATCGCCGCTATCCTTTTGAGAAGCGACTTTCTCACCGCCACCTTCAACGACCTCTTCACCAAAGGAATCATCCTGCTCTGCTTCGACAACTTCCAGATCATCACCGCCGGTGGTTTCTTCCGAGGCTTCATCGGCTTTCTCGTCTCTTTTCACCTGTCTGACCCAGGCAGAAAGTCCATCCTTGGCACCGGTCTTGCCAGCGACCTCTTCCAGCTTGGAATCTCGGGGTTTGCCTCCAAGTTTCACCAGAAGTCTATCGAGGGTGTCGGAAGACTCTTTGGACAATGCGATGAACTCGAGGGCGAGGGTCGTCTTTTTTGCAAGCCAGTTCTCTTCTATCCTTATGACCCGCGCTTTAAGTTTAACATCGCCCATATCAGTATGCAGCACGCAGCCTATCTCCTTGCCGACCTCAACCAGAGAGGCATCGAGACGGGATGTCTCGATGGCAGAACCGGATTTGCAGAGGTCTCGCGTTCTGAACTGCTGTTTCTCTTTCCCTTCTATATCCAGAGAGATGGTCACCGGCACATCTACATTGACCCGGTGGGAATTGCGCCTCTGAGAGAGAGGCTCCAGCTTCGGCAGGGAGCAAATCAGGACAGTGCGGCCTTTGACAATCTCTTTTCCAGTGACCGAGGAATACCAGAAACCGTTAAAAGTAAGCCTGGGAGAATCGTTGACAAACCAGATTTTGGTGCCCCGGGGAAGAATTTTATTGGAGTCTCGGCTGGTCTTGATCTGGACCAGCAGATTATTGCCATCCCGATCTACTATGGTGGCGCGTCCATAGCCGTATTCACCGGGACTGCTCTCTACTTTTACTTTTAGGACCTGACCTGCTTGAAACATGGGGGCTGCTCCCGGCGCCTTGCCTGAAGAAAACACAATTATATATGCCCTGGTCGAAGTTGTGAGCAATCCATGCTTCAGTCCTCCTTTTTCTGGATGACCTCGACGGCGCGGCTGTAGGCTTCTGACTTTCTGACCTTGAAGGTATCGGCTACGAGCCTGGCGATTTCCTTTACAGAATGACCTTTATGATGTGCGTCGAGAATAAAGGTGGTGACTGTATCATCCGAGATATCGACCTTGAACTCGTCTTCATTGTCCTTACCAGCCAGAACCAGGGTGAACTCGCCTTTGAGATTCTCCTCGTTCAAATCCAGCTTGATTTCAGACAGGGTTCCCCGGAAATAGCGTTCGAACTTTTTGGTCAGTTCTTTGGCCAGACAGGCTTTACGATCGCCCATTATCTCAATCAAGGTATCGAGACGTTTCAAAAGATTATGCGGCGAGACATAGAAAACCAGGGTGCGCTTCTCTTCCGCCAATTCCTGCAAGTGTCTTCTAAGTGGACCCTCTTTATCCGGCAGGAAACCCTCGAAGGAGAAACGATCGCAGGGAAGCCCGGAGCCTACAAGAGCCTGTATCAGCGCTGTTGGTCCAGGAATCGCACAGATTTCGAAGCCCAGGGAAATGGCCTCGGAAACCAGACTCTGCCCGGGATCGGAAAGTAGAGGAGTGCCGGCGTCGGACATTAAAGCCACGTTCATACCTTTCTCGAACGCCTCACGGAGTTCTTTGAATCGAGACTTCTCATTGAACTTGTGACAGCTGATCAGCTTGTGCGGTGAAACTCCGATATGGTGCAGAAGCTTTTTGCTGACCCTGGTATCTTCAGCGAATATAAGTTCGATATCTGTTACTACCCCTCGTGTACGGTCTGAGAGGTCGGAAAGATTACCTATGGGGGTTGAGATTATGAACAGCTTTATTGACAACCGAAAACACCTTGTTCAATCTGTAGAAAACCTCAAAAGCCTCTAATGATCGGCTGTTTATCTAATCCAAATACACCAGGAGGCCACCGGATATAACTGACAAGGGAAAGTTTTCTACAGGTTTTTGACAGTTGTAGAGAATTTAATCAGTCTTCTTAAACCCGGGCACTGGAATAATAACCAATTCCTTCTCCATTGCACTATTCTTAGCCTAAGACGTTTGTATTTCGTATCCATATACAATGGACACAAGGGCTTTCCAGATATCAGAAATAAAGTAAGAGAAGTAGTTTCAGCTGATGCCGCTAACAAATTCCAAGCAAGGGAATACGATCCGATTGTTCAAAAATCTGAGAATTCTGGTGGCGCGCTCAATAGTGCGTAACATAGAGAATACGGAATTACTGCCAAAGCATATAGAGGAGTTCGACCATAGCAGAGAATTATTCGATGAATATTCGATGAGATACTTACTGCTCTGGATGTTCACCAGATACGGTTCAAAAGAATACCCAAAACATATCGAAAGAGAGATACAAGAGACGATCACATTCTCTAAAGATTCTCTGATGACAACGAATTGGTATCCATTTCAGACGAACCTTAAACTGATAGATGAAACAGCGATTATTACTTCCGTATTTGATCTACTGGATAGTCACTTTGGGTCGCACTCGGCCGGTGCGCAGGATCTTGCCAAACCGCATTCGATTGGGCTTTTGTACGAGCATCTACACAGCTTTCAGTTAGCCTTGCCTTCCGGGGCGAGCGCGCTCGACTACAAAGATATACAGTTGGAGAACAGATCTAAATATCATAGACGCAGCAAGGGGCAATATTACACGCCACCAGATATAGTTAGATACTGCATTCATAAAGCGCAGAAAGAAGGCTCGACAGAATTAATAAAGTCTGTATCCGATGCCGTTTCTATATATAGTGCAAATACAAAATCGAAGTCTCAGCAATATCGAATACTAGATCCGGCTTGCGGCACAGGAAACTTTCTTGTCGGATTTATCGACTATGCTCTGGATAGCGAAGCGAACGAAGAATGGATATGCGATTTTGTGTGCACTTCACTCTTCGGTATGGATCTCGATGGAAGAGCGGTGGCACTGGCGAGATCCAGTCTGCTTCTCCGTATCTTTGCGTTGATGACCCCAAAGAGTTCGTCATGGCTGCGAGATGAATTGAGTCGCATAATGCAGGCGCTCTCAGAAAATATCATTGTCACCGATTCGATACTGGCAGTATTGCAAGAAGAGAGAGCCTCTTTGATTTTCGATGGTCGAATCTCCGATGGTTTTGATCTAGTTATCACAAACCCGCCATACCTCAGCTTTGGGGCCAGAAATCAGCCCAAAATCGAGAAGGTCAGTACCTCGCTGTTGAAAAATTATTTTCCCGATAGTGCCGAGTATAAGATCAGGCTGAACGCGATTTTTCATGATGTATGCTACCGATTGGCTAAGCAACATGGCGGGACAATAACCCTTCTGGTGCCGGATGGTTTCCTGACCGGAAGGCGTTATTCGCGACTTCGAAAGGCAATCCTAGGCAATACAAGGATAATCAGTCTCTCGGAGTTACCCGATACTTCAATTCCGGGTGCAACAGTGGGGCGATGGTGCATACCGGTACTGGAGAGAACAGTAGACAAATCCGAGGAAGACTACCAGATAGAACTAGAAAGCTTTTGCCAGAGCAATGGTGATACGCCGAACAAGGCAGTCTTCTCGATGCCTCTATCACATCTTGTGTCTTCCGAACACCAACGTTTTCATATGGTTTTCACCAGCGAAGACGACGCGATTGCTCAGCATATGTTGCAGTTTGCTCCATTGAGAACTTACCTGAGGGGACACACCGGTATCAGATCCCGGATCGGTCAAAGGAATGTGGTGGCACAAAAAAGAGAAGGGGAGAACTGGCGACCCGGACTAATATCAGGATCATCGGTGAAGCCGTTCTCAATAGAATGGACAGGACATTTTATTGAAATCGCCCCGGAAAAACTATTCGCAGGCGGTTTCGACGAAACAGTGATTGAGAATGAAAAAATTCTGGTGAGGCAAACCGGAGATCGCCTGGTGGCCGCCCTTGATCGTGAAGGCTACTACCACTTGAATAACATTCATAGCTTTTCCGATAAGAAACTAAAAAAGGGACACTCACAAAAGAAAACCATAATGAACGGTCTAGCCCCTCTTGAATTTTTCACTGCATTAATGAACTCCGACCTTTTCCTGTACTTGTACAGATTAAGAACGAGGGAAGCCGGTCGAGCCCTAGCCCAAATTGATATCGAAACTCTAGAAGCAATGCCAGTCCCAGATTTAGAGAGTGAGACCCCGAAAAAATTGGTTCAAAGAATAGTGCATCTCGCTCGATCTGATGAACGCAAGCAGAAAACACATCTATCTGAAATTAATAGACTTATATATGAAGCCTATAAATTGAGTGAGGCGAATATAAATCACATTGAATCTTCCATGTACAAGTGGCAAGTCTCTGCTGAAATTGAATAGAATGCACTCTCCGGCTCTTTTTGTGTACACTGCGGCGAGTTATGAAAAATAAGAAGCACAAATTTCCCAAATTTTTGGTCTACCTAACATCTGTAGCTCTACCGATATCGGTTCAGCTCTCAGATTCTCAAGGTGCCCTTGCAATCAATAAAATCAAGCCCATTGAAGCTGCCAAACAGGCCAGCCAGAAGGTCAAAAACTCGCTGAAAAAACCCGAGAAGAAAACGGAAATAAGAGAAAAATGGGCTTTGATTATTGCCCTGGACAACTTTCATGACAAGAAGATCGAACCGATAAAGTTCGCTCAAAACAATGCACTACTTATGTCAGCCTTATTAGCCAACCCCGAAATGGGTAAATTCGGTCCAAAACATGTGCTGACAGTCACAAATATAAAGGCGATCCAAAAAAACATATCCAAATGTCTGTCCGAGCCGTGGTTATTGAAGCATGCTCTGCCCAATGACTTAGTAATATTGTATTTCTGCACCAGATATATTCCGACTGAGGATGGGCAGGATTTGCAACTCTGTATGTATGAAGCAGAATCCGCAAATCCGTCGATTGGCACAATTAGATTGAAGGAGACCTTGAAAGAGATTCGAAGAAGGACTCAATCTCCATACATAGTAAGTATTCTGGATATCTCTCCAGTCGGAGGTCCGGAGGATGATGGAGCAACAGATAATGGGCAAAACGGTGAATCGCTAAAGTTAAAAGCGACGAATGCGGACCTATATCAAAAAATAGCCGAAGAGACAGGTACCACAATCCTTGCCGGCAATCAGCTCGGTCAACCTTCTTACCACTCTTCGGTCGATAATTCCTCCTTTCTGGTAGCGAATCTAATAGAGGGTCTTAAAGCCGGCGGTGGACAGATGGACTTTGAGACCATCGTCGACTACGTCAAAAAAAACGTCCAGGAGCAAGCCCAGTCTAGAAAGGGCAAGGTCCAAGAACCTGTATTTGCGATGGCTGCGAATAATCAGGAAATTGCCAAAGTGGTTCCGGCTATGGAGGTAAAGAGTTCCAAGCAGGAGTCTATTAGAGTCGGACATTCGTTATCTGATTATCCTGACCTTGCAGTCCGAGAAGCAGAGCGGCAGCGCCTGGCCGCCGAAAAGCTGGTAGCCGAAAAACTTTCCAAGCCGCGTGAACAGAACATTCCTATTGAAACGGCCAATTGGGAAAGCGACGGTGGAGTAGACGAAGATGCTGCCGTAGGAGAAGTTGAATTTGGTCCTTACATGAAAAGGATGAAGAAGGCAATACAGGATAAATGGGCGCCTCCAAAAGGTTTCAAGGCAAGGTCGGTTGTAGCGGTCTTCTCGATAATGCGTAATGGTCAGATAGTCAATCCGGAGATAGTGGACGGTAGTGGAGTCGATTCGGTGGACCAATCGGCTATGAACGCTCTTAAAACGGCAAAACTTGAGCCTCTACCCAAAGGCTCTCCGCCCTACGTTCAGATTCGCTATCAGTTTGATTGGAAAGTAAGCCAGGACAGTAAATAAAGCAGCTAGAGGCCTTCTATAGTTATATATTTAGATCCTTAAAATTAGTCCTGATTAAGACTGAACTACGTAGAATCCGCATTGACGATCCCCTGGGGGAGGAGTAGGTTAGTATCAGAAACGGGAAAAGTACAGCGCTGGGAGTTTTCCAGCTATCCGGCAGGTACCACCCGCAAATCGAAGCGGACGACAATTATTAACTCTGTTTAATAACTTCAGTCGTTTCAATCTCAAAGCCAGAAGCTAAAACTAAGGGAGTAATCAAAAGGACGATGCCTAACGGATTTGAAAACGGTGCCAGCGCTCCAAAAGGAGACGGTAATGTTGGCGACAATATGGGGAAACACGATTCAGGCGAAAGCCGCCGCCTGGACAGCTCCGAGATTTTCGGGTTTAAAGAATTAGGGCAGAAAGGCTCGGATACCACGGGCAATAAGATTTCAGAAGGTACAGAAGCCGGTCAAGAAGGCGACAAGGTAAAACTGTCGGAGCAGGTTGAAGATTTCGACAAAGCCGATCATGCCGCCGGAGTCAGCGACCATTTAGACAACGCCTCTCAGCATCTAGATAAGCTCAAAGGTACTGATCAAGAGGGTAACGCCAAAAATGTCCTGCAAGAGATGGGCGAGCTCATGGGTAAAAGCGCAGCTGAGATTACCGGAGACAAGGAGCTAGGAAAGTCGCTCGGTGATTCGGTCGGCAAAGGTCAATTCGACGCGATCAAACAAGCAGTCGGAGCCGCAGGCAAAAAATAACGCCAGGCAAGCTGAAAAGCAAACGCCATCCGGATAGATAGTTTTAGCTTGACGCCGTCGGGTATCGTCCCCCGACGGCGTCACCCAATTTTCAGGACCGAATCAAATTTAAAAGTCTTGTTTCGTTGTATACAGTATAGATATAGGCATTTTAAAAAATCTCCATTCTTAAGTGGAGCTAAACTGTAAACGATGTTTTCCGGGCTTCAGGGAAGCAGGCGCCCGAAAAAGTCATGGTGTGCTAAAATTCTCAGCCTTATATGTAATCCTTTATGAGTGCCAATACAAAGGGCGGGAAAGACGTCGTGCCTAATATCAAATCTGCCAAGAAAAGAGTAAAAGTTGCGGAAAGAAACCGCGTACGCAATCGGGTCTGGAAATCCAGAGTCAGAACCGAGCAATCAAAAATCGAAGAAGCATTGAAAGCCGGCGAGCTGAACACCTGCGATGAGCAAGTGAAAACCTACTACGAAGTTATTGATAAAGCTATCAATAAAGGCGTGCTTCACAAAAATGCCGGTGCAAGAAAAAAAGCTCGACTGGTTAAAAGAATAAACAAGCAGAAGGCTGAAAGCTAAACACTTCTTTCGTTGAGTGTTTGCTCGCGAGCGGCTATATTTGTTTTGAAACGAGTTGGCTTGGAGACTCGTTTTCAAGTAGTCGTTCAACCACTAGCAGTGGGCCCGAGGAAACAAATTGGAAGTCAACCTATCTGAAGCCACCGGAATTTTGCAAAACAATTTAGTTACTAATAGCCAATCGATAAGCACAAACGGCATAAAAGGTCCTGTCCACTTTATCGGTATTGGCGGAATAGGTATGTCCGCCCTGGCAAGAATTCTCCTGGCAAAGGGTATAGAAGTATCCGGTTCAGACCGAGCAAATTCGGAACTGCTTGAAGAGCTCAAATCGAAAGGAGCAAAAATCTTCATCGGTCATCAGGGCAGCAATGTAAAAGGATCTGGTTCGGTTGTGGTCTCTACTGCTATAACCGATGACAACCCGGAGATGGTCGAAGCTCTGGCAGCAAAGATTCCGGTTATTCACAGATCTCAGATGTTGGCATTATTGACCCAGGGGCATAAACTGCTCGGAGTCTCTGGAACACACGGGAAAACGACCACAACTGGAATGCTGGCCCAGATCCTTGTGGACGGAGGTCTCGACCCCACAGTGGTCGTCGGTGGCGTATTCACTAAGATTGGTTCGAACTCCAGATACGGCAAGGGGGACTACTTCGTCGCAGAGATAGACGAGAGTGATGGCACTCACATAAGTGTCAATCCATCCATTGGGGTGATCACAAATATCGAGACGGATCATCTAGAGAATTATCCCGGGGGTCTCGAAGAGATCCTGCAGTCAATGGTCACTTTCTGTACGCAGACAAAGGATCTATTGGTCGTATGCCTCGATGATCCAGGCTGTCAGAGACTACTGGAGATATTACCGAAGGACAAAGTTCCAAAGATTTTGACCTACAGCACAAAGAAGGAAACAATCAATTCTGATTATTCCTTCGAGTCGACCAATTCCTTTGGATTTCGGGTCCACCAGGGAGATGTGCTCCTGGGAGAAACCAAGCTTAGTGTTCCAGGCACGCACAATAAAAGCAATGCATTGGCCTGCTGTGTAGTAGGGCTATATCTTGGAATTCCATTTGAAACTATTAGTGCTTCCTTGAACGCGTTTTGCGGAGTAAACCGCCGCTTTCAAATTCTCGGGACAGAAACTGGAATTACCGTTATAGACGACTACGCGCATCATCCAACCGAGGTTGTAGCCACGCTTCAAGCGGCAAGAGAATATCTCTCAGAAAGCGATTTGGCAAAACGGCTGGTTATTCTATTCCAGCCACATCAACCTGGTCGCCTCAAGAATCACTGGACTGAATTTTTGAACGCCTTCGCAAACGCTGATCTGGTCTTCATCTCTGAAATCTATATCGCAAGGGGGAAACCTATTCAAGGTGTTTCTTCGGAAACCTTTGTGAACGAGATGAGTCATGCGGACGCACACTACTTACCGGGCAAAACCGATGAGTTGGCGAAAAGAGTTTTGCCGCATCTGAAAAAGAATGACATTTTGATGACAGTCGGAGCCGGTGATATTACCAAGGTTGGTCCGCAGATTCTAGAATTGCTGAGGAGAGATGGAAGAAGCTCTTAAGGCACCACTTTCCAAGTTCTCTACCATGAAAATAGGTGGCGAAGCAGACAGACTTTGCCAACCCCAGAACGTCGATGAGTTAGTGAACCTGGTCGATCATTTGCAGGAAACGGGAGAGCCCTGGTCAATTGTAGGGGGTGGCTCTAATCTACTTATCTCATCCCGTGGAGTTAGAGGCACCGTCATCAGAACGGCATTTCTGAAAGACATCAAATCGATAGCAGCTGAGACCCTCGAAGCTGCAGCAGGGACAAGGCTTCCGCACCTTGCGAAACACGCGGCACAAATGGGTTTGTCTGGTCTGGAATTCGCGGTAGGAATTCCCGGTACCGTCGGTGGAGCGGTAATCATGAATGCCGGCGCACATGGCAGCTGTATCGCAAACGTCCTGGAAAGTGCATTGGTTTACGACAGCCAGACCGGTGATGTAAAAACAATTCCAGCTTCAGAACTGGGATTTGTCTATCGGAATTGCGACCTGGATCCATCTCGTCATGTAGTGGTTTCTGCAAAATTCAAACTCACTCCCGGTAGTAGTGAGGAGATTTCAGCAAAGACCCAGGCTAACGAAGATTACAGATGGAAGACTCAACCTATAGGCTGGCCAAATCTGGGATCTACATTTAAAAATCCTTTGCCAGACAAGGCTGCTGGATTTCTTCTGGATCAATCAGGAGCAAAAGATCTTAAAATTGGAAATGCCGCAGTATCTTCATTGCACGCCAATTTTGTCATAAACCTGGGCGGCGCTACTTCTGAAGACGTGACAGCTCTTCTGGGGGAAATGAAGAATTCGGTTTTCAATACCTTTGAAATTGAAATGACACCAGAATGGAAAACGATGGGTGATTTCTCGGATGAAGAATTGGTTGCCTGGAAAAAATCTACAAGTCAGAATCAAGTTGGTTGACTGTTTAATAACTTAATCGCCCTAGAGATTCTGCAGAGTCGAACCGATATCGGTTCGACTCTGCTTTTAAGTTCCACTTGCCAGTTTCACTAAAAATTTTGAACTTATTCTGTTCCACCATCGTTGTTAGCACTAACGCATGCTGGAGGTATTGTGATGGTCAGGAAAGAAAAAATCTTTCGAATATGGAAGGAGTTTTCAGAATTGTATCCGGATAAAGAATCTCAACTGAAGGCTCTTTGTGGCGGTTCGAAAAACGATTTCGAATGCTCTCAATGCCATGGTAATAGACTGGAGGTCATAGAAGAAGGAGGACGCTGTCTAAAGTGCCTGGATTGTAGGTCAAAAACCTGGATAACTTCTTCGTCATTCTTTAAGGGAATCAGAAAACCGTTGCCCTATCTGGCAGTGATTTATTTTCTAGAATATGGCATTGCTTTGAATTCAATTGAGTTATCCACTTTGACTTATGTCACTCAATCGACAGCCTGGGAGATAATCAAAAAGATTTCGCTGGTTGCCAATGAAAGTCTATCTGGCCAGGGGGAACGCGTTCCCGTTCTATACCTACGAGAAGCCATTTATAAGCGAAGCAGGAAAACGCCCAGCGATTGTAGTCCGGCTCAAGAACTGGAACAAGCGATTGAAGCAGTGAAAAACAGCAGCGATATGACAATTTCGATGCTAGAATCTGCCGACAAAGATCATTCAGACCTATCTTCATTTCAGGGCATGCTTGCCGACCAGGAGTTACTCATTCTCGAAGCGATCGGACAATCGACGCTCCATGCTGATGACCTGTGCTCCCGCTTAAAACTGGGTCCTTCAAAGGTTTTGCCGTCGCTGACATTACTGGAACTCGATGGACTAATAGAATCAGTGGCTGGGAATCGCTACAAACTCAAACCGCTGAATCCTGTCTCGAACAAGTTCGGCCCACTACCAATATCTCAAAACGCGAGCGCTATGATCGGTGAGGTGATCGAATTCGCTTGCTCTGTCTACCGAGGAATCAGCAAAAAATACTCTCAGCTATATGTCGCTCTGCTGTGGATGACCCAGGAGGGCGAAAAGCGAGGCTGGCGGTCAATTCTTGATCAATGCCGAATATCTAATCATTTCGACAGAAGTAGAATTGCGCAATTTGTCACCGGACAAAATCTGGTGCTGCCCGTTTTTCCAGATCCAGTCTCTTAGAAATATTGTTTCAATTTACTGCTTGAACAAAGCCTTGAATCCGATCTTTCTCTCGAGCGCCCTCTTTGTGCGGCACCGCAGCTCGGCTCTTGCGATAATATGGCTGATCATGTCGGTATACAGCAGCACCGGATCTGACTTAGCCCAGAGATAGTACGCCATAGAACCAGGCAAAGTGTTGATCTCGTTGAAATAAAGCAGATCCTTTTTTAAATCGAGCATCAAGTCTATCCGAGCCGTACCAGAGCAGCCGAGCAGCTTGAATATCTTCAATCCAAATTCCCTGGCAAGCTCTTTGTACTTAGGATCGAGATCGACGGGATCTATTATTCGAGTCAAACCAGCCATGCCCTGAGAAAGAGCGCCGGATTTCTTCCCACCTCCACGAATGTACTTGTCCTCGTAAGTGAGCTCTCCGCCTTCTTCCGCCACGGGAATCTCCACCACCGATGCCCGGGGAACCGGACCATCTCCTTCCATCACAGAGATATTGATCTCCATTTTTTCTTCCAGACAGGGCTCTACAATAAGGGCGGAATCATATTTGAAAGCCTCAATTATGGCAGCGTCCAACTCCCCATCATTACGAGCCTTACCCAATCCAATCGATGACCCCAGGCTAGCCGGTTTCAAAAACAAAGGAAAAGACTCCAGACCCGGAGTGGAGAGAATCCGCTCCTTCACAGCTTTCAGGCTCCCTCCGCCAGCAGGATCCATCTCCTCTTTGTCTATCAGAACCGCAGGTAATACTGGAATGTCATGACTCTTCAAAAACATCTTACAATGATATTTATTCATTCCCATCGAAGCTGAAAGCACATTGCAGCCTACGTAGGCAACGTCAGCCATCTCGAAAAGACCCTGTACGCAGCCATCTTCTCCATAAGACCCATGGAATGCAGGTATATAGACATCGACAGGGATCAAATCCGGTTCCCGGGCACCAAAGATCTCCGGCATCAATCCCTTCTTCTTCTTTTCAGAAAGGACCGACAATCCGCCCTTTCCGGGAATGGGCATCAATACGACCTCTTTCAACGACGAGAGACAACCGGGTAGACCTTTGTAGAAATCACGCCGCAAAAGCTCATCTCCGGTATACCACCGCCCATCGGTAGTTATGTAAACCGGCACCGGCTCGAGAGAGACCGTATCCATCGCCTCTATGAGCTGCAATCCGGTAATGATCGAGATTTCGTGCTCCACCGACCTGCCACCGAAAAGGACTGCTATTCGCTTTCTTTCACTATTCGCCATAATCAGAACTTGACCACCCCTTCATATAGATCCGGCAGATCATTCTCGATCAGCACCACATCCCCGGACCGACAATACTCAGTAGCGAGGAAATAAAGCGCCTCTTTCATCTCTCTAAAGCGCCGATATTTCTCCTCAGCCAAACCACCTTCCTTCAATCCTTCCAAGAGAGCTTCGCTGTTGGTATCACCTATGACAAGTACGAAATCACAGACCGAAGCGGCATTTCTGGCACAATCTCTATTCTCTTTGAACTGCATCTCTCCCAATTCAATCATGCCAGGTGTGACCAGGATCTTTCTTCCCCCGGGAATCTGAGCAAGAACCTCCAGCGCAGCGCCAAATCCCACCGGGTTGGAATTATAAGCGTCATTCAGTCGAATGATGTTGCCTTCCTGGGGCGGGGTCCCATTGGTATGAGCGAGGATTCCTATCTGCCCTCTCTGCAACTCCAACCGATTGGGCTCCGGCTTAGCGTTACGAATTACCGCCAACGCCACCTCCGGCGGCACCCCCACCGCGCAAGCCATGGTGAACGCACCCAGGACATTCTCCAGCATCGGACGACCGAGCAATCTGGTGAAGCCTTCGTGCACCTCTCCCTTGAAAGAGATTTTGAAACTGGTGCCCTCTTCACCATAATTGATATCAAACATACGAGCATCGAGCTCATCGTTATCCGAATCCATTCCGTAAAGAAGGGTCGTCTTCTTAGGAAACTCCCGGGCCATCTTTCTGGTATAAGCATTATCGCCATTTACCACCAGAACGCCATCTTCCGGAATCGCCTGAGCCAACTCCGACTTCGCCCTATAAATAGTCTCCTGACTGCCAAATCGCTCTAAATGAGCCAGTCCCACCGTGGTCACTATGCCGCAACGCGGAGGTGTCAGGGAGCACATCCGCTTGATCGAGCCTTCATAATAAGCACCCATCTCGATAACGGCGAATTTATGCTCCGGCTTCATCTCCTCCCGGATTTTGCGGGTCACCCCCATATAGGTGTTGACACTGCCTGGCGTGGAGAAAGTCGGATAGACGGCACCGATGATATCTTTCAGCAAGATCTTGGTACTTGTCTTTCCATAACTGCCGGTGATACCGATAACCGTCGGATCAATCTCTTTGAGTACAGCTCTTGCCTGGTTGGCAAAATTTTCTTGCAGAGACTTTTCATAAGGATCAAGAGCAGCATTACTGGCAAGCAACCACAAAGGCGTCGACTGTAGCAACAGAATCTGAACTATCAGAATGGCGACCAGAAGATTCGTCTCTGCACCTCCTGCTCCATAATATGCCGCCACTGTCAGGACAGCAAAAGCGACAATATAAAACATCGTCGCCAGTCGATGGATGCGCTTCACCCGATCGGTCATTTTCAAGGTCAACTTACCGGCTTTCAAAGGATCTTCCTCTGCAAAAACCAGGAAGAGCACTATCCCTTCGACAATGATTGCCACCACCAGCATAGGCCAGCCTTTAAAGAAAAAAGCCGCCAGAAGCGGTATCAAAACCAGCGGACTGGCAACCTTATCCCAGGCTCTGTTTGCCAGATACCAGTTCAAGAACCTGCCGTTTTCATATTCCTCTTGCTGAAAGTACTGGAGATAGCGCAGGCTGCGCTTCAAAAAAAACAGAAGAGCCGCAGTGATGACTACACTGACAATCAGCACCGCAGGTAGTGAGTAGGATAGCACCGCTTCGTCCCCGTCCTCCTACTTATTGTATGAACTATACGAGTTGAGAAACCGCAAAATATGATGGGCGCAAAGATGCGCACCATCACCCATGAAAGGAAAGTGATCCTTGCCAGGTAAGACGATCAAGCGAGAATCTTTGATAATAGAGTGCAATCTCTCCCCCATTTCGACAGGGGTCTCGTTGTCCTTCTCACCCCAGAGAATAAAAGTCGGTCTGTCTATTTTTGAAGCATCCTCGGTGACATCCTCGTTTACCGCCCGAACGAGCACTTTCCGCATGATGCCCTGAGCATTGAGATAGTCTCTCGAGCCGAATCGAGGTGTAAACCAATCTTTATACAGGCTGGTTCCCAAAATGCCGTCCACCGTTTTACAAAACCGGGAGATTATCTTGATTCGCATAGACCTCAATTTGCCATTCAGATCCTGCTGTCGCTTCAATCCTCCGGAATCTACCAGGATAACACTCTCTACCATAGAAGCATAACGGCTGGTGAATCGAATCGAGACCCGCCCCCCAAAAGAATGCCCGAGCAGATGAGCTCTTTCTATCCCGTTTGCCTCCATGAAACGCTTCAACATTTCCGCATAGGAGACAGTGTCAGAATCTTCAGACGGCAAAGAAGACTTTCCAAAACCCGGTAGATCCATCAACCAAACCGGATTTCGACTGCCCAGCAATTCACCCAGAGTCCGCATAGATTCCAGGTTCTGCCCCCAGCCATGCATGACTATAATCGGCACGCCTTCCTTTACGCCCAGTTTCTCGGTGTGAATCTCAGGCTTTTCCAAACTGCTTATCGTGCCTCTTTCATGCATCTGAAAGTCTCTCAACTCCTGCGGATACCTGGCGGAAATCTGCTCTATATCTTGCCTTCGGGACCAAAGAAATTATAACGCGACCGCCTTCTTTTCTATGATCAAGCCGCAAATAAATAGGGGAAAGTAGCTTTAGAAAGATCTAGCTTATTACATTACCCTAACAAGCACTGGAAACGAAAAAACACTCAATGAGCCAATTGCATAGCCAATTTATATAGAGTCCACACAAGAACAAATCCGAATCAATATCAATTTGTCGACTCAGTTATAATGAATCGGCAAACGGCGAAGTTCGAGGCAGAGCATGGCAGCAACTCAATTAGATTGGCGCAGTGAACCGATTCCCCTGATAGAAAATAGTGGAAGCGCCCTCGACTATCATAATATCGAGATCGACCTCAATCATCCTGCCTCCTCCGAGCCCCTGGTATGCGCCCAGGAATACGGTCTTGCCACGGCAAACTACTACGGACGCAGTGATGGTCTCAATGCCCCTTATTACAGAGCCTTCGAGAAAGCCCTCTCTAAAATTTGGCTGCGCAAAAGCGTCGCCGTCAGGCTCCGCAGTGTAAACGAAGTTCTCGCCCCCTACGGAGCCGAACTATGTTTATTAGATTGCTATAGACCGGTGGCCTTACAGAAAGAAGTCTGGGAGCATTTTTGTGCAAGAGCGAAAGAGGCACTGGAAGCTCCGGACGAAAACGAGATAGCAGAATACGCCGGTCATTATTGCTCGGATCCAAGAGCCTTCGACGAAAACGACTTCAGAACCTGGCCAGTGCATTCCACAGGCGGTGCCTGTGACCTGCTTCTGAAAGCGCGCTCATCAGGAGAGCACCTGTTTTTCGGAAGCATTTTCGACGATGCCAGTGAGATAAGTTTTACAGACCATTTCGAAAGGCTGGAGACGAAGTCAAGCAGCGAGATAGAAGCCTGTCGCAATCGGCGTCTTCTCTACTGGGTCATGACTGCATGCGGCTTCGTCAACTACCCCTACGAATGGTGGCACTTCGACCTTGGCACCCAGATGTGGGTAATGAACGGCGGAGACCCAGATAGAAAAGCCTATTACGGATATATAAACTCGCCGGAATAAAGGCAGTCAGCGTTTTCCAAACCATCCCAGCAATTTCTCGAAGAATCCGGGCTGCCTTTGAAGCCGATCTAATGTAGCTCGCATTTCCTTGCCCGGCCGCCCGGGTTTTCTCGATTCGGTGCCATCGTCGGCAGTGCTCTCTTCTTCATAAACCGGTACTTTCTGACTGGAGAGCCTCTGGTGCAGATCCTCGAAAACTTTCATTACCCCTGTGGGCATGTTTTCATCGCTGAAAACTTCGCTTTCGGCGCCTTTGGCATGGGGTAGATGCTCCGAGGCATTGCTTGCCGCTTTCAGACCGGATTGCAAAATCTTCTGACTGATGAATTGCTCTTCTTTATTATTGATTTGATTAGAAAGAGCCTCTTCGGGAATCTCGAAATCAGGATGAATCTCCTGGTAGATCCTGTAAAGCTTATGCCTTATCAATCGAGCGCTTTCGGGTCTATCAGAAGGGGTATGACTGGTACATTGGATGACCAGATTGTCGAGACTGGGAAGAAGACCTTCCACTTTCTGGCTGGGAATACTGGGAAGCAGCGGTCGGGGTCTTACCCCGGTCAGAAGGTGAGCCATAGTGGCGCCGAAAGCATAGAGATCCGACCTGGTTTCGGGTTTGCCGAAATATTGCTCCGGAGGTGAATAGCCGGCGGTCACGACCCGGGTAGCGGACTGTTTCGGCATGAACACCCGGGCGATACCGAAATCGATGAAAACTATTTGACCATCGGGAGTGAGCATAAGATTGCTGGGTTTGAGATCACGATAGATAATCGGTGGATTCTGCTCGTGCAGATACTCAAGAACCTCGCAAATCTGGATACCTACTTTTACGGCGTCATCCGGTGAAAATGGACCGTAGTTCTGGATGATAGTCTCCAGGTTGTTTCCCTGGATATGCTCCATTACCAGAAAATACTTACCGTCTTCGCTGCTGTGATAGTCGAAGAATCGAACAATACCAGGATGGTCGAGGCTGCGCAGCATATCCACTTCACGCTTGAACAGCCTGGTTCCCTCTTGCATCTCATCGGGAGATTCAGAATCGGAGCGCAGCTGCTTGATCACACAACGGGCATTACCATTACCCTTGTCCTCGGCCAGGTAGACCACGCCCATTCCACCCTGGGCGATGGGCTCGCACCACTTATATCTATCGAACCAGCTCGAATTCTGGTCTGAGTCAGACAAGCTTCGACTCTCCTGCACAAAAAATGACTGAAAGCTTCATAAATAGACTAACACTTATGCCCATCAAGAAGGCTTAGAGTGCGCTGCATTGTGAACAGAAAAGAATTTCCGGCGGTTTTATTGTCAAGAATTGACATACTTACGTATGGCATTTACCATACATAAGTCTCCCCGATTGATGACCAGTTTGCCATCCGAATTTCTCAGGAGGAAACGCCATGAGCCTTGTATCTATATCAATCGTAGGAAACATCGTAAGAGATCCCGAATCCAGACAATTCGATTCAGGTCGCAGAAAGACCAGCCTCCATGTGGCTGTCAACGACTATAACCGAACCACCCGAGAGAAGAGCGCCGAATTCTACAAAATAGAAGCCTGGGACCGCCTTGCGGACCTGGCTGGCAAATATCTCCGCAAAGGCAATCAAATAACCGTATCCGGGAGGCTCAGCCTCGAGCGCTGGGTCGACCGTAGCGGCAAAGATCGCTGTACCCCGGTAATTCACGCCAACCAGCTCTCCTTGCCGCCCAGAACCGGCACTTCTCAGATTGATGTAGAGCAGAAAGGAGGAGGAAAAGGAGGAGAAAGGGAACGAGCCAGCCGAGACAGAGCCGATACCGGTCAAAACGAAGATGAGGCTATCGATATTCAAAAGGAACAGGAGCTGCTAGAGCAATTCTCCGGTGTCTTTGCCTGACAGATTTAATTGCGCCACGCCTAGAGCGAACCGAGAAGCCAGGAAGGGAAAGGAGAGATCCTTTCCCTTCCTGGTGATAAATGGAGCCCTCGAGAGGATTCGAACCCCTGACACCCTCCTTAGGACGGAGGTGTTCTATCCACTGAACTACGAGGGCGGACTTACAAGATTCTACCCTATCAACAAATTACAATCACAGACTACAGACTTCAAACGCCTAGCGCAGCGATATCCTCTGCCTGAGACCATAGTCCGGCACAGTTTCAATCATGCTCTTGGCCGGGGTGGTCGAGTCGATTTTAAGACCGATCTCCCGCTGTCTTTCAGGACTGATGCTGAGGGCAGCCTGCCTGGAAACTTCCATAATCGGACTGACCATAAATGTACCTGCCAGCATAACCGCAACGGTGCAAGCAGTGAGAGCAAGCCAGGGTCCCTCCTGGGGACTGCCCACATACTGAGAACGTTCAGGCAGGTTGGCAACTTTCTCGGATGGTTCGGGCACAATCATCATGATCACCACCCGGGTGTAATAGTAGATTGCCGGGATAGAAGTAACCAGAGCGACAAGGACCAGAATCCAACCTATCGGGATGCCGCCGGAAAGCGCTTGATGCTGGAGCATGGCACTGGGTAAACCCGAAAGAGAGCTGCCGCTCAATTGTTCAATTCCGACACCGGCTTTGAAAACAAAGATCTTGGCCAGGAATCCGGCAGGCGGAATAGGCAGTCCACCTAAGTTGAGCAAACAGATGGAGGTCATGATCGCAAGCCAGGGACGCTTCTTGATCAAGCCGGCAAAGTCGTCGATACGATCACTGCCGGTTTCGTTGGAGAAGATGATTGCACCGGCGAAAGCACCAAGATTCATCAACCCGTAGACGATGATGTAAAACATCATCGACTGGACCCCTTCGGTGGAAAAAGCAAGCAGACCGATGAGAATGTAGCCGACATGGGCAATCGAAGAATAAGCCAGCATCCGTTTGAAAGAGGTCTGGGCAAGAGCGATAAGGTTACCTGCCACCATAGAGACCACCGCCAGGCCGGCAAGAATAAGCATCCAGTCGGGGTAAGCAGTACCGAGCACATCGAGGAGAAAGCGCATAGCTACGACAAAACCACCGGCTTTCGAACCGATGGAAAGAAATGCGGTTACAGGCGTGGGAGCACCTTCATAAACATCAGGAGTCCACATATGGAAAGGGACTACAGAGAGCTTGAAGCCGATTGCACTCATCACCAGCGCAATCAGAAGCATCTTGAACATGCTTCCGGAACCAACCGACATCACCTGTAGTTTCTGGGAAATGACATCAAAAGAGGTGGCGCCGGTAAGACCATATATGAATGAGAGGGCATACAATAAAGTGGCTGTGGTGGCGGCGGTGGAGAGCAGATATTTTAGAGAGGCCTCTCCGCTTTTAGCATCGCGTTTCTGAAAACCGGAGAGAAGAACACAGCAGATACTGAGAGTCTCCAGCGCCACAAAAAGCATGATCATGTCGGTGGAGCCGGCCAGGAACATCACCGAAACCAGAGCGGTTAGAAGTATCGCATAGAACTCACCGCGGTTCTGGCGGAAGTGGTGTTCATATCCCGTGGTCATCAGAATGACGATGATACCTACCACACAAGTAATCAAACCGAAGGTGACCGTGAGATTATCCACTGTAAAAAGACCGTTGAAAGCCCGCTGGGGCTCTCCGAACTGTTGGCAGAGGATTGCAAAAGCGCCACCCAGGGAAAGGATTCCGAACCAGGGGGTATAGCCTTTCAGCTTGGGAAAGAAAAGGTCCCAGACTGAGGTCAACAATATAGCCACTATCACCAGGATCTCAGGGCTGATTAATTGTATTCCTTGCGTGTAGGCATCTAGACTGTTCATAAACCAGAGGTCACCTGTCGGTTCTAAGTCGAAAAGTAGTAAATTGTTTTGCCGAACCGAAAAAATGGTCTCGACAAACCCCCACATTCTACAAGTGTGGCGTTCAGTTTCCCATCGCCTTCTATAAACAAATAAACATTCTCTTCCTTCTCGACCGGACACCATTCCCTTGGCAGCCAGCTCTGCGCCTGCCAGATAAAGGATTGAAAGGAATCTGTCCCATTGCTTTCGCGAACTTAATCCTTTCCAATGCTTAATCCAATGCTTAATCAGTTTCGTCACAGAGCTAAATATTGCCTGTAAGTCGAAAGTTGTTTGATAAGCTGAATTCCGAAAGAATTTCGTCGTTAAAATAATTACACTTATTTAAATTTTCGGTAGAATATATATACGTGAGCTCCTAAAAACCTATGGAAATCAAGAAAACAGAAACCCCGGACAATCTAAGCGCAGGAAAACCCTGTATTCTCGCCCTCGAGGATGGAAGAACCTTTAGAGGTCTGAGCTTCGGTGCGGATGACTCCGTTAGTACGGTGCTGGGAGAGCTCGTATTCAACACATCCATGTACGGCTACCAGGAGATCATGACAGACCCAAGTTATGCCGGACAGATAGTCACTTTCACATCGCCTGAAATAGGCAACTATGGTACCAATGATAATGACATGGAGTCACGCCAGATCTATGCCCGGGGCATGGTGGTCCGGCACCTCAGTCGTCGATACAGCTCCTGGAGAGCCCAGCATAGCCTCGACCAGTTCTTGAAAGATCAGGGTGTTCTCGGCATATCCGATGTAGATACAAGGGCGATAACAAAGCACATCCGCAGCAAGGGTGCCATGCGTTGTGCCATCACCACGGAGATCGGAGAGAATCTTGCCGAGAGCCTGGAGGCGGCTGTGCAGAAGGCTTTGAACAGCCCGAGAATGGAAGGTCAGAACCTTACCGGCGAGGTCACATGTCCGGAGCCATACACCATGGGTGAAGGCAAGTACACTGTGGCCGTCCTCGACTTCGGAATCAAAAAAAACATCCTTAATATGCTTTGCGCTAGTGGATTGAAGTTGAATGTCTATCCGGCCCGCACCACCAGCACAGAGGTCCTTGCAAGCAAACCCGATGGTATTTTTCTCTCGAACGGTCCCGGCGACCCGGCCGCCTGTGCGGAGATAATTGCCGAACTCAAGCCTCTGATAGATTCGAACATCCCGACTTTCGGCATCTGTCTCGGTCATCAGCTTCTCTCCATCGCCCTGGGAGCCAGAACCTATAAATTAAAGTTCGGACACCGAGGCGGTAATCAACCGGTCAAAAATCTAACCACCGGCAAGGTCGAAGTTACATCCCAGAACCACGGCTTCGCCGTGGACGAGAACGGTTTCCCCGACACCCTCGATGTCACCCACATCAATCTCAACGACAAAAGCATCGAAGGTTTCAAACACAAACATCTTCCCATCTTTGCGGTCCAGTACCACCCGGAGGCGAGTCCTGGCCCCCATGACTCGAATTATCTCTTCGAGCAATTCTTCCATCTAATAGACACGACTCAACTAGCGAGGGTCTGATTTGTATAAACTAGCAATTTTCGATTTCGACGGAACCCTGGTGGACTCAGCACCGGGCATTGTCGAGATCATGTACCAGGTTCAAAAGTTCTACGGCTTTTCCGATCAGATAGTTGAAGACTGGAAGCAGCTTATCGGCGTTCCGTTAAATGATCAGGCAAAAATTATCCTGCCCGGAGAGAAGCCGGATTTCCATATCGAGGTCGCCGACAAATACCGGGAGTTCTACAACTCCCAGGCGGTGGCGCTCTGCCCCCCTTTCCCTGCCCTGGGACTGGTGCTAGAACAGCTCCGTTCCCGAGGAATTATGGTCACCATCGCCTCTTCCAAACGAAAACTGATCATCGACCCGGTGCTCGAACACTATCGTCTGGAAGGCTATTTCAATCTTGTTCTCGGAGCTGATTGTGTCAGCAATCACAAACCCCATCCCGAGCCGGTTCTCAACACTCTGGAGAAGTTACGCTGTCAGCCGGAAGACGCCGTGGTGATAGGGGACAGCAGCTACGACCTCGAGATGGCAAATAACGCCGGAGTCGATTCGATAGGAGTCACTACCGGGATCCATACCAGAGAAAAGCTCGATTCGACAAAACCCACCGCCGTGGTCGACACCCTGACCGAAGCAATGGAGCTTATTTTGCAGGGCAAGAAAAAGGCCGCCTGAAACTGATAGAAATTTCCAATAAGATGGTCTAAACATGGTCTCTAAAGCCGAGATGCCTTTGCTAGAATCTCCATTCTCAGCATCTCCGAAGATTTGGTTTCGACCTGTTTAAATGCGCGCAACTGTCCGATCTGCCTCCCAATTAGCCCTGGCCTGCCTGGTCTGTATTGGTTCTGCTTCGGGCTTCCCTTTCTGCGTACCGGCAAGAGCCGACGAGGTCTCGAAACCGCTAGAAATAACCACCGAAACCGAAGATATAAACATCACCTACGACACAGCTCTGGCAAGAGAACAGGTAAAAAAGTATCCGGACAATCCGGAAGCCCACTTTGTCCTTGCCGTCGCCCTGACCCGCTCCAGTCTTCTTGAAGATGCCTTCAAAGAGATCCGCATCGCCAGGCGGCTTGCCCAGAAACAGGGCGGTCCTGAATATTTCAACGGCATGATCGAAGAGTACGAAAAGATATTGCTCTCCTCTCCGGGCGATAACCGCATCAGATACCATCTTGCCTGGGGTTATTACATGAAGGCATATCTGCTTGCCGCGTATTCCAGACGGGTGATGGTGGCGCCGGCAAAGGCGCCTGAACCCAAGCACAAATCTAAAAAAGAGAAAGGGATGAAAGTCCCTGTGCGGGCTGACCACGCCGACAGCGGCGCCACCCGCGACTGGCACGGCGAATGGGTGGCATCGGCTATGGAGAGCGGTAAAGTGCCCGAACAGACAACTGAACCCGAACCCACAAAGAAGACTTCGTCCTCGCCCCTCAATCAACTGACCGCCATGGAGCAGGTGATGAAAAAGGCTGCACCGTCGGCAATACCACAGATTAAAAAATATTATCAATCGGCTTTATCCAGTCTTGACGACCTCCTGGCCAAAGACCCGCAAGATGTCTGGGCCAGGCTCTATCGCGCTCATTTGAATGCCGAGTACACCGGCAATTTGGATGCGGCCATGGCTGTCTGGAGCGATGTGAGTCGGGAACATCCTACTAATCCGGCCGCCTATTTTTTCCTGGGAGAGGGTTACCTCAAACAGGGAAATCTACGCGAATGTCTGACCAATGTCTCTAAAGCCGTGGCATTGCGAACTATAGGTAATTAAGGCAACTGATGAGATAACCGGGGAAACTCAAAAAAACAAATATGGACTCAATTGCACTAATTCTCGATAAAGCAAAGCCTTATCTCAAGCTGATTCTGGCTCTCGGCATCCTCGTGGGAATATCAGGCTTCATCTACTATGCCTATAACAAAGCCGAGATCGAGATGGCCAATTTCGAAAGGGAAAAGGACGAAAAGACCATGTCCGAAGAGATAGCCGTCGACAACTACGAATTAAAAGAAGTTGATGATGAAAACCAGCTCAAATGGCAGCTCAAGGCAGTGCGCGGCGTGCTGGAGCCGAAAACCCGGGATGTGGATCTCAAGGGGGTAGAGGTCAACTATTACCACGAAGGTAAAGTTAGTTTGAAAATAATCGCTCCGATTGGCAAAGCAAACGAAGGCACCCGCAAAATCCAGTTGACATCCACTGAGTCGGAAAAAGTGGTCGGCATGGGGATGGAAAAACAGTCCCGGCTGGAGACCAAGGACCTGGAATTAACGAAAAAAAATCAGTTTATAGCCACCGGGGGTGTTAACATCGATTGGCCAGGGGTAGCCAAGGTGACCGGAGACAAGGCCGAGGGTACGATGTCCCCCACTCGGTTTGTGGACCACCTAATTATCCGCGGAAACACCCATGCTCAGTTGAGCATGTGATCTCAGAGGAAGCTCGTAGAGAAGTATGATCAAAAGGGAAAACAAATCCTATATATACAATCTTTCTATCCTGGCTAGCATCCTCAGCCTTCTTGCCGGAACCGGTCCTGGCATAGCCCAGGCTCCTGCCAGTGGACAGATAGATATCCGAGCCGAAGAGCAAGAATTTGCCCAGGATCATGTCGTCGCCACCGGTAAAGTAAGAGTGGACTACGGTGATACCGTAATAGAAGGTCCCAAAGCGACTCTCTACAGAGACGAAAACGGTGCCGCCTCCCAGGCGATCTTCACCGGTCATCCCAGACTCGTCCAGGGCAGAAACAAAATCAACGCCAACAAGCTTACCTTTAACGTAAAAACTTCCACGATCATCGCCGAAGGCAACGCCCATTCCGAAGTCTTCACCGATGACAGCGGCCCGCCGCCTCCCGAAGACGATCTGGCGAAGGAAAAAAACAAGGACAAGGACAAAGAGAAAGAAGCCAATGTCCTCAAGCCTGCCGTTCCAGCTAAGAAAAACGAGAAGATCATCACCGACTCTAATAAACAGGAATACGAAAGAGATACCGGCAAGTTCGAAGCCCACGGCAATGTCCGGGTGAAAACCGGCGATATCAATGTGCGCTCCAACCACATGAAGATCGTCTACGGCACCGACAGAAAAGCCGAAGCGGCAATCTTTACCGGTCATGCCGAAGCGCGCCAGGGACAGAACGTCACCCAGGCTGATCAGATAACCTATTTCCTCACCACCCAGCGTCTTCAGGCGACCGGAAACGTGCGCTCGAAAGTGATCGAAGAGAAAACCGATGCCTCGGATAACCCGGATCTTCCTGCCACCGAGGTGAAGAAAAGCGCCAGCGCTCCTGAAAACAGCAATGGAAACAAGATCAAATTCGTCAGCTTCGGCGATACCGATAACGTAGACGCCCCGGTCTTTATCTTTTCGGACTCTCAAGATTACAACAAAGACACCAACCGCATGGATGCGGTGGGCAATGTCAAAGTCTATTATCAGGACACAAAAGGACGTGGTCCCAGAATAGCCCTGATCAAAAACAAGTACGGTAAAGCCGAGCGGGTAGTTTTCACCGGCCGTTCACAGATAACCCAGCCCGGCAGAAAGTGGATAGGCGACCGCATCACCCTGACCCTGGCCGACAGAAAAGTTCTTGCAGAAGGCAATACCAAAGCAATTATTGTTCAGGACGATCCGACAAAACAGACCAACCAGAAGCCCAGGGTCGCGCCCCAGGCTCCTCCGGCGCCGGACTTTGCGCGTCTAGCCGGCACCAATAACCAGCTCAGGTAGATGATATGACCCAGACACTAAACCCCACCGACTATAACCCTGGCACGAAAGCCGATACCAAGACCCTCTATATAGAAGGTCTGCAAAAGAGCTACGGCGGAAGACGAGTCGTGGACGGTGTCAGCTTCCATGTACAGAGAGGCGAAGTGGTCGGTCTGCTCGGTCGTAACGGTGCCGGTAAAACCACCTCGTTCGACATGGTACTGGGTCTGGTGAAGCCGGAAAAAGGTACTATCCGCCTCGAAAACAAGGATATGACCAAGCTCTCCATCCACCATCGCAGCAGGCTCGGTGTGGGCTATCTGCCCCAGGAGAACTCCACCTTCAGAAAGTTGTCCGTCTATCAGAATCTCCAGATGATTCTAGAGCTCAGAAACATCCCAAAGCGTGAGCAAAGAGAAAGGATCATGACTCTGCTAGGACAATTCAGCCTCGATCATCTCGAAACTGCTGAAGCGGTCCAACTCTCCGGGGGCGAAAGAAGAAGGCTGGAAATTGCAAGAACCCTGGCTGCAGAGCCGGAATTTATCCTCCTCGATGAACCCTTCACCGGTATCGACCCTATTTCTATCGCCGATATCCAGGGACTGATTCGAAGAATCAGAGACGAATGGAACCTGGGAGTACTGCTCACCGACCACAATCCCCGAGCCACCCTCCACATTACCGACCGCGCTTACCTCATAGACCGGGGCAAGATCCTGGTCGCAGGCTCTTCCGAAGAGGTCGCCCAGAGCCCGGTCGCCAAGAAACACTACCTAGGTGAGGACTTTACTCTATGATGAGCTTACAAGTTAAGCTTCTGGATAGATACATTGCCAACGAGTTCTGGCAGCCGCTCCTGTTCGGTATCGGTATCGTGACGGGTGTCTGGTTCGGCGCCGACCAGTTGAAGACGATCTTCAACCTGATTATGCGCTCGGGTGTACCTCTGGATCTGGCTTTCACCATCATCGGTCTGCACCTGCCGGCGATTATCGTTCTCACAATCCCTATCGGGGTTCTGCTCGGAACACTACTGGTCTTCAACCGCCTCTCCGGAGACTCCGAAATAATCGCGCTCAGAACCAATGGTGTGAGCTTCTATCGAATCATGGTGGCACCGCTTCTCTTCGGTCTTTTCACCAGCTTCGTCTCCTTCGGCTTGAACGAGCTGGTGGTGCCGCTCGCCAACCGCACCTCTAAAAAGCTCGAGTTTCTGGCGCTCTACAAGGCAGAGATGCCCTCAGGCACGGCCAACTTCACCTACATGCAGCGCAACAAAAACCTTCAACTAGAGCGGGTCTATTATGTGGACAAATTCCAGGACCAGAGACTGCAGAACGTCATCATCCTGGACTTTACTCGTAGCGCCCTGGTGCAGATCATCGCCGCTTCCGATGGTACTTTCAAACATGGAGAATGGATCCTCAACAACGGACGCACTTATGCCGTAAGCGGCACCAGCGACGTAACCCGGATTCTGCAATTCGAAAAATTGAGAATCCCAGGAATACAAAATGCTCAGAAGCTGATGGAAGCCGGACATATCCAGCCCACCGAAATGAACATGTGGGAGCTAGGCAGTTACATAGACAGCCTCAAACAAGCAAACGCGCTCTCCAACGATATTCTGGTGCGCTACTATCAGAAATTCTCCCAACCTCTGGCTTGTTTGATAGTCGCCCTGGCAGGAGCCCCCCTCGGTCTTCTTGGAAGGCGATCTAGGAGCAATATCGGTCTTATATATTCTGCCGTCATCGTCTTCCTCTATTATGTTCTCCAATCCACATCAGGAGCGATGGGAGAAGCCGGGCGAATTCATCCGATGCTCGCTGCCTGGCTGCCGAACATCGTGATAGGAACCCTGGGTACGATAATCCTCTATTTCAAAGCGAAATAGATCTGCAGATTATTAACAGCGCTTAAGGTCAGGGGTCAGGATCCAGCCATTACGGGGCTTTTGAAGCAGGGCTGGGAAAAACCGCATTGACGCTCATTTGATTCATATATACTCTTTACATACTGAATCCTCATCCTATTAATTGTGAGCAACCCGCGGCAGGGGCGAATAGCGTTGGTAACCAATACTCAGATATCGGAATCTCTAGTCAGAAGGAAACGCTCAACTAAGCGTCCCTGGTTGATTCTCATCGCCGCGATCGGGCTCGTCACCCTTCCGGTTCTTCCGCTTAAATTCCTGGGCATTCCAGGACCGGATTTCTCCAATGTCACCGATCTCGGCAAGGCAGTATTCAAAAAGATAAAAGGCACCATTCCAGGAACAGTCGTTTCTTCTAAAGAAAATAGCGGACAGATTCAAGAAGCCGCCTTCGACTCGACAGATGTGGAGCTTCTGGACAAAACCGCTCAGACGCTCTTGCGCAGAGTCTCTGATACTCCTGATAATCCCTCGCTTCACAACAGACTAGGGCTGACTTTTCTCGAGTTGGGAGAGAATCATTCGGCGGTTACTCATTTTGAAGAAGCGGTCAAACTATCGAAAGCCAAGATCTCAAAATTGAGAGCTAAAGCGAATGCGGCCCGCAAGCAGAACAACATCACCGCCGCAGCGGAATATATCACCGAAATCTCCGCTCTAGACATTCAGCTCACCGCTGCCCACGGCAGCCTGGCCAGGGTATATGAACGTCTGGGCAAATCTGAAAAGGTGATTTTACACTTGAATGAGCTCGATAGAGAGGTCAAATTAGCCAGGACTTTTCCTGCCAGGAAGGGAAGCCAGGGCAGTGAAGCGGCCAAAGGAGAGAAAGAGAGTAGCGGCGGAGAGTCACGTTTGAATGCCACCACCGCCAGTATTCTCGCCCGGGCGAACGCCTATAAAGAAGCCGGTCGGCTGCAGGAGGCGCTCAGAGAATACAACAGACTGATTCATCTTGCCCCGGGGCTTGCCGTCGGTCATTACGAACTCGGTCTAACCGCCTTCGCCGCCCGCAATTTCTGGCTGTCTGAAAAAGAGCTAAAAGAGGCGAGCAAACTCAATCCCAATAGCGCCACCACCCTCAATGCACTTGGCGATGTCTATTCCCAAACTGGACGAGTCGAAGAAGCGAAGGAAGCCTATCTTAAGTCGATAGCACTGAATCCGGAAGCAAGCTCTGCGGCCTTCAGCCTGGGCAATATCTACGCCTCGAAAGGCAAGTATGCCGAGGCCAGAGAAGCATTTCAAAAAGCGGTGGCTGTCGAACCTCAGTCTGCTTACGCGCACAATAATCTCGCCACGATGTGTTCTTTGACCGGAGATTATCACAACGCGGCAGAGGAGTTTAGAACGGCGATTAACTGCGCACCGAATATGGCATCAGCCCATTATGGTCTCGGACTGGCGCTCATGAACATGAAACAGTACAGTGACTGTATTCCCCACTTCAAAAGAGCACTATTTCTCAATCCATCCATGGTAGATGCCCATAGCAAAATCGAGATTGCCCAGAGGAAGAGCAAGTCTCTTTGAGATGAATACACTTATTCTAATCGGCATGCCGGGCTCCGGGAAAAGCGAATGCGGTAGAGCCATTGCCGGCAGTATCAAGGACTCTCTCTTTCTGGAAACGGATAAGTTGATAGAAGAGTCCTGCAAAATGTCGATCTCTTCTATATTCGCCAGGCATGGAGAGCCATTTTTCAGAAGCCTGGAGAGACTGACTGTTGAAATACTGCACGACCACAAAATAAAGGGCGCAGCCAATCTGCTGGCTAAAGAAGAAGATGGGCAGGATCCTATTAAAACCGGTCTCTTCGAAAAGACTGTCGAGATGCTGGATAGGCATACCACGATGATAGTCTCGACCGGAGGCGGTCTACCTGTGGGGGAAGGAAATATGGCGATTCTCAAAGCACTGGGAACCGTGGTCTATCTTGCTGCCGATGCTGACACCCTGGCAAAGAGGTTGCAAGAGGACAGCACAAGACCGCTTTTGGCCGGGGCAACGCAGCCTATTGACAACAAAAGGGATTTCAACAAGGCGAAAAAGGAAAAATTGGAGAGAATTAGCCAATTGTTACGAGAAAGAGATCCTGTATACCGAATGGCTGATATAACCATCGATACAAGTTTTCAAACCCCGGAGTCGGTAGTAAACAGGCTGATAGCGGAATTTAATCGGCTTCAAACTAGTGAAGACTTTGATAAGACGGTATAAAATCTAGAGGTCACAACTGGACCGGCGGGCGAGATGTCATGTAAGCTCCGGATACCAGGAGATAAGGAGATAGTTTCCATTGGTCACCCAGGATGAATTGATGTATTTGCAGTCCCAGCTCGAGGGCTTGGAATCCATCTTTATGGAGCTTATGCCTTTTGGCGTGGAATTGAAAAGGCAGCAGGTTCAAGACTTTTACGACAAGCGACTGGACGCGGCTAAAGAGCCCGTATCCTCGGTGGCGCCTACGGAACTGCGTCGTCAATTCAACACCAAAGCCAACCAGGTTCGAAACCTGGTGGACAGTGCAGAATCTCTGGGAGATGCCGGCAATAAGCTCAATCTCATCAGAGCGGCATCTTCGCTGCCAGAAGAGCGCAGCCGGTCGGTGTTCGAGCCGGTGCTGCAATTCTGTAAAGAACTCACTTTCGAAAACAAAGCCGATTCCAAGTTGATGGAGCGTATTCTCGAAAGCGAAGAGCTTCGACCGGTAGAAGCCCGGATGCTCCTGGCCGCCACCATGTTCCTTATCGCCTATACAGTGGACGACAACGGTCAGCAAGTGCCACTGCGGGATATCCTCGCCCAGTTCGTCGGACTGGTCAAAGCGGAAAGACTACTTGCCAGAAACGATCCTTTCCTTCTTGAAGCTCAATGTGCCCTGGAAGCCCTAGAGCTGGAAGAGGCAGAAAACCAGATTTGAAGATCCTCGTTATCCATGGACCGAATCTCAACCTCCTTGGAACCAGGGAAACGAGCATGTATGGAAGCGAGACCCTGGAAGAGATAAACAATAACCTGAACGAACTGGCTCTAAAGCTGGGTGTCGAGCTGTCGGTTTTCCAGTCGAATAGCGAAAGCGCCATCATAGAACGCATCCATGACTGTCTCGGCTCGGGAATTAAGGGGCTGGTAATTAATCCGGCGGCCTATGGTCACACTTCCATCGCCTTGAGGGACGCCTTGCTTGCAACCGCCCTGCCATTTGTCGAAGTCCATCTCACCAATGTCCACTCCCGAGAAGAATTCCGCAGAAAGACCTATCTCTCTGACATTGCTCGTGGTGTCGTGGTTGGTTTCAGATCAAAAAGCTACGAACTGGGCCTTCTCGGGCTTGTTCACAGCCTGGATAAAGCAGAAGGTGAAGTTCTGAGATAGATTTAGCATGTACCGGAGAGAGGATGCTTATAATAGGCTCCTGAATCCGGTCAATTCTAGTTATATGATGAAGCAGCTCAAATATCTTTCGTTAATTCTCTATATCGCAGCTCTGGCTTGTCTTCCCCTGGCTGGTGCCTTTGCCCAGGAGAGTGAAGCGGAAACAGAAGCGGTTTCTGCCTCTGAATCAGAAGCAGGAACTGACACCGAGAAAGAAAAGGGAAAAGAGAAAGCCAGCGAAGTCAAATCCGAATCGACTGCGGAGCAGAAACCCAAGAAGAGTGCTCGCCGCGAGGCTGTAGAACATTATAACAAGGGAGTCGAGCTGCACAAACAGGGACAGTTCAATCGCGCCATCGCCGAATATAAAGAAGCGATTCAAGCAAATCCAAAACTGGAGCAGGCCTACAGCAACCTCGGTCTGCTCTACACCGCCCAGAAAAACTGGACCAAAGCGATGGAATCCTTCGAAAAAGCCCTGGAGATAAAGCCGGACCGAACCACGAGCCTCAATGGACTGGGCTCGGTTCTGTTTGCCATGAAAAGGTCTGACGAGGCTTTAGAGAAGTGGAAGCGAGTGGTGGAGCTCAATCCCAAATTCGAATCCGCATATTACAACATGGGCCATGTCTACGAGAAAGACGACAAATATCTGAAAGCGCTCGAGGTCTACAGCAAGGCTCTCTCCGTCAATCCCAGAATGGCTGATTCCTACTATCGTATGGGCGTGCTTCTCAACAAGAACGAGCACCCTGCCCAGGCTCTGGTTATGCTTAACAAGGCGATCTCACTGGAGCCTGCCGGCGATTTTGTCCGAGAAGCAAGAAAACAGATAGCTTCTATAAATAAAGATTTCAAAAAAGAGGAAGAAGAGCCAGCCGGTGAGGACGACCGCAAGCGAACCATTTCCGATAGCGGTAGCGTAGAGAAAGCCTCTCCCCCGGATAAGGTTGATGGCAAGGGCAAAACCGCTCTTATTCGCTCATTCTTCAAACTCAAGAAAGAGAATGAGGACAAGGGCAAAGACATGAACATGTTCATTCAGCCGCCCAAAGAGCTCTCCGATCTGCAGTCCAGGCCGAAAGATTAGCTTTATAGAACCGATGCAGGAAGACAGCAAATCAAGAAGCATTGCCCAGGCCCTGGACGGTAAAGTCGTGGACGACTCAGCCCGGGTAGCGGTTTGCATTAAAGGCTCTCTGCTAGGATTTCCAGCGACCCTGGAGGCTTTTCGCCCTCATTTCCCTTTCGGGGTGAACTACTACATCGAGACCGGGACGGAATACGACCGGAAAAAAGAAGGAGTAATAGAACCTTTTCAGATCTCTTTTCGACCCCGCATGGCCAGGGGCTTTATCGGAGCGATCACCCGATTGTTTCTCTTCGAATCCCGAGGCGAGCCGGTCGGTAACAAGCAGTTCGAGAACAAATACATCAGTACCTATAACGATGCTCAACTGGCAGAGCGGTTCATCCGTTATCCCGGGGTTATCGAGTCGATTGACAACCTGAATAAAATCACCGGATTTTCAGAACTTGTGGTTCGAGCAAAGTTCGGTGTCTATCTCAATCAGTCAGATTCTTTCAATAAGCTCGATGTCGATGTCGCAAGAGAAGCTTTCAAAGAGCTGGCCAACCTGGGTCAGGTCATCTTCGACGCCTTCTGAGCGCCTGGCTTTATGCAATAATGGTTGTTTTTCAATCGAAAGACTTGCATTCCACAGCTCTTTAAACGGACCATGCTGATCGTAGTCGAGAATCTGATTAAAGCCTACGAAGGTAGAGAAGCGCTGGCGCTCTCCGGTGTGAGTTTTCAAGTGGCGGAAGGAGAATGTTTCGGACTGCTTGGACCGAACGGTGCCGGCAAGACCACCATCATCGGATGTCTTCTCGGACTGATTCATCCTGATGCGGGCAAAATCACAATAGGCGACCTGCCTCCCACCGATCTGGCCGTTCGAGAGGTTATAGGCTTCCTGCCCGAAAGACCGATTTTCGAAGCATGGTTCTCGGCCAGGCAATATCTTGAATATCACCACGCCCTGGCCAAGCAAGACCCTTCTACCCGCAAAGATGATGTGGTGGCAACGCTTCGCCGCGTCGGTCTGGTTCAAGATGCCTGGGACAGACCGATCAAAAAATTCAGCCGGGGTATGCTCCAGCGCATCGGACTGGCCCAGGCCCTTGTCGGCAAGCCAAAAATTCTCTTTCTCGATGAACCCGGATCCGGCATGGACCCGCCCGGTGTAACCCTTCTAAGAGAGATACTGTTGCAACTAAAACAAGAAAACGTCACGGTGGTACTAAATTCACACCACCTTGATGAAATGGAGCGGGTCTGCGACCGGGTCGCTTTTATTAACAACGGCAAAATCAAAGAGACACGCTCTCTCGATAATGTCCCCGACCTACCTTATGTTCTCAAAATCAAATGGCTGCCGAAAACCGATGATAGTGTCGCCGACGATACCGAAACAAGAGCCATACTGGAAAAGATATGCCTCGATACGGGAGTTGATTTAATCGAAGTAAATCTGCATACGGCAAGGCTAAAAGTACAGAATAAGAAAAACGCCGCCGTGGTAATCAAGTCCCTGGTGGAAGCAAATTTGACCCTGATCTCGGCCAGTCCCGAATCCACGTCCCTGGAGGGAATGTTCGACAGTGAAGACGATAGGGTTGAGTGGAGCCGAAGATGAACACTACCATCTATGCCAACACGCTGGCCAAAATTCTCAAACACAAATTCACGATGACTTTCATCATCCTGCTCGTCTTCGGGATCCCTCTCTCCCAGATGTCACCGGGTAGCAGTGATTTACATAACGACACCGCCCATGATCCCTACCTGCTCATTCTACTTATGGGAATGATGGTGACCACGCTTTCCTGCCCCTTTCCGCTCACCCTCAACATGAGCCGGCGCATGGACTGCATGCCTTTACTGGTCACTCGACCGATACCGCGCTGGCAATATATAACCGCCAAGTGGCTTGCCATGTCCACGGTTCTATGCGGAGCCTCGATGCTTCAGCAGTTGTTCAACGTGCTGATCGGACATCTCGGTTCTCTTGAGATGACCCCGCTGATGATACTATGCAGCTTTCTGGATAGACTGATGATAGGCATGGGAGTAAGCGCCGTAATGACCTTCGTCTATATGCTGCCCAGTGAGATGGCAGTTTTGACCGGTGTCCTCGCCATGCAGGTCGCTGCTGCGAACCATCTCTTCTCCGCATCTGTTTCGGTCGTCAGTTTCGAGGCTGTCGATAAACTCAGGGTGATGATCTGGGATATTTTCGGATTATCGGATTTTGTGAACAGCAAAGTGCTTCCCTTGCTTCTCGGCGCTATTTCCCAGGAAAAGTTGCAAAACTATGTACAGTTCTTCAACGAGTTCTCTCAATTCATGGCACCGAACATCAATACCTATGATCTGCTTCGGGCAGAGCCGATTTGCCTGGCACCACTCTTGCAGGTAGCTTCAAACATCGCTTTCTGTCTCTTTCTCGCCACGGTTGTCCTCAATGCCAGGGAGTTCCACTATGATTCTGACTAAAAAAGGATCTACCACCGGCAATCTGAACATACTTCTCACCCTGGCAATAATATTGCTCACCACCAGATTGATTTTGGAACAACTGGAGAAAAGCCGCATGGTATCACCAGGAAGCGGGGTGAAGTGGCACCGGCTCATCGATATGGACGAGAAAGATTTGCAGGAACATATCGATTATTTCGAAGAGAAAGAGAAAGAGAAAGAGAAAAAGGCGAAGGGAAAAGATAAAAACGAAGATGTAAAACCTTCTCTCAATTCCGAGCGCTATCTTAGAATAAGGTCAATCGATCTGAATGCGGTGATTAAAGACTATGACAAGAAGCCGCTTTTTATCATGATCGATGACAGAGCGAGTCCCCAGTGCGACTTTGTGAACCGCATAACTCTTACCAATCCGGAGATGGTCCATCTAATAGAGAAAAACTTTTTTCCGCTCAAAATATCAGTGGATAAAGTGGTGAATAAAACCGAATACGCTTTCATTAGAGCCTATTGCTATGCCTATCCGCTCATTATCTGCACTCCTTCGTTCGCGGTGGTATCAACCGAAGGGAGCTATATAGATGGCGTCTATGGCATCACGGACTCCGGAAAGCTTATTCACCTGGTCAAAAGAGCGCTCAAGAAAGCGGATGAGGAGAACCAGAAGAGAATCAAGAAAAAAATGAAGGAGGACAAAGAGAGACCTTGACCACTGCTGTTATGAAAAATCTGACCCTTTATCTGGAGAGCTTCCCGGAAGAGAGACAGAGACTCGTGATCCTGATCAATCAACTGGAAGATGATGAAAGCATAGACTCCAGAAAGAACTTCCGCGGTCATCTTACCGGAAGCGCTCTCTGTATGGATCCCGCCAGTGAAAAGGTTCTTCTGGTTCATCATAGATCTCTCGACCTCTGGATTCAGCCCGGCGGGCATCTTGAGCCGGGCGAACTGCCCCTCGATGCCGCCCTCAGAGAATTCAAAGAAGAGACCGGCATCGAGTCATTTCAGTTGAGTCCCTTTCATCAGCGCAATCAACATCCCCTCGATATAGACACCCACTTCATCCCGGCCAACCCCGTAAAAAATGAACCGGCCCACTATCACCACGACTTTCTCTATCTGGTCATATCAGAAAAAGCAAGCGATCGAGATCTCAAGGCAAGCATCAATCTGGAAGAGTTACACGACCATCGATGGATAGGCCTCGATGAACTGGTCCGGGGCGATTATGAGGAGAAACTGAAAAGAGCCGTATCTAAGCTGGATGCTTCGGTGGTTCAATGAGTCCTTCAAATGCAGCTATCTTCGGACTCTTGCTTCTAACGCTAACTGTGCTGCCCTGCCAGGCCGAAAGCCGCATGGAGTCGACCCCGGACCTGGCTCAGAACGACCCCGCCGCAGCACTGCCCTATGGCGGTGCCCCGTACTGCGGACCGGTGGCGGTCTCCAATGCTCTGATCTGGCTCTCGAAAGAAGGTTATCCGAACCTTTTTCAAGGTAAACTCAACGACAAACTCACCGCCAGAACCCAGGGAAAGTTGGTCGCCCATCTGGCTCTATACATGAATACCACACGATCCATGGGAACCACCGTAAATGGATTTCTCAAAGGAGTGGAGCGTTATGTTCAGTCCAGAGGCTATCGCATAGACTCTCTGACCTATTCTGGCTGGGAGCATTGCGATCCGAAATATTTCACCGGTCAAAAAAACGCCTCCCCTGAGACAATTATCGAGGCTCTCGCGTCAAAATCGGCAGTCTGGCTGAAAGTAGGCTGGTATCGTTATGTCCCGGGCAAGCTCGAATACCGACGTTTTGCCGGTCACTGGGTTACCGCCGTCAGTTGCAGAAGGCTCCCAGAAGGAGTATACGAGGTCTCGATCAAGGACTCCGCCGCCAGAAGCGGCATCGAACCCAAAACAGAAAAGGTCCTTCTCTGCCCGTTGAAAGATGGCACTATCCTGACAAGCTGGGCACCGGCCTTTCCCAGCCGGGGCAGCTATGCCATGAGAGGGGAACTCAAGATCAAAAAAGGCGCCACCGACGGTATTCTGGACGGGATCGTAATTCTTAAGATGCGGTGAAGTATCGGTTAATATAAGCTTCTTGGCACATGTCATATGCTAAATTATGTATGGAGGCTCTGGCCTTCAATTTCCACAGCAACCCAGAGAAGCATACAGAGGTTTTGATACTATGGCAGATACAACTACCAAGAGCGATAGCACAGTGGTGACCATTACCGAGTCGGCTGCCGAGCAGGTCAAAACACTGCTTGCAGAGGAAGAAGGCAAGCAAGGACTTCGTCTGGAGATTCGCGGCGGCGGTTGCTCCGGAATGTCCTATGGTCTCTCTTTTGATAATCAGCAAGAGAAAGATCATGTGATTGAAACCCACGGCATCAAAGTCTTCATCGATCCCAAAAGTGCTATCTACTTGAAAGGAACAGTGCTTGACTACCACAGTGGCCTGGAAGGCAAAGGCTTCGTAATCAAAAATCCCCAGGCCAAAAGCTCCTGCGGATGCGGCAATTCATTCTCGGTCTAAGAGAATTTCGAAGTCCGATTGTTCAATTCACAAGAACCTGGTCAATTGCCGCAAGGTCAATGACCGGGTTCTTCGATTAACAGGATCCTCATGATTACAAAAACCGATACGGCAATAATTAGAGATAAAGGGATACTGCTTAGTTCTCCTGCCCTTGCCCTGATCGAGGTCAAAGGTCCGGACGCAGAACGTTTTCTGCAAGCCCAGACCACCAATAACGTGGTCGCACTTAATGCAGGTTTCTGTCACCAAAACGCGTTACTAGATCGCAAGGCGAAAACAGTAGCGGTTTTCACTCTCTATCGTATTAACGAGGATGAGAATGAAAGCTTCAAGTTAATCGCGCCGACGATACTGGCTGATCCGATTCTCAAACATCTGGATAGCTTCTGCTTTGCCGACCGAGTCGAATTCAGCGTGGCCGAACCTTTTGAACCGATACTCATAGAAGGACCGATCTCTCGACTGGTTTTAGGGGATCTGATCGAGGATATCGGTCAATTGAGAAACATCGATCGAGATGTTTTCCGGTTGAAGCTCGACGGAAAAGGGCTTGAGCTCTTCAGATACAGCATAGTAGGCGAAGAAGGATTTTTATTGCATCGTATCGATGGTGGCAATGAAGCAGAAATCTACGAGCCGATAAAGCAGACAGCAGAAGCCCGGGGTCTGATTGTAGATCCTCAAGAAGACAAAATCGAGAGCGCGCGGATAGAAGCGGGCATTCTTGCTTTCGGCACCGATTATGATACCACTAGCCTGCTTCCCGAGACCAATCTCGATCAATCCTGTGTCAGCTATGAAAAAGGCTGCTTCCAGGGTCAAGAGGTGCTGGCCAGGGTTCGCTCCCATGGTGCGCCGACCAAAGCGCTGGGAGGCATTGTATTCGATTGTGACGCAACTGCTAGTGAAGCTCCTGCCCACAATACGGAACTCAAAGTCGATGGAGAGCTGGCGGGCTGGATTAAATCCTTCACCCACTCTTCCATGCTGAACGCGGATATCGCCATCGCTCTTTTGAAAAGAGACTTCCGTGAACCGGGTAAAAGCTATGATTTCGAGTTCGCCTCGAAAAGAGTGAAGGGCGAGGTGGTGATACTGCCTTTTTACAAAGCACCGCAGGCGAAGTCGAGATCTCAGGATCTTTATGAAGAGGCCCTTTCGCTTTTTGCTCAAGAAGAGGATAGCAAAAGCGTCCAGGACACAAGACCGGTAAAACTTTTGCGAGAAGCGATTGCACTCTCACCAGATTTCGAAGACGCTTATGAATCCCTGGGGGTACTGCTATCAAGATCTGGCAGGCTGGATGAAGCGATTGAAGTGATGCAGCATCTGGCTTCGATAAATCCGGATTCTATTATGGCCCATACCAATCTCTCGGTCTTCTACATGGAAAAAGGCTGGAAAGAGAAAGCGGAAGAGGAAAAAGCAATCTCCACCACCCTTTCGATGCTGGCTTTCAACAAAGCGGCTCGTGAAAAAGAGGCCCTGGAGAAGGAAAAGGAAGCGAAACGCAAAGAGACTATCGAGCGGCTTTCTATGTTCGAAGAGGTACTTGAAATAGACCCGGACGATTTTCTCGCCAACTACGGCAAAGGCAGTTGCCTGGTGGAATTGGAGCAATATCGAGAAGCCGAGAGCTATCTGGAAAAGGCTATCGCTATAAAACCGAATCATACAGTGGCTTACCTTGACCTTGGCCGGGCTTATATAGGCTCTGACAATAAAAAGAAGGCGATGGCAACCCTCAGTGAAGGCAGTTCGGTGGCGGCGCGCCAGGGAGACCTGATGCCCCTCAAAAATATCCAGGCCCTCCTCCATCGGCTCGAAACCTGAAAAAAGGCTTTAATTGACGTTATAGACCAATATCAGAAGAACTTTTCCGGGTACAAAATATTTGAAACTGTCTCAGATTCGAAGGATCCTGTAAAAATGAGAAACTGCCTGTCGTATCTGCTCTCGGTGGTCGCCTTCCTTCTCCTAATCTCGGTCGCTCCAGCCCGGGCTAAGGATTCCGCTTCCAAATCCGATGGTCCCTCTATTAAGGCGGTGCATACTCTCTACAGCTCCGGTCAATACAAAGATGCTCTGAAACTGATTGGCAAAATGCCTCAATCGGACCTTACTCATTATTACTCCGGGCTCTCCTATCAGGGGTTGAATCAAACTTCCAGGGCTTCGGCAGAATATAACTGGGTGGTCTCCTACAGCAAGAATGAAAAGCTCCGTCAGAATGCCTCCCGGGCATTGAAGTCGGTAAGAAGTTACAGCAGAGCTCGCACATACGCCGGCAACGGCAACGTCTACGCAAGGTACAATGGAACTGCAGCCGCCTCCTCCGGAGGGGGCAGGCGAGTCGGTTGACGGCGCTGAGCCGGAGAGGCAGGTTGCCTCTCGAGAACATGGGACTTCAAGAATGAATGCGAAACATTACAGACCAGTTTTTTTCTCCCTTTTACCAGTTTGTCTGGTTCTATCAGGGCTATGTAACCCTGTAGAACTGTCAGCCCAGGAGAAGAGCGCCGAAAAGGAGAGCAAGAACCAGGACAAGGAGGCGAAGCCCGACGTAGGCGACTTGCAAAAGCTCTATGACCAGGGCAAATACAAAGATATTCTCCAGTGCGTGCGCAGAATGCCCCCTTCACCCATGACCCACTATTACACCGGTCTTGCTTACCAGAACCTGAATCAGAATTATCGAGCGGCAGTGGAATACAACTATGTCAGCCAGAACGCTAAAGACAAGAAGCTGAAAGACAATGCTGCCCGAGCGCTGAAAAGTCTCTACTCTATAAAACGTAGCACCCGGTCCAGAGTACGTGACGACGATTCCGTCGAGATGAATGATTTTATGCGCTATGGCGATCATACCCAGGGTCCAAGTTCACGCCTGGACGCAAAAGAAGCGATTATGAAGGAAATGGACCGCCAGCAGCGGATCTCTCATCCCAACCGAGACCGCTATGGAAACTGGGCACCCTATCATTGATTATTGAGAGCACTGAGATGCTCATGTAGCACTTTCCATCCCGAACTCTCTTTTGTGAGGACGGTCGTTCCTTCGCTTCCGGTCCCGTTTTTTCTAATAATTATCCTATTTAAATTGTCCCTGATTTCATCTTTGCTAGACTGGCTCAAACTTCCGAATTTCGCGAGAATCATAATAATGGTCACAAAGGCAAAATCCGTCATCGTTCTGGCTGCCATGCTTCTGGTCTCAGCCTGTTCGAAACAAGCAGATCAAAGCACTTCACCCCAGGCGAATAATACCAAAAGCAAAGGACCAAGTGCCGACATGCTGCTCTCCGATGACGGGGGGGTCGATGATAAGAGGCTTGCCGAAGCCCAGCATATCAATATGGCCATCAATAAAGACGGACTGGTCATATTCCAGGGAATCCCCGGTCCGGACGGCAAGGTGAAAGACCATCAACTCGACGCCAAAGATTCAAAAGAGATCTTGCTCGCCATTCAGAAAGTGAATCAAGGCGGCGACAAAGAGTTTTTGACCAAGCTCATTCAAAGCCATGTCACAAGGATTCAGACCGGACTCTGACAACTTCAGCTCTCAGTCTCTTTGACCGCTTCGGTGCAAGGAATGCACAGATCCGAATAACCCGAGTCAGAGCCAATTTCGGTGGAGAACTTCCAGCAACGGACACACTTTTGTCCGTCGGCTTTGAGCACCACTACCTTGACCCCGTCCTCGGCCGCTTCGGATATGACACCATCGGTAGGCAAACTGCCGTTGCCGTTGTTCAGTACCATCGCCTGGGATGTTATAAAGAAGCCGGGTAAGCTCTCGCCCAGGGAGGTCACCTTGGAATACAACTCTCTGTCTTCGATATCGAGCACCACCTGTGCCTCTAAAGAGCTACCGATAGAACGGGAGGATCTTGCTTCTTCCAGAGCCTTGTTAACCGTATAGCGGACTTCGATAAGATCGGGGAAGTAAGCTGCCACGGTCTCATCTAAAAACTCTTTTTTAGGCTCCGGGAAATCGGTGAGCAGTACACTCTCCTCCAGCTTGTTGTGCACTCTTATCGCTTCCGGAATATGCTTCCAGATATCCTCAGCCATATGCGGTGTCACCGGCACCAGAAGCCTTACTAGAACCAGGAGCAACTCATGCAACACTGTCTGCACCGCTCGACGACTCTGGGCATCGGGAGCACAGGTATACAGCCGGTCTTTGACTATATCGAAATAGAAAGACGATAAATCGACCACACAGAATTTTTGCAAAAGCTGATAATACTTGAAGAATTCGAAGCTATCGAAATCTTCGCCGATTTTCTCGACCACTATCTGCAGGCGGTGCAGAATAAAACGATCCAGATCACCGAGCTCTTCTAGAGGCACACTGTTGACGGCAGGATCGAAATCATAGAGATTGCCGAGCAGATACCGAGCCGTATTGCGCAGCTTTCTATAGATATCGGCCAGCTGCTGGAGCATGTTCTTGCCTATGGGAATATCATCGGTATAGTTGACCGAAGCGACCCAGAGCCTCAGAACATCGGCACCATACTGAGTGATAACCTGCTCCGGCTCTACAACATTGCCCACCGATTTGGACATTTTCTTGCCCTTCTCGTCGACCACGAAACCGTGAGTGAGAACGGTTCTATAGGGAGCCTCGCCCCTGACGGCGACGCTGGTCAGAAGAGAGGACTGGAACCAGCCGCGATGCTGGTCGGAGCCTTCCAGATAAAGTTCGCAGGGACTACCTTTCAACTCCGGTCGTGCATCCACCACCGAAGCATGGGTGACTCCCGAATCGAACCAGACATCCATGATATCGGTCTCTTTCTCGAAATCACCTTCGTTTCCGCACTTTTCGCAGGCAGCATCAGCACCGATTAACTCAGCGGCGCTTTTTTTCCACCAGGCATCAGAGCCCTCTGCTTCGAAGATGCCGGCGACTTTCTCGACGCTTTCAGAATCGAGTTTATGGTGGTGGCACTTACCGCAATAGAACACCGGTATCGGTACACCCCAGGCCCGTTGACGGCTGATGCACCAGTCGGCCCGGTTCTCGACCATGGCGTAGATCCGGTTGCGACCGCTTGCCGGTATCCACTTTACCTCGTCTATCGCTCTCAGAGCGTCTTTTCTGAAGCCATCTACGGAAGCGAACCATTGTTCGGTCGCTCTAAATATAAGCGGTTTTTTGCACCGCCAGCAGTGCGGATAACTGTGCAAATAGGACTTATCGGCCATCAATGCGCCGATCTCCCGCAGGTGTTCCACGATAGGCCCGTTCGACTTATCGAAACGCTCACCGCAGTATTTACCTGCCTCTTCGGTAAATATGCCTCGACCATCCACCGGTGAGAGTACACCCAGATCATACTGTTTGCCGATCTCGAAATCCTCCGGACCATGGCCAGGAGCGGTGTGAACACAACCGGTACCGACTTCGGTGGTGACATGTTCACCCACAATCACCCGACTTCTCCGGTCCATAAAAGGATGACGACATTCTAGCAACTCCAACTCCGCACCTTTGGCGGTGCCGAGAACGGCAGGATTCTCTTCAGCCAGACCTGTAGCATCGAGAAATGCCTGCTTGAGCTCATCCACCACCACGAGCACACCATGGTCCCGGGTGTCGAGAAATTCATAGGTGAACTCCGGATGGAGCGCCACGCCGAGGTTGCCGGGTAAGGTCCAGGGAGTGGTTGTCCAGATTACGAAACTGGTCTCTTTCTCTGCCGGAACAAAAGCGGGCAACTTGCCGCGGTAATCTTTATCGACAGCAAACTTGACATAGATAGAGTGGGAGCGGTGGTCGGCGTATTCTACCTCCGCTTCCGCCAGTGCCGTTTCGCAGTTCGGGCACCATTGCACCGACTTCAAGCCTTTGTAGAGATAGCCTTTTTCGGCCATCTTACCAAAAACCCTCAACTGTGTTGCTTCGAGCTTGGGATCGAGAGTTATATAAGGGTTAGCCCAGTCTCCCCAGACGCCGAGTCGACGAAAGTTGTCTTCCTGGCCTTTCAGATTCGAAAGAGCGAAATCCCGGCACTGCTCACGAAGTTGGACCGGTGTGAGAGCGGCGCGTCCCCCTTTTACCTTCTTGAGAACCGCGTTCTCAATCGGCAAACCGTGGCTGTCATAGCCAGGCACATAAGGAGAGTAGAAGCCTTTCTGGGATTTGTACTTGGTGACGATATCCTTGAGAATTTTGTTCAAGGCTGTGCCGATATGAATCTTACTGGAGCTGAGATAGGGCGGTCCGTCATGGAGGACGAACTTGGGAGCGTCTTTACGTCTTTCCAGGCTCTTTTCGTAAACCCTGGTCTCATCCCAGAACTTCTGGAACTCGACTTCCCGGACAGCGCTATTGGCTTTCATAGGAAAGTCAGTCTTGGGAAGGTTCACAGCGTATGTCTTGCCGCTCATTGGCTAATCAATCTCCATTCCATTAATTTGTCTACAAAAACAAAAAACCAACGCCGGGGCGCTGGTCTACCCTGGCCAGCTCGGTAAATTCACGAAATAATGATAAGAGTTTGAGCCGGGAAGGCTCTTCTCTTGGCAGTCGTTTGCGTTGAAATACTCGATATCTTCATGATAGGTCCAAATATAAGTCTATAGAGATAGAGCGTCAATGTAGAACCTTTAAGAGTAAACGAATATCAAGCATATTCTTTGCTGCCAGGTTCTATCATGGATTGGATGCCTGACGAAAGACTAGAGAAGGTCACGGAGACAGAAAGATGAACAAAGAAAAAGAGATAGCTTTCGAGGCGGCCAGAGCCGCCGGCGCAATCCAGAAAAAGAATTTGGGCAATATCGAGTATGTCGACTATAAAAGCGCCTTCAACCTGGTCACCAATGTGGACAAAGAATGCGAGAAAGCGATTCTGGATCTGATCAAGTCGAATTTCCCGGAAGATCAAATTCTGGCCGAAGAAAGCGGCGAAAAAGACGGATCTGAAAATCGTCGCTGGTTAATAGATCCACTGGACGGCACCACCAATTATTCCCATGCCTACCCGTTTTTTGCCGTATCCATCGGACTGGAGCAAGAAGGAGAGATGGTACTGGGGGTGGTGTATAACGCCTGTGCCGACGAGATGTTCTGGGCTGTTGGAGGCGAGGGCGCTTTTCTCAACGGAAACAGACTCAAAGTCTCCGGTGCCGGGACCCTGGCAGAAAGCTTGCTGTCCACAGGCTTTCCGCCGGATACAAGAAACACAGGCTACGACAATATGCTCGAATTCAAGACCCTGACCAGTAAATCTCATGGCGTAAGAAGGGACGGCAGCGCCGCTCTCGACCTCTGCTTCGTCGCGGCAGGACGCACCGAAGGCTTCTGGGAGATGAAACTCGCCCCCTGGGATATCGGCGCCGGCAGCCTTATTGTCACCGAATCAGGTGGCAGGGTAAGCAATCTCGAAGGCGGAGAGCTGGATATAAACTCCGGTCATATATTAGCCACGAACGGTCATATCCACGACGAGATCATCGCTTGCCTGGCCGAACTCAAGTCCAAAAGCGCCGGCTAAGGCATTCTCTTCTCGAAAACCTTGGCTTCGACTCTCTTATATTTGCCGGTGAAAGCCCCCAGGCTCATCTTCAGTACTTGTAGAAGCATTTTGGGAGAATCTACTAAGACATTGACTTTGGAGCCATCGACATTAGCCCAGTTGATCGGCACCTCTTCCATGCGATAGTGGCGCAGCCTGGCGATATAGAGAATCTCCACATCAAAAGCGAAACCGTTCTCTTGGGCCACAGAGAATATGTCCCTGGCAGCTTCCCTTGAGAACATTTTGAAGCCGCACTGGGTGTCATGAATACCAGGCAGGATAAGGGCCTGGACGATGAGATTGAAGGTGTTGCCCATATACTTTCGATAGGCCAGAGCATCGACAAAGCGACTCTCGTCCGGCTTAGCCCTGGAGCCAAAAGCTATGTCGCTTCCTTCATCCATTGAGGCGATTAACTTCTCGATCTCTTCGATGGGAGAGCTGCCGTCGGCGTCATTGTAGACAATATAGTCTCCGGTGGCGGCAAGCATACCGGTTCGGACAGCATAGCCCTTGCCCTTGTTCTGCCCATAGGTCAGGACCTCGACCGAGCCTCTTTCGCTTTGATTCCCGCTTGAAAAACGCCTGACAAAATCGGCGGTTCCATCCACACTGCCGTCATCAACCACTAGAATCTCGAAATCAGCTCCTTTCTTTTGAAGATAGTCAAAGACCGAAGCAAGGGTGGCAGGCAGCCGCGCCTCTTCGTTGTAAGCAGGAATAACTACAGAAATCTTGGACATATAACCAGTATAGAACGGCAGAACAACTTTTCTACTTTCTATTTGCCCGTTTTAGGATCATTTGAAATCAGTTCATGGGCTGTTCTTAACTTCTCTAAACTCGATTTACCGGTCTGGACGTAGGTTTTGAACTCATGGCGGTCAATTCCGTTGACAACCGCAGCAGCGCCAAAGGTAATAGCCGATCCGGCGGCTATAAAGAGACCGAAAGAAGTCAAGCCGCCAGATGTGCACGGTCGGATCTTGCCAGGGTTCGACCTGACCGGTGAACAAAACTTGTTACCGGTCTCTATCCAGATTGAACGGTTTCTGGAGAGTTGAGGAAGTCTCTTTATTGTTATCGCCCTCTTAAATTACGGGCATCAAAAGCATTCTTAGGTACCAGTTCATCTACCCGAAATTCCAGTCGACTGGGTCGCGGCTTACTAGAATCGTAAGAGCCCGGATCGGCAGGGATGATCATCGAGCGTCCACCGACCTGGACCTGGAGCATAGGCTGATCGCTGAATTCAGGAATAAAAAGCTTGCGTACAGTGGGCTGAACCGGTCTTATCTGAAATGGCAGATTCTGTCCCCGGAAAAGCATATTGTCGGCAGTGGCACTTCTCAAACCGAATATGGCGCCACTGTCGGAGAGATTGTTCAAGAATCGAGAGTAGTCTCTTGAATCATGGACGTCTAGTCCAGAACCGTTAAAGTGACTGTAACTGCGGGCGGCAAGACTGCGGAAAGCTCCATAGCCGAGATTACCCAGGTCACCATCACGGTAGGCGCCTTCGTTGTTCTGCCAGAAATCATAGCTCGGAGCGTGCTTGTCACCTTGCATCCAGTCTACGCCGTACTTGATACCATCACCAAAAACGGCGGCATATTCTCTACCGGCGACACCTTTTAGAGTATTCATGGCAAGCGAGCCGCCCTGACCGATGCGGAATGCATTTGGAGCCATAGCATTTCCGAGGATACCGGAAGACGGTGCAAGACCCATGGTGCCCACATAAACGGAGTTGAGCAGTCCTCGCATGGCAAGCTCCTGTCCAAGACCGCCCCAGGTTTGATTGCCCTGGGAGACATCGTAGGCACCGATGCCGGCATAAGGAGCAAGAGGCGCCACCGAAGCGGCAGTAAACTTACCGGCCTGGCTGGCATAGTAGAGCGAGGTGGCACGGATTCCGGTCGGTGCCGCGATCTCTCCGCTGGCGATGGCTGCGGCTCGCATACTGTTGGAGGCAAAAAGCATTCTCGTGGCGCCCACCGTGCCTGCGCTGCTGAAGCCCATGGCAAAGCCTTCGGCACCGGTTCTCCAGTTGGTCTTACCGGAAGCGAAGCGGTCGATAAAATTGGCATCGAGATCACCGGTGGCGTATTTCTCCATACCCATATAAGTAGCTGCGCCGACGCCGCCTGCCAGCAAGGCTTTAGCCCCGAGGAGCATGCCGGCGGATAGACCGGTACCGGCACCGAGGGTGGAGACACCAATAGCAACAGCGGCGGCCACGGTGACCACGGCGGCAACAGTACGCCAGTTACGACGCCACCAGCTGGATGAGCGTCCATGGAGATCTTCCATGTTTAGTTCTTTGTTGTTGTAGAGTTCCGGGTCTTCCGCCTTGATCAGATCGAGCATCTTTTTGGCATGATCGAAATTCTCTTGACCGAAAGAGTTACTGGCGTCTAGAAAACGAGTCAGGTTCTTCTGGTGCTTGACTGAGGATTCTCTTTCTAGAATGGTGGATTCCAGATATTTGATCTCTCTGTCTATTCGCTGTCTCTCTAAAGTACGGGCCTCTTCTGTGGCAAACTGCTTTTGACCCAGTCCCTGCTCTTCTCTCTTGAGTTCGTCGACTCTAGCCTGAAGCTTTTTATTCTGGCGCTCCACATCGAGTTCCACCAGCCTTGTTACCTGGTACATCTTGTCTATCTCGGCCTGCGGATCGATTTTCCTGCCGTTCTCATCCACATCGGATTCACCGGTTACAACCCGGTCGTAACGCTGTTTGGCCTTTACCCACTCTCCCGGGTCGACGGATGATACGCCGATAGAGGCTTGATAATCGAAATTACGCAGATCTTCATTGATATATTCAAGCTTTTCGCCATTTCTCTGAAATATCATATGCGGTGCTTCCGCTTTCACTTGCATAAAGAGCAGACTGGCATCATCGACGGTATTACGCGCCTGGTCTAGAAGAGTATCTACTCTCACACCCTGATATTTAGATGAGTCTTCACCTACGTAATCCCTGGCGATCTTTTCCAGAACTTCCTGATCTTTCGTACCCTTGGCGGCTTCCAGCGCCTGGCTGAGATCTTTTCCTTTGTATCTATCACCCATCTCGGCCAGGGCAGTGTAATTGTTCTGACCGCTATCCCGCATATAAAGCGCGTAGTCGAGCTTGGCTTTGGCGCCGATATTGGCGATGGCCTGGAACTGTTCGGAAAAGGTCGGCACCCGGCGATTGGGGTCATCGGGATTGACCACGTTGCCCTGGATATCGCGCATGCGGTAGTAGTCTTTCATCGCTTCTGAATTAAGGAAGGCGATATCGAGCTCTTTGGCTTTCTCCGCAGCAAGCCTGAGCGCGTCTCCTTCTGTCTTTATGTCGAGCTTTTGACCGGCAGCATTGGCTTTGTTCGACTCCACCAGAATCTCGATAGCAAGCCGCTTATCGCTCTCCGAAGCGCCTTTGTCGCCCAGGGTAAGCAACGCCTCTATCTGCTTGGCTTTATCCTCTTGCTCCATGGCATGCTCGATGGTTTGCTCAATAGGCATGCCGGTTCTATTTGCTTCATCCTCGGCTTTTACGAACTTGACAGTGGTCTCGGCATTGGCGAGCATGGGAAGAATCTTGTTGCTGACTATGATCTCGACATCATAGCCGGCCTGGGAAGCGCGCAGCTCTCGGTCTACTTGTTTTGCATGGGTAAGATCGACATTGGCGGAGATTACATCCTCGGGAGTACCGGTCATGCCCAGAGGAACGTCCGGATTGGCATATCCAAGAGCCTTCATCTCGGCCGAACGCAGTCTGGTATAAGCAAGACCGTGGCGTACATCCTGGATTTGATCGGTTTTTACAATCGTGTCCTTCAAGGCGGCCAGATCCTGTCTTTCCTGATCGTTAGCCGGGGTCATCTTATCGATATTTTCAACGGTGAGTTGACTTTGATCAAAGATTCCCAGTTTGCGAGCCAATCTAGTTCTCTCGGCCACGCTCTCGGCCATTTTGATATCCAGCTCTCGGGTAGCGGCCATATCTATCGGTCCGGGACTGACTTTGTCCGCTGTGGCAAAAGAGCGGTTCAGTTCATCACGGATGGTGGTCTTGAGCTCTTTGACCCTCTCTTCTACGGTCACTTCTTGCTCTACCGACTTGCCATCCACAATTCTAGTGACAGTTACTTTGTCGGTCGGCTTTTTGCCTTCTTCCTGCAGCTTATTGAGTTCATCGACCGAGGTTTTAACAACCAGGTCGCTTACCCTCAGCTTGTCGGATCCCTCTTTGATCATGGCTTCAACAGGATCGACTATTTCCAGGCGCGGAGAGCCGCCCTCGACCTTATCATTGCCCAGCATACGGGTCTCTATTTCTTTCAAACGCTCGGAAACCGGCATAGAGACAACCTGGTCGCCTTTTTTAACCTCTATTTGCTCATCGGGTCTCTTGCCCGAGGTCAGAAGCTCGTTTCGCTCGGCTATAAGAGATCTGAGATCTTCCGGGGCTCTTGCCGCCACCACATCCACCCGGGCTGTCTCCTGGGGTCTGTCGGCGACAGTGGCTCTATCCTGACTACCGGCAGCAGCCGACTCGCCATAGATTTTGATGGTGGCATTGTCATCGAGACCTGTAAATGCCTGTTTTAGATCGGTGGAGCGAGTGATAGGCTCACCGGAACCGGATTTATTGGTATGGGCGTGGAAGCCGACCTTACCGTTAACGATACGAACAACGGCAAGCTGTACCTGACCGTCTTTTTCATAGGTGACGATGTCGCCATTTTTGAGTTTATCGAGATCAAGGTCTTTGGCTTTTTCAGATCGTGCCTGCCAGGCCGGATCACTGGCAGCGATACGCTGCTGAATGCCAGCTTCTATCTGTTTTTCCGTAGCGTTTTTAGGAAGCCATTCATAACGTTTCGAGTCGCCGCCGAGGAAATCGGTCTTGAGAATAGTGGCGATATCCAGTTTGTCTTCATCTTGATCGCCACCGTTGGCGTCGACGATATCGACCTCAGTGAGGTGGCGGTCGGCGGTGTTGCTCCCGGGCTGCGCTTTGGTCTCGGAGAAGGCTACATCTTGAGACTTCTGGTCGGCAGGCGGAGTGAAGACCTCTTTACCCAGATCCGGCTGAGAGGTACTGCTGCCATCAGACAGCTCGAATTTGACAGGCTCGACGGTATCGCCTTTGCCTGGACTATCTTGCGGCTTTTCTTGAACACCTTCTTTAGCCATCTCTTCTGCCAACCTCGGGAAAGAAACATCGATATTGTCCGGTTATATACACAATGTTCCCTCTTTTGGACAGAAATTGTCCGAAAACTCACTAGAAAGAGCTTTCCGGTCTGAAGACGGCTCCTCCGTCGCCGGAATCTTTCTTGTCGTCAGCCGGTACAACCTGCGGTCTTACCTCATCTTCTGGTTTAGGTCCGACAACAACCCCGTCTTCTTCGGGTTTCGCTTCCGGTATTTCGGTGGCTCCGGCGGTGGTCTTCTCGACCGCTCCGCTTGCATCCCTGGTTTGAACGGGAGCAGCGGAACGATAAAGTCCGGACCAGCCCTGGGGAGCCTTGAAATCATCGTTGGAGATCTCGGTCTTCATCATGTTGTACTTTTCTCTGGACCAGGGACCGATCTGGGTATCGGTCTTGAAGAGTTCTCGATTCTGGAACCAGTTATAAGGTACGGCGATAGCCCCCTCGAAGAACTGGTTGCCTCCCAGCATAGCGCCTCCGGTTCCGACAGAGCGGAAGAGGGTGCCACTGACGGAGCTCTCCATTCCTGCTTCCTTCATCAAGGACCAGGTTCTGGTCAAAGAGGTATCGAAGCCGACACCGGCCATTCTTCTTGTGGCATTGAGATAATTGAGCGGATTGTAGCCCGACGGCGCCGGCAATCCATGAGGTCCTAGGACCGGTTTGCCGAGATTGCCTGTTCTCAACAACTGGACCATAAAGGCCAGTTCTCCTGCCGTCATCAAAGATTTCCAGGCAGTCTGGCTCATATTGTCACCGACAAGATCCGGTGAAAGAGCAGTTGTAAGGGACTCGAGAGGAGTATAGTTCTCACCGGTCTTACTGTTGACCTGCATTCTCAACTCATGAGCACCGGCGGTCATGTTGTACCAGCCTTTCATGGCTAAGTATGTATGGATGGCATTGGCATTGCCGCTTCTCGCCATGGTCAGTACGTCGGTACCGGCGTCCATGGTGTGGAAGCCGACGGTATCGGAGGCCCATTTGTAGCTGCCGACGACTCTATCCTTGCCGCCGACCATCAGGCTGTGACCGCCGGACTTGGCGCTATCGATAGCACCTTGCACCGTGGGCATCTTCTCCATAAAGCTGCGCATGGCCTGGGAGTAAGTCTCGCCTGTGGTAGCCGCCCGGGTCACCGAAGCCACCTTTTCCTGCGCCGAAGCCATCGCCGCTCTGGGATCGGTACGGACAGCGGTGTAAGCGTCCTTGAGAGAGCCCCAGGCAGTTCTACCTCCGCTATTGATGAGCGAGCCGGTACGCTTCACCACTCCTGCGGTTTCAGCGCCGCGAATAGCCTTGACGGCCTCTTCATCCATACGGCTGAGAACGTTATAAAGACCGCTGCCATCGAAGGCTCTTACATGCTGTTTGAGAACATCGTTCAACAGTGCCCCTTCCGGAACATCCTTGAGATTCGGGAAAGCATCGTCGAATTTATCGGAGAAGTTTCTACCGTAATACTCTTTGAAATCCTTGAGAGTAAAGCCGGCGGCGTCATCACCGAAGGCTTTGACGAAATTATCAGAGAGTTCTGCGGCGGTGAACTGCAGCTCTTCGTTACCGAGAATACGCGGATAGAAATTGATCTGGCTCTCGCCTAAGAGCTGTTTGGCGGCATCGTCGGTTAGCTTGAGACCTTCCTGACCGGCTGGGATTTTTTTACTCAACTCGGTGGCGAGCTTATGATTTTTAGAAACCAGAGCCGCTTTCAGATCACCAAGAGTAGCGCCTTCTCCGAGAGTTTTTGTGAATTCCGAGACCGCGTCGTCGACACTGGTCAGCATATTGGGAGTGCGATTCAGCCCGGCTCTTTGAAGAACTGCCTGGGCTTCGGTGCTGGAGAGCTTGGCCGCCGTGTCGACTTTCAAGCGCTTGGCGGCGGTTTCCAGTTCCATGGCGGGGCCGTACAGACCTCTATCGGCCAGCGATTTCTGTAGTTGTTGAATACTGACTTCGTCGGCAGAACCACCCACTCCGCGAGCCAGAGCCCGAGCCGATCTGTCCAGTACGGCTCCTTGAGCCTCCTGGGCTATTCTTCCCATATTCTGACCATAGAGTCCCAGTTCGCGAATAACAGCTTTGCCTTCCTCACCGACTATGGGCTTGGCCAGATCATCCACCAGTTCCGGTATGCGAGAGGCAGCCGCCCGTCCCTGGGGACCCAGGGTCTCCAGATAAGCTTTGAGGTCGCCTATAGTCGAAGGAGTACTAGAACGCTTCGAGACTTTCAAGGCGTCATTGAAGATATCTGCCGCCTTGTCTACATTCAACAGAGCTTTGTCGGCTTCAAGAATCGGACCCATCTCATCCACGAGCTTGGCCATATCCGTAGTCTGACCTTTGATGAGCTTAGTATGGATATCTCGTGCCACATTGCGCAGATTGGCACCATAAAGATTCGTCTCTTTCAGAATATTCTGTCCGAGGTTACTGGATATCGGCTTGGCAAGATCGTCGGCAGAGAGCTTAGCCGCTTTCATGGCATCGTCGAGAGCGCTCACTTCTGCTCTCAAGCCTTTGCCGGTAAGGAAAGTGCGCAAGTCACCCAGAGTGTTGATGGTGTTACCGGAGGCAGCGGCTTCCTGAAGGAACCTGGCATTGCCGAACTGGCTCAAGTTGGCTTCTTTAAGCACAGCTTTACCGGTATCATCCACGACACCGACTCCTCGAATGAACTGAGAAGTTCTCATACCATGACCGGCTTCGTCCATTAACGAAAAAAGCTGACCGACAGTACCGGGTCTACCCTGAGGTCCGAGATTATTCTCGAGCCATTTGCTCGACTCGTAGATACTCATCGGCTTGCCCACATTGGACAGGAAACGGAAAGTGCTTCTCACCATAGGCTGAGCAATTTCAGGAGCAGCCATAATAGAATGGTAAGCGATTCTACGGCTGTAGCTCGACGGAATCAGTCTCATCGCTTCATTGGGAACTTTGGAGCTGATTAACTTGTGACCGATTAGTCCGACACCGACAGAGCCCATGGTGTGCCAGAATGTGTCGGAAGAATTCTCTATCTCTCCGGTTTGCAGGTATCTGACACCGACTCTGGTGCCGGCGGCAACGGCGGTGGAAGCGACAAAGATACCGGCAGAGCGGCGAAGAACCTGACCTGTCGTCAACCTGCCTACGGCGGGGTTGACCTTACCTCTCGATATCAACATGCTCAAGCCTGCCATAGATGCCATAAAGGCCGTAGTGGTGGCAGCGTCGGCCCAGAAATTGCCGCCTGCTTCCTGACGAATCGTGTTGGCTAAAGAAGGTTCGATATTGTTGAGAGCGTTTTGATAGATCATGGCGAATTCAGGATCTTTGACCGACTGCCGAATCGCATCGGTATTCATTTTCTCGGCGCCTACAAGAAATTTCACCGCATCGGCGGTATGAGCCTGGACTCTGGCTCTGGCTTCTTCGATACTAATGCCTTCTTGATCTTTGATGGCATGGGCAAGAGAATCCATAGCCTTATCAGGTTTGAAGGCATCTGAGTTTCCAAAAGTCCAGTTTCCATGCGGACGAATTAGATTGGCGGCGTCCGCGGTGCTGATTCCCTCTTTCTCGGCTACATATTGTACGAGAGCGCCCTTCTCCATGACCTGGGGCTTGCTGCCGTCCTGAGGATAATCTCTTGAAGTGTAGACAAACATAGGTTTGCCCACCTCTTTTGCCTGCACGAATTCTGGAGCGAGATAGAAGAAAGCGGCTCGCTTGGCCAGCGCAGACTTCATATCGTCCATTCCATATATGGAAGCGAGATCCGGTGCGCCTACCTTTCTTGGATCTATGAACACCGAATCGCCATTCAGTCCGAGATCACGATCTAATACGGCGTCACCATAGTTCTGATTGCCCTCCACCATCTGGGTAAGGCGAGCGAGGATCATATCGGCTTCCACATGAGAGCCGTTCAAATTGAGACCGACACCGGGACTGCCGGCAAAGCGGACTTTCTCAGAACGAAGACTCTCTCTTTCTTTCTCGATTAATTGGCTCGGGTAATCTTTGAGCAGTTCCTGGGCTTCCATGTAGGCCAGACCGGCGGAATCTCTCTGTCCAAGCGCTTCCATGCGCATGGCGTACTCCATCCGAATCGCCACCGGATCGGTCATTAGTTTGAGACCTTTGGTGACCAGTAGATGATACTCGAGACGTTTTTCGTTAGTGAGCGGCGGCTCTCCTTCGGTAACTACGTCCTTACCTTCGGCAAGACCACGATTGAGAAGCTCGATCTCTTTCCTGGTATCTTCCATGGTGATAGACTCTCCGGTCTGAGTAACCGGATTGTCCGCTCTTCTGATAAGCTCTTCATAGGCGAGTTTGTACTCGGCAATGTTCTTCTTGGCTTTATCTTTATCGAAAGGTCCCCAGCCCTCTTGAACATGCTCGATGTCAGCCTGGGTGATTAATTTGCCGTCGATCCTGTTCTTGTAAAGGTCCTCGAGACTGTCCACTTCGAAAGTCTGATCGTGACCTTTCAGCTTGACTCGAAGAATCGGCTTGAGCGAAAGCTGGTTGATATGCTCGGTCAGTTCTTCAGGGGTCATATCCTTGAGATTAGGCGGAGCGATCTCACCGGTTATGAGCTCACGCATCTTGGCGACTTCCGGGCTGTCCTCCACCAGTTTCTGACGGAACTGCTCGGGAACGTCTCTTTCACCGGCGGCGAAAATCTCTTTCGCCTTCTCGCTATCGCCGGCAATGGCATGCAAACCGGCTCTGTAGTTGGAGTAGTTGTATTTGAGCGCGACAGCCTGCTCGATTTTGGCCTCTTCAATGGGCTTGCCGGCTTCGAGCTGGAGAAGTTCGAGAGCCGAATCTTTCTTGCCTTCCGGGGCGACATGCTTCTGCCATTCGTCGAAATCCTTCAAGAAATCAGGATTTACTCCGGTTCGTTCTCCTCCGGCCAGCAACACTGCCGCCGCTTGGATATTGGCTTCCCGATTCTCTCCCCGGAAGAGCTTGGTATGCAGATCAAGCGCAGCCTGCCTGGCTGTGGCATCTTCAGGGAAGTGAGATTCGACTTTCGTGTTCCAGGAAGCAAGGTTCTCGTTGGCGCTGACCACATTGGCATCGAGGATGGTGGCTAGCTTGGCCATATGAGGCTCGAACTCTTTCAAGGCAGCCGCTTGCAATTCAGGCTGAGTAACGGGCTTGCCGTCCACCAGACCCTTGGATTCCTGCATGTGCTTCTCCATCATCCGCTTCAATTCAAAATCGAGCAGCGCAGGAGGAATCGGATTTGTAGAGGATTTTTCGAGCAAGCCGCCAATCAGGTCGGACGGTTTTGCTCCCGCCGCAATAGCCAGATCGCCTGCGGCCTGCAAGAGACCGGACTCAGCCCCCTCAGAACCCATTGAATAGGCATCCGTGAGAACCTCTTTGGCTTTTGCGTCCTTGGTCTGAAGTAGAATACTGCCTAGAGCAAGTCTAGTTGCGAACTTTTCGTCACCCTGGGGACTGACCATGGTATCGGCTACAGTTACCATACGCTCCAGATCGGGACGCATCATCTCCAGTGCCTTAGCTCTCTCTTCGTCAGTAGGATTATCTTTATCCGCGGCAAGTTGCTTCACTTGCATGTCAAAAAGAAGTTTGGCGTTTCTGGCTGCCACCGGCAGCGGTACTCCCCGGAAAGAATCCCCTTCTTTGAGATTCGAGTTTCCATCGATAGAAAGCTTGAGCATCTCCGCAGGCGATACCCCGGCCCGGATAGCAAATTCGAGCGCCGCCTGACCTTTATCGCCATCGGTGGCGTAGGTGAAGGCTTCCTTAAACAGACGACCACTCTCAGCTTTACCCGCTTCGTCACCGACACCACCCAGCAAAACTTCGCCGTAGCGATAGCGTGTGTCGAACTTGTCCATCTCGGTGGATTTTGGCGATGCGTCTGCGTCGGCCACCATGCGATCGAATAAAGGTTTCAGATTTTCGAATGCCTGGCGCTTCTCTTCCTGGGTTATGTTTGCTCGATCTTTGGCCAGGTTATAGGTCTCCAGCTCGAAGAGTCTGGTCGAAGCATCAGCCAGAACGGACATCGGCATAGCCATATTGGCTTCTCCGGAAGCCAACTGCTTCTGTTTATCGAGAGCAGCCTGGAACAACTCTGCCGGCTTGACCTGGACGTTGCTCTTCTGACCGCCCGAGAAATCGGATGCCCAGGAGATGAAATTATTGGATTTTTCAGGGTCTAGATTGTTGGCAAAACCTTCGCTGAAATATTTTTTGGAAGACTCGACCAGTTGAGTCCGGTCGGCAGCACCACTTTCGTCGTCAGCCACTTCTTTGAGGACATTGGCATAGAGCATGCGAGTCACGGCCCGCTGATTGACTTCGTTGCGATACTCTTCGACCACCCCATCTCTTTGAGCGGCAAGACGCATGAGAGGCATGGCGAGGGTTCCGTGCTCATTCATAAGAGCCTGGAAGCCGGGATTAGCAACAAGGTCCTTGATAGACTCGTCCTGCTGCATTTTTTCGAATATCTGGTTATATTCGTTCGGAGTGACAGCCTGGTTCAGCTCCTTGATATAATCGACGGTGGCACGTTTCTGTTCATCTGTAAGAGGCATATCCTCACTGTTGAGGAAGCCTTCGAATTTGGTGTTAAGCTGAGAACGTGCATCTTTCCAGGAGATCTCTTCACGGCCTTTGAGAGCATCGGGAATAGCCTTCTTAGCCGCTTCGTCCGCTCCATCGGGATTCCAGATAATGTCCTTGAGAGCTGTTCCGCCAAGATTGGCGATATTGTCCGTTGCCTGTTTGACCTGGGTCTCCAGCTCCTTGGCTCTGGGAGTGACTCCGGCATCAGCATCCTGAATAGCTTTTTCAAATTCGGAAATCACATCGGCGGTCAGGGCCTGACGAGGATTAGCGCCACGCTCTTTGTAGATTTCATAGATCTTGAGTGCTACTTCCGCTCTCTCTTTTGGCGATAGCTCTCGGTACTCGGGCTTGAGAAGAGCGGACTTTCTCATGGGAGAATCGCTCAGCTCTGGCACTTCCAGCTTGGGATCGGCACCGGAAATGCGCGTCAGGGCAGCGTCGGCAACTTCGACTTTCTTCTCGTCCGGGCCACGCTCAACCGTGGCTCCCGGCTGCAATGCAACAGGCAGCGGATCTTTATTATCACCCTGTTGCTCTCCACCGGGTCTGATGCCGGTATCATTGGCGGGGTCAGGTACAATCTTCTGCGGCTCATCACCGGTTACGGCACCATCTCTGGCGCCTTCGGTACTGGCGGCAGGGTCTTTCAGTTTATCATCACCGTCACCGCCGTTATTTTCTATCGGCGGTCTGCCTCCGAGCAACTCGGGAGCGGCAGGAACCATGTTGATTTTGGAGCCGAGCCCTCTTAGCTCTATCTCTTGCAATCTCAAACTGATCTCGAGACCCTGTTCTTGAATGGGCACATCGTGCCGGCGCTCAATCTCCCTGGCCCGGTTGAAAAAGTTAGAGTCCTTGCCATAGCGGAGAACCGGATCATTTATATAGGCGAACTCGAGCATCGCCTGGGCTCTCGAACGACCGTTGAAAGGAGGTCCTTCTATAGGTTGGACTTCTCCTGCTCCATAGAGGGCAAGAGCCGCGTTGCCGTGGGTCAAGCCCGGCGCTCTCTCCAGGACATAAAGATTGCGTTCGACAATTTTGAGTGCCTTCAGCTTCTCTAGATCTCTTTCGCTCTCTGCTTTCTTCTCTTCCTGCTCGATAGCTTCTTTGACTATACGTCTGTCGTTCCTATATTTGAGAACATCTTCGGGTTTGACGATAACCGCCGCTTCCTCGAACTGCTTGAGCGCCTCAGTCATACGCCGACCGCGCTCTTCGGGATTTGGATCGCCTACATTTACTTCTCTGAGGCGCTCACCGAATTTATCCATGTGAAAGCCAAGTTTCTTGACCTTCTCCTGGACATTCATGGCATCGTCTATTACCTCGGTGAGAGTGGTCTTGTCTTTGACCTCGGTCACCTCTTTTACTTCAGGTCTTTTTTCGGTTCCCTGATCGCCATCGTCTTGCGCACCTTCGGTCCTAGTCACTTCTCCTTCGAGTACAGGTTTTCTGTCGGAAGCCGGATCTTTAGCGGCTGCGCTCTCGGACTCTACCTCAGCGTCGGCTACGGTAAGCCCATCTTTGGCTCCGGAAGGAGGTGGTGCCAGCTTGAAGTTCAAATCGCCGGTCTTGTTGTCGCCGGAAGCATCGGCAACTTCACCCTGTCTTGCTTCGGGCTTGGGTTCCGAGTCGCGAAGCAGGGCCTCACTGGCTTTTGCACCATCTGTATCGCCGGTAATTTTGTTATCGGCGTCAGCGGTCGTATCTTTGGGTTCGCTTCGTTCTGCTGCACCCTTATCCCCGTCGGACAGGGATTTCATGCGGTCGGCGAAGGATTTGGGTTCTTTGCTGTCAGATGCACCGGCATCGGCGGTTTCCAGAGCCATTTGAGAGAGGACCTCTTGTCGAAGTGTTGCTGCCTGTCAGTCCATACGACTAGCTTAAAGATCATTCCCTTATATGTAAGTGGGAAAACCACGTAGAAAGCCGGGAATCCCATCAGAATTAATCTTTTAGCGGATCAACACCAGGGGTGCTTAGAACTGCATGGTGGATATTTATACGGTTCCGGCGATTTCTGGACAGCGCCGAGACGTAAAAACCTGAATGAAAGATAGAGCCAGAGCTTGCAGATTTAATCACTTGACATCTACGACAGTGACCCCATCTCCTCCTTCATGCATCTCTCCGGACCGATAAGATCTGACATAACGAGAGCTCTTCATGTACTCCCGCACCGCCTTTTTAATCGCTCCGGTACCGTGACCATGAATGACCATCAGTGGGCTCATGCCACTAATCAAGGCCCCATCCAGAAACTGCTCCACCAGGGTGAGTGCCTCCTCCACCCGCTTGCCTCTAAGATCGAGTGTGTTGGTGGAGGTGCGGATAAATTCCTCCAGTTCCCGCGCCGGCACCACCGGTGGAGGAGGTCCCGAGCTCTTTTTTCGTTCAAGACGTTTTTTTAAATGACCTCGACCGCCGAAGACTGAAGGCGCATTGGTAAGCGGTGCCAGGTCATGAGCCGGTACTTTCACTTTCATAGTTCCGACCAGAACGCTGACCATGTGTTGATCTCCACTTATAGGGACCACCTCATCCACCGAGCCGATTTGATTGAGGGAAAGCACCCTCACCCTGTCACCCCGGCTGAGACTGGCAGGGTCGAATTTATCTGGGCCTATCCCGGGAGGAGACTCCTCCACCCAGTCGAGTTCGCGTTTGAGCTCCGCCAGTTTGTCTTTCATAGCCTGGGTCTTCTTCAAGCTCGGTTGACTCTGCAACTCCCTGGTCAAGGAGCGGATTTTCTCCTCGGCATCATCGAGACCTCGACTCAGTTTCGCTCTGTACTCTTCTACCAGACGACTCTTCTTTCTATCGAAATCCGATTTTGCCGCCTCCAGACTTTCGGCCAGATGATGCTGCCTGTCGAACTCTTTCTGAAGAGCCTTCTCTTTTTCTAGAATTTCAGAAAGTCTGGCTTCCATTTCGGTCATCACCCGGGCAAGATCTTCTCCCTGAAGCTCGATCAAGTTAGTGGCTCGTTCCACAACCGCCGGACTGAGACCCAGCCGGCGAGCTATTACAATCCCTTTTGAACTGCCCGGCACCCCTAAGCGCAGCTTGTAAGTGGGGGCGAAAGTGGCTTCATTGAACTCAAGGCTGCCATTTACAAAGCCCTCTTCAGAGTAAGCCAGGAGCTTGAGATCGGTATAGTGCGTAGTTGTAACCGTAAGAGCGCCGGAGGCATTGAGGTGTTCTAGAACAGCTCGGGCTATGGCCGCCCCCTCCGAGGGATCCGTACCGACCCCGATTTCATCGAGGAGAATTAGAACACCGGGTCTGGCCGATTCTGCTACGGTGACAATGTTCTGAAGATGAGAAGAGAAGGTCGACAGACTCTGTTCGAGTGACTGTTCGTCACCGATATCGGACCAGATGCACTCGAAAATCGGCAATCTGGTCCCTTCCAGTCCAGGTACCAGCATGCCGGCTTTCAACATAAGAGCAACCAGACCGACTTGCTTCAAGAGCACGGTCTTTCCACCGGTATTGGGTCCGGTTATGACCAGGGTTCTTTTCTTCTCTTCACCGCCGAGCGAAAGAGAATTGGCCACGACATCACCGCCCTGCAAAACTAGAAGAGGATGCCTGGACTCTATTAGCTCGATTCTATCATCCCTGCTTATCTCCGGTTTGATGCCGCCGTATTTGATACCGACTCTAGCTTTTGCCTGAATTACATCCAGTTCGGTCAGGGCTTCGAAATTAGTTGAAATAATCGGTTCATTCTCGCGGCAGACCAGACAAAGAGCATCGATAATCCTCTCTATTTCCCTGACTTCGTCAGTCTCGAGGATGCGAATTTTATTGGAGGGCTCGACTATCGAGATCGGCTCGATGTAAACAGTCAAGCCCGACTGAGAGGTGTCATGGACGATACCATTTACAGAGTTGCGTTTGCTGGCCGATACGGGCAAGACATAGCGACCGTTTCGCTGGGTGATAATCGTCTCTTGAAGAGCTTTAGCAACCTGAGAAGAATGAATAAGCCTGCCGAGCTCATCTTTGATATCGGCATGCAATTTGCGGATGCTCTTTCTGATCGCATCCAGCTCCGTACTGGCACTGTCTTTGATACCGCCCTTTTCATCCAGACAGGACTCCAGCTCTCTTCTAAGATCATCCAGAGAAGTAATTCTCTCCCCGAAAGATGCAATCTTCGGAAAATCATCTTTTGAGAGAAGGCGCAAAGATGCGCCAACCTTTCTACTAACGGTAAGCACATCTTTGATCTGATTCAACTCTTCGACCGTAAGGCGGGCACCGGCAGAAACCGAGGCCAGTATGCGTCGCAAGTCTGGAATCCGGTCGTTGACCGGGTCGGCACCATTCTCGACCAGGAAGCGCGCTTCCTCCGTCTGGCAAAGAAGATTGTCGACCAGCTCGGAATCCTTTTCGAGGGGCAAGTCGAGACAATACTCTCTTGCCACCGGTGACAGTGCTTCGGCTGCGGTGTACGCTTTGATACGCTCCCACTCGAGAGAGCGCAAAGAGCGCATATCCAATCTATCCAAAGTGTCCAAATCTCACCTTGATGACGGCTGTTCCAGCTTGTCTAAGCTAAATCAATTCAAATCCGGTGATGAGGGCGCATCGGGAAAAAGAGACGGACTATGAGAAGAGGCTTCATTATTGAGCGAATCCATTCCGAGATTGCCCATCAGCTTTTTGAGTCTGATTTTCTGAAGTTCATAGCAGCGGTTATTTCGTTTGTGAACTATGCCTATGCGCTCGAGCTGCTTGATGGCGTCAATGTGGTCATCGGGCACCGCACCGACATCGACGGAACCTTGTTCTTTCAGCCAGGTAATCGTAGGAGACAGAGTTCCAAGAAGTTTGCGCATCGGTTGTTCATAAACGGGCATAACAAATCTCCTAAATCCTGGTTGCTTATTTTAACACCTTGACGACAGAAATTCCCGTCATTGGCGGGATCGAGCGCTCTCGACAAGAGAAGTGCAGCCAGCGATCAAGCCCTGGTTTCGGATCAAAGGAAAGTCTCTTCTGTTAACTGTTGTATAGTTTGTCCGCAACCTCAACTATCCAGATTCAAGAATAAAGAGTAGAGATGAAGTACAGATTCAAGGACCTCCGCCCTCAAATAGCAGATTCCGCCTACATAGCTCCGGATGCTGTCGTTATAGGTGATGCGATTATCAAAGAAGAGGCGAGCATCTGGTTCAAGACCGTGATCAGAGCCGACATCAATTCGATAGAAGTCGGACATCAATCAAATATCCAGGACACCTGCATCCTGCATGTCACAAGAGAATACCCGGTATTGGTCGGCGACCGGGTAACGGTCGGTCATGGTGTAACTCTCCACGGTTGTACAGTGGAGGATGACTGCCTTATAGGCATCGGTGCGGTGGTTCTCGACAATGCCAGAGTCGGTAGGGGCTCCCTGGTGGCAGCCGGGGCAGTGGTCGCTCCAGGCACAGTGATTCCACCGGAGAGCCTGGTCATGGGTATTCCAGCCAGGGTTGTGCGCAAGCTCCATCAAAGAGACCGCAAAAAATTCGAAGCGAACTGGCGCAATTACCTCGAGCTCAAAGATGTCTACCTCAGTGAGGACTTCGAATTAATAGAGAACTAAGCGAACCCGGTGCCTTTTCATAGGACTGAACATGCTGATTGAGCCAACCGGTGACCACATCCAAGGTTTCGTCGGTGACATACGGGGTCTCAAGCAGAAGATGGCCTTTGTTCGGGAACCATTTCACCGTCTGGTCTTTCGACTTGAGCCTTTGCAAGAGAGTCACGACCCCGTTGGATTTCACCATCCGGTCCCTATCCCCCTGGATTATCAACACAGGAACCTCAGGCGGAACCAGATCGGCATAAGAGATGTTTCGTCCGATCTCCCTTGAGGTGCGTAATAAATCCCCGGGTCTCAGACTTTTACGAACCAGGGGGTCACCGGCACAGGCGCGGGCTATCAGAGGATCTTCAGAAGAAAACTTGAGAATATAGGGCTTCAAGTCCACTGGTTTGTGAGGATGTCTGCAAAATCTTGCCGCATCGAGCAAAATGCGAGGAGCAAGGTTAATCTTCTTCTTTATGGCAGGACTGGAGAGGATCATCCCGTCTACACATTCCGGGGCTTCTCCGGCAACATGAATAGCCATGCCGGCACCCATGCTCTCTCCCATCAAGAAAACGGGCAACTGTGGATAATTCTGGTCCACAGCCCGGGTCAGCGCCAGAAGGTCTTTAAAACTTTCGTTATAGCGAACCCGGGAACGGCTCTTCAGAAATGAGTCGCTCTCTTCCAGCACCAGGGGCTCCTCGGTCAGGTCCTTGATGTCTTCCCCCTCCTCGGATATTTTGACGCTCAAATCCGAAGAGGAATCATTTCTTGCAGCAAGCACCCTTTCGACCAGATCAGGCTTCCAGCGTCCGTATCCGCGCATGTCTGCCGCAAGGACGATGAAGCCTTTCTCTGCCAGATTAGAGGCTACGGTGTCGAAAACACCACCGTGCATGATCAGCCCGTGCATGGCGATGATCACTCCCCGGTGTTCGACGCTTCGATCAAGCCAGACGTTCAAATGGGAATGCGGCAGTCCGTCGAGCTGAGCGTCGGTCTGTCTTTCGACCTCAGCCAGTAAAGGTTGCATGAATATGAGCAGCGAAAAAATCGCCGTCATAAACACGGGCAAATCAAAAGCCTTCAGGCTCTTGATCAACAAAGAAGGGGCCGGATTTTTGCGATTCGAATTGGTTGCCATAGTCTGTTATTCGGTCGGGATTCGGGAATCGGGACGTTGAAAAGACGTTCAAAAAGTCTGTGGGACCTTTCTTTACATCACTTACCAAGTTATCCGTCTCTTTAAAACCAAATGTCCTAAAATCTGCTCTTCCGACCCAAGATTTAACAAGAGGACAATATTCGTGAATAATGTTATTGACCATGGTCGAAGGCTGTATCCATCCGTGTAAACTAGCCCCTATCTAGCGAACCGGTTTTATCATCCATGCCCAAGCGTACAGATTTAAAGAAGATTCTTGTTCTTGGCGCAGGCCCCATCACCATAGGTCAGGCCTGCGAATTCGACTATTCGGGAACCCAGGCCTGTAAGGCTCTGATGGACGAAGGCTACGAAATCGTCCTGATTAACTCCAACCCGGCCACGATCATGACCGACCCGGAAGTAGCCAATCGAACCTACGTAGAACCGGTCACCCCGGAGATAGCCGAGAAGATCATCCTCAAAGAGAAGCCTGATGCCGTTCTGCCCACCATGGGAGGACAGACCGCCTTGAATGTGGCCGTGGCCTTAGCCGAATCCGGATTTCTGGAAAGACACGACATCGAGCTGATTGGAGCCAAGCTGGACGCCATAAAGCTTGCCGAGGACCGGGACTTATTTAAGGAGAAGATGATTGAGATAGGGCTCAATGTCCCCGAATCGGGGATTGCCCGCAACATCCAGGAAGCCAAAGATATCGCCCGAGAGATAGGTTTTCCTATAATCGCCCGTCCGGCCTTTACCCTGGGCGGCATCGGTGGAGGAATAGCCTATAACATAGAAGAACTGGGCGAGCTCGCTTTGAACGCCCTCAATGCAAGCCCGGTCAGAGAAGTGCTCTTGGAACAGAGCGTTCTGGGCTGGAAAGAGATAGAGCTGGAAGTGATGCGCGACTGCGTGGACAACGTGGTAATCGTCTGCGCCATCGAGAACTTCGACCCCATGGGAGTCCACACCGGCGACTCGATAACGGTGGCTCCGGTACAGACCCTGACCGACAAAGAGTATCAAGAGCTGCGTGACGCGGCCATCAAAACCATCCGGGCCGTAGGCGTGGACACCGGCGGCTCCAACATCCAGTTCGGTATCAATCCCCTGACAGGAGAAGTGGTGGTTATCGAAATGAACCCCAGGGTCTCTCGCTCTTCGGCTCTGGCCAGTAAGGCTACAGGCTATCCGATTGCCAAAATAGCAGCGAAGCTGGCGGTGGGGCTCACCCTCGATGAAATCTCCAACGACATCACCCGTAACACCCCGGCCTCCTTCGAGCCGGTTTTAGACTATGTGGTGACCAAAATCCCCCGCTTCAATTTCGAGAAGTTCAAAGGGGCAGATACAACCCTCACCACCCAGATGCGTTCGGTGGGCGAGGTCATGGCCATCGGCAGGACCTTTAAAGAGTCGGTACAAAAAGCTCTTAGAGGGCTTGAGTTGGGACTTTCCGGATTCTCGTCGGTCAAGAAAAGAGAACAGGCTGATTTCTGGCAATGGCGCAGTCGCCTGGCCAAACCGAGTCCCCATCGCATAACCGACATATTCGGAGCATATACCAACGGCATTTCAGTTGAAGAGGTCCATGACCTGACCGCCATCGATCCCTGGTTCTTGAACGAACTCTATGAAATTTACGTGATGGACCGGGAGTTTCGCAAAAAGGTAAAAAGCCTCGATAAACTGGATAAAGAGACTTTTCTCGAGATGAAGCGCAACGGTTTCAGCGACCAGCAACTGGCCGATGCTCTCAACGTCTGCCTCGATGATCTCGAGAAGAGGAGGATGGAGTTCGAACTGACTCCATCCTATAAGATAGTCGACACCTGTTCGGCAGAATTCCAGGCTTTCACGCCATATATGTACTCTACCTACGAGGAAGAGAACGAAATTCCGCCCATTGAAAAACCCCGGGTCATGATCCTGGGCGGTGGTCCGAACCGCATCGGTCAGGGCATCGAGTTTGATTATTGCTGTGTCCATGCCAGTCTCGCCTTGAAACAATTCGGCTATGAGTCGATAATGGTCAACTCTAATCCCGAGACGGTCTCCACCGATTATGACGTCTCCGACCGACTCTATTTCGAGCCCCTCACCCTGGAAGACGTGGTCAACATCGCCAGGCAGGAAAAGCCTGATGGAGTTATTGTCCAACTCGGCGGTCAAACACCATTGAAAATCGCCAGAGGACTAGAGGCGCACGGCATCAAGATTCTGGGCACTTCCACCGATTCGATAGATAAGGCAGAAGACCGCGCCCGCTTCGGCAAAATGATCAACAAGCTCGGTCTGAAACAGCCTTCCGGGGCGCTGGCCACCAGTCGCGAAGAGGTGGTCAAGGCAGCAACCAACGTCGGTTATCCTGTTCTTGTCCGTCCGAGCTACGTGCTTGGCGGTCAAGCCATGCAGATCATCTATAACCAGGACGATCTCGAACACTGGCTCGACTCCGGCTTCCACTCAGGCAAGATAGAGATCCTCATAGACCAGTTTCTGGAGAATGCGGTTGAAATCGATGTTGATGCCATATCGGATGGCAGAGCCACCATTATCGCCGGAATCATGGAGCACGTAGAACAAGCGGGCATTCATTCCGGAGACAGCACCTGCGTTTTGCCTACCCAGACCATTCCTCTCAATATTATCGAAGAGATTCGCTCTGCCACTCTCAAACTGGCAAAAGAGCTCAAAGTCAAAGGCTTGATGAATATTCAATTCGCCGTCAAAGAGAACGAACTCTATATTCTCGAAGTCAACCCCCGGGCAAGTCGCACTATTCCCTTCGTATCGAAAGCCACCGGTGTGCCCTGGGCCCGCATGGCCGCGGGGGTTATGGTCGGCAAGACTCTTTCGGAACTGGGACTCTCCCCCAGGCACATTCCGCCCCATGTGGCAGTGAAGTCGGTGGTCATTCCCTTCGATCGCTTTCCGGGAGCCTCTATATCACTGGGTCCTGAGATGCGCTCCACCGGCGAGGTCATGGGCATCGCCAGCCGTTTCGATTTCGCCTATGCCAAAGCCCAGATCGCAGCCGGACAAACCCTGCCCGACTCAGGTTCTGTGTTTATCTCGGTTACCGACTCGAGCAAGCAAGAGATTGTTCCGATTGCCCAGAATCTCTATCAGCTCGGTTTTACCCTGATAGGCACCAGAGGAACAGCGGCGATCATATCTTCGGCGGGAATTCCGATAAAGCTGACCAACAAGGTTTCAGAGGGTAGACCTAATTTAATCGACCAGATCAAAAACGGCGTGATCAAACTGATCATCAACATTCCATCCGGTAGAACCGCCCGTAGTGACGACCAGACCATCCGTCGAGCGGCGCTCAATTACAAAACACCTGTGGTTACAACGCTTGCCGGTGCAAGAGCGATTGTTTCTGCCATCGGCTCATTGCAAGGCGGATCACTCGATGTCAAAAGCTTGCAGGAATACCATAAAAGCATCTCTTACTGGGAGCAAGCCACAGGATCTGCCAGCACCCCCTATTCTCGCTCGCTCTGAGGCTGCCGATTCTGCTTGCGACCTGCTTGACAAGCGGGTTCTACTCTTATACTTCGATCACAAGACCGGGATCAGGGCTCAGACCGTATATAATGGCGGCGACGCGCTCATCGCGTCCTGAAGAGAAAAAACGCCCCAATCGCCTGGGAGATTCATCGTGGCAAACGACCTCGCAAAATATATCGATCATACGCTTCTCAGTCCCAACGCTACTCCTGAGCAGATCTCGCGGCTCTGCAAAGAAGCAAAAGAGAATTCCTTCTTCGCTGTTTGTGTCAATCCTTTTTATGTCGGCCAATGTATTAAGGAGCTGCGCTCATCAAAAGTAAGAGTGGCTACTGTTATCGGATTCCCGCTTGGTCAAAATTTGATGGAAACAAAAGTGGAAGAGACCCGTCGTGCCATCAAAGACGGAGCCCACGAAATTGACATGGTCATTAATGTTGGCGCCTTGAAAGCAGGAGACATTGACTATGTAACCGAAGAGATCAAAGAGGTGGTGAAAGTTGCTGGCAACGGAGAAGTGCCGGTAAAAGTGATAATAGAGTGCGATCTTCTCACCGATGAAGAAAAGATAGCAGCCACCGAAGCCTGTATAAAAGCCGGTGCTTTCATGGTCAAGACCTCCACCGGTTTCGTCAAAGAGGGTAAGGGTGCGACGGTGGAAGATATCACCTTGATGAAGAAGACCATAGGAAACCACAAACTCGAGATCAAAGCGAGCGCAGGCATAAGAGATGCCGAAAAGGCAATCGCCCTGGTCAAAGCAGGAGCCACCAGACTGGGCACCTCTGCCGGTGTCGCTATTCTTCAGGGCGCCACCACCGCAGGTGCTTCCTATTAACCCCCTTATATACTTTCAAAAAATCGGAGCGTTTCAATGAAATATTCAAAGATGAGTCATGGCAAATACATCGTCACCGGTCTTTCACTGGCGGCGATGCTGGGGGTGAGCGCCCTGCCGCCTGCAGTTGCAGGCGGCACCGAAGCCGAGCAACATATGCAGAAAGCCAATGAGCTCTTCATGAAAAGAAAGCTGAAAGAAGCCGCCGCTGAGTTCCGCGAAGTTATACGTCTGGAGCCCAATGACGCAAAAGCTCATGTGAGACTGGCCAGCACCCTTGCCGCCCAGGAAGACTATGAGACCGCTATTTTAGAATGCAAACAATCCATAAAACTGGATCCGAAATTCTACTTCCCACACATCATTCTCGGTCAGATCTACGCCAACACCAAGCGAATGAAAGAAGCCGCCACCGAGTTCGAAAAAGCGGTAGAACTCAAGCCCGATACTTTTAAAGGTCACATGGATCTAGGTCTTGCCTATTCCAGACTGGACAATATCGACGGGGCGATCAAAGCCTATCAGAAGGCGGCGGAGCTCCAGAAAGACAGTCCCCTGCCCCACAACAACCTGGCTATAATGTGGGGCTCCAAAGGCGATTTCAAAAATGCCTGTGCCGCTGCAGAAAAAGCGGTGGAACTTTCTCCGAAGAGTCCGGTCACTAGACTGACCCTGGCTAATGTATATGCCGATGCCAACGAAGTCGACAAAGCGATAGCCGGCTATCAAGAAGTTTTGAAGATGTCTCCGAAGCATCCTCTTGCCCATTCCGGTCTTGGCTGGATGTATCAAAAACAGGGCAAATACAAAGAAGCCATCGAAGAACAGAAGAAAGCCCTCAAAGGCTATCCGACATATTCCCGGGCCCGTTATCTGATGGCTGCGTCCATGGCGAAATCGGGCGATTCCAAAGGAGCCGAGAAAGAGTATAAAAAAGCGGTCGAATCAAAACCGCTCGATCCGATGGCTTTAGTCGAATACGGCAAGTTCCTGCAAAGCTCCGGTCGCAAAGACGAAGCCAAGATTCAGTATGAGGCGGTATTGAAAGTAATGCCCGATCATAAACTGGCCAAGAAAGCGATGAGCAGTCTGGCCGGCGGCTAAGTCAAATCGTTTTGTCGACGCACAAGATACTGGGTCGCTGGGATTCGGTAGCGATCAGCATCGGTATCGTAATCGGTGTCGGAATTTTTCGGGTCCCTTCCGAGGTCGCTGGCTACCTGGCCTCTCCATTGTGGATTCTTATAGTCTGGCTCATTGGCGGGATCTTCTCTTTTATCGGAGCGCTTTGCTATGCCGAACTCTCATCGATATACCCATCTTCCGGTGGAGACTATGTTTATTTGAGAGAATGCTACGGCAAAGCGCTGGCGTTCATATTCGCCTGGTCGGAACTATTGATCACCAGAACCGGCTCGGTGGCGGCCATCGCATTAATGTTCGGAGAATATTGCTGTTCCCTGTTCAATCTGGGTGAGTCGCCGATTAAACCTCTTGCCGTTGCGATAGTGGTCGTTTTGACCATTACCAATTTATTCGGTTTGAAAACCGGAAGCCGGCTGCAGAATATTTTCACTCTGGCAAAATTGCTTGCCCTCGCCCTGATATTCATAGCCGGTCTATCCGTATGGCGCCCCCCGGCATCCGACTTCAGCGTCGCCACCTTTACGCAGTTTAGCGATGATACCGGGGGTAAGGCACTTTCATTTGCATTGATGACCGCTTTAGTCCCCATCCTCTGGACCTACGGAGGCTGGCGCGACAATGTCTTTCTGGCAGGCGAAACCAGAGACGCTCACAAAGCAGTCCCCTTCGCCCTGATCATCACCTGTCTTACTGTGACGGTCATCTATGTGAGCATGAACTTTCTCTATCTCTATCACCTGCCACTCGCCAATGTGGCATCCTCCAAGCTTATAGCCACCGACTTATTCAAGGCGCTCTTTGGAGAAGGTGGTGCCAAATTTCTAGAAGCGCTGGTAGTACTCTTCGGCTTCGGTGCCATCAATGCCCTGATTCTTACCGGAAGCCGAATCGCCCATGCCATGGCCGACGATAATATCTTCTTCAAATTTCTATCTAGAGTCGATCCCAGAACCGGCACACCTGTGAGAGCGACACTCTTCAACGGCATCTGGGCATGCGCTCTAATCTATTTGATCGGGAAGTTCGAGAACCTGCTTTTCTTTACCGGGCTGGCAGTCTGGGTTTTCTTCGGATTAACCGCTCTTTGTGTTATCGTGCTGCGCCGAAGACAACACGCCGCCGAACACGGTGAAGAGACCTTCAAACTACCGCTTTATCCATTGATACCATTAATAGTAGCACTGGTCTCCTTCATGCTCGCAGTGAGCGCTTATCAGAAATTTCCCCATGAATCATTCTGGGGAACGGTGATAGTTCTTTTGGGAATACCGGTGTTCTATCTACAGCAACTAAAGAGAGACAGCGCTACATAAAACTGTTTACTTCGCCCCTTCGGAGAGCTGCATGCGAAGCGCCTCCCAGGGCTTGTTGTGCCAGAGCACTTCCAGATATTTCTTCTGCATCGCTCCCATCAATGAGCTTCTCGCTCCGGCTGTGGCACGGCATATGGGAAGTCCCTCTTTAAAGGCCTCTTCCGCCTGATCGTTCTTTCGCTGGAGAGCGAGCACAGATCCAAGCCCGTAAAGCGATTTAGCGGCGTATATTGACTCGTCCTTGTTATGACTGCGCCACCAGTCCAAACCAAGGCGGTAGTATTTCTCGGCTTCGGGATAGTTGCCCATTCGACTATAAATATCTGCAAGCTTGCTGCAGGCATCCTGATAGATAGGAGGGTGGTTCTCCTTGATACCTTCGGTGATACCGTAGAGCTTTTCATAGATTTTGAGAGCACTCTCGAGATCATCTCTTTGAGAATAGATATCGCCCAGAACTCTGAGAGGTTGCAGCTTGGAGCCGGTCGGCAACGTTTCTGCATCGGACATCGACACGGCTTTCAGACAATACTTTTCGGATTCGTCTAGTTTACCCTGCATGAAACAGACATAGCCGAGAATCCGGTAAGATTCCGCCTGGGGCCACTGACCCTTCACGGATTTAGTGACCTCAAGCAATTCTCTGGTTTTTTCCTCGGCCTCTTTCCAGTGGGCTGAATTGGCAAAAAGTTCAACCAGGCTGGAGAGAGCATTGGCATATTCCTCGGATTTCTCCCCCTGCTCATCCCGAACAAAATCCAGCGCATCCAGAGCCGCTTGTTTCCTGGGCTCGAAGCCTTCGACCTCAGAATCAACCGCTTTATTTTGCACCACCCATAGCATCTTCTCATTCAGGGGAGGATACTTCTTATCTCTGTGACCGAAACTGGTTGTCACCCAGAAGATAGGCACCGCGGTCAGTATAAGCGTGAGGGCCCCGAAGAGGATGAATTCGGAAGAGAGCGGATAGAGCCCGAATCTGCGCCTTGAGATCGGAGCGGTTACTTGAAAGGCATTAGCGGTAGTGCTCCACTCCTCATCATTGGCGAGCAAGAGAAGCTCGAGGTCGCTTTTCAGCTGCCCGATGCTCTGATACCTTTCATCGGGAGCTTTGTTCAAACATTTGAAGATCACGGTCTGAAATCGCGACACCAGCCTCGGATCGGCATCCTCCAGCTCTATCTCCCGTGGTGCTTCGTTCATATGCTTGTAGGCTGTTTCAAGAACGTTCTTGCCTACAAAAGGCGGTTTTCCGATAAGGGTCTCGTACATCACACAACCCAGAGAATAGATGTCGGATCTCTGGTCGAGCCGTTTGCCGGTGCATTGTTCCGGGCTCAGATAGAGGGGTGAACCGAATACTTTGCCGGTATGGGTAATGTACTGAGAACTCGAGTTGCTCTCGGTCTCTTCGGTGAGAATCTGAGCGATACCGAAATCGGTCAATCTGACGTCATCGGTGAACTTCTCGTCATTGATAATGATGATATTGCTCGGCTTCAGGTCCCGGTGCTGGAAACCGGCAGCTTCGCCTTCCGATAGCCCGTTGCAGACTTGTTTAAAAAGACTGGCGGCTCGCTCGATGGCGATATGTCCGCTCTTAGATAAAAGATCCTCGAGGCTCTCAAAGTCGACATTATCCAGAACAAGCCAGACTTGCTTATCGTCCGCGACATGAATCTCCTGATACTGGAGTACGTTTTTACCCTTCAGAGAATCGGCAAGATTATTGAGACGCTGGCGAAACTTTTTGAGATTCCGAATTCCTTCGGTGAGATGTTTGTGGATATGCTTGAGAATACAGTGTTTACCAGTATCTCTGGCCTTGGCCAAATAGACGGTGCTGATACTCCCTTCTCCAAGAAAGTCTATAATCTGCCATTTTCCCTCGACGATCTTACCGACCAGGGGATCGGCTTCACCGAATAAGGAAAGATCGCTTTTCGTTTTATCGACTTCTTTCTCAGACACTGATTCTTATTCCGCCAGAAAGATACATGTACTGATATCTTATACCCGGCCCTGAGAAATTCAGGAGAATATATCGTTTACCTTGCGGTCTACAAAAGCGAGCAGGTCATTACCCTCGGCATGGACGGTCAGACGATCTCCCAGGGCGAAAGGATAGACTATGTGCGGACCATCGACAAAAATCGCCCCGGTACGCATCTGAGAGGTTATGACCAGAGGCTTCGATCTGGCGACAAGACCCTGAAGGAGCTGCCAGTTATCACTGGGCCGCATATTGGGCTCGCGCACCATGAATTGATACTGGTCGAAATCAATGGGCAGAACCCTGGCTCCGGCAGATCGAAGCGTACCGGTAGACCCGGCAGGCGATCCCACCAGGACACCGGAAGAGCGATGCTCCTCTTGAATCTCATCCAGCTGCATAAAATAACGACTGGTGGCGGCAGGGCTGGTGTGAGCAACCAGAATCTCGTTCAGAGATCGCTGCGGAAGGACCTCCCCGTTCAATTCCAGGCGCAGCCTGAGAATATTCACATACGAAAGAGTGTCATTCATTATTTGATCCAATAATGACGCGAAATTGTCCTGGTTGGCAAGGCAGAAGTGGCCGAAGCTTGATGATTGAGAAGAGTTGACGCCCAACAAAGGAACCTTATCGAGAGAATGGGAGGCATCCAGAAAGGTTCCGTCACCGCCCACCGAAATCATCAAGTCGATATCCTGAATATAATGATCCAGCTCGGAGCGGGCGATGATGCGATAAGCTATCTTTCGCTTCGAAAGTTCGGCTTCCACCACTTCCATCGTGGCGATATGCTCGTTATGGGCCAGCTCGACACGCTCGACAACCTTGCTCTTCTCTTGAAGAAGCTTGAGGAATCTCGACTCGCGGTACTCTTCCGCCTGGATCTGGTAAGTGGTTTTCTTATGTAGAACGAGTACTTTTTGAACTTTCAAGTCCAGGTCTCCCGTTTTGAAACTTCGAAGCCTACCAGAATCAGGTCTCAAATGCCAGATGAAACAGGAGGCTATGCAACGGTTCACATCGCTCAAAAAGGGCAAATAGGGCGCCCTCTTTTGGGTTATACTGAATTCTTCAGAAATCCCCTCTGTTAACATCAAACAAGGAGGACTCCATGACTTTGTCAGGAGCCGAAATTCGGAGCAAATTCGTAAGCTTTTTCAAGGATAAGAAAGGGCATCTTCACCTGCCCAGTTCGAGCCTTATCCCGGACAACCCTACCCTGCTTCTGACTTCAGCGGGTATGGTCCAGTTCGTTCCGATCTTCCTTGGCAACGCCAAACCGACCAGTCCTCCCCGGGCGGTCACGGTGCAGAAGTGCGCCCGAGCCGGCGGCAAAGATTCCGACATCGAAAATATCGGCAGAACCACAAGACACCACAGCTTCTTCGAGATGCTGGGCAACTTCAGTTTTGGAGACTATTTCAAGAAAGAGATCATCCCCTGGTCCTGGGAGTTCGTCACCGAGGATCTAGGTCTCGACAAAGAGAGACTGATCGTCACCATCTTCGAAGGAGATGCCGATGTACCGGCTGACGAAGAGGCTTTCAAACTCTGGCATGAAGTGGTCGGAGTTCCCAAAGAACGCATCTTCCGTATGTCGAAAAAAGACAATTTCTGGGGACCGCCCGGTCCCACAGGACCCTGCGGTCCATGTTCCGAAATCTACTATGACCGCGGTCCGGAATTCAGCAAGAAGAAGGACGCCGACCCGAATGTAATAGATCTGGATGATGACGATCGTTTTGTCGAATTCTGGAACCTGGTTTTTATGGAACTCTTCAAAGACGAAGAGGGCAATTTCAAACCGCTGGAGAAAAAGAACGTCGACACCGGCATGGGGCTCGATCGCACCGCGATGATTCTCCAGGGCAAACACAACACCTTCGAGACCGACTTGCTTCGCCCCGTTTTAGATGAGGTCTGCAAGATTGCTTCGGTCGAATACCACGGCGGCATCATCAAGGGACTGCCGGTAACCCAGGATGAGAAGAACGACAGCTATCTAAAAATCATATGCGATCACGCTCGCTGTGTGACCTTCCTGATCGCCGATGGTGTCAGAACCAGCAATGTGGGCAGGGGCTATGTGCTTCGCTTTATAATCCGCCGTGCTGCTAGATTCGGCAGATTGCTGGGTATAGACAAACCATTTCTCTTTCGCCTTGTTCCGAAGATTCTCGAGATCTATGGCGACTCATATCCGGAGCTCAAAGAGAACGAAGAGGTCGTCACTCGCTCTATTAAAGAAGAAGAGGAACGTTTCTCCAAAACCATAGACAGAGGCATGCACATTCTCGAACAGCTTCTTGCAGAGAGCAAAGATGGCGAGATTCCCGGCAAAGAGGCTTTTAATCTCTATGCTACATACGGCTTCCCGGTGGAGTTGACTAGAGAGATTGCCGAAGAGCACAATCTCGGTATCGACATGAAAGGCTTCGAAGCGGCTAGAAAAGAACACGAAGAGGTCTCTTCGGTTAATAAATTCAGTGTGGTCATGACCGGAGAAGAAGCTCTCGGTGACGTTCTTCGCCAAAGCGGCGAAACAGAATTTACCGGCTATGACGGCACCACCGGCGAAGCCGAAGTGGTGGCAATTTTAAAAGAAGGCAAACCGGCAGAGTTTGTGCAAGAAGGCGAAGACGCCGATGTGGTACTGGACAGAACTCCATTCTATGCCGAATCCGGAGGACAGCTCGGTGATCATGGTGTGCTCGAATCTGATTCGGGTAGCTTGAAAGTGCTTGATACCCAGAAGCACGAAGGTTTGATCATCCACAAAGTAAAGGGCATATCCGGCAGTATCGCCCTTGGTTCCAAAGTCTCTACCGCGGTCGACGCTCTGCGTCGGGCCTCCACCGTGCTGCACCACAGCACCGCCCACATCTTTCATTCGGCTGTGAGAGAACGCCTGGGCAAGCATGTGGCCCAGGCCGGATCTCAGGTAGGTCCCAACGCCATGCGCTTCGACTTCAGCTTCGAGCGCCAGCCAACCAGAGAAGAACTCTCCGATATAGAGTCGATGATGAATCTATGGGTCAGAGAAAACGCTTCCGTGAACACCCGGGTAATGAGCCTGGATGAAGCTAAACAGACCGGAGCGATAGCCATGTTCGGCGAGAAATACGGCGACCGGGTCAGGGTGGTCAGCATGGGCGACTTCAGCCTGGAGTTCTGCGGCGGCACCCATGCCGTTAACACCGGAGACATCGGTCTGATTAAGATAGTCTCCGAAGGCAGTATCGCCTCTGGGGTCAGACGGGTCGAAGCCTATTCCGGCGAGAGAGCCTGGGATTATATTCAGAAACAGATGGACTATCTCGGTCAGGCCACCGACCGGCTGAAAGTGACTCCGAAGGATCTGCCCTCCCAGATAGAGCGCCTGCAAGAGCAAATGAAGGCAAAAGACAAACAGCTCGAGGAGTTGGAGAATAGACTCGCCATGGCCAAGCTGAGCGATCTTCTTGCCGCTTCAGAGAGCCTGGGAAACACGAAACTGATTGTTTCAGAGCTGGAGGGAGTGAGCGCCGATTCGCTCAAATCCCTGGCATCAAATATCACCGAAAAAGGAGACGACTATGTCGTCCTCTTAGGAACCCCCCTGGCTGCCGACAAGGTCTCTCTAGTATGCGCCATCTCCAAGCCTCTGATTTCAAAGACCGGTAACGGTCTGAATGCCGGAAAGCTGGTCAAGGAAATTGCCACCATCTGTGGCGGCGGCGGCGGCGGTCGCCCCGAGCTTGCCCAGGCCGGCGGCAAACAACCGGAGAAGCTGAAAGAGGCTCTCAGCTTCGGTCGGGATAAAGTGGCGGAATATCTGAAAGTGTAGTTCAAGAAGGAAGAGGTAGATCATAGTGGCTAGCAGCAAAAGTGCAATAGTCTATGCCGACGGAGGCTCGAGGGGCAATCCCGGACCTTCCGGGGCTGGCGCCCTGGTCAAAGACAAAGGCGGAGACGGTGCAACCATCGGTGAAGTCAACAAATTTCTCGGAGTCAACACCAATAATTTCGCCGAGTACACCGGCTTGATTATCGGTCTGGAAAAAGCGCTGGAACTGGGTGTCGACGATGTCGAAGTGAGAATGGACTCGGAGCTTATCGTCAAACAGATGCTCGGTCAATACAGGGTCAAAAACCAGAACCTCAAACCTTTATATGAGACAGCCAAGGGACTGTCTCGTAGATTCAGCCAGTTTCACATTGTCCATGTCGAACGGGCTCTGAACAAAGAAGCTGATAAACTGGCCAATCAGGCCATGGATCGCGGCCAGTAAGAACCAAAGAACAAGGAGAAAACAGTGTCAGCAGCATCATCAAAGATCATCCGACAGGTCTATAAGAAGACTCTTGCTCTCTGCCTGTCGGCTCTTATCGGAATATTCTGTCTTCTCCCGGCATCGGCTGCGGTGCCGCCGGTGAGAATCGCCGTGGTCTGCGGCGGAGGAAGCGGCATCGAGCAATCGATAGTCGACCGTATCTCAGGACAACTGGAGATGAACAACAATGTCGCCCTCAGTACGGTCAATCCGGATTGGTATGTGGTATGCAACATCAAAGAGTTCATGGATCAGATGAGCGGACAGATTCGCTATAACGGTACGGTTCTGGTCAAAACCGCAGGCGGCCAGGTCCTCTCTTCGGTGGCGGTCCAGCAGTATAAGCAGGACTTCTCCCTCACTCCGGGAGCCCCCTTGAATAAAGCCCTGGTCGACAGTGCTGCCAGAGAAGCGATTCAGGGAGCTGCCGAAAGAGCGATGGGTCCCATCGAAAGAGCGGTACAGGTAGAAATAGATACCAGAGAAAAAATAGTCAGCGCCCAGATAATGGCCGATTCTGAAGAGTATGATGCTGCCATTAACTCGCTCAGACTGGTCAGCCCGGACTCTCCCCACTTTCAGAACGTGCGTGGCTTAATGGAAGAGTTTGCTGCAGAAAAGGCGGCTCTCGATAATCTCAAGAACGCAGAAGCCAATGCCGCCAAAGGCAAGTATTCGACAGCGGTGGCGATACTCAAGCAGATTCCTGCCAAGTCCAGATATTCTAAGAAAGCCAGAGGTTTGATCGCCTCTTATAGTGCCCACTTGAAAGGTGCTCCCCAGAAGAGATTAGTGAAAAATAAGAGTACCAAAGGAACAAGCACCTCTACCTCTTCCAAACAGGCCGAATTGCAAGCTATGGACAAGGTCTTGAAGATGGAGAAGAAAGCGCTGGAAGACGCGCACGCCAAGGTCAAGAAACAACTAAACAAATAAGTCGAACCAAAATAAAAAATCCAAAAGACAGGGTCTCTCCTAAATTACGGTAGCGAGCCTGTCTTTTCTGTATCATTTAATTCACATCAGGCAAAATTGCTATTTATGATCTAAAGTGACCTGAGTAGACTCTTCTATCATCATAAATTTCGCAACGCGACCTCGATGTCGGGCGATCACCATCAATAGCAGGGGATAGGTATATGAACTTTCGAAAAATCGGCTCGGTCATTATGACTCTTGCCTTTGTGATGACCACTCTGGTCTATGCGCCCCCGGCAAAAGCAGATGCCAAGCGGCGTGTAGCCGTACTGCCTTTTGAATACGGGGCGGTCCAGAGCTATGTCGGCACAGTCGACGTAGGTAAAGGTATCACCACACTTCTAGTCACCAAACTGGTCAATGACGGCACTTTTTCGGTGGTAGAAAGACAGATCCTCGACCAGATATTGAAAGAGCAAAACTTCTCGGTATCGGATAGAGCCGACAACTCCACCGCCATCAAAATCGGTAAACTCTTGAGCGTTGACGCAATCGTAGTCGGAACCGTTACCCACTTCGGCTTCGAAAACTCGAGCATGAATGTCGGTGCCGGTATTGGCGCCGCCACCAGATACATCCCTTATGTAGGAGGATTCGGTGGCTTCGGCGGTGGTATGAGAGTCAAAAAAGGTAAAGCGAAAGTAGCCATCGACGCTAGAATCGTCGACACCGCCACCGGAGAGATTCTCGCTGCCACCCATGGCGACGGTGTATCCACCAGAAGTGGCGCTTCACTATGGGGAGCAGGTGCCGATGTCGGATTCGACTCTTCCGGATTTGCCTCTTCGATAGCCGGAGAAGCTACCATGCAAGCGGTCGATGCTGTCGGTTCTCAGCTTATCGGCATGGCTAACCGCATTCCCGATAACAAATCCATCGCCCAGGCCGATGTTCAGGGCAAAATAGCCGATGTCACCGGTGATACGGTGATCGTCAACCTCGGTAAACAGAACGGTCTTGCCGTAGGCAACAAACTGCATGTTGAGAGAGCCTACAAAACCATCCGTGACCCGGACAGCGGTAAGGTAATCAAAGAGATGTTCAAGACCGTTGCCACCATCGCCCTCACAGAAGTCGATACCACCTCTTCCACCGGTAAAATTTCCGATGGTACCGGTGTGAGAGTCGGCGATGTGGTCAAGAAAGTAACTGCCACCGTTACCGGTACCGTTCTCAGCTCTGATTCCAAAGGAGCCGAATCGACCGAAGAGTCGACTCAATAGGGTCGGTGAACACCACGAGAGTTGAAATAGTCCAGGTTGGTACTTATGAAGGAGAAGCCATGAACACTACTGCCAGACAAAGGACCTCCGGAACCCTAGACTCTCCACAGCAATACGGACTCAAAGCGGCAACGGCGTTCAGCGTCGTTGCCGCTGTCCTTGCAATCTACGCGTTTCAGGCAATACCCTGCGCAGCCAAGTCTGAAACAGACTACGAAAAGAAGCTGGAGAAAGGGCATCATGAACTCCAGATTGGCAATACTGATAAAGCGATCAAAATTTTCTCCTCCAAAGTAAGCAAATATCCGGAATCCGGAGCTTGCCACACCGCACTGGGACAAGCTTTAAAGAGGAAAGGAAAGTTATCCGAAGCCAAAGCCGAGTTCAGAAAAGCAACCGAAGTCGATCCTAAGTACCCCTGGGGGCACTATTACCTGGGGGTCTCCTGCGAGCAGGACAAAGAGTGGAAATCGGCGGCGGAATCCTTCCAGAAATATGTGGATCTCGAGCCGGAAGGAGGCAAAAGAAAAGCTGTGGAAGAGAGAGTGACCCACTGTAAGAACCAGATTTAGAATCAGTAATTTAAAGGGAGCAAATCGTGTCCGAGAATAAGTCCTATGCATTTTTCCAGGGAGAGATAGTACCCGAAGAGGATGCGAAGATAAGCATCAGAACCCATGCTCTTCAGTACGGCACCGGAGTCTTCGAAGGGATTCGAGCCTACTGGAACGAAGAGAAGAATGAACTTTTCGTGTTTCGTATGAAAGAGCATTACCTGCGGATGCTGGACAACATAAAAATCTTGCACATCGAGTGCAAACACTCGGCAGAAGAGCTCTGTGATCTCACCATCGAATTGCTCAAAAAGAACAATCCTAAAACCGACACCTATATAAGACCCTTCGCCTACAAAGCGAGCATTATGGTCGGTCCAGGTCTTCAGAACAATCCATCCGAATTCTTTATCTATACGGTACCTTTCGGCGCCTATTTCAAAGCCGAAGACGGACTGAAAGTGATGGTCTCCAGCTGGCGGCGGGTCGATGACAACGCCATTCCACCACGGGCAAAAATCTCGGGCGCCTACGCCAATACGGCATTAGCCAAGACAGATGCTTATAACATGGGCTTCGACGATTGTATTGTCCTCGACCAGAACGGACATGTCGCAGAAGGATCCGCCATGAATATCTACATGGTCAAGAATGGAGAGCTTATAACACCGCCCAGCTACGAAAACATTCTGGTTGGTATCACCAGAAATACCATCGCCGAGTTTGCCGATAAAGAGTTCGGTATCAAAGTCAAAGAGAGAAAAATCGACAGGAGCGAAATCTACACCGCCGACGAACTCTTCTTCTGCGGCACCGGCGCCCAGGTGGTACCGGTGGTGGAAGTCGACAAGCGTAAAATAGCCGATGGCAAGATGGGGGACTTCACAAAGCGAATTCTAGACACCTACGAAGCAATAACCCACGGCAAGATGGATGCCTACAGCCATTGGCTCACTCCTGTTTATGCCTCCGCCGGAAACAAAATCGCAGCGAGATAAGTCATAATAAGATTATGAACAAAAAATTCTTCCTCTTAATCTCGCTTCTGGCAATGGTGGCATTCTCTGCGATGCCGGCTCAGGCAGGAGGCTACAAACCCAGCGATATCTATAAACAGTATCTCGCCAGGGTCTACTACGCCAGAAGTATTTATGATGTGGCGCCTTACTTTATCGACCGAACCCGTAACAACATGCTCAGTCTCGAAGGTGAAGCAGCCGCAAAACAGCTCGAAAAGCTCAAGAAGAGTTATATCGGCAAATTTACCGTAGTAAAGGAAGAGGTTGTCGGCGACATGGCTTTCATAGAAGCCACCGGCTACGCCAAGGACTGGGATCAAGTAACCAAGGCCAAAGTTCGGGTTGAGATGCTGCGAGAAGCGGGTGCCTGGAAAATAAAGCACCATTCATGGACTGGCAAAGTAAGTCCGCCTAAAGGACAAATCGGTAAGAGGAAGAAATCTTATCGCTAATCTAATTGAATCCTGACTGCCTTTCCGAACCATGCACCATAGGTACGAAGCGAACGGGAATCAGCTGTTTTTCTTTTGTCATGCCGTTTTCTCTGGTGATTAAAACCAGCCATTGCAAGTCTCCTTTGCCTACCGGCAATATCATCTTGCCGCCTTCTTTGAGCTGATTCACTAAAGCTTGCGGTATCTCATTCGGTGCGGCAGTGACGATAATGGCGTCGAACGGAGCCTGGTCAGGCCATCCTTTGTAGCCATCGCCCACCCGAATCACAACATTGTCGACAGATAAAGCATCGAGAGCCAGCCTCGCCCTCGTGGCCAGTGGCTCCAGAATCTCTATAGAATAGACCTTCTTCACCAGTTTCGACAGTATCGCAGCCTGATATCCCGATCCTGTGCCGACTTCGAGTACTCTGTCTGACGGCGCCAATTGCAAGACCTCGGTCATGTAAGCGACTACATAAGGTTGCGAAATCGTCTGTTTCAAACCGATGGGAAGCGCGTTGTCCTCATAGCTCGAGTCTCTTACGGATTCAGGCACGAATAAATGCCGCGGTGTCTCTCTGAGCGCTTTCAAAACGGTCTCATTGGCTATTCCTTTGCTGCGAAGATCGGCAACAAGTTGATCATTCTGTCTATCGTACTTGAGTTGAATCGTTTCAGCCTCCCCTTCACCGTCAGCTTTGACTTTCTCCTGAGCACAACCGCTTGAAGCGAAAGAAAGCAAACCCAGTGCGGTCATGCCTCCCAGGAACTTCCGCCAGTTGAAGAAATGCATCCACTGTCCTCCGGCATGACCCTGCCGATCTACAGTTTAGCAAAGAAGTGCTGAGATTCGACTAGACTTTTCAGGGTTACTTTTGGGCAATTCGCTTCCTATCAGAAGCGACAGCGCTTCTCAAATTGGCGATTACATTAGGCATGGTGCTCTTGAGCTGTTTGTCTACGATCATCCTCGGGACAAAAAGCCCGCCGTCGATGTGTTTGGCATAGGTGACCCGGGTGTACTTGCCACCCTCAACAGGCTCCAGGGACCAGAAACCATCATTTGCTTTGAAGGCACCGCTGGCACGACTCCACTCCATCTGGTGCGGCTCGCTCTCCACCACATGAAGAACATAATCGTATTTCACCAGTCCACCCAGGGAGACGACCTCGAATTCTACTTTCTTGCGGTTATCCTTTTGGTCTAATAAACGGATTTTCTTGAGGTTGGAGAAGACGCTCGGTGCCTTGTCATAATCGGTCAGATAGGACCAGACATGCTCCGGGCTGGAATTAATCATAGCCCTTGTGACATGAAACTCCCGATCACCTATCTTCACTTTCTCCTGAACAATCTGACCACCGGAAAGCTGAGCATCGCGGGTAACCGCAGCAACCTTCTTGTAGTCAGTCGAGATTGCAAAACTCTCTTGAGCCGCCGCTAAGGAGATAAACGCAGCCATACTCAATGCAACCATCGTAAGCTTTCTGCTGCTTCTTTTTTCTGGTGTTTCCATATTCAATGAACCTACGTATCTATGTATCTTTTAAAATCGAGCCGAACAGCATTCAGGTTGCGCATGTTCAAGGAGAACCGGTCAACGGACTTCATGCGACGAACAACCGTCAATTTCAAAAAACGATAAACTTACTTAGAAGAGCCTTTCTAGAATGGCAACTTTTCTTGAAGACGCGGTCAGTGCCAAACTGTTCCCGAAACAGAAAATAAACTTACCGTGCTGTCAATGAACCATCCTCAGAAAACTCTGTCAAAATATTGCCGATAAACCATTAAAATGGATAGGTCCCAGGAAAGAACGAGAAAAGAGGATGTCCGATGGCAGAAAAGTCCAGTACCAAAACCGGGAAGCGTAAAAAAGGATTGATTTCCGGACTCTGCCTGGTCCTGCTAACTCTTCTCCAACTCCAGACAGAAGCAATGGCTGCGGACTTTTCGAAAAATCCATTCGCCGATTCCCAAAAACGGCTGGAAGGGCTCGGGTCCTATACCACTATTCTAAACGCCGGGCAGAGTCAGAGCACCCCCTCGACAACCCCCACGGTTATCATAGGCGCCCCTCCGTCTATGATAGGGGCTCCGGATGCCACCACTAGCAATGCCGGTATCTTCAATAGAGCCATCAGGGGCTATGCCGGTTTTAATTCAGGCTTCTCAGGTTTTTCAGGCTTCAACCCATATTTCAGCAGTTACAGAGGCGGCTTTGGTGGTTATAACGGCTGGGGCGGATATAGAGGCTGGCATGGCTGGGGTGGTTATAGCGGCTGGGGAAGCTGGGGCGGATATGGAGGTTGGGGCTTCGATTCTGCCGGTCCAGCCTGGTCTGCCGGCTATGGACCATTCAATGAAATGGGCGGGACCTATTTCCATCAAAGCAGTCCCAGCAAAGCTTCTGGCAACTATTACGCGCCTTCCACGACCGATTCCAGCGCTTCGGGAAATTATTATTCCTCGAACGGCCCTCCGGTCAGCTTGCCGACCAAACCTTATACTACTCCGGACAACTACTGGGGTCAGTCCGGCAGTCCTTTACCCAAAGATATCAACAAAGTGCCCTGGTAAAGGCTTCACTCCCTCCCTCCGGCATTCTTCTTCAGTTTGTCCAGCTCGATTTCGAGACTCTTAATGTCAGCATGGGCGGATCCCAACTTTTTCTTTTTGATAGAAAGAGCTTGTTCCAACACCTCTATGGCATCGGTCTGCCTGCCCTGCCTGGCATAGACTCTAGAGAGCCAGATCAACTCTTCTGCTATATGAGGGTCCTCGGGTTTACCGGATTTATATGAATAGCGAGTATCGAGAGCCCGTTCGAAATAGTGCCCGGCTTCAGAGAGCTTATCCTGTTTATAACAGCAGACTCCCAGATTAAAGCATGTATTGGCGATGCGAGGATCGCGCTCAGAGAGCAAGTCTTCTCGCATAGATAGAGCAAGAACCAGATAGGACTCTGCCTCTTTCCAATGTTTCTGCTCCATATGAACACCAGCCAGGGCATTGATACTCGAAGCCATCTCTTTGGAGCGGTTGCCGAAACTTTTGGATTCCAGCAAAGAGCGCTCAAAAAAAGCTTCCGCCTTTTTATACTCTTTTTTCTCCATGCAGATGCCGCCCTGATTGATGTAAGCAGCCCAGCGAGCGTTATAACTCTGGGCTTCAGCGGAGAAGGTAGAGCAGGTGAATGAAACTGCCAAAATTAGCGTAACCAAACCTTTGGACAAAACAGAAAATCTCAAATTGTCTAAATTGTCGGTACTGCTGAAACCCCGGAAAACATAGAAGGTACAAATCCCGGAATTGGCGGTGGCGAGAGAATATTCCATTGAATGGATTCCAGGGTCTCGGCCACGACCTGGGCGACGGACTCCATGGAATCAGCCGGAATAGAGAAGTGGATCTCGTCCACTTTAAGACCGTCACAGCGAGAGTCTACGAAAAGACTGATGTGCATTCGCTCCTGGTTGATGTCGGACCAGAATACGAAAAGGACGTTCTTGGAATTGATGGTTCTTACTTCCGAGCTTTCTATCTTGATCGGAATCATAGAGGCGATATCAGGCTCTGTCTGGCATCTGGCAGTTACGGCAATCGGTCCGAGAACATCGGCTATGGGAGCCAGCCTCTCCGGAGAGACCGATTGGGGGCTTGAAACCAGACGAAAGAACTCATTGGCTATGCTGTCATCCACACTAAAGCCCCGATGCCAGAAATCGAGGACGACCTCCCTGTCCGCCCTCAGGCGAAACCGGCGGAAAACCTGATTGCAACAGGAGACTTCTCCTGAAAGCACAGTCGACTTACGGCATTCTTCAAAGGCCGAGAGCCTGACAAAGTTTACGCTATCTAGTATCCCACCCGACTTTTTGCTGGTGTCATCGCAATGGCTTGCAAAATCGAGTTCTCCTAAAGCCTTTTCAATCATCCTTAATACCTGAACAGCCCAACCACAACCTGTGAGATACCGCGAATTCCTTCGTTTCTTGCCTGCCTAACATCTCATTAAAGCTACATTCGAGACAACCGTAAAATCCCCACGGCAAAGGGTCAAATGAAAGCTAGTTTATAAAACGGTCTTCAAAAGAGCAAAGTGATGAAACAGTTCTCCATACTTGCTAGGCTCAAGTTCTCCGCAAATGTATAATCTTCATTAAAATCGAGACGTTTAAACAGGATTCTTGATTAAGTACCGCAGCATAAAATCGAGAAAGCCGCCTCCATGCAACAGACCTTTGAAAAACCGCTTATAGACTTGCTCAAGGCCCAGGGTCGGGATCCAAAAGATGTAGCGGTTGTTCAAAAGGCTTATGATTTCGCCCACAAAGCCCATGATGGGCAACTGAGAAAATCAGAGGATCCTTATATCATTCATCCGGTCGAGGTAGCCGAGATACTCGCCAACCTCGAATCCGATGTTCCGACTCTCTGTGCAGCACTTCTCCACGACGTCCTCGAAGACTGTGATGTTACGTCCAAAGAGATGGAGAAAGAGTTCGGACCGGACATCGTAAAAATAGTAGAAGGTGTCACCAAGCTTGGTAAGTTCAGCTTCAGCTCAAAAGAAGAACGCCAGGCCGAGAACTTCCGCAAGCTCATAGTCGCTATAGCAGAAGACTTTAGGGTTGTGCTCGTAAAAATGGCTGACCGCCTGCACAACATGCGCACTCTCCAGCATATGCTGCCGCATAAACAGGTGGAGATCTCCAAAGAGACCCTCGAAATCTATGCACCACTGGCAAACCGCTTCGGTCTTGGAGAGATGAAGTGGGAGTTGGAAGACCTCGCCCTCAAATATGTTCACCCTGATGAGTTCCAGAAGCTGCAGAAACTGGTTATTAATTCACGGGAAGAGCGAGAGGACCTGATTCAGCATGTAATCTCCAAATTAGAAGAGGAGATAAAGCATCGGGGCATAAACGCCAACATATACGGCAGACCGAAGCATCTTTTCGGAATCTGGCTGAAGATGAAGAAACAGGCCAAGACCTTCGAAGAGCTTTATGATGTGCTCGGGATAAGAATCATCGTCGACTCGGCAAGCGATAAGAATTTCTGCGAAATAGGCAAAGACCCCGACACCCACAAATGCTACGAGGTCATGGGTATTGTTCACGCCCTTTTCACCCCTATTCCAGGGCGTTTCAAAGACTATATCGCCATGCCGAAATTCAACGGCTACCAGTCTCTGCACACTGCAGTAATCGGTCCCAACGGCAGACCGGTGGAAATCCAGATTCGTACCCGTCGCATGGATCACGTCGCCGAGTACGGGATCGCAGCCCACTGGCGCTATAAAGAATCCGGCACATCGGAAAAGTCCGAAGACGGCAACGACAGGAAACTGGCCTGGCTGAGACAGCTGGTGGACTGGCGTCAAGATCTTGCCGACGCCCAGGAATATATGGAAGAGGTCAAAATCGACCTCTTCTCCGACCAGACCTTCGTATTCAGCCCTCGGGGCGACGTCATGGACCTGCCCACCGGCTCGACCCCTATCGACTTCGCCTACAGAATCCACACAGCGGTAGGTCATCGCTGCGCCGGTGCCAAGATAAACGATCGCATCATGCCACTGAATACGGTGCTTAAAAACGGTGACATCGTCGAGATCATCACCACAAAAGTTCAGCAACCCAAAATGGACTGGCTCAATTTCGCCAAAACCCATGGCGCCAAAAGCAAGATCCGCCAGTGGTTCAAGAAACACCACCGGGACGAGCACATCCAGCAAGGACGCCAGATGCTGGAAGCCGAGCTTGGCAAAAATGACTTAGATGAATTTTTGAAAAACGGCGAAAGGGTGACCGACGTCGGCAAGAAACTCAACCTGCGCAAACCGGAAGACATACTGGCTGCCATCGGTTACGGTGACATAACCGTCGCTCAGATTACCCACAAATTGAGGGAATACGAAAAGCAGAAGGAAGTCGAACAAAAAGGTTATGTCCTCCCTACCCCTCAAGAAGTCAAACCAAAAGATGTCGGTGGGCTGGGAGGTCTATTGCATCACCTGGCGAAATGTTGTCAGCCTGTTCCGGGAGAAGAGATAGCCGGAGTAGTAACCAGGGGCAGTGGCATAGCCGTTCATAGAGTGGATTGCGCCAACCTCCTGAAAGTGGATGAAGACAGGAGAATGTCGGTGGACTGGTCTCAAGAGAGGTCGACTACCTATCCTGCCTGCCTCAAGGTAGAATGCCTGGACAGAGTCGGTATCGCCGGTGATATCTTGAAGAAAGTATCGGATAACAAAGTCAACCTCAAAGACCTTCGAGTGGAGACAAAGAAAGACCAGAAGTCGGCCATGATCATGTTGATTGTAGAAGTGAATCACATCGAGCAACTCACTCAGGTGTCGAGGGCGATCTCGCAAATATCCGATGTTATCCGGGTTATCAGAAAAGACCATCACAAGAAGACACCGGTCAAGCAGAAAACCCAGAAGAACAATGTCACCCCGATACGCAATAAACGCGCCCAGGCAGATGGTAAATGAACCTGGCACTGACTCTAGGAACGAAAAATCCAGGTAAGCTCAAAGAGTTCGAAGAGATGTCCAGGGACTGTCCCTGGCTGGAGCTGGCTCTGGCTCCTGCCGATTTCGACCCGGAGGAGACCGGCTATACATATATAGAGAACGCGTTCATAAAAGCTAGAGCCGCCGCAGAAGCCTCGGGCAGACTGTCGGCAGCAGATGATTCCGGTCTCGAAGTAGATGCCCTGGAAGGCAGGCCCGGTCTTTATTCCGCTCGTTATTCCCAAGGTTCCGATGCCCTGGGTAGAGCCAAACTTCTAAAAGAGCTTGAAGGCGAAGAGAACCGCTCCGCCCGGTTCGTATGCGCCATCGTTCTCTGCCAACCAGGTAGTAAAGAGCCGGTTTTTCAAACAGAACAATACTGGACAGGACGCATAAGCCTTACAGAACAAGGCTCTCAAGGTTTCGGCTTCGATCCGGTCTTTCTACCTGTAGGAAAAGATGTAACAGCCGCTCAAATTTCCGCAAAAGAAAAAAATCTACTCTCTCACCGGGGACAAGCATGGCGTCAGACCTTGAGGTTTTTAGAGAAAAACTTCATCAATCCATGAGCGAACGGACATATACAAATTCAGTTCACAAGAGCTAAAGTGATTCCTCGTCAACATAATCTTGTCAAAAAAGAAAAAACAGTTGATTCCCTCAAGAGCCAAGTAAGCTCGTCGGGAAAGTATCAATGAAAGGAGCCCAGCTTGACGGACTTTGTCACAAGCGCATCAAACCCGATGTCTCTGCCCAATGACACAGATTGGCAGGATAAAGCCTATGCAAGAAAGCCTGAAGAGAGCGAGAAAGAGATAGATCTGAAAAACGCTTTCGACTGGCTTATGTCTGAAGACCATGCCGAAAATCAGGTCAAGGAAAGACGCTGTGACCTGCTTATCTGGCTGCTCAATCTGGAGCTCAGACTGAGCCCCTACGTCGAAGAGCCTGCCTGAGATTCATCATTCTGTAAACTTAGTGGGCGGATTCGACCAGGGACGGATCTGGACTCTGTCCAGGCGCTAAAATGACATGCGTCCAGAGCAGATCTAATACCGGGTAGCAGCATGGCCTACGCAGATTTGAGAGAGTTCATCGAAGCTCTCAGAAACGACAACGAACTCTATGAAATAAACACACCGGTCTCCACAGACCTGGAGATTGCCGAGATTACCGATAGAGTCAGTAAATCCCAGGGCGCTTCCAATAAAGCTCTGCTATTCAATAACGTGGAAGGTTATGATATTCCCGTCCTGATCAATGCCTTCGGCTCCCAGAAAAGAATCTGCCGCGCCCTGGAGGTGGATGATCTCGATGAAATCGCCGATCGCATTCGCAAACTGATCAAACCAAAAGTACCGGAATCCTTAGTAGATAAACTCTCGATGCTGCCGACAATTCTAGAAGTCGGTCGTTTTCCGCCAAAATTAGTGCGGGGCAACGCTCCCTGTCAGGAAGTGGTCATAACCGACCCCAGCCAGCCGATGCTGGATAAACTGCCGATTATCAAATGCTGGCCGGACGACGGAGGTCCCTTCGTCACCCTGGGTGTGGTAATCACCCGGGATCCGAAATCGGGTCATCGCAACCTGGGCGTCTATCGCCTGCAAAAATTCGACAACGCCACCACCGGTATGCACTGGCACAAACACCATGACGGAGCCAGGCACTTCGAAGACAAACGTCGTGAGACCAAAGACGACAATCAGCCCGAAGAGCCACCGAACTTCGGTACCTTCTTCGAAAAGGAAGGCTACCAAAAACCAGGCACCCGTCTGGAGGTAGCCGTGGTTCTTGGTGCCGAGCCGGCAGTCACCTATTCGGCCACCGCCCCTCTGCCCCCCGATATCGATGAATTGATCTTTGCCGGTTTCCTGCGCCAGAGTCCGGTGAAGCTCACCAAATGCAAGACCGTCGACCTTGAAGTGCCGGCAAACGCCGAGATCGTTATCGAGGGTTATGTAGAACAAGACGACCTCAGAACCGAAGGTCCCTTCGGAGACCACACCGGTTTCTATAGTCTGGCGGGCATATTTCCTACTTTCCATGTCACCGCCGTCACCCATCGCCAGAATCCTATCTATCAAACCACCATAGTCGGCAAACCGCCCCAGGAAGACTGCTATCTGGGTAAAGCCACCGAGAGAGCCTTTTTGCCCATGGTTCAGATGCTCGTGCCCGAGATTGTCGATATGAATCTGCCCTGGGAGGGTGTTTTCCACAACTGTGTGATCGTCTCTATAGACAAGCGTTTCCCCGGTCATGCCCGCAAGGTAATGAGCGCCATCTGGGGTCTGGGTCAGCTCATGTTCACCAAATTCGCCATCGTCGTAGACAAAGAGGTCGACGTCCAGAACCTCTCCGAAGTGGCATTGAATGTTTTCGGCAACACCGACCCCAAACGAGATATGATGTTCGTGGAAGGTCCCCTGGACATACTCGACCATGCCTGCCCCATCCTTGGTTATGGCTCCAAAGTCGGCATCGACGCCACCAGAAAATGGGAAGCGGAAGGCTTTCACCGGCCATGGCCGGAACCCATAGTTATGTCCAAGGATATAAAATCCATGGTGGAATCCAAATGGTCGAAATATGGCTTTGCCGCAGGCAGATTGCAAGAAGCGCTAAAATCTTGACGAATCCGAATCAGAAATCCAACTCGAAACCCGTTCCTATCGCAAAAACAATCCTTCTCCTCCTTTCGCTTTTGATACTTCAGATATCTCAAATTCTCGTCGGCGAAGCAGCGCTGGCCGAGGACAGCGCTGCCTTTAAGGAAGCACTGAAGTCTTCTACGGATTATTTCAAGAAAGGAAATATCCAGGCTGCCTTCAACTACTGCAACCAGGCCCTGGAGTTAAACCCAAACTCCACCGACGCGCTTCTCATTCGAGGCTGGCTGCTTCTCAACGCCAACAAACCAGACCGAGCAGTAGAAGAATTCAATAAAGTTTTGAAAGTCGATCCCAATAACGTAAACGCCTACAAATCCAGGGGGCTTGTCTATCGCCAGCTGAAGGAGTTCGAACGCTCCACCATCGACCTCGAGAAGGCAAAGAAACTGGACCCCACTGATGTCGAAGCCAATTATCTCCACGCCATGGGAGACATTCTGAACGGCAATCATGAGCTTGCCATCCAGCACTTAAACACCGCCATAAAATACGGCTCCAATCACCCGAGACTGAATCATCTCTACTACTGGCGCGGCCGCACAAGACAGATGCTGGAAGACCACAAAGGAGCCATAGAAGACCTGACCAAGTGCCTGGATCTCTCCAGTTCCAACTTTCATTCCAAGATCAAGCCGGATCCTAAATATGACCTGAGCACTCTGTTTTTCCGAGTCTCAATCTACACTGAAAAATCCGATTCAATATTCGGGCAACTGGAAAGAGCGCAGAGCTATCTTGCCCTGGGAGAATACGCTAAAGCCGCCGCAGACTATACCAGTGTCCTCGCCCTCAATCCGGAAGATGTGATTATGTACGAGGAGAGAGGGTATGCCTACCTGCTCGACGGCCAGTACCAAAATTCTCTCAAAGACTTCAATCGAGCCCTTCTTCATGGCTCCCACTCCACCGACCTCTACCTGAGGATGGCGGCGGCTAACTACTGCCTGGGCAAATATGACCGGGTGCCCGGCACCATGGAGACCTGGTTCAAAAGAGAAGGCTATGTTTCACAAGATTCGCCCCTGGCAATTGCCCTTTCCTACTCTTCTTATATAAGAACGAAAAAATTCAAAGACGCGCATCTTTTTCTAGAGAGAGTCGGTGCTAAAATCCCTGCGAAAGAGGCATGGCACCTCAAATGTTTCCTGGTGCTGAAGAAGAGCCTTTGTTGCTCCGGTCTTATGAAAGAAGCCACCAAACCCACGGACAAGGCATGGGCCCAGGCTCATTTTCTAGCAGGCAATTTCTACAACCTGACTAAGTCCCCTGCCAAAGCCAGAAAGCACTATGAGGATGTCATGCTGTCGGCTGATAAACGCTCTACCGAGATGGCGGTTGCCAGGCAAGAATTGAAGCGTATTCAGTGATCCCGGTCACAGCAGGGATCGTTCTTAATCAAGCCTTTTATTAAATAGGGTTTTCAAGGGGAAGAAATTTCCTGGATCCGCGTTGAAAGTGATATTAACCGGGCATAAGGATTGTACGAACTCGATCGACTGAACGATCACCAACCACATCGCTGCCGGCGAGTTCTAGTCTGTACTTCGTATAATCAAGAGTGTGCGTAATGAAACAGCTCAAACGCATGTTAGGTCTTTTCATGCTTGTTTCACTGGTGACAGTGTCACTTTACCAACCTGCCCAGGGTCACAAAAACCACCCGCGGGAAATCTATCACAAAGCTTGGCAGCTGGTGAATGACTCCTATTACGAAGACGGCTTCAATGGCGTCGACTGGAAGAAGCTCGAGCACAAGTTCGACAGCAAGATCCAGACAGTGGAAGATGCTCACAAATACATCAAAGTGATGCTCAAAACCCTCAACGACCCCTACACCAGATTTCTAGATCCCAAAGCATACAAAGATGAGAGCGACGCCATCGACGCGAAGATAGTCGGTATCGGTATCAACCTCATGCAGAAAAACGCCCGCTTGATGATCACCAAGACCATCGAAGAAGGTCCTGCCGAAGAGGCCGGTGTCAGAGCCGGAGACGAGATCATCGGTATCGATGGTAAAACCGCCATCGGTATCACCCCCGAACAAGCTGCGGAGAGAATCCGTGGTCAGGCAGGCACCCCGGTAGCGCTCAAACTCAGAGAGAAAACCGGTGCAGAAAAAGACGTCAACATAACCAGACGCGAAATCATAATCAGAGCCGTTAAAGCCACCATGCTGCCCAACAACATCGGCAAAATTCAACTCTCCACCTTTATCTCCAGTGATGCGGCTCGTGAATTCCGCATCGCACTCAAGAAGCTCCAGAGAGCCGACGGCTTAGTCATCGACCTCAGAGACAACCCCGGTGGTCTCCTCTCCAACGCTCTCGAAATAGCCGACATGCTCCTAGAACGTGGTGCCATAGTCAGTACCATATCGAGAACCGGTCAACATACCGATATCGCCTCCGGAGTTCCTATCACTCACCAACCCATAGTCGTCCTCGTCGACCAGGAAAGCGCCAGTGCCAGTGAAATTCTCGCCAGCGCCCTCAGAGACAACGATCGCGCTAAGCTCGTGGGTACCAAAACCTACGGTAAGGGACTCGTCCAGGAGATAAACAGACTCCCCGGCGGTGCGGCTGTTCACATCACCGTGTCCCGCTATCTCACCCCGAGCGGCTCCGACATCAACAAAATAGGTGTTGCACCGGACATCACCGTCAGTCGTAAAGAAGAGCAACTCTCAGCAGCTGTCTCGCACCTCAGAGAGAAGATCGCCAGCCTCAAAAATCCTATCCGCACCAGCAGCTTGAGCTACAGCCGATAAGCATCTAGCCGGGTGAAGGTAAGGTAAGAGCAAGCAGATTCTAGAAAAAGTTGACATAATAGAAATAAATGTCAAGATAGGGAGAAAGCATACCAAGATCATGCTTGTACGCCTTACTACATCTAGATCGTGCACGAGTTCTGTGTCATGAACAAAACCATCCGATTTATCTCGACTTTATCGCTTGTGAGCCTGACTTTAGCTGTCGGATTCGCTCAAGCACCGGCTCAAGCCCAGGGCGACCCCAGCCAGATCAGGCAGGACGATTCTACCGGTCAATCGGGTTGGATTCAGCCTTCTAGCGACAACTCCGCTACTGATACCGGTCAATCCGGATGGATGCAGCCTTCTAGCGACAGCTCCGCTGCTGATACCGGTCAATCCGGTTGGACCCAGCCTTCCAGCGACAGCTCCGCTGCCGATGCCGGTCAATCCGGTTGGATGCAGCCTTCCAACGACAGCTCCGCTGCCGATGCCGGTCAATCCGGTTGGACCCAGCCTTCTAATAACAGCTCCGCTGCCATGGGGCAGTCGGGATGGACCC
>CAZCBH010000001.1:11770-27808 GCA_964496875.1 uncultured Candidatus Obscuribacterales bacterium | reverse complement strand
CAGTCGGGATGGACCGGGCCGGCGAATGATTCTGGATCAGGGCAGCAGAAAGCACCACTTCTGGGAGAGGTTCTGCAACAAGAACAACAGACTAATGCAGGCGCGATCTCGAACCAGATACCGAATATGGGTATGGGAGCCCCTATGGGTGGAATGCCTATGGGCGGACCGCCGATGCAGCAGGGCATGGGCGCAGCCCCTATGGGTGGAATGCCTATGGGCGCGCCTATGGGTGGAATGCCAATGCAGCAAGGCATGGGTATGGATGGAAGCGGAATGGGCGCCATGGGAGCCATGGGTATGATGGGCGCCGGCGGTGGCGGCAATCTGGCCGGTACTGTAATCAACATGCTCATGAATGTCATGCCGAACGGCACAAACATGCAACCTGGTGCCACCACCACAAATGGCACCATGACAGGTATGCCTGTTCAGCAAGTGAGACCTAGCACTATCAATCGCGTCCCAGGAGCGACGACAGTAAGAAGATCCGCTCACACAGTCAACCGCAGCGTATCAAGTGGCGTCAATCGCGGCATCAGACGTGGTATCAACCAGAGTCTCAATCGCAGTATGCGAATGCTGAACTTCTAATTTTTCAAGTTTTCTATCTGGCCGCCGACAAAATCCAGGGCGGCATTGACCATATCTATGGTTTCGTTGAAGTTCGCCGTATGTCGAGCCCTCAAAGAATCCGGAACAAGCCGAACCGCATCTGAGATCTTGAGCTGAAAAACATAAGAACAAGCTAGCTGTTGCAATAGAGAATACTCCAGTTTCGTATCCAGATTTTCCGACCCTTTCATAAGATCAAGGGCAATCGAAAGATATTTCTCTGATGTGCGGAAATCCTGACAGTTGAGATTAGCCAGACCAAGACCGATCAAACTACCCACGGTATAGGGACTCTCTTTACCCCAGCGCCTCTGGGCCAGCTCCAGTGCATCGCTATAGATATCCCTCGCCTCAGTGTTCTTACCGGTAGAGAGCTTCACCGTACCAAGCCGATCTAAGGCATAGATATTCCAGGCATGGGCAGGAGGAAGAGACGATTTGAGGACGTCCACACACTCTTCTGCGCAAGGCTCCGCTCTCGAGAGGCGACCCTGTTTGATATAGACCGTCGATAGATTGAGCAGAGTAACGCCGTACTCCGGATGTCCTGTACCGATTATGGCTTCCTGCATCTCCAGCGCTTGCCTGGCAAGAACCTCTGCCGGAGCGAATTTGCCCAGCTGGCTATAACAAAAACTCAACTGATTCATGGACTGAGCCAGTTCGGAATGTTTACCACCCAGCAAACTCCTGCGCATGCCGAAACTCTTTGATAGCTTTGCTTCGCCCTGATCGAGTTTATTAGATCTCACATCATTCAGTCCCTGCATGGCGATGGTATCGGCGACCTGGACGGAGTAAGGGCCGCAAGCTTGCCTTGCTGTCTCGAGGGCGTGATCCAGTTTCTCTTCGGCGGCGCTGAACTGATCGAGGCTGGTGAGCGCCTCGCCCAGCCGTGTCCTTACCTGGGCCAATTCCTCGGTAGAATTATCCGACTTATTGAGCTTTTCATACTCTTTCTCGGCTTCTTCCAGATTTTGTCTGGCGCTGTCACTCAAATCCAGCTTAATCTCCGAATTACCCAGCCACAGAAGGGCTCCGGCATAATCTTTACTACCCTTCGAAGAATTGTCCCTGGCAGCCCTGAAAGCCACCCGAGCCGCCGCATATTCGCCGTCGTCGAGGTGCTGCAGACCTTGTTCCAGGGATTTTATTGAAGACATAAGTTCGCTCCGGAGCTAATCAAGTACTTTCAGTATTATTGATGATCTGAAAAAATAAAGCATGTAATTCCGACCATTAATTCAAATATGCCATATATCGCAGAAATTAGTAGAACCCATCCATCTTGTTTTGTTTTTCTTATTGACCAGTCCGGCTCGATGCAAGACCCCTTCGGCTCGGTTTCGGGTCTTAAAACCAAGGCTATGGGAGTCGCCGACGCCATCAACAGACTTTTGCAAAATCTGGTGATCAAATGCACCAAATCCGAGGGGATTCGTGACTATTACCATGTCTCGGTAATTGGTTATGGTGGCAAGGGTGTAGGTCCGGCATTCACCGGCTCTTTAAAAGGCAAAGAGCTGGTCAAGATAAGTGAGATCGGAAACAACCCGGCCCGCCTGGAAGAACGCAAACGCACCGTAGAAGACAGCCGCGGCGAGATGGTGGAGCAGACTTTCAAATTTCCTATTTGGTTCGAGCCTACTTCCTATGGCGGCACCCCTATGAACGCCGCGATTCAAAAAGCCACCTCCAACGTGGTCAACTGGCTGGCAGACCATCCCGACTGCTTTCCTCCGATTGTAATCAATATCTCGGATGGTGAATCGACCGATGGAGACCCCTTCCAGTCGGCTTATGACCTTATGACCCTGTCGAGTTCCGATGGAGAAGTTCTGCTATTTAATCTGCATATTTCTTCTTCTAACCACAGACCGATTGAGTATCCGGACAATCCGGACTATTTGCCGGACCAACAGGCCAAGCTGCTGTTTTCGATGTCCAGTACGCTGCCGGAGTATATGAGAACCATGGTAGAGAAAGAAGGCATCCCGGTTTCATACAACACCCGGGGCTTCGTTTTCAATGCCGATCTGGTATCAGTAATTCGTTTTCTCGATATCGGCACCAGACCAAGCAACATGCGATAGCGAATGCATAAAAGATAATGACCTTCTTGAAATACGACGCTTATAAAATGCAAAAAGCCGGCAACAGCCCGGAAGAATACGAAGACGGCTATTCTATAAAAGAGATAAACGAAGAGGAAGTTCGTTTCGCCATTGCCGATGGCGCCACCGAAAGCTCTTTCTCGGGCATCTGGGCCTCTCTGCTCTGTGAAGGCTACACCGAGAGCATTCCTATCTCCCGCCTGAAAGAGAGCTGGCTCCAGAAAGTAGACGCACTGGAATTACCATGGTACGCCAGGGAAAAAGCAGAGCAAGGAGCCTGGGCTGCTTATTTAGGTGCCAGCTTCTTTTCTGGAAAAAGCAATCGTCTCGAGATTCAAGCCTATGGAGACTGCAATATCTTCCAGATTCGGGAAGGCAATCTATTGAAAGCTTTCCCGCTCACAAGAAGCTCTGAGTTCGGCAGCACGCCGACCCTTTTATCGAGCCTGGATCAAAAACATGATTGTGCTGATGAATTTCAGAATATAGATTATCACTGGCTTCAAGGTGACCAGTTTCTGCTCATGACCGACGCATTAGCAGCATGGTTCTTGAACGAAATCGAGAGCAACAGCGACGGATTGAATCGAATTCTCGCTGTAGACAAGCAAGAAGAGTTCGAGAAGCTGGTTAATGAAGAGCGAGAAAAGAGAGAGCCGGAAAAAGGTCCGCGATTGAAAAATGATGATGTCACCCTTATCAAAGTAGAATTAAATTCCTAGAGCCTCGAATATGTACATCAACCTGGCCAACCACACCGATGCTTCCCTCAAGATCATCCAACTTGCCCACCAGATAACAAATGATCTCGGACATTCAATTACCGGCACAGAGCATATATTTCTGGGGATTCTTGCAGACCAGAACTGCTCTCCTTCTAGAATTCTCAGATCTATGGGAATTACTTACAAGAAGGCGGAAGAAGAAGCGATAAGACTTCTAGGAAGAGAAAAGAAGCTGAACAACCACGACTACGTATTCACCCCCAGGGCGAAGGCGCTCATTAATCTAGCTGGAGAAGAGACGGCAAGAGGAGAAGACCCCCATCGCGTAGAGCCGGAGGACATGATGCTGGCGCTATTAAGGATGAAGCGCTGCACCGCCCATAAAATCATGCATGCTCTAGATCTTGATGTCGAGCTGATTCTATCCAGGCTCAAAGTGATACCACGCGATACCTTGACCGGAAACACCACCAGTGATCAACTCACCGAGCTGCATCGAAAAGTTTGCGCCGGAGAATTCTTCAGCGAGGATAAAATCGAGGAAGAAAGCCCGGATCCGATGATCGGATACATAGTTGATCAAAAATACGAGATCCTGGAAGTCATCGGCCGCGGTGGCATGGGCGTAGTCTACAAAGTAAGACATCTTATTCTGGATCGTTTTTTCGCCATCAAAATTCTCCATCCATATTTAGCTTCCGACGCCACCAACAAGCGACGCTTCCAGCGCGAAGCCCAGGCGGCAAGCCGCTTGACCCATCCCAATCTGGCCACGGTATTCGACTGGGATCTTCTACCGGACGGTCGCCCCTATCTGGTCATGTACTATATCGAAGGGATCAAACTATCTGATCTTATCGGCTGCCAGGATAGAATTCCTCTTTCTATCTGGATGTCGATTTTTATTCAAATCTGCAACGCTCTTGCCCACGCCCACAACCAGGGCGTAATTCACCGGGATCTCAAGCCGGGCAACATCATTCTGGCAAGAGAAGGCGATGTCACCCACTTCGTCAAAATTGTCGATTTCGGCATAGCCAAATTATTGATGGATTCAAAAGAAGAAAATGACGAAAGTAAATTGAAGAAAGAGCGAGAACTCACCAAAACCGGAGAGGTCTTCGGCAGCCCGCTCTACATGAGCCCTGAACAATGCCTGGGGCGGACTATCGACAATCGCTCCGATATCTACGGACTGGGCTGTGTCATCTACGAGGTCTTGACCAGCGCACCACCGTTTTGTTGTGACAGCCTCTATGAGACCATGAAGGCCCAGATTTCAGACCCGCCCGCTCCAATAAGCGAGCTATCGGTGTTTGATGAAAAGATCCCGGCGGACCTGGAGAAACTAACACTCGAGTGCTTGAATAAGAACCCAGAAGATAGACCACAGTCAATGGAAGCACTGGGAGCAATGTTATCGCGAATCAATAAGATCTACTATCGCAAAAATGAGGAAGAAGAGCTAGTCTAATCTGATTCTTCAAGCACTGGAGCGCTGTCTGTCCGGTCGTACATCTTGAATCACAGTTTGAATCTTGGAAAGAAGGCTTCCAAGACCGATTCTGCTGGTGGCTGACGTAATCACCGGATTCGGTACCTGGGGCATAAGCCATTCCAGATCCTCTCTTCTGACCTGATCGGCCTTATTCAAAACAGTGATGATAGGCTTGTCGACAGCGCCGAGTTCGCTCAAGACATCGAAGACCGAAACGATGTGTTCCAGTACATTGGGATGGCTAGCGTCGACCACATGAACCAGAACATCGGCGACGGCTACCTCTTCGAGAGTGGCTCTAAAAGAGGCTATTAGAGAAGTCGGCAATTTCTTGATGAATCCCACCGTATCGGAGATCAACACCGGGCTGTGATCGGGCAGCGTGGTTCTTCTGGTGGTCGGATCAAGAGTAGCGAATAGCTTGTTTTCTACAAAAACGTCGGATTTGGTGAGAGCGTTCAATAGTGTCGATTTGCCAGAGTTCGTATAACCGGTCAGAGCGACCGTCGGCACATTCTGGGTATTACGCTGTCTTCTCTGGGTATCTCGATAGTTACGAATGCGCTCGGTCTCTTTTTCCAGCTGATTGATACGGGACCGTATTCTTCTTCGGTCGATCTCCAGCTTGGTTTCACCCGGTCCCCGGGTGCCGATGCCACCGCCCAGACGGCTGAGTACCTCGCCTTTGCCCACCAGCCGCGGATAGAGATACTTGAGCTGGGCAAGTTCTACCTGCAGCTTACCTTCTTTGGTGCGGGCGCGCTGGGCGAAAATATCGAGAATGAGCTCGGTTCGATCAAGGACCTTGACACCGATCATCTCTTCCATGCGCTTTTGTTGATTCGGAGTCAACTCAGAATCGACGACAACCAGATTGGCTCCCATCTCCTGGACTAATAAAGCCACTTCCTGAACTTTACCGGAACCGAGGAAATGACCGGGGTGGGGCTTCTGCCTCGACTGGGTCACCCTGGTGCAAATGGTGGCACCAGCGGTTCGGACGAGCTGAGCAAGCTCATCGAGATCGTCTTCAATCTGCCAGGCATCCGAACCTTCGGATATTAGTGCCACAAGCACTGCTCGCTCTTCTCCCTCAGCCACCTCGAGCCCTGGGGCTCTGGTGCTGAACTCCTGCTCGAGAGATCCGATAAGTTGCTCGAAATCATCCTCCTGGGCACCACGCGGAGTAACCGGCGGCAACATCTTCCATAGACGTCCATCGGAATCTCTACCTGGCAAAAGATGAGCGATATGAACAACATCGGCGAGCTTGGCATGTTCGCCCCTTGCCCGACTGAATCTGCCATCGGGGTCGACTTTGATCTGTGCCAGCAAATCAAGCCTGTTTCTGGCAAGACATTGCAGACTCTCTTTGGTGAAAACTTCAGAAGGCTTATCCTTGCCCGCTATCTCTTCTTGACCTTCACTCAGCCTCGGTGTGGTCTTCGCACTCAACTGAGTGCTGATGATGCGGTGCCCGCACAGACGACCTGGTCCCACCCTCAAGCCGCGTAGCTCGGGCATATTGACTTTACCAGGATTGCCTACGGTGACATTGACAATCTGGCCTCGTCTATTTACGACTACTGATACTGGATAACCTGTGTTATGTGATATTTCCGCTACCGAATCGGCTAAATCCAGGGTAAGGATCTTGTCTTTGGGAATCCTTTTGGAAAGAATCTTGTTGAGCTGTTTCAGTTCCGACTTTTTAAGTCCTTTGACATTGCCTAAATCAAGCTTGCCTTGCAAATGAAGATGACCTCCTGGAGTGGGGTTTTACAAGATTATTGAAAGCGGATTGTATTTGGTAAGTCTCACACTGCAATCATACCCTTATTTATCAGCAAATTCACCCTTAATTAATCTGCCCGGGTTAATTTCAAGCCCCAAGAGGGCAGCGGATAGCGAGAATTGACCATGCCGAAAAGCCGGATGCCGATAACTAAAATAGCCAGAAGTCATTATTATCATTGCATTCTGGCGATCATCGCCTCTCTTTTGTCTTGACTCTCCACTTCGGAACCCCAAAGATATTGAATCCTTATACAATAGGAGAGTCGGTCTATCGATGATAGAGGCGAAGAATAGAACCAAAGACTGTGCTGTAGGGAAGAACTGTGAAATCGATTTATTTCTTGAGAACATTTTTTTTGGCCGGGCTTCTGGCAGGCTCTCTTTTATCAGCTATAACACCGGGCTCAATCGTCTTCGCCCAGGAGTTGCCGCCGGAACCGGTCGTCGATGGTCAGCCCCCGGCAACCGAACTTCCTCCTGAACCCGGTGAGAGCCAGAATCAGGCTCAGGCTCCGGTAGACGATCACCAGGTAGCCGAGGGTCCGATGGCCTCTGAAAGACAGCAGCTCTACAACCAGATTCAGGCAGCTAAGGCGAGCGGAATCGGGATCAAGAATTATATGATGGCTTTCGACTACATAGAAAGTATGGCGCAGCGCGGCGAGAGTGAAGAGGCGATAAAAAAGAGAATGGTGCCTCTGGTTTCGGCCCTCGCCGGACAGTTAAAAACAAGAGAAGAGATAAAAACCAGAGCCGCTACCGCTGCGATAAGTCAATCAAGCGGTGCCGGTGGTGGCGGAGAGTTGCTTGCACCGGGCCAGAGTATTCCCGATAAGCTCCGGATGTGGGGCGGTATGGGCGGTGCCCAGACCGATGACCTCATCAAAAGAGCTATGCAGGAACAGGGTGCCGGAGGTCTTTCCGGTCAATTGCCCAAAGGCATCGACAAGAATATGATCCGGGAGAAGCTGAAAGATCCCCGCATTCAAGAGATGATCAGAAAGTACCAGGCTAATCATTGATACTCTATATAAAGGTCAGAGATCAGCAGCGGTCGGTCAGGATTTTGTGCCGGATCAAAGGACGACTACCGGACTCGCCGCAGATCTTGGCGGTCGGCAGAACCTTGCTGGGGTTCAGTTTAAAAGAAGGATCAAACACGGCTTTAATCCTCTCTTGAATCTCCAGGTCCTTATCACTGAAGACAAGCGGCATCTCCAGGATTTTTTCCACACCGATGCCATGTTCACCGGACAGGGTTCCTCCCAGATCTACACAGAGCTTCAGAACCTCCCTTGCCGCTTCCACCACCCTTTTGACCTCATCTTCTCTGTCCCGGTGATAGAGAAGACAGGGGTGCATGTTGCCGTCACCGGCATGATAGACATTGGCGATCAGAAGGTCATAACGCCTGGCGATCTCGCCTATGGCAGCGATGGCATGGGCGAGTTTGGAGCGCGGGATTACACCGTCCAGGACATAGCCATGCGGAGCGATTCTTCCAAGGGCACCAAAAGAACGCTTCCTGGCTCTCCATATATCCTGGCGCTCGCTCTCGTTTTTTGCCCAGCTCACATCATCGACCTGGTTTCTAGAAAGACAACTTTCCACAAGTTGCTTTTGAATATCGATTCCGGCTCTTGCTCCGTCCAACTCTATGATCAAAAGCGCCTCGGCCTCTCGATTCAACCCCAGATGGAGATAGTCTTCGACAGCGTTCAAAGTCAATTTGTCGATCATTTCCATAGCGGCAGGGATGACGCCTGCTGCCACTATATCCGATACCGCCTGACCGCATCCTTCTATGGTAGGGAAATAGGCGAGCATGGTCTCCACCGCTTTAGGAGCCACTGTCAGCTTGAGCACCGCTTCGGTCACCACAGCCAGAGTGCCCTCCGAGCCCACCATCAAGCCAAGAAGATCCAGATCGGCGCAATAACGTGTCTGGCCACCGACATCAATGATGGTGCCATCATAAAGCACCGCTCTCACTCCTAAAACATGACTGGTAGTCATTCCATACTTCAAACAATGAGGACCGCCGGCGTTCTCGGCGATATTGCCGCCTATGGTAGAAGCAATCTGACTGGAAGGATCCGGGGCAAAGTAAAGACCGAAGGGCGAAGCCGCCTGGGAAACAGAGACATTGGTGGCACCACATTCCACCAGTGCTGTGCGCTCATCGGGATCGACTGAAATCACCCGGTTCATTCTGGTGAGACTCAAACTGATGCCACCCTGGATGGTGGTACTCCCTCCGGAAAGCCCGGTCCCTGCCCCTCGCGGACTTACAGCAATGCCATAATCGCTTGCGATTCTCATCACACCGGCCACCGCTTCGGTCGAACCGGGCAGAACGACCAGATCGGGTCGAGCCATATCCAGGGTTTCGGCATCGCACTCATAAACAGCCAGGTCTTCGGGCTGGTTGAGAACATAACGCTCTCCCACTACCGCCACGAGGGCGCCTATCAACTGTTTCAATTCGCCTTTGCCTTCCATGATCCTCAGATCATAGCTCAGATAAAGCGCTTGAGATCAACCGATCTGAACTTAACGCTGCTGGCGCAGGGTTTCGTTGTCGTTAGTCGTATAGCGGAAGCCCTGCATATTATTGCAATTCCATAGAAAAGTCCCGGTCTTATCCACGGTCATCCGGCGAGAGCCCTGGGGAAACGCCAGTATAGGGTTACCGTTCATAGACTTGAGCACACCAAAGATCATTGTGTTGAAAATGAGATTGGGCGAGCGCTGGACCAGCTGAACATTGGTTATCTGGCCATTTCTGGTGACGGTGTAAGATACCCGGGCGGTCAGAGGCTGCGAGCGCTTGAAGGCGACCTTGGCAAGATTGGCATATTTGAGATAAATAGATTCCGCCACCCTTTTGTGCCACTCATCCCAGGCAAGCTTCATGTGTCCCACGGACTCAGGGTCCTGGACCTGCATTTGCTGAGGCGGGGCCATATTGACCGGCTGCTGGGGCAGCATCGCAGGCTGGGCAGGCTGGGCTTGCATGGGCTGGCCGAAGCCGCCGCCGGAATCGTCCGCCTGGAGATTGAAAGGTGCGGGAGTCTCGGGCATGGCTGTCTGGGACTTGAAGGAATCTGCCGGCGCGTCAAAAGAGTCGTTATCTCCAAAAGGATCGCCTGCATTGTTGATATCTTGCCTCGAAAGGCTCGGACCGCCTTCGTTGATTTTGTCATCGAGGGAGGCGCTACCTCGTAATGGAGCGCTCTTCTTGGCTCTCTGGGCGCTGGCATCTTGAACGCCAATCATAGCGAACAAAACTATCAGAAGAGTCGAGACGAAAGTAAGACGCTTTAGTAAGTTGCCTTTGTTGCTGAATGATTTAAACATGATTGCTGGTCGTGGTTTGAGAAGGTAAGATGGCGGTTCGAAAAGAAATATGAGTTGTCATTAATATCCCCTTATGCTTAATGTACTGCATATTTCAAAAAAGTAAATTCGCAATCGCCGCATAAAAGGACATTTTTATGAATTTAACCCTGCCCTCCTCAAAAGTCGGTGTCATAGACAGTCATGCCCATGTTATGCGGGAATATTTCAAAGAGAGCAGAGAAGAGGTCATAGAGCGGGCTTTCGACAGCAATGTCCGGGTACTGATAAACCCGGCAGTGACCGTGGCTGACTTCGACGAGTTGAGGTGTCTGGCTGAGAGCTACGACAACATTTTTTTCGCTCTGGGTCAGCATCCCCACGACGCCAAAGACTGGAAAGACGAATTCTCAGATAGAATTCTCGAAGCGGGCAAACATCCGAAGATGGTCGCTGTCGGGGAATGCGGCCTTGATTTTTACTATGAGAATTCCGAAAAAGAAGTCCAGATGAAGGTCTTTCGTGAGCAGGTAAGACTGGCAAAAGCCCTTCGCAAACCGGTCATAGTACATTGCCGGGATGCCTGGCAGGAAGCTTTCAGCATTTTGCAAGAGGAGAAGGACGAGAGCCTGACCGGGGTCTTCCATTGTTTCACAGGCGGTCCCGAGATGATTCCGACCATTGAAGAGCTTGATTTCTATGTCTCTTATTCCGGCATCGTCACTTTCAAAAATGCTCTCGAGATCCAGTCCAGTGTGAGCGTGGTCAAATTGGACCGCATTCTTGCCGAGACCGACTGTCCTTTCCTTGCTCCCCAGGCGGTCCGGGGCAAGCAGAACGAACCTTCTTTCGTCTGGTGGACTGTGGCGAAACTAACAGAACTTCTCGATACGGATCTTGATACCATGGCGGCAACTTGTCTGGAGAACACCAGAAGACTGTTCAAGCTTCCCTGATAGGAATGGATGATAAGTCGTCCTACTTAATGCGCGCTCGGTATCGCTTCTTGAGGTTGTCGACCTCTTTTCTCAAGACCGGGTCATCGCTCACTTTATCCAGATATTCAATACCTGCCTGAAAGTCTTTCAGGCGCGCGGATTTTTTGGCCAGCGCCAGATAGGAATGGTCGAGTTTTTTCTGATACTCCTGGGACAATCCGTTCGTCTTTTTCACATTTTCAAGAATTTGGACACAGCCTTCAAAGTTGTTCTGTTGTAGCAACTGGTTGGCGATGCGGGTATCATTCCAACTTGCGTATGTCTGGACCATGAATGTGACGGAGAGTATAACGACGGTCAAATAAACCGCTGCCTTGAAATGGCTCATGTTAATGGGCAGCTTCTTCTTTTTCTTCACGGCTGCAAATTCGGTGGTGCTCCTGGCCCAGTCATAGCTGGGGTCAAGCCGGCTCATCGCTTCTTCCGGAGAATTCGGTGAAGACGCCTTATTGCCGAATCCCTCGCCGCTTTTCTTGGTTTGACCAGGCATGGCGATGCCGGCAGAATCGCTGAAAGGGATCCAGTCTTCAACTGGTTTCTCTTCTTCTTCGGTGGCTTTCTTGACGTTGCGACCGACACAGACAGCCTCTATCTCTTTCCAGAACTCTTCAGCATCGTTGTGCCTATCATCGGCGTTCTTCTGAAGAGCTTTCGAGATTACATTGCTGAGCCCGGGTGGAAATGTCATGTTAGGAGACATAGCCCCTATGGACGGTGCCTCTTTATTGACGTGCATAAGCATAAGAGCCATCAAATCGTCGGCGGCAAAAGGACGTTGGCCGGTCAAAACCTCGGAAAAAACCACTCCCAGGCTATAAATATCCGACCGTAGATCGACATCGGCGCCTTTGCACTGTTCCGGGCTCATATAAGCCGGACTGCCGCAGACTTTGCCTTCCAGGGTGAGAGAAGCAGACTGGCCACCGGCCTCGCCCCACATTTTGGCTACACCGAAGTCCACCACCCGCACCGAATTGTGACCAATCAGATCCTTGGAATTCGGCGGTTTGTTGACATCTACATCTTGCAAAACAATATTGTCAGGTTTCAAATCCCGATGGATAACCCTGTTCTTATGTGCTTCGGAGACACCTTCGCAAACCTGCTTCATAAGTGGCAAGGCCTCTTTGACGGTCAGATGTCCTCGCTTGCGAATCAGCTCGGCAAGAGTGATACCATCGAGGAACTCAGTGACGATGTAAGGCTGACCATCGGGCATCACTCCAAAGTCGAAAAGGCTGATGATATTGGTATGATGCAGACTGCTTACTGCTTTGGCTTCCCTATGAAATCTTTTTACGGATTCCTCTTTTGAACCGAGGAATTGGTGCAACATCTTTAGAGCCATCTCCCGTCCGGTAGACTCTTGAATCACTTTATAGACAACCGCCATAGATCCTTTACCGGCGTGACAGAGCACTCTGTACTTATCTCCGATCAACTTGCCGATCAGAGGATCGTTGCCGACCGAAATCAGCTTGCCACCATCAGAGGGACATTTGTCCTTATCTTCAGAAAAATGAATGTTGCATTCCAGACAGAGCTTCATAGTTCAAAACAGTATCTTGAATACTACCTCCGTTTGGAACGACGCTTTGAGCGACGGCTGCTCGCCTTCTTGCTGCTATACTGATCGATTAACTCCTTCGCCTCATCGAAACGACTGGAATCCTTCGGTACTTTCTTCAACTCTTTAATCGCTGCCGCCGTATTATCATTTTTAGCCTGATATTTGGCGATGGCTATATAAATCTCGTCCAACTTGTTCTCTAATTTAGGCGTCAAACCGACTTCGGAGTTATACTTCTCCAGCAAATCCCGTGCTTTGGAAAGCTGCCACTTATCTGCCAGTTCGGTGGCCTCAGAGAGAACCTCCTCGTCCCTGGCACTGGCCGCATCCTTGCCACCACCACCGGCGCCGGATGTCATTTTAGAAAGCATCGAACCTATACCACCGAACCATCCCTGGCTAACGCCCAGAAATCCGACCAGACCAAGGACAGCCACCACCAGTAGAGGTGTCTTTATATCGAAGCCAAGTCCGCTCTGTTTAGACCTCAGTCGATTGGAAGTACGTTTTGAGCTCTTTGCTTCCGCCTCTGCCATGTGGGCCAGACGATTGGTACTGATACTCTCGAGACTCTCTAGTGAATAAGGTGAATCAGACATTGTCGGCATATTGGAAGAAGCAGTCGAGCTGGTCATGCCATAAGATTCCTGCGGCATATCCGCTTCGTCATGGCCGGAGAGACCTTGCGCTCCAGCCTCTTCTAAAATTCTATTGACTGCATCTCGACGCTGTCCCCCCGAAAATACAGAGGGAGTGGGGTCCATACCGCCGGGCAATTCGACATTATCCAGCCTGCTGGAATTGAGGTCCAGCTTCTCGTTCAAGGCAGCGATTCTAGCGTTTACAGCATCTTGACCGTATTTGTCTCCCTGGGGATTCATACTGGGCATTCGTCCGGAAGAAGCGATTGCACTCGCGTCGCTAAAACCTCTGGCGCTCTGAAGACTCTCTCGAGGGTTGGCATCCTCACCGCCCATTCTCATCGAGTCGCCGGAGGCATCCTGCATCATCTCGTTAACCATACTCGATGACAGTTGATAGGCACCACTCCTGGTGGAGCTCTCCGGGGCATTGCTTGCTGCTTCGAGTAGTCGACTCAAAGCATCGGATGTGGACGTCGATGCTGAAGCCTTGACGGATGATTTACTCAATTCCGTCTTCTGCATTCCCATCTGTCCGCCCCCGGCGAAAGCGCCCCCTGGAGCATCATCCTCTTCATCGTTCATAGAAAGGGCAGCAGACAATTTGGCGGCAGCAGCACTGATGCCCTGGGGCTTCTCCTCTTCAGGCTCGTCATCGATTCCACCACCGAGCAAATTGCCTTCTCCGCCGCCAGCAACCGAATCGAGCCATTTATCGACAGCATCGGATATCTCGTTGGTGGCAACGGGCATTTTGGATTGCGAACCACTGGCAGAGGCGCCTATGCCTCCACCCATAGTGTCATCAGGAAACATATCATCCACCGCAGACGCGATCGGATTGGTGGCCTCAGGCATGCGTCCCTTCAGTCCACTGTCACTTGCTGCACCGGTCTGGCTTTTTAGAAAATCGCCGAGAGCCTGGGGCGCATCATCCGCGCTCTCTTTGCTCTTGGATTTGCCGGCGCCGAAATTGACTTTCTGCCCTTTGCTAATATCCAGGGTCTGAAATTCGGAATTCTCGTCATCTCCACCACTGAACAGATCGAGCGGATTGACGGTCTTCTCTTCGAACTCTTTATCTATCGACTCTTTCTCTCCAGAAAGCAATCTATCAGCTTCTTCGGTCATGCTGCTCAAAAGCGAGCCAAGACCGGTGCTCGGCACCTTCTTCTCACCACTATCGCTGCTCGAGCCTCTCTCACCGGTCGAACCAGAACCAGAACCAAGTAGTCCATCATCGGCATCGAGGGGATTCGGTATCGAAGGCAAGACACCATCTTTGGATTTATCAACTTCGGAAGCACTGGAAGCATCTAAAGAGGAGGAATAGTCCTCCATCACATTTCCTTGAACAGGAGAATCAAACTCACCGCTCTCCTTCTTGACCTTCTCGAGCTCTTTTTTGAGATCACTGAGAGACATTTTTTCCGGTGTCGAGCTATTTGCCGGCTCAGATGCGGTTTCAGAATTGGATTCAGATATGATATCGCTGTCAGGGGAAGCTTCTGCGGTCTCATTCGGACCAGCGTCCAAAGCAGGGCTAGGGCTCGAAGGCGGCTCCGCCGGAGATGCAGGCGTCGGTACCGTAGGTGCGGGTTGCCCCGGCGGCATCATCTGCTGAGGTGGAACCTGCTGATATGGTCCCGGCATTTGAGGATATCCCGGAGGAGGAACCATTCCCTGGGGCGGCATATACGGAGGCATCTGAGGATACTGTCCTGGCATCATGCCGGATGGCGGCATCTGACCGGGCGGCCAGGACATGTTCTGAGCCTGGGCGGGATCATAGCCCTGAGGGGGCATGGGATAGCCCGGCGGGTAGGGTCCGGGATGGGTGGGATAGCCGGGATGAGCAGGGTAAGGCTGACCATAAGGGTAGGGAGGCATCTGTCCCTGAGGCATTTGACCGGGTTGCATCGGAGTGCCGCTCGGCCATGGTCCCGACTGGCTCGGATCAGGTTTCAGGGTATCGCCAACAGGGATACTTGTGGGTTCGAAATTACCTGTTTTTAGCGCTTCTACTTCATCCTCCCAGCTGATTTTCGAGAGCTTGTCTCCGCCACCGGGGCTGCCTTTCTCCAGTTTTGTAGGAAGGTTGCCATCCAAATCCGATTCCGGACGCTTGACTTTCTTGACCTTCTTAATCACCTTCTTGATGGTTTTGACCCCAGGTTTGGCGGTCGGGTCGGTGGCCGCTCTGGCGGCGGAGGCCGCTGTCGTCGAAGGAGAGCTGCCATTGAGAGGTGAGCCGGAAACGGCAGGTCTGGAAGCAGGCGCCTGACCAGCTGGGGGGGCAGCAGGTCGCTGAACTCCAGGAGTCGCCGGTTTACCCATGGGTCGGACAGGTACTCCCGGCTTGCTACTGCCTTTTGCCGGCGCGGAAGGTCTGAGCGGAGTTTCTACCTGCTTTTCTTTTGGAGGCACATAGCTGTAGACAGAAGGAGGTCTGGCTTCGGTCTTGGGGGCGTCTGCCACTTCGGGTTTCGAGGCGACTGCCGTCGGCTTCTTGATCTCGGAAGTAGGCTTGACCAGAGCAGATAATCTACCAAGAGACTGGCTGCCCACCGGAGCAGCCGAAGTGCGTCCGGAAGAAGAAGCCGAGGGACTGGAAGAGACCGGGGTGGTGGTGGATGATTGAGGCGGACTGGCAGCGGGCTTGGCTGGAGTTGGAGCTGGAGCTGCAGCTGGAGACGGAGTAGGAGTAGGAGCTGAAGTTGCAGGGGCAGGGGCAGGGGCAG
>CAZCBH010000001.1:0-11670 GCA_964496875.1 uncultured Candidatus Obscuribacterales bacterium | reverse complement strand
GCTGGAGACGGAGTAGGAGTAGGAGCTGAAGTTGCAGGGGCAGGGGCAGGGGCAGATGCCGGCGGTCTGGCACTGGCAGATGGTGGAGGCACCTTAACAGGCGCAGGAGAACTCGCTGTGGTGTCCGACTTCGGTTTCGGCATTGGAGGAGGCGGCGCTTTTGCTCTTGTCGGAGGCAAAGGCGGCGGTCCGGATTTTCGAGGGGGTCCGCCTGCAGGACCAGGAGGAGGCGGCGCAGAGCCCGAACTGGCTGGAGAAGGCGGTGGCGGCGGTGCCTTCTCTTCTGCGGCATCCATAAACAACTCGGGCATATCCTCTGGGCCGGCCGCAAATTTGGGCTTCTTGGGCTCCGGCTCGATCAATCTTTCCGTGGGGAGAAACTCATGTTGTTCGAAAGGTTTATTATCCACTGAGATCACATTCCTAGTTGAGTTTTTTTTTCCGAAATCTGTCTTTTCGCAAGCGGCTTCCAGCTCCAGCACAAGCTGTTTGATAGATGGTTGCCTGTCATTAGGATTTTTAGAAAGTGCCTTGGCTACTACCGCTTCGACTTCCGGAGGGAAGTCGACAGCCGGATTCACGGTTTTCATCAGGGGCGGCTGCTCAGTAACAGTCTTGTACATAAGCTTTGTGAGATCCGGAGCGACAAAGGGACGTCTGCCGGTGAACATCTCGAAAAGAATTACCGCCATGGAATATAGATCGGAACGGAAGTCCAGTTCGAAACCTTGACACTGTTCCGGGCTCATATAAGCAGGACTGCCAGCCACGGTTTGAGGTTTCTGAAATCTGGCTCTCTGTGCGCTTTCAGCCGGAGTATCGGCGATGCCGAAATCCAGAACTTTGGCGTAATCTCTTCTTTCGCTCGCTTCGAGAACAACGTTCTCGGGTTTCATATCCCTGTGAATCAGCCCCTGCTCATGGGCATGAGAGAGTGCCTCGCAAATTTGCTTGAAGATGCTCAGAACTCGGTGTGGTGGCAGAGAACCTTGTTCTTTGAGCAGGTCCCCGAGGGTGACTCCTTCCAGATAGTCCATGACCAGGTAAGGCTGTCCATCGTCGGTGGTACCTGATTCCCATACGGTGATGATATGCGGATGTCTCAGTTTCTCCGCCGCCTTCAACTCTCGAATCAGCCTGTCTAGAGAAGCACGATCGAGACCGATGTAACTGTCAATCACCTTGATTGCCACCACACCGCCCATCATCAAACGAGTGGCTTTGTAAACCGTTCCGGAAGAACCTTTGCCGATGACGGAATCGACAACATAGCGGTCATTGATCATGTCACCAATCAAGACTGGTCCTCCTGCGCTGCCGTGACAGGTCTAATCGACGGATTAATGGATGATTCCATATGTCCCAGCGCTCAACTCCCTTTTGCCTTCTAACCTTAACGTCTCTGCCAAATTTCCAGACCGGAATATCCGGAACTCCTAGAATTAATTACCCGCTCCGGTTTCAACCGGCAGAAAGATTCTTTATCGGACGCAATCACCCCATTCACTCTAGCCCTTCTAATCTTTCTTAGTTGTCCGAGATCGCTATCTTGATGAAGCGGCAAATCTGACTGGATAGAACAACAGGTTCACGGTCCTTAATTGTATTCCCCTATTTCCTATTTAAAACACATAAATTGAAATATACGCTTTATCTTTCTACGAAAAGCGATGGAGCTAATGCACACAAATAATCCACGTCGTTCCACCGTCTTACCGACCGTTTCACCTGTAAATCAGCCTATCAGGCTATGTCTTATAAGTGCTAGCTGTCGGGACGAGAGAACCATTCGCCCGGATGTCTCTCAACAACCCCGGCAAGCTCCAGTATCGTAAGAGTTGCAGATAGTTCGCCAGCGGCCATGCCGAACTCGTGACAGATCTGGTCGAAGTGAACCGGCTCGGAGCTGAGGAAATCAAAAACCTCCTTTTCTCTACCGAAAAGCTCTAACACAGTAGGTACATTTCGTTCTCTTTTGCCCGGCACCCAACCGAGATGGTCCAGAATGTCTTCGGGCTTGACGACCAACTGGGCGACGGTTTTTGCAATCAACTGATTGGTACCCGCCGACATAGCACCATCCACTCTTCCAGGTATGGCAAAGACACATCGACTCTGACCGAAGGCGAGGTTTGCGGTTATCAATGCCCCGGAAGATTCACCGGCCTCCACCACAAGAAGAGCATCGGACATACCGCTTACAATTCGGTTTCTAGCAGGAAATCTCCATTTCTCCGGCGGTGTTCCGGGAAAAAATTCCGACAGCACCGCTCCGGCTTCCTGTTCTATGAGCTTCTCGTAAAGCGGTCGGTTAGCAGACGGATAACAATAGTCTACTCCGGAGGCAAGTACCGCCACGGTCTTGCCCCCCGCCTCAAGCGCACCCCAGTGAGCGAGAGAATCTATGCCAACTGCCATACCACTAACTATGGTGGCTCCGGAAGCAGCCAGCTCCCTGGAAAAATCCTTGGCCAACTTTCGTCCGTAAGAAGTCGGTTTGCGAGTGCCGACAACTGCAATGGTAGCCCTGAGATCCTGGGGATCCAGTCGTCCTTTCATGTAGAGTACTCTGGGTGGATTGTGAATATGCCTGAGTTTCGCAGGATAGAGGGGATGAGTAAAAGGCAGCGCCGTTACCGCTTTATCCTTCAACACCGCCATCAGCTTGTCGGAATCCGCCTTCTCTTTCTGCGAAAGGAAGCTGTCCACCACCTCTGATTTGAAAAGACGGGAATCGATAAGATCTCGTCTGTTCTGAGCGAATAGATTTATCAGATTCTCGAAACGGTCGAGAATGTTTTTGAATTGATCATCATTTATTTTCAGACCTTGCATCTGGCTAAAGACAAGCCAGCATGCCAGCTCTTCTTCGCTGAATTGAAGCTCTTCTGCAAAATCTTGCGCCTTGCCCGTGGATGCCATCGGCACTTTCCAACTCCGGATCTGTATCTGCAACCAGTTCAATAGTATAGTCGCTAGAAGAAAACTCTACTATGGACAAAATCATCCAGTTAAGCAACGATCCAAGATTTGTCAGTTGATGTTAGCATTGAACGAGAAAGCCTTTTGTGATTTTTGCAGATTTCCAAATAATACAGCCCCATTTATGTACAGCTTGAACCGTTCGAAACGCTGGAATATCACCTTCAGACTGACCGCTATTACAACCCTGTTGTTCTTGTCGGCTCCGGTCAGACCTGCTATGGCGGCCGAGAGCAACAAAGACAAGATTACTCGAATCGAAAAGGTACTTTTCTTCAAGACCTATTCATCAGAATCGATAGAGAAACGGGTCGAACGCCTGGAGAAGCGATTCTTCGGAGAGCCTATGGAAGGCGAATTAGATCCGAGAATTGAAAAGATCTATGACCTGGCTCGCCCACAGATTGAAGCGGCAGAAAAGAGTACGGCACCGGTGGTAGAGAGCACCTCCGACCCGGAGCCGGAGGTCAAAGAGCAGACGCCCGAAGACAAAGAGCGAGAAGCGCGCAAAGCAGCGGTGCAGAAAGCCCGCGAAGAAGAGATTGAGAGCTTGATGAAAGACGGTATCAGCTTCTGGAAAGCCCGGGATGCCCGCCATGCCATGGACCGCTTCGACCAGGTCATTCGCCTCGACCCTAGAAACTCGGAAGCCTACTTCAGTCGGGGAGTTATCTTTGAAGCCAACGGTCAACTGGATAAAGCGCTTGCTTCTTACAACCAGGCCAATTTCATAAACCCGGATAGGCTGGACTTCAAAGAAGCCATCACCGTGGTCAAAAAAGCTCTGGAGAAGGGCGGAAATCAAGATCAAATGGCAGTCGAAGCAGCAGAGGCTTTCAAGCGAAAAGAGTATCTATCGGCTCTCGACCTCTATAAGCAACTGGAAGAGAAGTATCCTAAAAATGCCAAGTACAAATACAATATCGGCACCATCTATCTTCTAATCAAGAGTCCGGAGCAGGCTCTCGGTTATTACGAAAAGGCGAAGAAGGCCGACCCGAAACAACCCAAGTATAAAGAAGCCTACAAAAAACTGGCCGATACTCTGAAAGCGAAATCGACAGAACTGGACAAAAGAAATGCGGCCTGGGATAAACGCATGGCGCTAGAAGAGAAACACCGGTCCAAAAAAGGAACCGGAAGCATGCCTCGTAACCAGGCACCCCCTCAGATGCAGTCACAAATGCCGATCCAGAGAGCAGGAACTATGCCGGGCTTTCAACAACAGCCACCGATGCAACAACAGCCGCCACCACAAATGCAACAGCAACAACAGCCTCGGCCCATCGCTCAACAAGCACCGGCAGAGACTCCAGCTCTGGTCAAACAGGTGCTCTCCTCCATGGGATTGATAGTCAATTCCAGCCCCAGTGGTATCGTTATCAATACCGTAGGCATCGGTTCCCGAGCAGCCAAATCTGGTATCAAAATCGGTGATGTTATTCTTTCTGTCAACGGCGTCAATGTGCAAAGCACTACCCAGCTCGCCCTCTTGCTCAGCAAGATTCCAAACGGTCAGAAAGGGCAGCTACTGGTCAAAAGACAGGGACAGGTCGGGCAGATTATGTTCTAGACTGAGAGCAGAGACTCTATCATGGATCTATTCTTGTTCTTGAGAGCTTCAAAGTCTTCATCGGCGAGCGCCTCTCCACCACCATTCGATTCGACCACGCGCTTGATGTTATACACGGTATCTCTTTCTACAGGGGTATAGCCGGCTCCGGCGATGAGCTCCTCCATCTTCTCTTTGGCGAGTTGCAGTGGCGTCTTGGCACCGGCAGCATGGGTAATTTTCTCTTCCAAAATGGTCCCGTCCAGATCATCGGCACCAAAAGAGAGCGCGGCCTGGGCAAGTTCCTGACCGAGTTGTATCCAGTAAGCTTTGATATGCGGGAAGTTATCGAGCAACAGCCTCGAGACTGCGACATCGCGAAGCAGATCTTCGTTGGAAGGCTCCTTTACTTCATCGGCTATATTGGTACCTTCGTAATAACACTTGAGCGGGATGAAACACATGAATCCACCCGACTTATCCTGCTGTTCCCGCATGAGAAGCATATGATCGACCTTGTTCTCAACATTCTCTCCGATGCCGGTGAGCATGGTGGCGGTGGTCTTCAGTCCAAGTCCGTGGGCGATTCCATGAATCTCGAGCCAGGTCGAAGCCGGTGTCTTCTTGACCGCCATTCTCTCCCGCACTGCCTCATCGAAGATTTCGGCGCCACCACCGGGCATAGAACCGAGACCGGCATCAATTAAACGCTTGAGGGTCTCTTCATAGCTGATTCCTTCGAGATTGGATAGATACTCAATCTCCACCGCAGTCATAGCCTTCAAATGGATATGAGGATGCTTCGCTTTAATAGTCCGGATGATATCTTCGTAATAGCTCAGGTTGGTTATCGGATTCAATCCACCCACCATATGAATTTCGTTGATACCAAGGGAGATGCCATTCTCGGCCTGCTCCAGCACCTCTTCCATTGTCCAGGTATAGCTGTCATTTCCCGGATTCGCATAGGAACAGAAGCGACAGGTTTCAACACAGAAATTGGTCGGATTGAGGTGCATGTTATGGATGTAATAAACATACTTTTCCCTACCTTCTCCGGCTTTGCGCCGACGGGCGAATTCTGCCAGCGCGCCCACCGCAAGAAGATCAGGTTCGTTATACAGCCGAATCGCATCATCCTTCGTGATGCGCTCCCCCTTCGAGACTTTCTCGGCAATGTCTGCGATTCCCTTGTTCTCGTTAACGATCTGTTCGATGACCTGAATCATTTGCGGACCTCAAATTATCTAAGGATGAGCTAGATCCTAGCACGCACAGCCTGCTTTGACCGGTAAATAGATAGAGTGTTAAGAGCCGCCTTAAACGGCTAGGTCTCGAAACCGGGACGGTTCAGGGTGACGGAAATCGAGCGGATTGCAAAGGCAAGGTACCCGATTGTCAGGAGGACCGAGACCAGAGTCCACAGGGGCAAGAACAATCCGGTAAGGCGTTGGAGGAAATCGAGGGTTATCACCGGCAGGAGGGCGACTGTGGACAGTCGGGCCGCCTGGACGAACTGCAAAGGACGCCGCAACAATCCCGAGAGCACGAAGGCGAGCAATCCATAGAGAAACACTTGAATGGCAATAAAGAAAAAACTGGTCGAAAAAAGCACCAGAAACACAGCAGATCCTGACCAGACTTTAATTTGTCCGAGACTTTTCAAGGAGTCCTGGGGAAATAGAGGAGTCTTCCAATTTCCAGAAAGGTCGATTGTCTCTCTTCTGCCACCGAATTGAAGCAGCTCTTTATCGCGGATGAAAAACATGCCGTTCAAATCCGGATCGGGCAAGGGGGCATCTTCCCGCAGATCGAAAATCATAAAAGGCTTACCCTTGCCTTTATATCGAGGGTCTTCGACAACATAGGGAGAACGCCTGTCCATAGAAAGCTTTCCTTGGTCAAGGTTCAACTGCGGCGCCTGACGGAATACGGGCACGATGAAATCGTCCAGATACGCGGATAGATGAAACTGAAAGACTGCTGCAATGATCAAGGAATATAGACCGAGAACCACCATTAGAAATCTGAAGCCCACCCCCTGCCAACTCTGGGCTACTTCATTGTAAAAGTCCTTGGAAAACCAGGAGAGATAAACACCCTTTAAAGGCGAGAACAATTTAGCAATCGCGGTTCTTTTCATTTTCATTCAAGGTCTTCGTGCAGATATCTATCAAGCTCCCAATCCCAACATTCGTTGGTCAGGGATGTAAGGATGTGATCTTTCCACTGACCATCCAGATACAGGTAATCCCGGGCGTATCCCTCTACAGTAAAGCCCAGCCTCCTCAATACTTTACCTGACTTTTCGTTTGTGGGAATGTAGTTGGCCATCACCCGATGCATATTTTTCTCGGTGAACATATAGTCTATGGCGGCATCAAGAGCCTCGGTCATATAGCCCCTGCCTTGAAAATCCTGGTCCAGTCCATAGCCAAGCACACAGTAATAGGCCGCTCTGCGAACGATACCGCTGAAACTGACTGTGCCCACCACAATCTCCTCGTTATCCTTCTCGAAGATGAATAACCTCATGGACTGGTCGTTGTAGTATTCGACGATATTCCTCTCCAGCTCCTCCGCCCAGTAGATCTCGCTGAAGGATTCCTTGGTGAAGGTGGCGTAAAAAGGCTGAAGATAATCTCTGTTCTTGAGATGATAGCGAGCCGATTTAATCGCTTCCTCCGGGTAACACATCCGCACTAGAAGACGCTCCGTGTCAATCACCGGCAATTCGAGCTGCATTTTTCGACCTCCTCCTTTATGCTCCCGATTCGAACGGGTTCTTGCATGGCCAGGTGACTGACATGTTCCAGGACCCGCCTGTGAATTGCATGAATAATCTGATCCGACCATAGCCTCCAGTAAAGTGGTGGTCCCATGTGGTTCTGATACCAGGTCGTGCCCGTAAGAAGCGTGCCACCATTATCAGTGCGCTCTAGCTGGAACTGACCCTTTTTAGATACCAGATAGCCCTCCATATGCGGTGGATGAATGTCCTTGTAAGGAGAGAATTCTCTCATTGGCAGAGCCTGCTCGCGAACCGAAAAACGGAGCAATTCAGGTTCTCTCCATACGGTTATCGGCTCGACAAAAGTCCCGGTCGAAAATATGCAATGCCGGACCGCGCCCGGCCCCCGACCATATATCTTAGCCTCTATCGGATAAGCCACCCCGGCCTTGAAAATCAGCTCGGAATCCGCCGGTTCAGGCAGTCTGGAAAAAGCTACCACATGCTTCCATACCACTTCGGGTGGTGCGTCTACCCGCATAGATGTGGTGACTTCATAAAGAGGCGAGAGCGGCTCTGCGTGAACCTCAATAAACATTACCAATGGCACCAGCAGCAAGAATCCCCCCAGTAGCCTGGGCAACTCGCGGTTGCCATGGTGGCGCTTCTGAATATAATAAGCAAGCAAGCCTCCTCCGGTGGCGATTACAGCGGCTATCGGAGCCGCCATCAGAAGACAGACAATCCCTTCGAAGGCGAAGATAAGAAGAGCGGCATAGACTATAGCCATGCTTGTAAGAGAGACTGCCAGGCAAGCGATCATAGATCGTCTTTCTCTGGCGGCAAAAATAAGCGGTGCCGCGATTGAAATGACAAAGGGAAGGGCGACGAATAGTCCGTATCCGTAAGAGCCAAAAACAAGAACAGAGAGATAGACCAGCACCAGTGTCGGTACTATCGGTGCGGAGGCAGCCACCAGAAAATCGACCACCCGAGAATAGTCGCCTTCTGCCGAGACTCTCTCCTTCACGACTTCGGTAGAGGCAGAGGAATCTGCTCTGCGAACGATTGCGCTATCGATGTCGTCAAGTTGATCAACCTCGTCGATGCGCTTCAGTTCACCGCTCTCTCCTTCATGTTCTATCGAAGGAGCCCAGGAGAGGATCTTGAAGAAAACCAGATTCAAAAGAGGAACATAGAAAAATATCAAGAGCCATGGCGCCAACTGAGCCGCTCTCAATCGTCTAATCGTAAGCACCGACCCTGTCCAGGCGAAAGGCAGAGAAAGAGCCAACATGGTCAGGTAAAACTGGATATCATTACCGGAAGCACGGGAGGCGGTGGCATAGCCGGGCGCGAAATACTCCAGAATCGTCCAGCTCTTGTGGAAGAAAGCGCCGCTGACAAAGTAATCCAGACAGAACTTTAGCACCACTAGAATAGAACCGAGGGTTACATATTTAGCCCTGCCGATGGTGCCATCCCATCGCCACAGGTCAGAAGCTTCAATTTTGAGCGGTAGTTTCAAAGGGCTATTCCAATATTAATACCAGAACGAAAGAGGCGATATTGAATACAATACCGCCTCCGAACACAAACTACTATTTCTATTGACAAATCATTTTAATAGCCTGAATCAACCCAGAAATTGTTCTTGCCTCTACCCTGGGCCAATCTGGCTTCAAGACTGGCGAGAATCTCCCTGGTAGGCTTGACGGTCTCGTGGGAGCCTTTTGCATTCTGTTCGACCGCATCACTTTTCGATTTTTTGTCGACCGCGTCCGGTCTGAAGTCAATAGTGCGGTTGGCGGCTATATCCAGGTCGAGTTCATTGACCGCATCGGCCGCTTCATCATGAAACATCGGAATGCCAGGCAGAGTGTACTCATCTTCGAGCTCTTCCATCGGGTCTACCTGATAGTTGACGCCGCTCAAAGTTATACGCTCATCATCATCGAAAAGATCTACTTCCGGCTTGCTGAAGGCTAAAAAAGTGTCCTCCATCTCGGGGAAGCTATCAAGTACGACCGGGTCGGCGTCCTGCTCGACTCTTCTCATCTCGACGATCCGACGGTTCAGCGCCGCTGTATCGAATGAACCGGAATCGGTTATGTCGTCGTTGCGGAACCATTTATTGATAGCCTGGCTGTCACGCTTGCGAATCGTGTCGCAATTCCCGGTTTCCACTTCCTGGGTGATGCGCTTGCGCACGCTGGCGAGGTCATAGCTGCCGGTGGTTGTCGAGGAACCGTTGCGACTCTTGAGACGAGCCAGGCGCTCCCGGGCACGATCGATGTCATTCCAGTCGGTGGATTCGTCCTTGGCCAGATTGCCGTCAACTTTGGCGGTAAATCTCTTCCAAACATACTTAAACTTGTCAAACACTATATTCGTCCCTCAGATATAGCCCGGTCCTTCGCTTCTGCCAGGAAACCGTCCTCTCAAGGTGTCGACGGTCTCTATTGACAAGACTTTACTTCAACCACCCTGGAAATAAATGGGGAAAATACGAAGCAAATTCTTTTGATACTTCAGACAAAACCCCTGCGCTTGTTGCGCTCTTTGGGGCTCAATTGCACCGGTCGGCCGCCCAGTCCGACAAGATGGCGGGTTATCAGCTCGAAAAATCGGTCCCGATCACCGCCTTTAATAACAGCCAGGTGATGGGCTTCGGCCAGGGCAACTGGATAGCCCATGCCTTTCTCGACCTGGGAGCGAACAGCCGCCAAGGCGAAACGGAAAAGTTCCTCGTCTTCGCTCAGATACTTAGGCATCTCCAGCCGAGCCACCTCGCTCTGGAAGCGAGCATAGAGAAAACATGCCTGACAGTCGCTATCCACCAGCCTGGCAGTTTTGGTACCGGAGAGAAATAGCGGAGAGATCTGATTGAGGGCCAGGCGTCCTCCATAAAGGGCACGGTCGGTGAGGGGCCAGATTCGCGAACAGGGAAAGTCTTCTTCATTGAGATGACCGCAATGGTTTCTGCAATCACTGAGATCATAGGGACATATGTAAGTCCTCAGCATATTGACCACATCAGAGCTTCTACTGTGCGAGATGTAGCCCACCAGAGGAATTCTTCTCTGCTTCAATCCCTTCAAAAGCGCTTCGATTCGCTCAATGAAGCTCTCCTGATACCCTTCGGTCATCTTGTCCAGGGACCAGGGAATGATTGAACCATCGAATAAGGCAAGCACAGGCAGCCCTCGCTCAGCGGCTTCGGTAGATTTACTTGCCAGGATCTCCAGTTCGAAAACCGTGCGCTCCAGTGAGACATAGAGTTCATCGATATGAATCCTGCGACGATCTACCAGGGGGTAGAGATCCTCCGGACGATGATAGAGCCGGGGACTGCTCTCGAGAAGCGGTCGATGTTTCTCGCCATAGGAAATAAGCGCTGAACCGGCATTGAGAAGGTAGCAGCTATGGACCTCATGATGACTCGGCATAATCTGGGAGCCATCCACCGCAACCACGGTGTATTTGCCGAGGTCTTTATCGATATCTCTGATCTCGGCGAAAGCACTGAGGCAATCCGCCACTGGCCATAGCACCTGAGCAGCGTTCCTGACCATGGCATCCACGAAAGCATCCTGATTGATGGCCGCTTCATCTAGAGAGCTGAGAGCATTCTCCAAAACCGGTCTATCGTTCTCTTCCTTAAGAGAATCGACTCCGACCTCCACTATCTGGGTCAGCAATTTTGAGAAATCGAGCATTTAACCCTGGGCGTCGACCTTGACTCGGTCTTTGAAGAGGTCTTTCAGCTTTGAGAAAGTATTATAGCCGTGCAAGCCGTCCTTGTGCAAAGCGGGCGAAGGGGGTTCGCTCACCTGTTCGAGAATCGCCTCCACTTCGCAAGCGAGTTCTCTGGCTTCATCGCAATTTTGAAGATTACAGGCAGAACTCAACCTTTTTACATAGTTGAGGAAATCGACAACCGTAGCTGGATGAATTCTATCCCCACTGTCGCCGGCTTTGTAGAGACGGTCGCCCTCTCGAATGATCTCCACCAGGGGACAGAGTTCGTGGTTGAGGAGATAGACGCCCTCGGGCTCGGTGGGCTCTGCCACCAGTAAGATTAAATTGGAGAATCGGTCCAGAGTGATGGGAGGAACCAGGGATTTAAGGTAAGCGATGGCACCGCATAATTTGAAGAGCACATGCCTTATGGAATACGGCTCGGTAGTATCCATGGCAAGCCTGGATAAGCCAGGAAGAGGCTCCAGGCTGAGACATTTTATATAGGTCGGCACCACATTGACCAGATAGAGCCTGTTATCAGCGATATGAAAATCCAACAACTCGGAGCCTCGCACACTGCTGTTGCCGAGCCCCTGGACCTGTCTCAGGAAACGCACCAGGGCGAGCTTTGTGCGGGGGCTCAACTCCAGTTTCCCTTCCG